>JANWHD010000001.1 GCA_025450585.1 Solirubrobacterales bacterium
ACGGTGGAGAAGCGCACGTTCGAGTCGCCGGCGTAGACGTTGCCCTGGGTGACGATCTTCTCGGCGCTGAGCTTGGTCGCGCCGTAGAGGTTGACCGGGTTGACGGCCTTGTCGGTGCTGAGCGAAACGGTGCGCGGGACCCCGTGCTCGATCGCCGCGGTGACAACGTTCTCGGCGCCGATGATGTTGGTCTGCACCGCCTCGAAGGGGTTGTACTCGCAGGCCGGCACCTGCTTCAGCGCCGCCGCGTGGACGATCACGTCGACGCCGCGGACCGCCATCCGCAGCCGGCTGAGGTCGCGCACGTCGCCGATCAGGAAGCGCAGCCGCTCGTCGGCGATGGCCTGGCGCAGCTCATGCTGCTTGAGCTCGTCGCGGCTGTAGATCCGCACCGCGGCCGGTTCGTGGTCGCGCAGCAGGTGCTCGACGAAGCGCTTGCCGAAAGAGCCGGTGCCGCCGGTGACGAGGACCGTCTTGCCCTTCAGCTCGGGGCTCGGTTCTCTCGCGGAGGCGTCGGTCATCGGCGTCGGCGGAGCGGCTCCCACGCGGCCCCGGCTGCGCCAGTCTAGATGACTGAAGCCCAAATCCCACGGCCACGGCCGAAGCGCTCGGCAGGCCGCTTCCCGCTACCGTTCGCGACGCCGGTGATCCCCTACTCGAAGCAGAGCCTCGACGCCGACGACAGGGCCGCCGTCGCGGCGGTGCTCGAAGGGGACTGGCTCACCCAGGGACCGGCCGTGAGCGACTTCGAGGAGGCCGTCGCCGCCCGCTGCGGCGTGCCCCACGCGGTCGCCTTCTCTTCCGGAACGGCGGCCCTCCATGCCGCCGCCTTCGCCGCCGGCGTGGGCCCGGGCGACGAGATCGTGACCAGCGCGATCACCTTCGCCGCCAGCGCCAACTGCGGCGCCTACCTCGGCGCCCGCCCGCTCTTCGCCGACATCGAGGCCGGCACGTGGAACGTCTCCGCGGCCACCCTGGAGGCGGCGATGACGCCCAAGGTCAAGGCCGTGATACCGGTCCACTTCGCCGGCCTGCCGGCCCCGATCGAGCCGATCCGCGAGCTGGTCGGGCCCGATGTCGCGATCGTCGAGGACGCGGCGCACGCGCTTGGCGGCCACTCGGGCGAGGGCGAGGTCGGTTCCTGCGCCCACGCCGACATGGCGATCTTCAGCCTCCACCCGACCAAGGCAATCACCTCTGCCGAGGGGGGTGTGGTCACCACGCGCGACCCCGAGCTGGCGGAGCGCCTCGCGGTCTTCCGCCACCACGGCATGGTCCGCGACCCCGAGCGCTTCGTCCACCCCGAGGGCGCCGGCGACGAGGGTCCCTGGTACCACGAGCAGCAGCACCTCGGCTTCAACTACCGGCTCTCCGACGTGCACGCCGCGCTGGGTCACTCGCAGCTGGGCAAGCTCGACGCCCACGTCGCCGCCCGCAACGCCATCGCCGCCCGCTACCACGAGGGGCTGGCCGGGATCGACGGGCTCGACCTGCCCCCGCGAGCCGGAGAGGGCTCCCTGCACGCCCACCACCTCTTCGTCGTCCATCTGCGCGAGGGCACGGCCCGGCGACTGGCGCTCTACCGGCGGCTGCTCGAGAACGAGATCCGCACCCAGGTCCACTACATCCCCGTCTACCGCCACCCCTACTACCGCAGCGCCTTCGGCTATGGCCCCGGGCTCTGCCCCGAGGCCGAGCGCTACTACTCCGGCTGCCTCTCGCTCCCCTGCTACCCGGACCTCACCCCGGCCGAGCAGGACCGGGTGATCGAGGTCGTGCGCGAGGCGATGAGCGATGGCTGAGCGCGCCACCCTGCCGGCGAGCTTCGAGATCGGAGGGCGCCCGGTCGGCGAGGGCCACCCCACCTACGTGATCGCCGAGGCCGGCGCCAACCACAACCGCGACCTGGCGGTCGCGCGGGAGCTGGTCGACGTCGCCGCCGAGGCCGGCGCCGACGCGGTCAAGTTCCAGACCTACTCGGGCGAGGCCCTCTACTCGACCAAGGCTCCCGGCTTCGAGTACCTCGGCCCCCACAGCGAGAAGAGCCCCTCCGAGCTGCTCGAGGACATCGCCCTCCCTCGCGAGTGGCAGGTCGAGCTGCGCGACCACGCCGCCGCGCGGGGGATCGCCTTCTTCTCCAGCCCCTTCGACGTCGAGGCGATCGCCGAGCTCGACGCGCTCGGCGTGCCGGCGATGAAGATCGCCTCCTTCGAGATCGTCGACCCGGTGCTGATCGCGGCCGCCGCCGCCACCGGGCGCCCGCTGCTGATCTCGACCGGGATGGCGACGCTGGGCGAGGTCGAGGCGGCGCTGCGCGACGCCACCGCGGCGGGAGCGACGGGGGTCGGCCTGATGCAGTGCACCTCGGTCTACCCCGCCCCACCAGAGGGCGCCAACCTGCGGGCGATGGCGACGATGCGCACGGCCTTCGGCGTTCCCGTCGGCCTCTCCGACCACACCACCGGGATCGCCGTGCCGGTCGCTGCAGCGGCGCTGGGCGCGGCCTTCGTCGAGAAGCACTTCACCCTCGATCGCACGATGGAGGGCCCCGACCACCCCTTCGCCCTCGAGCCGGAAGAGCTGAAGGCAATGGTCGCCGGCATCCGCGAAGCCCAGGCGGCGCTCGGCGACGGCCGCAAGGAGGGGCCGGGGCCGGAGGAGGCGAAGGAGATGTACGGGCTGGCCCGCCGCAGCCTGATCGTCGTCGGCGACCACCCGGCCGGCACCGTGCTGAGCGAGGAGATGCTGACCCGCAAGCGGCCCGGCTTCGGCATCGCCCCCAGGGACCTGGACAAGGTCGTCGGCCGCGCCCTGCGGGTCGCCGTCGAGCACGACGACGTGCTCACCTGGGAGATGCTCTGACAGGCGGTGGCCCGACGCCGCGGCGAGCCCGGCTCCTAGCCGACGCGGCCACCGGGGCGGGGCTCGGCCACCTGGCCCGCTGCACGGCACTCGCCTGTGCCCTTGGCGCAGAGGGCTTCGAGGTCGAGACGTTAGGCCTGGGCGCCGAGGAGGAGATCGAGATCGACGGCGTGCGCTGGGAGTCGTGGCAACTCGACATCGCCATCGTCGCGGCGATCACCGAGCCGACCCCGGACCTGCTCGTGCTCGACACCTACGACCGCCTCTCCTGGCAGCGCGTCCCGGAGCTGCCGCACCGGCTTCTCGCCGCCTTCGCGGATGCCCTGCCGCACCCCGGCGCGGCCGGCATCGTCATCGGGCCTCAGTACGGGCCCGGCCACGACGACCCGGGCCTGGAGTTCGCCTGCCTGCGGCGGCCCTTCTGGGACGTCGCGCCGCGCGCGCTGCGGGACTCGCCGGAGCGGGTGCTGGTCACGACCGGGGGCGGTGACCTCGGTGGGCTGGGTGGTCGTATCGCGACGCACCTCGGCGAGCGCCTGCCGCGGATCGAGATCGAGCTCGTCTGGGGACCGGGGTTCGCCGGCGAGCCGCCGCCGGGAGTCACGGTGCTCGATCGCCCCGCCTCGCTGCTGGAGCCGCTGTTGCGAACCGACGCGGTCGTCTGCACGGGAGGCCAGACGATGCTGGAGGCAGCCGCGACCGGAACCCCGGCGGTGGTGCTCGAGGGCGCGCCGAACCAGCGCCCGCAGATAGCCCGACTCGCCGCCCGCGAGGCCATCCTCCTCGTCGACGAGGAGCAGATCCCGGAGGCCCTCGAGGGTCTCCTCGGCTCTGCCTCGCAACGGCGGGAGCTCTCCAGCCGGGCGCAGGAGGCGGTCGACGGCCAGGGGGCGCTTAGAATCGCTGCGGAGCTCGCGGCGCTGGCGCAGCGCTGAGCGACTCCGGGGAGGAAGTCGTGTTACCCCAACATGGAGCACACCGAGTGAGAGTCTCGAGACCGACAGTCGCCGTCGCAGCCGTGTCGATGCTGCTGGCCATGCTCGCCTTCGGCGGTGCAACCGCATCCGGAGCGGCGTTCCCCGGCGCCAACGGCCGGATCGCGTACGCCTCCAACCAGAACGGCAGCTGGGACATCTACGCGATGAACGCCGACGGGAGCGGCAAGCGGCAGCTGACCAGCGACCCGGGTAACGACACCCAGCCCTCCTACTCCGCCGACGGCACCCGCATCGTCTTCTCCTCCAACCGGGCCGGCAACTACGACGTCTACGCGATGAACGCCGACGGGAGCGGGGTGACGCGCCTCACCACCGACCCGGGCAGCGACACACAGCCGGCGTTCTCCCCCGACGGCACCCGGATCGCCTTCGTCAGCATCCGCTTCGGCAGCTGGTATACGGACCTCTTCCTGATGAACGCGGACGGCAGCGACCAGACCCGCATCGTCAGCGAAGGCGGGATCGAAGAGACGCCCACGTTCTCGCCCGACGGCCAGCGGATCGCCTTCGTCCGCACCGCCGGCCCCCGCAAAAACCTCTTCTCCGTCGGCCTCGACGGCAGCGGACTGACGGCCCTCACCAACACCGCCTCCGACGATCGCCAGCCCTCCTTCTCGCCGAACGGGCAGCGGCTCGCCTTCGCCAGCCGTCGCGACGGCAAGTTCGAGATCTACACGATGGCCTCCAGCGGCGGCGGGGCGACCAAGCTCACCGACAAGCCGGTGAGCCAGATGCCGGCCTTCTCCCCGAACGGGCAGCAAATCGCCTTCGCCAGGGGCGGCAGCATCTTCACGATGAAAGCGAACGGCGGCAACGAGGTGCGGCTGACAAACGAGGGCGGCGCGCAGACGTGGCCGACCTGGCAGCCCCTCCCCGGCGGTTCCCCGGGCGGCGGGGGCTCGGGTGGAGGAGGGGGAACCTCGAGCAAGCTCCGAATCGGCAAGCCGATCCTCGACAAGCGCCGCGGCACCGCCAAGCTCCCAATCACGGTGCCAGCAGCGGGAACGCTCAAGCTGAAAGGCAAGGGAGTCAAGTCATCGTCGCGCTCGGTCGGAGGACCGACCACCGTGAAGCTCTTGGTCAAGCCGAAGGGGAAGACGGCGCAGGCACTGGCGCAGAAGGCCAAGGCGAAGGTGAAGGCGATCGTCTCCTTCGCCCGTAAGGGCGGGGGCACGGAAACCGGGGCTAAGAAGATCACCCTGCGCAAAGCCCGGTAGGCGGTCGTCCAGGATGCTGCCCGCCGATTCCCCCGAAATGACCCTGCGCCCCGCCTCAGAGGCCGACACCGGGCGGTTGCTCGAGTGGCGCAACGACCCCGACGCCCGGACTGCCTCCCGCAACATCGCCGAGGTCGGCGCCGCGGAGCACACCGCCTGGCTGGCCGCAGTGCTCGCCGACCCCAACCGCCAGCTGCTGATCGGCGAGCTGGACGACAAGCCGGTTGGCCAGGTCCGCTTCGACCGCCTCGGCGAAAACCGCTACGAGATCAGCGTCGCCCTTGCGCCGGCGGTAAGGGGCCAGGGCCTTTCCTCATCTCTCATCGCTCTCGCAGTTGAGAAGCTTCACGAATCGAGCCCCGGCGCCAAGGTCGAGGCCCACGTGCGTGAGGGCAACGACCGCTCGCTGGCGGCTTTTCGCCGCGCGGGCTTCCAGCCGTCCGACACGGAGATGGACGGCTTCCAAGTCCTGATGGCATGAGGGCCTTCGGGGGTCCCTCTCCAGGAACTCCCGCGAAGCGGCCTGGAGAGGGACCCCCGAAGGCCCTCACCGCATCCTGGACATCCTGGCGGTGGGGCTGAGGGACGGGGCCACGATAGCCTGTGCGGGTGGCCACGCCGACTCGCCGGGTTGGCGCTCCTACGCTCGACTTCTTCGTCGTCGGCGCCGCCAAGGCCGGCACCACCGCCCTCCACCACCTGCTCCGAACCCACCCCCAGCTCTGCCTGCCCGAGGGCAAGGAGCTGCCCTACTTCGTCACCCCCAGGCACGCCTACTACGGGTCCCCGGCGGAGTTCTTCGCCGACGCCTTCGAGCACCGCGGCGAGGGGCAGCTGTGCGGGACGGTGACCCCGCAGTACCTCTACGGCGCCCTGCTCGGGCCGGACCGCTCGGCCACCGCCCCCGACTCGCCCGAGACGACGATCCCGGGCCGGATCCGCGACGCCTACCCCGGCGCGAAGCTGATCGCGATCCTGCGCGACCCGGTCGCCCGCGCCCGCTCGCACCACCGCATGTCGACGATGAGGGGCATCGAGCAGCGCCCCTTCGACCTGGCGATCGACGAGCTGCTCGCGCCCGGCGCCGTCGCCGAGTCCCGCCTGCGACCCGACGAGACCAACGGCTACGTCGTCCTCGGCGAGTACGGCCGCCTGCTCGGGGGCTACCTCGACGTCTTCCCGCGCGAGCAGCTGCTCGTCCTCTTCCAGGGCGATCTGGAAGAGGACCCCGGCGCCGTCTGCGCGGAGGTGTTCGCCTTCCTCGGAGTCGACCCCGGCTTCCGCCCGCCGAACCTCGGCAGCCGCTACCACGACGGCGGCAGCCACCGCCGCTTCGCCTGGCTCGACCTGACGAGCTGGCAGCGCGGCGCTCGGCGCTCGGCGCTGCTGAGCGGCCTCTGGCGGCGGGTGCCGCGCTCGCAGCGACGGCGCCTCCTCAGGCGCTTCAACCTCGTCTCCCGGCGGCTCTTTCTCTGGAACCGCGTCGCCGTCGACGCCGCGGCGGAGCCCGACGCGCCCAGCGCCGAGACGCTGGCCAGGCTACGAACCCACTACCGCGAGGACGAGGAGTGCCTGCGCGAGCTCCTCGGAGCCGCCCCACCCTGGTCTGAGCCCGAGCGCCCCGCCTGAGGGCCGCGATCGCTCAGGCCTGCGCCGGCTCCAGCCGGGGCGGCTCCGCCGGCACGGCGGGCTCGCCGGATCTGGCGGAGGCGTGGCGCTCTCCCGGCCGCCAGAGGGCGACGACGATGCAGATGAAGACCGAGACGATCTGCACCCGATAGCGGAACGCGGTGCCCGCGTTGCCGGAGCTGAGCGAGTAGGCCATCAGCAGGAAGAAGCCCAGGTAGACGAGCGGCCCGGCGCGGGTCATGATGCTGCCCCAGCTCCGGTACAGGGTCCGGATGAGGAAGAAGAGCGCGGCGTAGGCGGCGGCGGTGCCGAGCAGGCCGAGCCCCTGGCTGATGTTGCCGAGCTGCCAGGGGAAGGGACGCAGCAGGACGTCGAGCGAGCGCTTCGGCAGGTTCTGGACGATCGCGCCGCGGGTCGAGAAGTTGACCTGTTCCAGCTTCAGGTTGGAGTTGTCGGCCGCGTTGTGTTCCTGGGGGCGCTGGACGTTGCGCTCGAGGTTCTCGTCGGTCGAGGCGTTGAGCACGGTGGGGGCGGCGATCGCGGCGAAGAGGATTACCGAGGCGACGAGGGCGAGTGAGCGGATCGCGGTGCGGTGCTCGGCACGCAGGCCGGCGTGCAGGAGGATCGCCGCGCCGGCGGCGATCAGGAACCAGCCTGCGTACTGACGCGTGGCGACCGCGATCAGGCAGCCGACGACGACCATCACCAGGTAGCGCGCCTCCCCTCGTTTCCAGACCTTGGCGCCGCCGAGGGCGACGAGGCCGATCGCGAGCAGCATGTTGGCCTCCTTGTGCAGGAGGCTGGAGAAGAAGATGCTCGCCGGCTCCAAGGCGAGGAGCCACATCGCCAGCACCGACGCCCTCGGCCCGGCGAGCTCGTAGACGGCGGCCGCCAGCAAGACCAGGCCGATGACGGCGATCCCGACCTGGGTCACGCGCATCGCCAGTTCGGGCGAGTCGAACATGTAGCGCTGCAGGGCGAACGTGTAGACGTGGAGTTCTTCCAGCAGGGCGTTCATCCACTCGCTGGAGCCGAGCGGGGTTTCGACGATCAGGCTGGCTTTGCCTTGGAAGATCACCTCGTCGCCGCCACGCAGGGTCCGCGACACTGACGTGAGCGAGATCAGGCCGGCTGCGATCACCCGCAGGCCGAAGGCGACCAGCGCCGCCGGGCCGATGGCGAAGCCCGGCCTCGAACGGTGCATGCGGCTCACCAGGAGTGCGATGCCGCCGCCGAAGAGGGCGAACATCGCAAGCGTCACCAGCACGGAGTGAAGGCTCTCGTCGGCCGTCGGCGGCATCCTGGACGTGACGATAGCCGGGCGGGCGCGTCCAGGCGGCGAAAAAAGAGACCCGGGTGTCTGGTGGTGCCTATAATTCCCGGCTTGTGACTGAGCCGAGGCAGGAGGGACTCGACATCCGTCAATGGGGCCGCCTGGTCTGGCGCCGCAAGTGGCTCCTGCTCGCGATCGTGATCGTCATCCCCGTCGCCGTCTACGTGGGGTCCTCGCTGCTGCCGAAGACCTACCAGTCGCAGGCGACGATCAACGTCCAGGCGACCGCCGGCGCGTCGACGCTGTTCTCGAACGTCAGCTCCAAGTCCGACAGCGACGAAGTACAGACGTTGATCAAAACGACCGTGGTGGGCCGGCGAGCGGCTCGCATCCTGGGGCTGCCGCCCACCGACGCGAAGGAGCTCCTCACTCACGTTTCCGTGGCCGCGACCAACCCCGCCGAAACCGACAGCAATTTCCTAACGATCACCGCACAGGACTCGAACGCAGCGATGGCAGCGGCGATCGCCAACGCCTTCGCACGAGCCGTCGCCCAAGCCAGAACGTTCGACGCGATCCGCAACATAGACCGCACGATCGGGACGCTGGAGGAACAGCAGAAATCCAGCACCGACGAATCTTCCCAGGAAGCGATCGCCGCCCAGCTGCAGGAACTGCGCGGCCTGCGGGCAACCCAGGCCGGGACGACGTCGATCGTCGAAGTCGCGACACCGGCGGCGACGCCGATCTCTCCGCAACCGAGGCGCAACACGGCGATCGCGGTGATCCTCTCGCTGCTGATCGCCGCCGCGCTAGCGCCACTGCTCGACCGCCTCGACCGCCGCATCCGCGAACCGGGCGAAATGGAGGAGCTGCTCGACGCGCCCGTGCTGGCGATGATCCCCGACGACGCCTTCCCCGGTCACCCGCCAGGCCTGCATGTGCGCGAGTCCTTCCAGACGCTGCGCGCCAGCCTCACCTACTTCAACGTCGACCGCTCGCTCTCGACCCTGGTCGTCGCCAGCCCGATCCAGCAGGACGGCAAGACGACGGTCGCCGTCAACCTCGCCCTCGCCTACGCCCTCGACGAACGCGACGTCGTCCTCATCGACGGGGACCTGCGCCGCCCCCAGGTGGCGACCCGCCTGGGCAAGGAGGTCGAGTTCGGGCTCGACTCGGTGCTGGTCGGCGAGAGGACGCTGGAGGAGACGCTCGTCAACGTCGACGCGGGTGCCGGGCGCCTGCGCGTCCTCCCCGGAGCCGCGCCGCCGCCGAACCCCGCCGTGATGCTCGGCTCGCAACGGATGCGCTCGCTGCTCGCCGAACTCTCCGAGCAGGTCGACATGGTTGTGATCGACACCCCCGGGCTACTCGCTGTCAGCGACGCGATCCCGCTCTTCAGCCAAGTCGCCGGCAACGTGATCGTCTCGCGCCTGAACAAAACGCCGAAGGACGCGGTGCTCCGCGCCAAGCAGGTGATCAACTCCGCCGGCGGGACCGTGCTGGGCAGCGTCGTCACCGGCGCCCACGCCGGCGGGATCTACGGCTACTACGGGTACTACGGGTACTACGGTGCCCAGAACGACCGCGACAAAGCCGAGTCCGGGCAGGGCGGCGGCCGCCTGCGCAGCCTCGTCCGCCGCGGCGGCTCAGACGACTCCTAGTAGTAGGTATTTCTGCAGGGCCATCGGGGGTCCCTCCCCAGGCCGCTTCGCGGGAGTTCCTGGGGAGGGACCCCCGATGGCCCTGCACGAGCGTCTTCTCTCGTCGTCCGGCCGGAGGCTTTCTCCTAAAGCTTGTGTCGCGCCGCGATGAGCTTTTGGTAGAGCTGGTCGACGTCGGTGAGCAGGCGCTTGGCGCCGTAGCTGTCGATCGCGTGCTTCCGGGCCGCGGCGCCGCAGCGCTCTCGGCGGCCGGCGTCGTTTGCCATCTCGACGATGGCCACCGCCAGCGCCGGTGCGTCGTCGGGGGAGACCAGGATTCCGGTCTCTTCGCTGACGACCTCGCGCACGCCGCCGACGTCGGTTGCTACTGCGGGTAGGCCGGCCGCTGCGGCTTCGATCAGGGAGACGGGGGTGCCCTCGTTGTCGGAGGAGAGGACGGCGAGGTCGGCGGCGGCGAAGACCGGGCGCAGCTCGCGGCGGTAGCCGAGGAAGCGCACGTCGCCGGCGATGCCGAGCTCGGCCGCCTGACGCTCCAGCTCCGGGCGTTCCTCGCCGTCGCCGACGACCGCCAGCCGCAGGCGCGGATCGGCCTCCCTGGCCTTTGCCAGGGCCCGCAGGAGCAGGTCGAGGCGCTTGATCGGGACGATGCGGCCGACGAAGACCAGGAGGATCTCCCCGTCGCCGACCCCCAGCTCCGCGCGCGAGGCGGCCCGCAGCTCGCCGGGGGGCTCGGGCAGGCGATCGAGGTCGAGCCCGAGGGGCAGGACCCGGAACTTCGACGGCGGCGCGACGCCGAGGCGGACGAGATCGTCGACCGTCGCCTGGCTGACCCCGATCAGGCAGTCGCTGACCCGGGCAAGGGCACGCTCCATCTCGAGGTAGAGCCTCGACTTGGCAGCGCCGAAGTAGCCCTCGAGGACATGGCCGTGGTAGGTGTGGATCACCGCCGGGCGGGGGCGGACGGCGAGGGCCGCCTGGCGCCCGAGGAAGCCCGCCTTCGCCGTGTGGGTGTGAACGACGTGCGGCCTGAAGCCCCGCACCAGGCGGACCAGCTTCGCCAGCGCCTGCGCGTCGCGCAGCGGCTGCACCGGCTGCTGCAGCTCGGGGAGGTGGCGCATCGTCGCGCCCTCCTCCTCGGCCAGCTCGGCGAGCGACTCCTCGCCCGCAGCGAGGCTGCCGTGGACGAGCAGGGTCTCGTAGCGGTCCGGGTCGAACCGCCTGCCGCTGAGCAGGGCGGCGATGTGAGCCGGCCCTCCCATGTTGAGGCGGCCGATGACCTGCAGGACGCGCAGGCGCTCCCCGTTCTCCGAATCGGCCGCTGGCGAAGTCACGTGCGACGCAGGCTATGCGTCAGGCAGACCACTCGGTCGTGGGGGCGGGAGCCCAGTCCGGCGACTCCAGCAACGCCACCACGGCGACGCCGATAAGGATGAGGACGGTCGCGGCGAAGGCGGCGACCGACTTGTCGCTCCCGGCGAGGACGGCGCCGGCGCCGGTGAGGACCGCCTGGGCGCCCGCCAGGACGAGCGCCACGCGGCGGGCCGAGCCCAGCTTCGCGCGCAGCCTGTGGGTCAGGTGGTCGCGGCCCCCGACGAAGACACCGGCGCCGCGCCGCAGCCGCGAGACGACGACCAGGGCCGTGTCCAGGGCCGGCAGCCCGACCAGCGCCACCGCAACCGGGACGAAGGCCCAGCCGAGGTCTCCCGTCCCGGGCACCGCCATGATCGCCGCCGCAACGACGAAGCCGATCGGCATGCTGCCACCGTCGCCGAGGAAGATGCGCGAGGGCGAGGCGAGGTTGAAGGGAAGGAAGCCGAGGCAGGCGCCCGAGAGGGCGAGGGCGATTGCGGCCAGCTCGGCGCTTCCCTGGGCGAGCGCGAGCACTCCGAGGGTCGCCCCGGACACGGCGGCGACCGTGCCGGTGGCGCCGTCCATGTTGTCCATCAGGTTGAAGGCGTTGACGACGCCGGTGACGAAGACGACCGTCAGCCCCAGGTTGAGCAGGTCGCTGGCGAAGAGGTCCCAGCCGATCCCGCCGGCGAAGAGGACGCCCGCCGCCGCGACCTCGATCGCGAGCCGCGTCAACGGCCCCAGCCCGTAGCGGTCGTCGATCGTCCCCACCCCGAGCAGGACGACGGTCCCGATCGCGATCGGGACGAAGGCACTCGAGCCGCTGCCGAAGAGAGCGGCGGCGAGGAGCATGCCGCCGATCACGGCGGTGCCTCCGAGGTAGGGAGTCGGGCTGCCGTGGCCCTTGTAGCCGACCGGATGGTCGTAGAAGCCGGTGCGCCGGGCGAGCCGGATCGCCAGCGGAGTCAGCAGCAGGGTGGCGCCGATGGCCGCGAGAAAAGCGAACTCGGGGCCCATGCTCCCGAACACCGCCTAAGCGTCTACCAGAGGATCGGCTGCCGTGCCCTCGCTGAATTCGACGATCTCGCCGTCGGCGGTGGACAGGGCGTCGGCGGCCGCGCGTTTGCGCTCGAAGGCGGCGACGTCGTCGATCGCCTCCTCCACACCGCGGGTCGAGCGCCAACCCGTCATCTGCTCCAGAGCCGTGGTGTCGGGGCAGCGCCGGCCGAGCTCCTCGAAGCCCTCGCCATAGGCCTCCTCGTAGGGGACCATCTGGATGCCCGAGCTGGATCCTGTTCGCTCGATCACGGCTTCCGCCAGTTCGAGGATCGTGATCTCAGACGAGCGGCCGACGTTGAACGCGGTGCCGCGCGCGCCCTCCTCATCCATCAGCATGACCAGGGCCCGGGTCGTGTCGTAGACATGCGAGAAGCAGCGAGACTGGCTACCGTCGCCGTAGACGGTCAGATCCTGCCCTTCGAGGGCCTGCACGACGAAGCGCGGCAGCACCATCCCGTAGGCGCCGGTCTGCCGGGGGCCGACGGCGTTGAAGAGGCGGGCGACGACCGTGTCCGCTTCCCGCTCGCGGTGATAGCCGAGGACGATCGCCTCGCCGAAGGCCTTGCCGGTCGAGTAGGACCAGCGCGCGGTCGAGGGAGGGCCCAGGACGCGGTCGGAGTGCTCAGTGAGGCCGGAGCTGCCGTTCTTGCCGTAGATCTCCGAGGTGGAGGCGTAAAGGAGGCGCCGGCCGAGCCGGTGGGCGCCCTCGGTGACGACCTGGGAGCCGCGCACGCTGCGGTTCAGCGAGTCGACCGAGTGCTGCACGATGAGCTTCACCCCGACCGCCGAGGCGAGGTGGAAGCAGGCGTCGGCCCACTCCATGCACTCGTCGACCATCTCGACGTCGCAGACTGACCCTTCGACCAGTTGGGCCTGCCCGGTGGCGACCGCGTCGGCGACGTTCTCGGCGTTGCCGGTGCTGAGGTCGTCGAGGACCAGCACCTCGTCCCCGCGTGCAACCAGGGCGTCTGTCAAGTGAGAACCGACGAACCCTGCCCCCCCTGTAATCAGGTACCTCACCTAGGCATCTCCCATTTCGTCATCACCCTGGCCCTACCACCCAATCGGGTAGATCTCCCCCAGGCGTCGAATTCCCGTGAACTCCCCAGTTCCCGTGTGAGCCATCTCACGTAAAACGCTGAACGGCTCGCGAGCAAGTAGACCAGAAACTCCCCGTAGTGTCAAGGGTAAGAGCTTGTTCTTATGGTGCGAGCGCCCCCCGCAGATGGCTCTGGCATGGGCTTTTCAAGGTCCTCAAGAATACTTGTCATGCGACCTTGAGGCGCACCTGGCGAGCCTCGATTCCGGTCCCCGCGACCCTCGTTGGCAGCCCCTTCCCACTGTGCTTCAAGGCCTGCTTGGCCTTGCGGGTAAGACCGATGCGAAGCGTCCTCGAGGCATCCGCGGCGACGCTGAAGAATGTCGTGCCGATCGTCACCCGTTTCCCCCCCGAACCGACCCTGGCGAGGAGCTTCAGCTTGCCCTTGCAGGCGCCTCCCCCCGCACAGGAAACCTTGAGCATGGCCTTGCCGGCCTTGACCTTGGCGCTGGCCGCGGCTCGCACCCAGCCGTTCGGGATCTTCTCGAAGGTCGCGGTGACGTCGCGGGCCTCGTCCATCGTCACCCGGCAGCTGGTGGCGCCTGTGCAGGCGCCTGAGAAGCCGGCGAACCTGGAGCCGGCGGCGGCGGTCGCGGTCAGGGTCACCTTGGTGCCGACGGCCATCTCCGCCGTACAGATCGAGCCGCAATCGATGCCTGCCGGGGAGCTCGTCACGGTCCCTTTTCCGGCGCCCGCCTTCGAAACCGCGAGAGCGCGCTGGCCGACCGCGGTGAAGACCGCCTTGGCGATGCGTCCAGTGCTCATAGTGGTCGTGCAGGTGCCGGAGCCGGTGCAGCCCCCGCCGGTCCAGTGGTCGAAGACCGAGCCCGGCGCGGGCGTCGCCGTGAGCGTGACTTTGGTCCCTTCGAGGAGAGTCTCCGAGCAGTCCGATCCGCAATCGATCCCGGCCGGGTTGCTGGTCACCGTGCCCGAGCCGGTGCCGAGGCGCTCGACCGCGAGCAGGTATTCGAATTCGGGCGGGATCAGGTTGAAGGTGGCGGTGACGGAGCGAGGCGCGTCCATCATGACTTCACAGGTGAAGCCGCTGCAGGCGCCTGAGAAGCCGGCGAATTCAGAGCCGGCGCTTGCTTCGGCGATCAGCGTCAGGGCGGTCCCTTCGGGATATTCGATCGCGCAGGTCCCGGGCGACCCGGCCCCCACTTTGCATTTGACGGTGCCCGAGCCGGCTCCGACTTTGTTGACGGTCAGGGCGAATTCGGTGGGTTTGAGGTTGAACGTCGCCGTCACCGAACTATTCGCGGTGATCGTGAAGCTGCATGGAGAGGCCGAGCAGCTGGACGCGGAGCCGGTTCCGCCGCTGAAGCCCACGAAGGTCGAGCCGGCGTTGGCGGTGGCGATGATTTCGACCGTGGTGCCGTTTGGCTGGGGGCTGGTGCAGGCCCCGGCCGAGCCGCCGTTGAATTTGCACTGGACGGTACCGGCGCCCGTGCCGGCTTTAGCCACCAACAGGGTCCGCGGGATCAGGTTGAAGGTCGCGGTGACGGAACGTGAGGCATCCATCGTGACTTCGCAGGTGAAGCCGCTGCAGGCGCCCGAGAAGCCGGCGAATTCAGAGCCGGCGGCAGCGCTGGGATGCAGGAGCAGTTCGGTTTCCTCGGGGTATTTGGCTTTGCAGGGTTCGGGCCCTTCCTGCGCCTCGCAGAGGACCGTGCCGGAGCCGGTGCCTTTGAGTTTCAGCGTGAAGGCGTATTCCGGGGGCAGCGGGATGAGGCTGAAGACGGTCGTGACGCTGTGGGCCTCTTCCATCGTCAGCTCGCACGTTTCTTCTTCGCAGTCGCCGGCGAAGCGGATGAATTCGGAGTTGGGCGCGGCTTCGGGCACCAGGGTCAGTTCGGTCCCTTCGGGATAGGTCGCTTTGCAGGTTTCGGTCGGCCCCGCTCCCACCACGCATTTGACGGTGCCCGAGCCGTTGCCGCTGGTTTTGAGCGTGAGGGCGAATTGGGGGAGGAGGTCGAAGGTCGCGGTGACCGACTTGGCCTCGGTCATCGTCAGTTCGCATTCGTCGGGACCGCAGTCGCCGGAGAATCCGGCGAATTCAGAGTCCGGATCCGGGCTCGGGACCAGGACCAGCTCGGTGCCTTCGGGGTACTGGCCGGCGCAGGGTTCAGCCGATCCTTCGCCGACCTCGCACTCAACCGTGCCCGTACCCGTGCCGTCGGTCGCAATCGTCAGCGAGAACAGGTCGGCAGCCTGGGCGGGCGAGCCGACCTGGGCCGTCGCGCAGAGCGCAGCAAGCAACGCGAGAAAAGCAAGGCGGCGCCTCATCCCAGACCTATTTTGCATGAGATGCAAAGGACCCACAACGTCTCCAAACCGGGCGAGAGCTATTCGGAGCCTCTATGGCGAAAATAGGTAGCTATTGTTGGCGAAATAATGCAGTGAACAGCGGAGAATTTGTGTAGTCTACCTACTGATGGAAAGATCCGGCTACAAGCCCAGGCTGATCGATTCGACGCTGACCGCGCTGATGGCCCAGTTGCCCGCCGTGATGGTCACCGGGCCGCGGGCCGCGGGCAAGACGACAACCGCCGGTCGCCATGCTGCCGACGTCGCGCACCTCGATCGCCCGCGAGAGGCCGCAGCGTTCCTGGCCGACCCCGATGTTGCGCTCAGCGAGTACGAAGAGCCAACCCTTCTCGACGAGTGGCAGGAGGTTCCCTCCATCCTCGGCGCGGTCAAGCGTGCGGTCGACCGCGATCCTCGCCCCGGCCGCTTCGTTCTCACCGGATCGGTCCGGGCCGACCTCGAGGCGGCCACGTGGCCGGGAACAGGGCGCGTCGTGCGGGTGCCGATGTACGGAATGACCGTTCGCGAGCTGGACGGCAATGCAGGAGGGAGCTCGCTCCTCGACCGGTTGGCCTCCGGCGGGGCTCCGAGCGTGCCCAGCGACCCACCCGACCTGCGCGGCTACGTCGAGCTGGCGCTGAGAAGCGGGTTCCCAGATCCCGCACTATCGACGAGCGCGAGCGCAAGGGCGCGCTGGCTGGAGGGCTATGTGGACCAGCTCCTGACCCGCGACGCGGTCGGCATCGACTCCAGGCGAGATCCGGCCCGCCTCCGCCGCTATTTCGAGGCCTACGCCCTGAACACCGCCGGCATCGTCTCCGACGCCACCCTGCTGCGTGCGGCGGGGGTCAACCGCAGAACCGCCGTGGCCTACGAGCAGCTCCTCGCCAACCTGTTCGTCATCGAGACAATGCCGGCGTGGACCTCGAATCGACTGCGTCGCCTTTCGCTCGGCCCGAAGCGCTACTTCGTAGATCCCGCAATCCCGGCGGCGGCGCTGCGTCTTGACGCAAGCGCCGTATTGCGTGACGGGGACCTGCTTGGCCGCCTGCTCGACACCTTCGTCGCCGCCCAGCTTCGCGCCGAGTGCGCCGACAGCCACGCACGCCCACGCCTCTACCATCTGCGCGAGGAACACGGGCGCCGTGAGGTCGACATCCTTGCCGAGATCGGCGGTCGAGACCTGATCGCGTTCGAGGTGAAGGCCGACGCAGCCCCCGGCCGCGACGCCGCCAGACACCTCATCTGGCTAAGAGACCGCCTCGGCGAGCGCTTCGTGGGAGGGATCGTGTTCCACTCGGGGCCACGCACTTTCAAGCTGGACGAGAAGATCGCAGCAGCGCCGATCTGCGCCCTCTGGGGGTAGCTCAGGTTGCGACCTCAAGGACCCAGTGACGCGATCGAGGTGACCACGACGCCGTCTGGGCGCGTGTATGTCGGGCTGTCGGCAACGACGACGACGAGCGCACCGCATGCCGCGTTGGCCTCGGCAGAGAGCTTGTCCCGCAGGGCGAGCAGGTTGCGGGCGCCCTCATCGACCCAGTGGTGGCCGAGCTTGACCTCGATCGCGATCCAGCGGCCGTCGACCGCCTCGACGATGGCGTCGACCTCCAGCCCCTTGTTGTCGCGGTAGAAGCGAACCACACCACGGTGGGGCTGGGCGTACACCCGCAGGTCGTGGACCGCCTGTGACTCGAAGAGGAGGCCGGCGAGCTCGATCTCCGGGCCGAGCAGGCGCTGCGGCGTGGCGCCCAGCGCCGCCACAGCGAGGGAAGGATCGGCGAGGTGTCGCTTGGGCGTCGCCGCTAGGCGAACCCGCGAGCGAAGCCTGGGCTTCCAGCTCTCCTGGTCCTCGATCAGAAAGAGGCGCCGGAGCGTGCGCAGGTAGTCATGCAGGGTGACCTCGCTGAGCGGCGACTCCGCGGCACGGCCGATGGTTCGCAGGGCCGCGTCGGTTGCCACGTTGCGGGCGTAGGAGGCCAGCAAACGCCGGACCCCGTCCGGATCGCGCTTGACGCCATCGACCCGGCGAACATCGGCATTGACGATCACGTCGATGTAGTCGGCATTGGCGTCAAGGGCATCGACCGCGGTGAGTCCGAGGTTGTCGGGCCACCCACCGACCGCCAGCGCCTCGACCGCCTCGGTGACGCCGAAATCGTGCGGCTCGGAACGGGCGGGGACTCCGTCCAGGAGCGCACCGATCGAGACGGCCCCGCTGGACAGCCCGCGCTCGAGCAACGTCATCGTCCGCATCGTGACGGGGGCGATCCGGCGAGCGCCGGTGTGACTGGCCTCCTCGCCCTCCGGCGTGGAGGAGCCGGTGAGCAGGAATAGGCCCTTGCCGCCGAGATCGTCGACACGTCCCCGCACGGCGTTCCACATCCCCTCGGCAAGCTGGTACTCGTCGATCAGCCGCGGGTGCTCGCCGTCGAGCACGAGACCGGGATCCGTCTGGGCTGCCGTGAGCGAAGCCCGATCCCGGTCCAGGCGCACTTCGGAGGCAGCAAAGCCGCGCGCGGTGGTGGTCTTACCGACCGCCTTCGGCCCGGTGACCAGAACGGCTCCATGGGTACGCAGGCGCGCCTCCACCTGACCCTCGACTATTCGCTCGCGGTGCTCTGACATCGTTCCCATATCAAGGTATTTTTCAAGGTAATTTAGGGATTGTACTTTACTTGACAAAGAGATCGTACTGAACACGGCGAAGTCTAAGAGCATTGATGATGATCGGCTCGCGGGCAGCCGGCAAGACGACGAGCGCCGCCCCCAGGGCGGCGAGCACGGTCTGGGGGTAACGGCGAGCAATCGGGTTAGAGCTATTCGGAGCTGAAGACCTGTTCGACGAAGAAACGGGCGGCGGGGTCGAGCCTGTCGCCGTAGGTCCGCTCAGCGATCGCGAGCACCTCGTCGGCAGCTTCCAGGCCCAACTCGCCGGCCAAAAGGCGCAGGTCCGCCTCGTCCTCGCCGACGCGGTGAGCGAGGACCTTCAGCGCGAGCAGCGTCTCCGGGGAGGCTGCGAGGCAGCGCAGCCCAGGCAGGTCGAGCACGGCCGTCGCGGCGGGGTCATCCCCTTCCAGAAAACCCTTGACGGCGTCGTTGAGCCAGCCCCCTGGCAGGCCCAGCCGCTCGGCTACGACCGCAGCAATCTCGTAGACGACGTCCTTCGGCTCGAATACGGCATCGATGTCACGGGTCGCCCGTCGCTCGTCGAAGGCGAGGGCGATCGCCGCGCCACCGACCACGTACATCTCGGCGACGACACCACGTCGCTCGAGCTCGCCGGCCAGTGCGGTGAGTGCAGCGATGATCTCGCTCCGATCCATTCTCAGACGCGGTGAAGGGAGCGCTCAGGGATAAAGACGCCGCGACGGCGAAAGGCGGCCGGCGCCTGGGCGATCGCCACCGCGCGGAAACCGGGCACCTCGCTGACGAACCAGAAGCGGTCCAGGAAGCGCCCGGGCTCGACTGACCACGCGGGCCTGCTCAAATCGTGGACCGCCGCGAGGTGCTCGGCCAGCGCACCGAGGTAGGCGTCATAGCGAAGGTCCCCAGTCGACTCCGGCCGCTGTGCGATGGCCTCCTCCCGCGAGCGATCGTCGCCTCGCAGCGCGAACTCGTCGAGGAACTCGCGCACGACGTGGCGGAAGTCCTCGCCCTTGCGAACACGCCCGGCCACCCCCTCTAGGGTCTCAGAGAGCCGCTCCCGAGCGGGAGGGTGGGCAGCCAGCCAGTCAGAGCGTGTTGTGAGTGCCTCTGCCATGGGTGAAGTGATGGTAGGCGCTTGCCCGGCCACCCCGGCTGCAGGAGGCCGTCGTCCCGGGCAGCCTCCCCCGCTCCAGCCTTCGAAGGCGGAGCCTTTTGCCCGGGGTCACGCCCATGCTGTCCGAGCTCGACCTCCTCATTGCCCCCTGATGTATCCCCCCGCGCTCGTTTCCAGCCCGATCGAGCCGACCGCGGTCACTTTCGGGCCGACGGGGCTGCCGACCCTCAGCGCTTCGGCGGTGCTTTCGGCGTTGAATTCGATCTGCGAGGCGCTGTTGGAGTAAAAGCCCCTCAGGGTGCCTACGAGTTTGTAGGTGCCGGCGACGCTGCATTCGGCGAAGGTGACGTTGTAGAAGGTCGTCCCTTCTTTGGGCGAGATCAGGGCATAGGTTTTGCCTTCCAGGGTGGCCAGTTCCAGTTTCGAGGCCACGGCTGAGCCCGGGGTGACTTTGCAG
>JANWHD010000002.1 GCA_025450585.1 Solirubrobacterales bacterium
CCGGGCCAAAGTTGGCGCCCGGCTCAACGGCGACAGCGAGGCCGGCTTCACGCTGATCGAGCTCCTCGTCGTCATGCTCATCCTCGGAATCCTGGCCGCGATCGCGCTGCCGGCGTTCTTCAACCAGCGCGAAAAGGCGACCGACTCGAAGGCCAAGGAGTACGCACACTCCGCCCAGGTTGCGATGGAGACGTACGCGACCGAAAACGGCGGTGCATACACCGCTCCTGCACTGCCGGCGACGCTTGTCAGCACCCTGCAGAGCATCGAGCCGACACTGAACGACGCGGAACTCGCGGCCGAAGCCATTGAATCGGGCGACGGTTACAAAATCAGCGTGACGTCCGAAACGGAAAACGTGTTCTACATCGAACGCAAAGCCAACTCCGAAACCTTCCTCACCTGCATCACAAAAGGCGAGGCCGGTTGTCCGCCCAGCGGCGAATGGGCCAAATAAGCCGCCTCCGACTGAGGTCGCTTTGGCCTAGCCAAGCGTGAAGTGTCGAGGGGCGGGCCGCTGGCCCGCCCCTCGCTTGCTTGGCCAGCGTTCTGGAAAGGCCTAAGCGAATCTCCGATTCGAGCCGATAGAGCAACGATGCAGCGCACGATCCTCACTCTCTTGCTTGCGCTTGGCCTTGCGCTGGTGGCGGCACCGCTCGCGATGGCGAGCCCTGGCAGCTACAAGGGAACATCTGCCGACGGCGAGGTCGTCTTCTTCGAAACCGACGAGCAGCTCGTCCCCGGCGACACCGACACCAAGCGCGACGTCTACGAGCGCTCCTATGACGCCGAACCTGGGATCGAAAGCTATGTGACGCGCGAGGTATCGCTCGGGCCCGCGGGCGGCAACGCCGCCTACAACGCCCTCTTCGAGAAGGTGAGCGCCGACGGCAGCGCTGTCTTCTTCTCGACCGAAGAGTCGCTGGTCGAGGAGGACACCGATCTCAAGAGCGACGTCTACATGCGCGACCTGGCAGCCGGGACGACCACTCTCATCTCGGTCGGCGAGGCGAGCTGCGCGCCTGCCTGCGGCGGCGGGCCGGTGGACGCCGGCTTCGCCGGGGCGAGCACCGACGGCGACACGGCCTTCTTCGTCAGCGAAGAACGTCTCGCCGCCGCCGACACCGACGGCGAGGTGGACATCTACGTCCGCGACCTCGTCGGCGAGACAACCAGCCTGGTCACCGCCGGCGGCGTCTCGTGTGCGCCGGCCTGCGGCAACGAGCCCTTCGACGCGGCCCTGCGCGGCATATCGGCCGACGGCTCGCATGTCTACTTCACCACGGCCGAGGCGCTGGTCGGCGCCGACGCCGACAGCGCGGTCGACATCTACTCGCGCAGCCTCGGCACCGGCACGACCACGCTGGTCTCGCAGGGTGGCGAAGAATGCTCTCCGGCATGCGGCAACAGCGGTACCGTCCCGGTTTTCCAGGGCAGCTCCACCGGCGGAGCACGGGCCTTCTTCAGCACCGGCGAGGCACTGGTCGCGGGAGACAACGACACGGCCACCGACGTCTACGCCCGCGACCTGCCCGCGGGCCCGACAACCCTGATCTCGGGTGGCAGTTCGTCCACGCAGACGGCCGCCTTCGCCGCCGCGACCGGGGACGGCACCCAGGTCTTCTTCACCAGCGCCGAGGGACTGCTGCCCGAAGACGAAGACGGGTTCAACGACGTCTACGTGTGGACGGGAGGAACGCTCAGCCTCGTCACTTCCGCGGCTTGCTCGAGCGCCTGCAGCGTGATCTTCAATGCCGCCAGCGAAGACGGCGGCACGGTCGTCTTCAGCACCGCGGAGCAGCTCTCGGTCCTGGACACGGACAGCAGGGTCGACGTCTACTCGCAGGAGGTGGGTGGGGGAGCGCCGGCGCTCATCTCCCAGGGGAGCGGATGCGGAGGCTGCGGCAACGGTGCCGCCGATGCCGGCTTCGACCGGGCCTCGGCCGATGCGGCCCGCGTTGTCTTCACCAGCGCCGAGGTTCTCTCCGCTGAAGACGACGACTCCGAAGACGACATCTACGCCAGGGACGTCCTCGCCGACGAAACGAGCCTGGTCACCACCTCGCCCAGCTACTGCCCACTGAAAAAAGGCAACTGCGGCGCGACCTTCGTCGGGGCTTCGGTCGATGGCAGCCACGTCTTCTTCACCACCGTCGAGCGCTTCAAGCTCGAAGACGGGGACGACGAGGTCGACGTGTACGAGCGATTTCTCGGTGCGACACCTGGCGAAAACGTGACTCGACTGATTTCGACGGGTAACTCGCCCGACTTGGAACTGGGGCCTGCCTCGCCCCAGCTGAAAGAAACCAACCCCTCCTCGCCGGCCGCCTCTACGACGCCGAAGATCATCGGCGAAGCCGAGGCCGGCTCGACCGTGAAGATCTACGAGACTTCGAACTGCTCTGGCGAACCGGTGGCGCACGGGACCGCGGCACAGCTCGCCTCCCCGGGGATCGGCGTCAGCGTCGCCGTCGGCGTGACGAAGAAATTCTGGGCGACCGCAGAAGACGAAGGCTTCGTCTCACTCTGTTCGAGCCCTATCTTCTACGTCCAGCAGAGCGCTGGCTCCGGGGGCGGCAGCGAAGGGGGCAGCGGTAGTGGCACCGGCGACACGTCCTCGGAAGGAGCCAAAAAAAGCCCGGCCCCGCCGTTGGTCAAGTCTTTCGTGTACGTGACGCCGCACACGCGGATCACCTTCGCGCCCGCATCCAAGACGCGCGCGCGCAGGCCGGTTTTTCGCTTCACCGACTCGACCGGCCAGCCCGGAACGCGGTTCAGGTGCAAGATCGACCGCAAGCCGTGGAAGGGCTGCAGCTCGCCGCTGCGGACGAAGCCACTGAGCCTGGGCCCACACGTGATCGCGGTGAAGGCCGTGAACGCCGCCGGGGCCGCCGAGCCGCGACCGGTCAAGCGCAGTTTCAAGGTGGTGGCGGGATGAAGGCGCTTCGGCTCCGCCTGCGTAGGCTCGACGACGAGGCGGGCATGACCATGATCGAGGTGCTCGTCGCCCTGATCATGGGCACGGTCGTGATAGGCGGCGCCACGACGATGCTGATCAGCGCGGTGCGTCAGCAGCCCGAGCAGCAGCAGCAGGCCCAGAACATCTCCACGGCTCGGTACGAGCTCGAGCGGATGACGCGTGAGATCCGCAACGGGACGAGCGTCAGCTCGGCGGCGGGGAGCAGCGTCTCGTTCGTCGCGCGGGTGCGGCGGACCGCCTGCGGCGGCGGTGTCCAGACGAGCTCGACGGCCCCTTCGATCGAGTGCCAGATCGCCTACGCCTGCACGACCACCGCGTGCACGCGTACCGAGAGGGAAGTCGGCAAAACCAGCGGCGGCACAGCGACGACGGTCATCACCGGCATCGACTCCGCGGAAGTCTTTTGCTTCGTGCCGAGCGCCAACACGGACCCGACCGAATGCGGCCCGGCGAAACCCGGCACGTCGCCGACCTATGTCGGCATCACGCTGAGCGTGCCCAACCCGAGCGAACGCGGCCATTTGACGATCTCCGACGGCGCCAGCCTGCGCGGCGCAACCCTGGCTTTCTGAGATGCGGCACGGCAGAAACAGGCTCGATCTCGTGCGCGGGGAGCAAGGCTTCACGATCATCGAGGTCTTGATCGCCTCGGTCCTGCTCGCCCTGGCCTCGGGGGCCGTGTTCGGGGTCATGGCCGCCTCGGTGCGCAACAACTCGCGTGCCGAGACGACGCAGGTCGCCCTCGACCGTGCTCAGCGGGAGCTGGAGAAGCTGCACAGCCTCTCCTACGACGAACTGGCGCTCACCGTCACGCCCGCCCATTCGACCAACACGCTCAACCCCAACTACCGAGTCGTCAACGGCAACTTCGCGCTGCAGGCGGACCCGGTCGGCGAATACGCCCGGATGGCCGTCAAAGGGGAACCGCTGTACGGAAGCGAGGCCGTGAGCGGGGGAGTGGTGAAACCGGGGCCGATCAAATTCGTAGAGGGGGACGTCGTCGGCCACCTCTACCGCTACGTCGTCTGGCGCAACGACAAAAGCTGCCCGGAAAGCGAAACCGGCGAAGACCTCTGCCCAGGCTTCCAGGATTACAAGCAGATCGTCGTCGCGGTGAAGATAGACGCGACGGGTGCCGAACAGCGCGAACGCAACTACATCGAAGTGCAGTCGGCGGCGCTTGACCCGGACTTCGTCGCGGATCCGAAAGGCAATGGCGGGGGTAAAGGCGAAGGGGGCGAATCGGAAGGGGGCGGCGGTCCCGCCGGCACCGGCACCGCGGTTACGGCGCAGCAGTTCTTCCTCACCGACACGCCCTGCTCCACGAGCGGTGTGACCACGCGAGAAGAGATCGCCGGCGACCATTTCCTGCACAACACGCTCGGCACCTGCGCCAGCGGGCCCCAAATCGGTACGACGATCGGCGCCCCCGATGCCCTGCTGCTCGGCGCCCCGCCCGACCCGGACCCCGAAGACGAAAGCAACCCTTCGCTCTACGACTACGCCAACGACGGTTATCTCGAGCCGACTCCCGACACCGACAAGGGGGCGCAGATCAAGCGCGACGACACCAGCGGCTGCAACTACACCCCGACCGGCACCGTGCACCCGGAGTCGCAGGTGCACCGCTGGGTCGGCGACCCCTTCGCCGGCGAATTCAAGATGAACGGCAAGGTGACGCTCGAGTTCTACACGCGGACCCTCAACGACGCCCTCTACCCCGGCACCCTCTGCGTCTTCCTCTTCAAACGACACGAGACCGGCTCCGGCGAATCGACGGTCGCGACCGACTCGTTGCTCAACGACAAATCGACCAGCCAGGGCTATTGGGCGTACAGCCCGCAGGGAAACGGGTTCTGGCCGCGAAACGCCTGGACCAAGGTGCGGCTGACGATGGAATTCCCCGCGGCGCCCTACACGATTCCCGCTGGCGACAGGCTGGGTGTCGCGCTCAGCGTCGATCCCGGCAACACCGACGCCGAAGCGATTCCGGTCATGTACGACCACCCCGACTACCCGACCCGGCTCGAGGTCGACACGACGACTCCGACCGAAGGCGGTTAGGCGGTGGCCGCCGCCGCGGCGATCGCCTTCCTCGGAGGGTTGATCGTCGGCAGCTTCGTCACCGTCGTCGCCCACCGGGTCCCCCGGGGGGAATCGATCGTCGGGCCGCGCTCGCGATGCCCCGCCTGCGGTACCCAGATTGCCGCCTACGACAACGTCCCGGTCGTCTCTTGGCTGCTGCTGAGAGGCCGTGCGCGCTGCTGCGGGGCCGCGATCTCGCCCCGTTACCCGTTGACCGAGCTGGTGCTCGGGTTGCTCTACATGGCGGCCGTGCTCGTGCTCTGGGACGACCCGACCGAGATCGCCCTCGGCCTCGTCTTCGTCACCACCCTGCTGGCGGTGACGCTGACCGACCTCGAGCGGCGAGTCATCCCCAACAAGATCCTCATCGTCGCCGCCGTTTTGGCGGTGGCGATCGCGGCGGTCGGCGATCCGTCCAGCCTGCCCCAACGGGTGATCGCGGCCGCGGCGGCGGGCGGCGTGCTCTTCGCCGCCGCCCTCGCCTATCCGCGTGGGATGGGCTTGGGCGACGTCAAGCTGGCGGCGACGATGGGTCTCTTCCTCGGCCGCGACGTCGCCCCGGCGATCCTGGTGGCGCTGCTGGCGGGCTCGCTCGTCGGCCTGGCGATGATCGCTCGCGACGGCGCCGCCGCGCGCAAGCGGGCGATTCCCTTCGGTCCCTTTTTGGCCCTGGGCGGGGTCGCCGGCATGCTCGCCGGCGACCAGATGGTCGACTGGTACCTGGGCACGTTCTCGTAGAGACGTCCAGGTTCTCCTAGAAATGAGTAGTTGCAGGGCGAAAGTTCTGCGGCTCTTCTGTCGATTGAAGGAGGACCGATGCGAATGAGCTTCCCCAAACCGACTCTGCGCCTGCAGCTGACCCGCAACAGCAAGAAAGGCGGCGTCACCGGCCTCGACTTCGAGGCGGGCAGCATCGCCGCGACCGAGGTGGAGGGGAGCAACGGATCCACCCGGGTCACCGCTTCCGCGATCCAGGTGCTCGAGCCGGGCACCTTCCACGAGGGCGAGATTCTCGATCCCGATCGCCTCTCGGCGGCGCTGAAGACGCTCTTCGCCGAAAACAAGCTCTCCAAGCACGTCCGCCTCGGCGTAGGCAACCAGCGCGTCGTGGTTCGCACTCTCCGCCTGCCGGCGATCGAGGACCCGAAGGAGATGGAGGCCGCCGTCCGCTTCCAGGCCCAGGAGCAGATGCCGATGCCCCTGGACCAGGCCGTGCTCGAGCACCAGGTTGTCGGCGGCGTGCCGGCCGAGGAGGGCTCGGTGCCGCAGGTCGACGTGGTCGTCGTCGCCGCTCGCCGCGACATGGTGACCTCGTTTGTCGAGCCGGTCCAGCGAGCCGGCCTGCAGCCGGTTGGCGTCGACCTCTCCGCCTTCGCGATGATCCGCGCCCTTGCCGACACCGGAAGCGTCTCTTCGGAGCCCGGAGAGCGGCCGGCTGAGGCTGTCCTCTACTGCAACGTCGGCGACGTCACCAACCTCGCCGTGGCTCGCGGTCGTTCCTGCCTCTTCACCCGCGTTTCGCAGGCGGGGCTCGAGGCCATGGCAGAACGGCTGGCGGCGTCGCGCAGCCTCAGTGCCGAGCACGCGGCACAGTGGCTCTCCTTTGTCGGCCTCGAGCGCCCGCTCGCGGAGCTGGACGGCGACCCCGAGGTCGTCGCCGAGGCGCGTGCGGCGCTGGAGGAGGGGGTCTCGACCCTGCTCGACGAGCTGCGGCTCTCTCTCGATTACTACGGCGCACAGGAGGGGGCCCTGCCCGTCGGTCGCATCGTTCTCAGCGGCCCCGGCAGTGCCATCCCCGGCTTCGCGCAGCGGATGGAGGAGGACCTCGGCGCGGCGATCGCCGTTTCGCGCCCGAGCGGCCTCGAGGGCTTCGACGAAGAGGCTGCGGCACGCCTCACCCTGTCTTACGGCCTGGCCCTGGAGAGCTGAGCGAGATGCGCCCGGTCAACCTGATCCCACCCGAGCAGCGACGCGGCGAGCACGCTCAGCTGCGCACCGGGCCCGCGATGTACATCGTGCTGGGGGCGCTGGCGCTGCTCCTCGTCGGGGTCACAATGCTGGTCCTCACCGGGAACCAGATCTCCGACAGCAAGGCTGAAGTCGCAACGCTGAAGGTGGAAGACGCGGCGGCCGCGGCGAAGGCCGAGCGACTTGCCGCCTTTGCCGAATTCAAGGCACTGAGCGAACAGCGGATCGCCACGGTCCGCAGCCTCGCCGACAGCCGCTTCGACTGGGAGCGAGTGATGCGCGAACTTTCACTGGTTCTGCCCGCCGACGTCTGGCTCACCAACTTGACCGCCTCAGCCACGCCGGGCGGCGCGGGCGGCGCGGAAGGGGGCTCTTCGTCCGGGCTGCGGGGGGCGATCCCGGGGCCGGCCCTGGAGCTGAACGGCTGTGCCGTCGGCCAGGAAGCGGTAGCGGGCTTCGTGACCGTGCTCAAGGACATCGACGGCGTCACTCGCGTCGGCATCCAAAGCTCCGAGCTGGCGAGCAAGGGCGATGAGGCCGGCAGTGGCTCGGGCGGCGGCGGCGGCGACTGCCGCACGCGCGAGTTCATCGCCCAGTTCAGCCTGGTGGTTGCGTTCGACGCGGCACCGGTGCCTGTGGCCGAAGGCGAAGAAGCGGTTGGGGCAACCGCGGTTGCCGAAACGACTGAAGGCGGCGAAGGCTCCGAAGAAGCACCTGCTGAGGAGGCCGGGGGCTGATGAAGGCGCAGGACAAGAAAATGACCAATCTCGTCGTTGCGGCGATGCTGCTCGTTGCGGTGCTGGGCGCGGCTTTCTGGATCCTGCTCCTGAGCCCCAAGAAAGACGAAGCAAAGAAGCTCGACGCGCAGGTCGAACGACTCGAAAGCTCGTTGGCCGTCCACGAAGCCGAAGTCGCCGCGGCCGAAGAAGCGCGCAGCGAATTCTCGACGGACTACCATCATCTGGTCGTCCTCGGCAAGGCCGTTCCCAGCGAAGACGACACCGCTTCTCTGCTGGTGCAGCTCAACCGCGTCGCCGCCGATGCCGGGGTGCGATTCCAGACGCTCAGCCTGGAGGCATCCGGGACGGGAGCCGAAGCCGAACCGGCGCCGACCGCGAGCGGCGAACAGGTCTCGCCGACCGAGGCGACGGCCTCGCTGACGTCACTGGGCGCCGCGATCGGTCCCGCCGGCCTCGCGGTGATGCCCTACAAACTCACCTTCACCGGCAACTTCTTCACGATCGCCGACTTCATCAAGGGCCTCGATTCCATGGTCAAGACGACCAACGAAGAAGTGGGTGTTGACGGCAGGCTGATCACGATCGGCGGCTTCACGCTGACCGAAGACTCGGAGGCGAAGTTCCCGGCGCTGCAGGCCACCTTCGCGGTCACCACTTATCTCACACCGCCCAGTGAGGGGACGACCGCCGGCGCGTCGCCGGTCGGGCCCGCGGAAGCGGAAGCGACCCCGGCGGCGACGACGACGGGAGGCGCACCGTGAAACGACTGAAATCCGGCCCTGATTTGAAGATGCCCGACCTGAAGATGCCCGACTTCCTCGTCGACCTCTACTGGGACCTGCGCGACCGGCGGCTGTTGCCGCTGGTCGGCCTCCTCGCCGTGGCGATCCTCGCCGTGCCGTTCCTGCTCGGCGGCGGGGATTCCGAGGAGGGGCCACCCCCCGCGGCCGCTGGGATCTCCAGCGCTCCCAGTCCGGAACCGTCTGGCTCGAAGCTGATCGTGGTCGAGGCCAAGCCCGGCCTGCGCGACTACCGCAAGCGGCTGCGCGACCACAGCCCGACGAATCCGTTTCACCAGCGCTACACGTCCTCGGTCTTGAAGGGCACCAAGCTCGGTGGCGGTGAAAGCGCGTCGACTTCCTCGAGCACCACGAAGACGACTTCCTCGAGCACCACCGAGATCACCAAGACCGAAAAGTCGGACGGGACGACGACCACCGAGGTCGTCACCGAGACCGAAGGCGAAGACGGATCGAGCCCGAGCGGGGGTGCCGGCGGCAATGGCCTGTCGCTTGTCGCCTTCGCGGTCGACGTCAAGATCGTTCGCTCCGAGACCAATGCCGACGGCTCCAAGGAGACCGATGAGCCGATCGTTCGACACAAGGTCGTTCCGCCGGCCGCGCTGCCTGGCGAGAAGGCCCAGGTCGTCACCTACATGGGAATCAGTCCGAAGACACGCAAGCCGCTGCTGCTGATCTCCGACGAAGTCACCTCCGTCTTCGGCGAAGGCAAGTGCTTGTCGGGCACCAGTACCTGCCAGCTGCTCGAAGTCGAAACCGGCCTGCCCGTCACCTTTGTCTTCGGACCCGGCAATGTGCGCTACAAGATCAACGTGCTCAAGGTCGAGCCGGTGGTCACCGGACACGGCTGATCGCCAGCAACCGCGCAAAACTTCAGTAAGTGAAGCGAGATCGGTACACTCGCTTGAGCGAGGCAATCGACACTACCGCCTCGTCTTTCCCATGAGTGCCGCATCCAATTCCCGATGTCCCGTCTGCCGCACGGCCGAGGTCGTCTGCGGCAAGTGGACCCTCCTCGTCATCCGCGACCTGGCCGAGGGCTCGAGCCGCTTCTGCGAGCTGGAGCGCTCCCTTGAGGGGATCAGCCCGCGGACCCTCTCGCTGCGCCTCCGGGCCCTCGAAGAGGAGGGCATCGTCGAGCGCCACACCTTCCCCGAGGTCCCGCCCCGGGTCGAGTATGCGCTGACCGAGAAGGGCGAGGCTCTGGTCCCCCTGGTCGAGGACATGCGCCGCTACGGCCGCCGCTGGCTCTCCGGCGACACCGCGGTTCCCGCCGCGGTCTAGCTTCCAGACTGCAAGGCGCCGTGCAGGCGCAGGAGCGCCTGGCGCGGGCGGGAAGCGGAGGGCGTGCGTGACCGCATGCTCAACGACCAGCTGACCCGGCTTGCCTCCGAGGCGGCGATCCGCCTCAGCGCGCTCGTCGCCGGTGGCGATCAGATTCCCTTCGACGTCGATGCCGAGAGCGGCGAGGACGCCGACTTCTTCAGCTACCGGCCGCTGACTTCGCGCTACGTGTACGAGCGCGAGAGCGAGCTGCGAGCGCTCGACTCCTTCGGCCCGGCCCGCGACTCGGTCGCCGCTGCCGGCATCGCCGCCGCTTACCTCGAAGCCCGCGGTGAGGCGGTCCCGAGCGAGCCCGGCGAGCGCGCCGCGCGGATGCTCTGTGTCTTCCTTGCCTCGCTCTGGGATGGCTGCACCGAACTTGCCCTCGATCACCAGCGACTGGGCAACGCGCTTGCGGTCCTGGAGGCCGAGACGCGCGGCGCGGAGGAGGCAGACGTGCTGATCGCGCCGCTGGTCGGGCTGCGGATGCCGTTGCCCCGTCTGGCGCTTACCCATGGCGTTCAGATCGTTCGCGCCGACGCGATCGAGGCGCCGGTCGAGGCGATGCGCAGCGAGGGCATGGGCCGCGCTGCCTGGGAGCCGCAGTTCCTGGCGCTCGCCGAGCAGGGCGAGGGCGCCGAGAGCGCCGAAGCCGCGATGCAGCAGCTGCACGAGCTGATCAGCGTCATGCATCTCTTCAAGCCGGGCAGCGTCGGGCTCGGCCCTTACGCGTTCGCCCCGACGGGCGAGGACCGCTGGGCCCGCCTTGCCACCAGCGCCCCGGCCACCCGCTCCGGCGGCTATGAGCTGAGCGAGGAGGAGGCCGTGCGGCTGGCGGAGTTCGCCGCCACACTGGAGGCGCGTCCGGACCCCGACGGCGCTCTCGCCTGGGGCGTCGCACGCTTCGAGCTGGGGTGCGGGCGCGGGTCGGCCCTGGAGGGTCTCAGCGACCACTTGCTCGCCCTGCGCGCGGTGCTCGACGGCCACGGGCCTGTCGGCGCCTCGCTGCCGATGCGCGCCTCGGCGCTCCTCGCCTGCGAGGAGTTCGACCGGATCGAGGCCCGCGAGCGGATCGAGGCGGCGCTGGAGCTGGAGCGCGAGCTGATGAACGGCACCCAGTCGTTGCCCGGACTGGCGATGGCGAGCTGGCTGGAGGAGGGGGTGCGGCGGATCCTGCGCGACGCGGCCCTCGGAGAGCTCGGCGCCGATCTCGGCACCGCCGCCGACGAGACCCTGATCGCGACCGGCCTGCAGGACGGCGACGGCACGATCGTGGAGACGATTTCAGAGTTGGACATACCCGACACGGGAGAGGTGGAGGAGCCAGTGACGTCACATCATCGACTGCATCGCGAGCCAGTAGACGAGCATGACCACCAGGAGACCCGAATCCTCGAGCCGATCCCGGACGAGGGCGAGATCCAGATCACCGCGACGCCCTGGCTCGACGAGGTCGAGGCCCCTGAGAGCACACTCGACTTCCCCGCGATCGAGGGCGACGTCCAGCATCGCGAGCGGATCGACACCCCGCGCGTCCGCCACCTCTTCCCGGTCCCCGAGAACGCGGACTGGGAGGTCAGCGAGCTGCGCTACGACCACTACGACCGGCACGCCGGCTAACTACCCGCCGACGGGCCGCAATACGGCCCAAATGGCCCGATTTAGGCCCCGCCGCGGTGTTGGAGGCCTGGCCCGCGGCGAAGAGGTTTGGTTCCTCG
>JANWHD010000003.1 GCA_025450585.1 Solirubrobacterales bacterium
AGACGACGTCGCCGACCTCGCACTGCAGGTCGGTCGCCAGGGTGATCGGGATCGGCCAGTACTGGCCGTCGGCGGTCCGCATCTCGTCGCAGACGCGCTGCCAGTCGGCCGAGCCCTGGAAGCCGGTTAGCGGCGCGAAGCCGCCGTTTCCGATCATCTCGAAGTCGGCCGTGTGGCGCTCGGAAAGTGTCAAGGAAAGCTCAGTCATCGTCTCGCTCATGCGTTGAATCTCACCAATCGGTTGGGGGAAGGGTTATGGAAGCCGGTACGCGGCGTTAATTGATCCCGCACTCGGACTTTTCGAGACCCGCCCAGCGGCCGTCGCGGGGCGAACCGCCCTCCCCGACCGGCTTGGTGCAGTGAGTGCACCCGATCGAGGGGTAGCCGTGATCGTGGAGCGGGTTGTACGGGAGGTCGTGCTCATGGATGTAGTTCCAGACGTCGCGCTCGGACCAGTCCGCAAGCGGGTTGAGCTTCCACAGCTCGAAGCGCTTGTCCCAGCCGAACTTCGGGGTCTTGGCGCGGCTGGCCGAGTCCGCGCGGCGGACGCCGGCGAGCCAGCAGTCTACGGAAGAAAGCGCCCGGCGCATCGGCTCGACCTTGCGCAAACCGCAGCAGGCGTCGGGGTCGCGGTTCCAGAGCTCGTCGCCGTGCTTGGCCGCCTGCTCCTCCAGCGTCAGGTTGTGGAAACGGTCGAACTCGACCCCCATCGAGGCGGCGAGGCGGTCGCGCGTCTCGTAGGTCTCCGGGAAGAGCACGTCGGTGTCGAGGTAGAAGAAGCGCGCCTGCGGGTTGACCTTGCTCGCGAGGTGGGCGGTCACCGAGCTGGTTTTCTGAAAGGAGCATGCGATGTAGTGGCTCTCACCGAAGGTCTCGAACATCCACTCGATCGCCTGCTCGGCCGTACGGTCCTCGAGGTTGGCGGCGATCGCCTCCGGGTCGGAGATGCTGGGCTGAGCGGCGACCGGGTTCATATCGCGCACTCGCCCTCGCCCCTCTCGACCTTGTAGGGGCTCGATCGGTTCCAGTCGATGAACTGCTGCATCGTCTCGAGGCCGAACTCGGCCGGCAGCGTCAAGTCCTTGACCTCTTCTTCGAAGCGGGCGGCGCCGATCCGCTCGGCGCAGGGGTTGAACTCCTCGTCCGCACTGGAGCGCTCCGCCTCGTAGAGGCGGACCCAGCGCTCGACCGCCTCGGGCACCCGCTTGGCGGGGATGCGGGATTTGAGTCGCGTGCCGAAGACGACCTCGCCGCCCTCGTAGTTGCCGCCGATGTGGGGGATGTAGGCCGGGACCTGGCGGTCCCCCACCTTCAGCGAGGCGCCGTAGAAGCCGATGTTGGCGATGTGGTGCTGGCTGCAGCCGTTCGGGCAGCCACTCATCTTCACGTGGATCTTGCGGGTCAGCCCGTCGGTGATCTCCATCTCCTCGAGCCGCTCCTTGATCGCCTGGTTGAGGCCCATCGAGCTGGTGATGCCCATCTTGCAGCTGTCGGTGCCGGGGCAGCTGACCACGTCAGTGATCTCGCGCGCGCCGGCCTCGCCGAGGCCGAGCTCGGTCAGCCGCTGCCAGACGTCGTAGAGCGCCTCGTCGCGGACCCAGCGCAGAACCAGGTTCTGCTGCACCGTGCTGCGCGCGTAGCCCCCGGTGTACTCGCGCATGATCGCGGCCAGGCCGCGGAACTGCTCCGGGGTCAGGTCGCCGCGGTAGATCTTCACCTCGACCGCGGAGAAGCCCTCCTGGCGCTGGGTCTGCACGTTGCCTTCGACGAAGCGGTCGAACTCGGTGCGGTCGCCGTTGGGCGAGGCGGCGGTCGGTGGAACCGCGGGGGCGTTCGCCTCCTCGTCGTCGTCGAAGCGCAGCCGCTCGAGGTCGAAGTCGCGTTCGGCCACCCAATCGCCTTCGAGCTCGGCGTCGACCTGCTCGCGGAAGGCCTCGATGCCGATCTTGTCGACCAGGACCTTGATTCGGGCGCGGGCCCGGTTGACCCGCAGCCACTCCTGGCGGTCGAAGATGCGCAGCGCGGCCTCGGTGACCTTGAGGTAGTCGCCGTTGTCGGCCTCGACGAAGTCGTAGAGCGTCGGCGCGATGCGAGGCATGATCGAGGTGCCGCCGCCGACGCGAATCTCGAAGCCCTTGACCCCGTCGCGTTCGCGCGAGAGGAAGGCGACGTCGTGGATGCCGGCGATCGCGCGGTCCTCGTCTGAGCCGCTGAAGGAGGTCTTGATCTTGCGCGGCATCAGCTGCGTGGTCGGGTGACGGACGAAGTAGCGGGCGTAGGCGCCGGCATAGGGCGTCGGGTCGAAGATCTCGTCGGGCGCGATGCCGGCCCAGGGATCGCCGGTGACGTTTCGCACCGTGTTGCCGCAGCCCTCGCGCGAGGAGAGGCCGACCGCGGAGATTTCGCGGATCAGCGACTCCATGTCGCGCAGCGGCACGTGGTGGATCTGGATGTTCTGCCGCGTCGTGATGTGGCCCTTCTCAAGCGGGGCCCACTTCTCGACCACGTCGGCGAAGGCCTCCATCTGCTCGGGGGTGACGCCGCCGAAGGGGAGCTTCACCCGCACCATCTGCACGTCGGGCTGGCGCTGGCCGTAGACGCCCTGTTTGAGGCGGAAGCCGATGAACTCGTCTTCGGCAATCTTGCCGGCGAGGAACGTCTCAGCTTCGTTGTCGAAGTCGTCGAACTCGCGCTCGATGATCGGGATGATGTGTCCCGGGACGTTGTCGTAGCGCTCGGGGTTCTCCAGGGTGCCGGTGCGGCCCTTGCCCCGCTGCTCCTTCTGCTGGTCGACTGCTACCTCCACCCTGTGGAAAATAGCAAAACCTGACAGGGATTAGGGTATTTATTCCAGGCTAGCTCGGAGGAAGGCGCTTCCGGGCATGAAGGATCTCAGCCGCCTCGCCCGACTCGGCGACGCGAGCCCCCTCCGGCTCGAGAGCCAGCCCGGCCTCCGCCCAGCCGACGATCCCCTCGCTCAGCTTCACCGCATCGAACCCCTCGGCGGCAAGCGCCTCGGCAGCCATCGTCGACCGGTTGCCTCCGCGGCAGTAAAGAACGACCGGCCGCTCCCGGTCAAGCTCCCCCGCCCGCCCGGCCAGCTCGGCCAGCGGCAAATGCGAAGCCCCCTCGATCCGCCCCGCATCCCACTCATGCCCAGCCCGCACGTCAACAAGCTGCGCCCCGTCCTCAACAAGCTTTTTCGCTTCTTCGCGCGAAACCTCTCTAGCCCCTTCGCTCATGGACGGGAATCTAGCCAACGTCCCGAGGAGGGGCGAGGGACCCCCACCCAAAACACTCAAGCGCGGCTCCCGCCGCGCGTTTTGGGAGGGGGTCCCTCGCCCCTCCCACGCCACCGTTAGTCGACCTCAGTCCCTTCGATCAAGAAGGCGACCCGCACGTGAGCGCGATACTCGTCCAGATTCTCGCCCCGAATCCCAGTGGAAACGATGTCGACGGCCCGGATGTTGCGCAGCGTGCCCTGCGCCTGGGCCAAAGCCTGCTTCGCTGCGTCGTCAGTGGACGTCTTCGAGCTTCCGACCAGCTCGATGATCTTCACGACAGCCATCTCACTCCTCCTTCTCGATCCTCGACAGTGCCCTTCGCGTCGACTCCTTCCAGCAGCGCCGCCCGCTGCCACGGGCTCACAGCCTGCTCCTGGCCGCCGGGCGCGGGCGCCGGCGCCGTCTCGGCGACGAACCGCTCGACCGCCGCCGCGATCGCCGCGGCCTCGTCCTCACTAGGGCTCCGGGCCATGCCTGAAGCCTAGTCGAGACCTCAATTGGCACACTTTCGCGCGTAATTTGTTACATTACCTTAAGGTGAGTGATGTAACTTGGCCCGCATGAAGCGACTGCAGATATCGATCGAGCCCGAGCTGGACGCGGCGGTTGAAAGACGCGCCGAAGAAGAGGGGCTCTCGAAGGCGGAGGTGATCAGGCGTTGCGTGCGGGAGGAGATACGACCATTGCCACCGATAGAGGACGATCCGTTGTTCAAGATGTTCGGCACCGTCGAGGGAGATCCAGACAGCAGCATGACCGTCAACGAGGTGGTCTACGGCCTGTCGCGCGACTACCCGTGATCTTCATCGACTCTTCGTTCTTGATCGCCGCCTTCATCAAGCGCGACAAGAACCACGCGGCCGCCCACGCCCTCTACCAGAAGGTCGCCGGGCGTCGAATCGTCACCACCAATCACGTCCGCGGTGAGACCTGGACGTGGATGAGGTCCAGGTCGCGGCACGATATTGCCGTTGCCTTCCTCGACAACATCGAAAGCGGCGACAGCCATACAGAGGTCGTCCGGGTACCTGAGGCACTGGAGAGCGAGGCCCTGCGCTGGCTGCGCCAGCACGACGAGCGCGAGTACTCCTTCGTCGACGCGACCAGCTTCGCTTACATGCGCACCAAGGGAATCGAGGAGGCGCTCGCCTTCGACGGCGACTTCGCGGCGGCCGGGTTCACCGAACTCCGCCCGTAGCCAGGGTGCCTCAACCGCTCAGTTGTCGCGCGCCTCGGCCACCCGCCGGGCCGCGGTGGCGCCCATGTAGGGGGTGAGCGCAAACTCGACCAGCTCGCCCAGCAATCCCTCGAGCTCCTCGGGTCGTCCGACCACGATGCGCTGGTAGACGACCCAGAAGATGCCGCCGACGATCGTCTCCTCCAGCGTCGCCGGCAGATGCTCGGCCGACTCCCGGGTGCGCCGGCCCAGCCGGAAGAAGGGCGCGACCGCGCGCACTGCCCGCTCGTAGCGCTGGGCCGCTGCCGGCCCGGCGGCGAGCGATTCGACCACGAAGACGCGGGCTAGGGCCGACTCGCTCGCCACGTAGGCAAGGAAGGCGCCGACCCCGGCACGAACCTGATCAGCCCACTCGCGCGGAGCAACCCTGACGGCGTCGGCGACGTGCCTCATGGCTTCTTCGCCGGCCAGGTCGGAGGCGGCGAGGAAGCACTCCTCCTTATTGCCGAAGTTGTCGTAGAAGGTGTTCCGGGCGACGCCGGCCCGCTTGACGATGCCGGCCACGGTCACGTCCCGGTAGCCGTGCTCGACGATCTCCTCGGCTAGCGCGTTGACGATCCGCGCGCGCTGGTGCTGAGCCACGAACTCGCTCGAGAGATGCTGCCTGGCCGGAGGCGTACCGACCGTGCTCACTGCCCGCGGCGTGCCACCGTTCGGCAGTGGCTGAAGGACCTCGGGCGTAACTGCCGCTTCCTGGACATCCATAGGACGACATACAAACACGTTCTTACGCTCAGGTCAACATTCCTTATCCCGTCTTCAAGGGCCAGCGCTCGATATTCGTGACATTATGGCCGTCAAAAGAGGAATTTTGTGCCAGATTGGCTTGTCTTTACAGAGAATCACACGTACTATTCTTACCCACAAGAATGAGAACTGCTGAGGACGCAGATATCGCCCGTCGTGAGCCCACGACGACGCTGAAAACCCCGTGGGGGGACGCCGGGACGCTGCGCGAGCGGAAGCTCCAACCCGGCCGCAGGCTTCCGGCCGAGGAGGTCGCGCGCAACCAGCGCGAACGCCTCTATGCGGCGATGGTCGCCGTGGTCGCCGAGAAGGGCTACGAGGCAACGCGCGTAGCCGACCTGCTCGAGCTGTCCGGGGTCTCGCGCAGCGCCTTCTATGACCATTTCAAGGACAAGGAAGAGTGCCTTCTGGCAGCCCTCGAGGCATTCGTCGGCCCCGCGATCGATTCCATCGTCGGTGAGGGTGAGGACCATCCCCCCACCGAGGAGCGCGCTCGCGAGGCCTTCGAGGCCTTCGTCGGGCTGATCGTCGACCAGGCGGCGGCGGCGCGCATGTGCTTCGTCGAGATCTACGCGGCGGGTCCGCGGGCGGTGGAGGAGATCGACCGCACGACCGACGCCTTCCAGGGCTTCGTCGCGGCGACGCTCGGCCGGGTCCGGGGCGATGAGAGGATGCCGTCCGAGCTGGTGCGGGCGCTGATCGGCGGCGTGCGCAAGGTCATCCACACGCGGCTCTACCGCGGCGAAGAGGATGAGCTGGTCGAGCTGGTCCCGCAGATGTGGGACTGGGCCCTCGCCTACCCCCCTCCGCCCACCCCCCTCCGCCGCCCTCGCAACAAGCCGCCGGCAAACGCCGGCCCGGTACGGGGCTATGACCCGGCCGAGAGGATCCTGCGCGCGCTGGCATCGGTGGTCGCCGAGAAGGGCTATCCGTCAACGACGATCGGCGACGTGGCCGCCCGTGCCTCGATCTCCCTCTCGACCTTCTACGCCAACTTCGCCGACAAGGAGGAGGCGATTCTGGCCGCGGTCGACAGCGGCTCGGCGCAGATGCTTGCGACGACGCTGCCGGCCTTCCGGCGTGCGTCGGACTGGCCCCATCAGGTTCGCGGCGCCTTCGCCGGGATGTTCGCCTTCTGCGCGGCCGAGCCCGAGTACACGAGGCTAGGCGCGGTCGACGTCTACGCCGCCGGAAAACGGGCGCTGGAACAGCGCGACCAGGTGATGGAGGGCATGGAGGCACTGCTCGTGCCCGGCTACCAGCTCAACCCCGGCGTCAGCCCGATCGCCGCCGAGGCGATCGGCGGCGCGATCTACTCGATGA
>JANWHD010000004.1 GCA_025450585.1 Solirubrobacterales bacterium
CTGCGTCCCCACCACGTGGCCGCGGTGCTGACCCCCTAAGGCTTCAAAGCAACAGCACACCTCTGAACAAAAGTCACCGAGCGTGAACTCCGGTTCCAGCAAGGCCCAGACGAGGGGGGGGGGGTCCGGTGGGGGGGGGGGGGGGCCGGGGGGGGGGGGCCGGGCGACCGTGCCCGCCCCCCCCCCCCCACGCCACCCGCGCGAGCTACGTTTCCAGGCAGTGATCAGGATCGCGACTGCGGCGAGCAAGAGAGCAGCAGCTACGAGATCGTTCTTGGCAGCCCCCGGCTCGCGGACAACCAGCGTGTGGCACTCGAGAGCGATTGCTGCCGCTACGACGGTGAGGTGGCCGCGGCCGTAAGGCCGGCCGATGCACCATGCGGCTAGGAAGCTGATTGCCAAGAAGCCGAAGTTCAGGAACAGGGACAGCGTGTCCCTTTGCGTCAGCAGGATCCCCTCAGCGTGGAGAAGCTCGGAGTTCTGGGGGTAGAGCCAGTTTGTGAAGACCGTCTCGGTGTAGTGCAGCCCCGTCGTGGAGTGGCTTTTAGCCATGTCCACCGCGAACGGCATGTGGTACCAGAGGGAATCGAAGTTGAAGATGCCTCGATCGAGTGCGTCCTTGGTCGTCAGACCCCAGTGCGCAAAGACGACCGCAATGACCCCGACGGTCACGACCCAAGCGAGCCAAGACGCCCCTCCGGCGGGTGGCGCTGTAGGGGGGACCGCCCCTGAGGACGCTTTAGCGACCGGAAGGGGCGGTGGGTCCCCTGCGGCGACAGGACCCGCCGGCAGGAGCCTCCAAGCAAGCCCCGCCAGCAGAGCGGATGAGCCAACGAGCGTCCACGCGTAGAGGAGGCCGTAGGTGCCGAGGATCTCTCCCAGCCAGACCAGCAGGGCAACTCCGACCACGGCCTCGACAAGCCGAGCAGGCGCTCCGTCCCAAGCTGGAAGAAGCTTTTGCCGCAGGCGATACGCCGTGAACCCCAGCGAGAGGCCCACAGCCGCCAGGCTGAGGATTCCGAGGATGTAGGTGCCGGCGCTAACCACCGGATGTCCCGCCGAGAACCGCTAGAGGCCGTGGACGACGATCGGGGTCTCGCCGGGGGCGACCATGCCCTGGGCGCGTGCCTGGCCGTTGAGGTAGATCGGGTCGTCGGCGTGCTGGACACGCCAGTGCAGGCGGGTGTTTTCGTCCTGCACCTCGTGCAGCTTGGCTTTGGCGGCCGTCGTCGCCGTGTAGGTCTTGACGAAGTCGATCACCGGGTTGAGGTAGGAGTAGAGGACCGCGGCGAGCACGAGGGTCAGCGCGACCCGGCCGACGCGGTCCCAGTGGACGCGACTCGCACCGCGTCGCGCCGCGGGACGGCGAGCAGCGGGACGGCGCCTGGGCGCCGCGGCGGGCTTTCTCCTCGCCTGCGCACGCGCTGCCATGCCCGCTCCTACGCGGTCGGGTGCCGCATTCCTTCATCGGAGTCCGCCTAAGCGGAGCGTTGGCGGAATGCCTGCAAACCCGGGAAGGTCGCGGAGTCGCCAAGTTCCTCCTCGATGCGGAGCAGGCGGTTGTACTTGGCGACCCGGTCCGAGCGCGAGGGGGCGCCGGTCTTGATCTGGCCGGCGCCGGTGGCGACTGCCAGGTCGGCGATCGTCGTGTCCTCGGTCTCCCCCGAGCGGTGCGAGATCACCGCCGTGTAGCCGGCGTCGCGAGCGATGCGAATCGCCTCCAGGGTCTCGGTGAGGGTGCCGATCTGGTTGACCTTGACCAGGATCGAGTTGCCGACGCCGGCCTCGATCCCCCGCCGCAGGCGCTCGGGATTGGTGACGAAGAGGTCGTCGCCGACCAGCTGGGCGCTGTCGCCGAGCTTCTCGGTGAGGAGCTTCCAGCCGTCCCAGTCCTCCTCGTCCATGCCGTCCTCGATCGAGAGGATCGGGTAGCGCGAGCAGGCGTCCTCCCAGTAGGACGCCATCTCCTCCGGCGAGAGCGAGCGGCCCTCGTGCTCGAGCACGTAGGCGCCGCCCTCGAAGACCTCGCTGGTGGCCGGGTCGAGGGCGATGAAGACGTCCTTGCCCGGCGCGTAGCCGGTCGCCTCGACGCCTGCCAGAACGGCCTGCAGGGCTGCCTCGTTGGACTCGAGGTTCGGCGCGAAGCCGCCCTCGTCGCCGACCGCGGTCGAGTGGCCGCTCGCCGCGAGGCTCTTCTTCAGCGCGTGGAAGACCTCGGTGCCCATCCGCAGGCACTCCGAGAAGCTCGCCGCTCCAGCGGGAACCACCATGAACTCCTGGAAGTCGACCGAGTTGTCGGCGTGAGCGCCGCCGTTGAGGACGTTCATCATCGGCACCGGGAGCACGGTCGGCTCCCCCTCTCCGTACAGCTCCGCCAGGTAGCGGAAGAGCGGCTGGCCGGCATCCATCGCCGCCGCCTTGGCAACCGCCAGCGAGACGCCGAGGATCGCGTTCGCCCCCAGCCTGCCCTTGTTCGGGGTGCCGTCGAGCTCGATCATCCTCGCGTCGAGCCCTGCCTGGTCGGCGGCATCGAGGCTCTTCAGCGCCGCCGCGATCTCGCCATTGACGTTGGCGACGGCGAGCGAGACGCCCTTACCGGCCCAGGCGTCGCCGCCGTCGCGCAGCTCGACCGCCTCGAACTCGCCGGTGGAGGCGCCGGAGGGCACCGCGGCCAGGCCGCGGGCGCCCGACTCGAGCGCGACTTCGACCTCGACCGTCGGGTTGCCCCGCGAGTCGAGGATCTGGCGGGCGTGAATGGAGGAGATCGGCGCGCTCATCGAACTAGGTGCGTTCGCGTCCCAATCGCCCCGGACTCGAACACCCGGCGATCACCGTGTCGATTGGGGCGCTCACAGACGCGGCAGTCTATTCAGCCCGGCGGCGCTATTCGCCTTCGGGCGTAGCTTCTTCGGGCGCAGATTCGGGGGTGCCTTCAGGGGCGACCCCGGGCGGTAGTTCGGTGCTTTCGGGCGCGGCCGCTTCGAGCTTCGACGGGCGCGGGCGCTGGACGAGCTGCTGCCCTTCGGGTTCCAGGACCGTGACCGAGCCCGGCTGGGCCGGTTTGATCGGGGCGACCAGGGCCGGACAGGCTTCCGGCGGTTCGGCCGGATCGGCTTCGTAGCAGGCCGGGTTGGCTTCGGCCGGGCGCCCGTCGCTCTTGTAGTTGTCACAGCGGACGATCATGACCTCCGAGGTGCAGAACGTGCGCGAGGCCCAGGTGCTGTTGAAGTTGCGCAGGAATTCGTTGAAGGACTGTGTGGCCAACTGTTCGGTCAGCTGGGTGCTGATCTGCGCTTCCGCTTCTTCGAGTGGCTGGACTTTCTCAGGAGTGATCTTCGCCACTTCGAAGATCACGAAGCCGCGGGTTTCCTTCAGCGGCCCTCCGAGCTCGCCTTGCTGCGTCGAGAAGACCGCCTTGTTCAGGGGTTCGGCCACGCCCCCTTCGGAGAGGCCCGTCTGGAGCCCGCCTTTGTTTTTCGTCGCCGGGTCCGTCGAGTACTTCTTCGCGACCTCTTCCCAGCTTTCGATCGAGTCGTCCTTTTCGAGCTCGGCCTTGGCTTCCTCGACCTTCGACTCGTCCTTGTTGACGACGATCCGGATGTCGCGGCTCTCGGGCGTCGTGAACTGGCTGGCCTTCGCCGCTTCGTAGTAGTCCTCGATTTCGCTGCTGCTCGGAGTCGGTGCTTCTTCCTGGATCTTGGCCTGGATCTTCCCGCTGAGGATCTGGAGGGTGACCCGCCGGTTGACGTCCTCAGTCGTGTAGTGGGATTCCTTGAGGAATTCCTGGAACTGCTTCTCCGACTGAAAGGACTGTTCCTTGAGTTTTTTCAGTTCGGTGGCGACTTCCTGTTCCGTTACCGGGGGAAAGCCCATTTCCGCCGCCTCGCCCTGGATCCAGATCGAGTCGAGCAATTCGCCGAGCGCGGTTTCCCTGAGGCCGTCGTACTGTTCGTCGCCGGGCTTGGGGATGGGTGAGATCTGGGATTCCGCCGCGGCCTGGACGATGCCGTGGCGGAGTTCCTTGTCAGTGATCGTGCCGATGTCGTCGGGAACGTCCTCGACCACGGCGACCGCCCCGGAGGGGATGTCGGGATCGCCGATCCCGTCGGCGATCGCGATGCCGGCGAAGAGAAGGATCAGCAGGGCCGCGAAACCGACCAGGACGAGGCGTTTCAGCCCCGCCGCTTTGCTCTGCCGTTTATTCGACGCCACCGAGCGGGCAGCATAGATCAAATGCGGGCGGCAAGGGCCGGCGGCGGCAGCGCCTCAGGTCGCGACGCTCGTCTCGGTTTCCGGCTCCTGGGCGTGCCTGGCGTCGCGGATCGCGGTGGCCATCGCGAGGACCGCGGCAAGCCTCGCCTCCGGCTCGTCGGGAACCCGGACTGCGGCGGTCTTCTCGCGCCACTCGTACAGCGCCCCCTCGACCTTCCCGGCGAGGACCGCGGCGCCGTCGGAGTCGAGCTCGACCCCGGTCACGCTGAGACGGCCGCCGCGGAACTCGACGCTGCGCGCCCCCGCCAGGCCCAATTCGATCCTGGCGCGCTGCAGCGCCAGCAGGTTCTCGGCCTCGGGCGGCGGCGGCCCGAAGCGGTCGTCGAGCTCATCGCGGATCGTCCGCAGCTCGCCGGGCTCGCGGGCCGCGGCGATGCGGCGGTGGACGTCGATCTTGGCGGCCTCGAAGGGGATGAAGGCAGCGGACAGGTAGGCGTCGACCGCGACGTCGAGCCGTACCGGCTCCGGCGCCTCCCCATCCCCGGCCGCCTCGCGCGCGGCCCCCACCGCCTCGTCGATCATCTGGCAATAGAGCTCGAAGCCGACCGCGGCGATGTGGCCGGACTGCTCCTCGCCGAGCAGGTCGCCGGCGCCGCGGATGTCGAGGTCGCGCATCGCGATCTTGAAGCCCGAGCCGAGCTCGGTGTGGTCGGCGAGGGTCGAGAGCCGCGCCGCCGCGTCCTCGCTCAGCGCCTCGGCCGAGGGGTAGAGCAGATAGGCGAAGGCGCGCTCGCGAGAGCGGCCGACCCTGCCGCGGATCTGGTAGGCCTGGGCCAACCCGAGCTGGTCGGCGCGCTCGACGATCAGCGTGTTGGCGCTGGGGATGTCGAGCCCGGACTCGATGATCGTCGTCGTCACCAGGCAGTCGGCGTCGCCGCGCAGGAAGCCGAGCATCGTCTCCTCCAGCTGCCTCTCGTCCATTTGCCCGTGGGCTTCGGCGAAGCGCGCCTTCGGCACCAGGCCGCGCAGGCGCTCGACCGTCTCCGGCAGCGAGTCGATCCGGTTGTGGAGGAAGAAGGACTGGCCGCCGCGCTCCAGCTCGCGCTCGATCGAGTGCCGCACGAGGTCCTCGTCGTAGGGGCCGACGTAGGTGCGGACCGGGCGGCGGCCCTCGGGCGGCGTCTCGATCGTCGAGATGTCGCGCAGCCCGGCGAGGCTCATCTGCAGCGTGCGCGGGATCGGCGTCGCCGAGAGCGAGAGGACGTCGACCTTGAGCTTCAGCTGGCGCAGCAGCTCCTTCTGCTTGACCCCGAAGCGCTGCTCCTCGTCAACGATGACCAGGCCGAGGTCCTTGGCGCGTACGTCGCGCGAGAGCAGCCGGTGGGTGCCGATCAGGACGTCGACCCCACCCGCCTCGAAATTGGCGAGCACCGCCTTCACCTCGGCCGGCTTGCGCAGGCGCGAGATTCCCTCGACGACGAAGGGAAGGTCGGCGAGGCGCTCGCGGAAGGTGCCGAAGTGCTGCTGGGCGAGGATCGTCGTCGGCACCAGCATCATCACCTGCTTGCCGTCGGCCGCCGCCTTGACCGCGGCCCGCAGCGCCACCTCGGTCTTGCCGAAGCCGACGTCGCCGCAGACCAGCCGGTCCATCGGCTGCTCGGCCTCCATGTCGCCCTTGACCGACTCGATCGCTTCCACCTGGTCGGCCGTCTCGCGGTAGGGGAAGGCGGCTTCCATCGTCATCTGCCACTCGCCGTCGGCGCCGAAGGGGTGGCCCTTGCGGGTGCGACGCTCGGCGTAGAGGTTGAGCAGCTCGCCGGCGAGAGCTCCGGCCGCCTTGCGGGCGCGGGCCTTCATGTTCTGCCAGCGTTTGCCGCCGAGGGCGGAGAGCGACGGTTCGCCACCGGCACCGACGTAGCGGCTCAGCTTCGCCAGCTGGTCGGTGGGGACGAAGACGCGGTCCTCGCCCTTGTATTCGAGGTAGAGGTAGTCGCGGGTGACGCCGCCGACCTCGCGTGTCTCGAAGCCGGCGAAGCGGGCGACGCCGTGGTCCTCGTGGACTACGTAGTCGCCGACCCGCAGGTCGCTGAAGGCGAGACGGGTGCGGCCGGCGCCGGGGGCGCGGGCTTCGGCGCGGCGGCGCCGGTGGACGAGACGACGGAAGGGGTAGACGGCGAGGCGCAGCTCGGGGCTGACGAAGCCCTCGCGCATGCGCGCCTCGGCGAAGGTCAACGCGGGATTGGGCGAGAGGCGGCCGCCCTCGAGCAGGGCGGCGTCGAGCCGGTCGAGCCCGTAGCGCGCCCGCTCCGCCTCGCCGCGATCGTCGAAGGCGACCACCGTGCGGTAGCCGGAGCGCACTTGCTTCTCCAGCTCGGCCTCGGCCTCCTTGACGCTGCGGGCCGGCGACTCGGCCCGGGCGGCGCGGAAGGCGTCCTCGTCGTCGCTGCCGGCGGCAGTGAAGGAGAGTGCGGCGCGCTCGGCGAGGGGCGTGGCGACGTCGACGTAGAGGCGGCTGGCGTCCTCGGCGTGCATCGCCGTCGTCGCGTCTTCCCAGTGGTCGCGCAGGGCCGGCTCGATCTCCTCGGCGGCGGCGAGGATGACCGCGGCAGAGCCGGGCACCAGGGCCAGCGGCGGGCCGAAGCGGTCTAGCGGCAGGACCTCGGCCAGGCTCGGCGCCTCGCGGCCCTCCTCCTCGGCCTCCATCGCGGCCAGCTCCGCCAGCTCGCGGTGCTCCGCGTCGAGTTCGGCCGCGGGTGCCAGCTCGACCCGCTCGGCGTCACCCAGGGAGCGCTGGGTGAAGGTCGAGAACCAGCGCATCGACTCGACCTCGTCGCCGAAAAGCTCGATCCGCACGGCGCGCTCGACGGTGGCGCCGAAGACGTCGAGGATGCCGCCGCGCACGGCGAACTGACCGCGCTCCTCCACCTGCTCGACGCGGTGGTAGCCGGCGGCGGCGAGGTCGCGGGCGGCGGTGCCGAGGTCGATCTCCTCGCCGTGGGCGATCGCGAACCCGGCCGGCCGCAGGGCGGCGTCGGGGACGGCCTCGGCAAGGGCGGTGGCGCCGGCGACGACGACCGCGTCCTCCTCCCGCCCCAGGGCGTCGAGCGCGTCGATCCGCAGCCCGACCAGGTGCGGCGGCGGCGTCACGTGCGAGGCGAAGCCGGTGCCGCGCGACGGGTAGAGACGGACCCGGCGCGGAGCCAGATACGCGTGCAGGTCGGCGGCGAGGTCGCGGGCGGAGCGGTCGTCGGCGGCGACCAGCAGCGCCGGGCGGCCGGCGAGGCCGCGATCGTCTTCGAGCAGCGCCGCGAGGAGCAGCGGCCGCAGCATCGCCGAGACCGGCACCTCGACCTTCTCGCCACCCGCGACGGCCTCGCGCACGCGACCGGTGAGCGCGTGCACGCGCTCGTTCTCGGCGGCTATCTCTATGAGCGGACGAAGAGACATCGGGCGGCCCCGGAGATTGTCATGCCCGCGGTGTCGCGGCTAAATCTGAAGGGCCGACTCGGCGAAGGGAGCCAATACGTCGCGGGCGAAGGCGCGCAGGGCCTCGTCGTCGTGCGGGTCCGGGTCGCGCGGAGGCAGAGCGATGTAGGTGAGGAAGAGGCGGGCGAGGAGGTCGGCGACCCGTCGCGCGGCGCGGGTCGGCGCGGCCGGGTGCTCACCGAGGATCGTGCGGGCGATGAACTCCGAGCCCATCTCGAGGAGGAGCGAGTCGTTGGCGGCAACGGTCGCGGTCACCGAGCCGGGGTCGGAGTGGGCGAGATGCTCGAGCATCGGGTGGTCGCGGGCGAAGCGCATCGCCGCGACGAACCCGCCCGCGAGACGGTCGGCGGGCTCGGCCTCGCCGTCCAGGCCGGCGGCGACGGCGGCGAGGAAGCGCCTACCCTCGCGCACCACCAGTGCCTCGACCAGATCGTCGCGGCGGGCGAAGCGGCGGTAGACCGTCATCCGCCCGAGCCCCGCCCGGCGCACGACCTGCTCGACGGTGAGGCGGTCGAGGCCGACCTGGGCGGCCTCCTCGAGCGCCGCGTCGAGGATGCGGGTGCGGGTCGGGTCCTCGTCCCCGGCCGGGACGTCGCGCGCGGCTATCGCGCGGTCGAGGAGGGTTGCGAGCTGGGCCTCCACGCGACTCAGGCGAGGCCGGCGACGGGGGCCGGTCGCGGTTGCTGGACAACCGCGGCGACGCGCGCCTCCGCCATCGCCCGGCAGGGTGGGACGCCGAAGGCCCAGCGCAGCGACCGGGAAACCGTGCGCAGGTAGGGCTCGACCGCCAGCCGCTGGAACCGGGGCGAGTGGTCATAGCCGGTCAGTTGCCTCGCCCACTCGGGCATCGCGCTGATCCCGGCGTGCACGTCGAAGCGGTTGATCTGTCGTGCGAGCGGGGCCGGCCCCTTGGCGCCGAGCGGTGACTCGAGCAGGAACTCGAAGAACTGACGGGTCTGCTCGTTGACCGCCAACCGGGGACGCATCTCCTCGATGTATTCCTCCAGGTCAGCCGCCGTGACCGGGATCTCGCCGGCCCCACCCTTGTGCCCGATGATCGCCTGCTCGGCCAGGTAGCGGTCCCGTTCGCTCGGATCGAGCGGCCGGTTGTAGCGCTCGAAGATCCGCATCACCGCCCAGGGGATGCAGGTGTGCACCCAGCCGATCAGGGTCGGGTCCATAGCCCGGTAGGGAGTGCCGTCGGGACGCACGCCCTCGACGCGCTCGTGCATGCGACGCACCCGGGCGATCAGCGCCTCCGCGGCGTCGGTGTTGCCGAACGTCGTCGCGAACACATACCCAGCGGTGTTGCGCGCCCGCTCGAAAGGCTTGGTCCGATAGTTGGAGCGGTCGTGGACGCCCGCCATCACCGACGGGTGGAGAATCTCCATCGTGATCGCCGCCACCCCGGCGAGTCCGACCGCTGACATGTCGGAGTGAATCTCCCAGGAAACGCTCCCCGGCCCGATCAGACCGGGGTCGCCCGCCGGACCGCCGTAAACCTTGGGGTCGTCGTGCCTGCCGCTGACCCGGGTGTACTCGTCGACAAGCGAGCGTTTGAGGAAGTTCATAGTCTTTCTGGTAGGACTGGTAGTAGAACTGTACCAGTCCTACCATTGGGGCCGCGCCTACACTCCAGTGCCGAGCGGGCACGGATGAAGCTGAGGAGCACACCGGAGGGAGTCATCGTCGAAGACCCGGAGCGCGGGCGCTGGGTCTCCCTGCCACAAGCCGGCGACATGCTCGCGCTGCTCGCCGGAGGCACGGAGGCACGGGCCGAGGTCGCCAGCCACACCGAGTCGGTGGCCGGCGATGAGAGCGCCGCCGCCGACCCGGCAAAGGCGGGCCTCCCCTTCACGGCGCGCTCGCTGCGCGCCTTCAGCCTCTGGCCCGCCCACTACGAGGGCTCGGCCCGGATGCTGGTCAAGCGCTTCTTCCCGCCGCCGGTACAGCGCGCGGCGGCGGCCTACGAGCGGGTGACGCGGCGGACCTTTCCGCCGTTCAAGCCCAACAAGCGCTTCTACGAGGTTCCCGCCTTCTACGTCGGCAACCACGCCGCGATGCTGGCCGACGGCGAGGAGATGCCCTGGCCCTCGCACACCGACTACCTCGACTTCGAGCTGGAGCTCGCCTTCGTGCTGGCCCGGCCGCTCGCGGACCCGAGCCCGGCGGAGGCGCGTGAGGCGATCGGGGGCTGGCTCGTACTCAACGACTGGAGCGCCCGCGAGGTGCAGGCCGAAGAGGTCCGCCACGGCGTGTTCGGCCCGGCGGTGAAGTCGAAGACCTTTGCCAATTCGGTCGGGTGCGACGTGCTCAGCGCCGAGGAGATGCCCGACTGGACCGCTGCCCGTGGCCGGGTGCGCATCGACGGCGAGATCTGGTGCGAAGGCGGCACCGCCGGGCCAGCCCACGACGTCGGCGAGATGCTCGCCTACGCCGCCGCCGGCGAGCGGCTGGAGCCGGGCGACGTGATCTCGACCGGGACGATGCCCGGCTGCTGCGGGCTCGAGCTCGACCGCTGGATCCAGCCCGGGCAGACGGTCGAGCTGGAGATCGACGGAATCGGCACGCTCTCGAACCGGATCGGGCCGAAGCGATGAGGAAGCTGCTCGCGGCCGGCTCGGCGCTGGGCCTCCTCGCCCACAACGCCTTCGAGACCCGCGCCGGGGTCGGGCTGGTCTTCGAGCCCTTCATCGGCCGCCGCGGCGCCTACGCCCTCTGGGGCGGCTACTTCCCGCTGATGCTCGCCGCCGCCCTGCGCGAGGGCGAGATGGCGCGGCGGCTGACCGCCTTCAGCGCCGGGATCGGGGTCGCGGGCGTCGCGGTCCACTTCAAGGCCTGGCCCTGGTCGCTGCACGGTGGGCTGCCGATGCTCGACGAAGCCGAGGGCCTGAGCGAGGACCAGCTCCCCGCCTACAACGGGGTGCTCTGGTTCTGGCTCCTCTGCAGCGCGCTCAGCCTGCCCGCCGCCAACAGGCCCGGGTCGCGGCGCTTCGCCGCGCTCGGCCTGCTCAACTTCCCGATCCTGCTCGCCTCCGCACAGCACCACTTCCGCTGGGCGCGCGAGCAGGCCGAGCGCGAACCGGAGCGCTGGAGCCCGGCCCTACGCGAATGACCGCCGACGGGCCTGAAATACGCCTATATGTCTCCTTTTAGGCCCATCGGCGGGGAAACGGGGGTGCTGTCGCTGACTTTCGACAATCTGGGGGAGGCGGCGGAACTGGAGATGGGGGCGCTGGCCGCCGACGCGCCCCTTGGCGACCACGTCACCGCTACGGAGGTGGTGCCGGCGCTTCTCGACCGCCTCGCGGAGCGGGAGCTGGCGGCCACCTTCTTCGTCGAGGGGCTGAACGCAGAGCTCTACCCGGACCTACTGCGCGAGATCGTCGCGCGCGGGCACGAGGTCGCCTACCACGCCTGGCGCCACGAGCAATGGGACGGGATGAGCGCCGCCGGACAGACCGAGAATCTGGCGCGGGGCGTTGCCGCCTTCGAGCGGATCGGGATCGAGATCTCCGGCCTGCGTCCTCCCGGCGGTCGACTCGGTCCCGGCGGCACGGCGGTCCTGCGCGATGCCGGCCTGCGCTACTGCTCGCCCGCCGGGGCAGGCGCCGGGATCGACGGTGGCGTCGCACTGCTGCCGTTCCAGTGGCGCCACCTCGACGCCAGCTGCGTGCTGCCGCCGCTTGCCGGTGCGCGCGAGCAGATGACCGGCTCCCCCGATCCGGTCGAGCCAGAGGCCTTCGTCGCCTCGCTGGCGGGGGAGATCGACGGGCTGACCGATGGCGACTACCTCGCGATCGTCCTCCACCCGTTCATGCTCGGCTGGCTCGGCGAGGAGAACCTGGCCGCATTGCTCGACCGGATCGCGGCTGCAGCCAGCCGGAACGAGCTCTGGGTCACCCGCTGCGACGAGATTGCCGAGTACGTCCTCGCGCACCCCGATCGGTTCGCGGGAGGCACGATGCTGGACGCGACCAGCTGGGCCTAGGGCGCTCATGCCTCCTCCGCGTTAATCGGTACAACCGTAGTATCTGCCGTCATGTCCGCGCTGGGAGACGTGGCGGCGGCGATCCTGCCGCCCGAGGCTGGGGGGCCCGATCCCGAGCGGGTGGCGAGCGTCGCCCGGCGGATGATCGACCGGATGCCCGCCGTCTCCCAGGCGGGGCTCGCCGCAGCGCTGGTCGGCCTCGAGGCCTACGCCTTTGCGCGCACCGGACGCAGGCTCGGCGCCGGCTCGCCTCAGCGGCGCGAAGCGCTGCTGGCCGACTTCGCCAGGCTCGGGGGCACCCCCGCGCTCGACACGGTCAAGTCGATCGTCCTGCTCGCCCACGGTGCCGATGCCTACGCCGAGGAAATAGCCACGGTCGGCTCGCGCCACGAGCCCTCGCGGCCCGATGGGGCGATGAACCTCACCCCTGCGAGCGAGTGGCCGTCGACGAGCCGCTGCGACGCGATCGTGATCGGCTCCGGCGCCGGCGGCGCCTTCGCCGCCCGGGAGCTGGCACGGGCCGGCTTCGACACCGTGATCGTCGAGGAAGGCGAGCGCTGGACCGTGGACCGCATCCGCAGCTCCCACCCCCTCGACCGCTTCGCCTCGATCTACCGCGACGGCGGGACGACGATGGCCTTCGGCAACCCGCCGATCGCGCTGCCGCTGGGACGCGCCGTCGGCGGTACGACGGTGATCAACTCCGGCACCTGCTACCGCCCCCCCGCGCCGGTGGCGAAGGACTGGTTCGAGAAGCATGGCCTGGCGCTCGCCAACCCCGAGCTGCTCGGCCCCAGGGTCGCCGACGTCGAAGCGACGATCGGCGTCGCGCCGGCGCCGATGGAGGTGCTCGGCCGCAACGGGGAACTATCGCTGGAGGGCGCCGCGGCCCTCGACTGGAAGAGCTCCCCGCTGCGCCGCAACGCGCCGGGCTGCCGCGGCGCCTGCCAGTGCGCGATCGGCTGCCCCAACAACGCCAAGGGCGGCGTCCACCTGAACGCGCTGCCGCAGGCGTGCGAGGCGGGCGCCCGGATCGTCTCGGGGCTGCACGTGACCGAGGTTCTGGTCGAGGGCGGGCGGGCCGTGGGCGTGGCGGCACGGCGCAGCAGCGGCGAGGTGCGGATCTCGGCCCCGCTGGTCGTCGTCGCCGCCGGCGCGATCCCGACCCCGCCGCTGCTGCGCCGCAGCGGCCTCGGCCGCCACCCCACCCTAGGCCGCAACCTCTCGATCCACCCCGCGACAGGGATCACCGCAAGCTTCGAGGAGGAGGTGGTCTCCTGGCGGGGAGTGATGCAGAGCGTCGGCATCGAGGAGCTGCACGAGCGCGAGGGGATCCTGCTCGAGGCCACCGCGAGCCCGCCCGGGATGGGCGCCATCTCGGCTCCCGGCTATGGCACGCACCTGCTGGGGCGCCTCGACCGCGCCGGCAACACGGCAACGCTGGGCGCGATGATCGCCGACGCGCCCTCAGGCCGTGTCTTCGGCGCCCGCTCGCCGATCGTCGCCTACCGCCTCGCGAAGGCCGACGAGCGGCGGCTGGCCACCGCTGTCGGCGCGATGGCGCGGGTGATGCTCGCCGCCGGCGCCAAGGACGTCGAACTCGGCGGGGGAGCGCCAGCCGTGCGAGACGAATCGGAGATCGAGGCAGCGGTGGAGCGGCTCGACGTGCGCCGCCTGCGCCTCGCCGCCTTTCACCCGACCGGCACGGCCGCCGCCGGCTCGAACCCCTCGCGCCACCCAGTCGATCCCGAAGGCCGCCTGCGCGGCGTCGACGGGGTCTGGGTCGCCGACGGCTCGGTCCTCCCCAGCTGCCCCGGCGTCAACCCCCAGGTCTCGATCATGGCGGTCGCCGCGGGGGTCGGCGAGGCCGCCGGCGGGGCTCCCTAGCCGAGGACTTCGAACTTCTTCTTGGCCGGGGTCGGGTCTTTGTTGCCGGCGGCGTCGGCGGCCCAGACCTTGAAGACGTGCTTGCCCGGCTTCAGGCCTTTGTACTTCTTCGGCGACTTGCACTTCTTCACCGGTTTCTTATCGAGCTTGCACTGGAAGGTCGAGCCCGCCTCGCTGGAGGTGAACTTGAACTTCGCCGCGGTCGACTGCGACTTCTTCTTCGGGCCTTTGCGGATCGTGGTCTGAGGCGCCTTGTCGTCGCTGCCTTCTTTCCCCGTGTTGTCGTTCGGCCCGCTGCCGCCGTGGGTTGCCGGATCGGCCGGGGTGATCGCGGCCGGCGCCAACTCCGATGTGCCCCCTTCGCTGTTCGTCTGGGTTGCCGTAATCCGGGTTTCGCCGGGAACGGCCGCGTAGATCACTTTCCAGTTGCCGCTGCCGTCGGCGGTCACTTTGCCGAGGAACGAGTCCAGCTCTCCTGGTGATGCAGTCGCCTTGCGGAAAACGCGGATGACCGCGTTGGGTTCGGCACTGCCCGCAGCTTCGGTTTTCGCGGCGGTGGAGATGACCGGCGGTTTAATCCCGCCGTTTGGGCCGATCGGTTCGGTGCCGGGGTTCGCCGCCCGCAGGTCGATGAACCGGTCACCGTTGCCGGAGCCGGAGTTGGCAGCGACTTCGTTCTGGGACCCTTCGACGTCGCTGATCTCGATCGCGTCGCCTTCGCTGTTCGTGATCACGTTGCCCTCCGCCGCCCCGTCGCCCCCGATCACGTTTTCGGTCGAGTCGAGGGTGAGGAAGTTCTCGATCGCGACCCCGGTACCGTTGCCATCGAGGTGGTTGTCGGTGAGGACGTTGAGGTCGTTCTGGATGTAGACGCCGGCCAGCAACGCGTCGGCGATCGTGTTGCCTTCGATCTTGTTGCCGATCCCGCTGCCTTCGGTGTCACCGTGCGCCCAGATGCCCCGGTTGGCTTCGTAGATGTGGTTCCCTTTGATCACCGCTCCGGTCGAGTGCGAATCGACCCCGGACCCGTCGGCGGAGATGTAGTTGCCTTCGACTTTCGCAGTGTCCGCTTGGGCGGTGATCCCGGCCGAGGAGATCGAGACCCCATCGCCGGGAGGAAAGAGCGGGCCCGAGTCGTCGCGGGCGCGCCCGATCATGTTGCCGAGCACCGTCAGCTTTTTGGCCGGCACGCCGAGGGCGCCGGCGAAGACGCCGAAGGAGCCGCCGTGGATCTGGTTGCCGTCGCCGGGGTCGGCACCGCCGATCGTCACTTCGTTGGCGCTGCCGACCCGGATGCCCGACTGGGCCGCCTCGGTCGCCGGTTCGCCTGTCGCGTCGAGGCCGATGTAGTTGCCGAGGATCGTGGTCGGGCCGGTCGCTGGTTTCTCTTCGAAGGCAACCAAACCATGCAGGTCGATCGAGTATTCCGAGGTGATCGAACTGCTGACGAACACGTTGCAACCGAGGTCGCAGGCGGCCGTTTCGGCACCGGTTTCGCCGACCGCGGCGCCGACCGTGTTGCCGGTCGCCGCGACGCCGACCGCCGGATCGGCGACGACCAGGTTCCTCGTGTTCAATGCCGGCGTCGTCCCATCTGGGCCAACGCCGAAGTAATTGCCCTCGACCACGCTGTCTTGCGCGCCCCGCAGTCGCAGACCGACCGTGGTGTTGGCGAACACGTTGCGGGCCACGTCGGTGGTGCCGCCGATCTGGGCTTCCTCGGCACCGGGTTCGAGCGCGATCCCGAAGTCGGGGTCGTCGCTCCCTTCCGTTCCGTCCAGCTCGAGCCCGAGCCAGTTGCCGCGCGCCGTGAATTCGTCGCCGCTGACTTCGATCGACTTACCCGCGTCGGCAAACGCGAGGTCGAGGATCGAGACGCCCGTGCCCGTGACGCTGGCCGCGATTTCGTTGAGCGGGCCGGTAACACCCGCACAGGGGCCGTTCACGCCAGCCTGAGTGAGGCAGGTCCCAGCGTTGATCGTGACCGGAGCGGTGATCGGCGGCAGCGGTCCGGTCAGCGCGATCGCATCGGCGGTCGTGCCCTGGAAAACAGTGGCGTCGAAAAGGATGTTGTCGGCGACACCCGCCAGGTTGGTCACCTGGATCGCCGCGCGCAGGCTGCATTTGTTGGCGGCGGTTTTGCATTCGCCGCCGGGGATGTCGTCCGGTTCGTCAATGACCGTGTTGACGGTCTGGGCGGCCGAGGCGGGCGTCGGCAGGGCGAGTAGGCATCCAGCGGCGATCAGAGCGGAAACGAAGCGCTTCAAGCGATCCTCCTGGCGGGCGACGAGAGTGGGCCCGCGACCCTATCCAGCGGCGCGGCGAATGCGCAAGCTCTTCTGGCCAAACCGACTACTTGGCGAACGGCAGGCCCGGCCCGCTGCGCTGCCACTCGACCTGGCCGATGCCCTCTTTGGCCGAGCGACCCTCGACGTCGTCCCACTCGTGCAGCATGCGCTTCAGCGCGGCGACCGCCTCGGGTGGGTGGGCGGCGACCTCGGCGGCGAGGGAGAGGGCTGCCTCCTCGGTGCTCGCAGCCGGCGCGACGCGGTTGACCAGGCCGAGGCGCAGGGCTTCGTCAGCGCCGACGGTGCGCGAGGTGAGCAGCAGGTACTTGGCGGCGGCCAGGCCGCAGAGGGTGACCAGGCGCGCCGGACCGACGGGGACCCCGAGCGCGGCGCCGGGGAAGCGCATGCGCAGGTTGGAGCCGCCGACGCGCATGTCGCAGGCGACGGCGATCTCGGCCCCACCGCCGACGACGTCGCCGTGGCAGGCGGCGACGGTCGGCTTGGGGAAGGCGACGATGCCGTCGTAGAGGTCGGCGAAGAGCTGCATGCGGCGGACCTTGCCCTCCTCGTCGAGCTCCTCCTTGACGTCGGCGCCGGCGGAGAGGCCCATGTGGTCGGAGGAGCTGAGCACCAGCACGCGCACCGTCTCGTCGGCGCGCGCTACCGCCAGGTGCTCGAGCATCTCGACCAGCATCTGGGTGTCGATCGCGTTGCGGGACTTCGGCCGCACCAGGCGCAGCACCGCCACGCCCTGCTCGGTCACCTCGTAGCTCGTCACCTCGGTCGGGGCGCTCACGGCGTGGAATCTATTCGCCCAGCTTTTCGACCAACCGCTCGGTCTCGGTGACGGCGCTCTCGATCAGCGCCGCGACCTCCTCGCGGGGCTCGCGGAAGCGGCCGAGGACGTAGGCGGAGACCACCTCGGGGTCGGTCGAGTCGGGACGCCCCACGCCGACCCGCACGCGCCAGAACTCGGCGTCGCCGAAGCCCCGTTTGAGGCTCTTGAGGCCGTTGTGGCCGGCCAGGCCCCCGCCCTGGCGCACCTGGATCTCGCCGAAGGGGAGGTCGATCTCGTCGTGGAGGGCCACGACCCGGCCCAGCGGCGCCTTCAGCGCACCGCGCGCCGGCCCGGCCGCGTCGCCGGCGGCGTTCATGAACGTCTGCGGCAACAGGATCGCGACCCGCGGGCCGCCGGGGCCGGCGCGCCCTTCGGCGATCAGGCCGCCGAACTTCTTCCTCGCCCGCGACAGGTCCCAGCGCCGCGAGAGCTCGGCGCCGACCTCGAAGCCGACGTTGTGCCGTGTCGCCTCGTACTGCCGGCCGGGGTTGCCGAGGCCGACGATCAGGATGCGGTCGCCCTGCTGCTCGACCTCGCCGCGTTCGGCCCGGCGGCGGAAGAGGGACAGGGATTACTCCCCGCCGGAGTCGCCCGAATCGCCGTCGCCCTCGCCGCCATCCTCGGCAGCCGGGGCCTCGCCGTCCTCGCCGACCAGCTCGGCCTCCTCCTCGACGGAGGGCTCGACCACTTCTTCGACGCGGGGCGGCGAGAGGGTGGCGATCGTCACCTCGTCGGGATCGTCGGCGACGAGGGTGACGCCCTCGGGCACGACCAGCGCCGAGAGCTGAAGGGTGTCGTTGACCTCCATCGCCGAGACGTCGGCGACGATCTGGTCGGGAATCTCGGTGGGCAGCGCTTCGACCGTGACCTCGCGGGTGACGTGCTCGAGCACGCCGCCACCTTTGACGCCGGGAGCGACCTCGGTGCCCTCGAGCTCGATCGCGACCTCGGCCTGGATCGCCTCGTCGAGCCGCACCTCCTGCAGGTCGATGTGCTGGAGGTTGCCGCGCACGGGGTGGTGCTGCTGCTCCTTGACCACGACCGGCACCGTTTTCGCGCCCTCGATCTCGAGGTCGAAGAGAGCGGCGCCCTCGCCCAGCACGCTGCGGACGTCGCGTTCGGCCACCTGGAAGGCGCGGGCATCCGCGCCGCCGCTGTAGACGACGCCGGGCACGAGGCCCTCACGCCGCAAGCGGCGGGAGATCCTAGAGCCGAACTCGGTTCGGGGTGCTGCCTTCAGCTTTTCGCGTCCACGTGCCATGCGGACCGGAGAGGATAGAGAAACGGGCGCGAGCGCAACCTGTGACATCGTTTTGCCCGTGGCCGAGGACTCGAAGATCCCCAAAGGGCGACTGCGGCGCTCCGCCAAGCTTGGCTCGGTCGTCGGCATGCAGGGCGCCCGCTACGCGGGTACCAAGGCGACCAACGTCGGCCGATCGGAGGAGGACAGCAAGGAGCGGCTCGAGCAGCGCCACATCGAGACGGCGATGAAGATGGTCGGGGCGCTGGGCCAGATGAAGGGCGCGGCGATGAAGCTCGGCCAGTTCGCCTCCTTCATCGACACCGAGTTCATCCCCGACGAGTACCGCGAGATCTACCAGGAGCAGCTGGCGAAGCTGCGGACCGACGCGCCGGCGATGCCCTGGGAGAAGGTCGAGAAGGTGCTGGACGAGGAGTACGAGGGCGAGCCGCTCTCCGAGATGTTCGCCGAGTTCGAGCCGGAGGCATTCGCCGCCGCCTCGATCGGACAGGTACATCGGGCCGAACTGCTGGACGGGCGTGCGGTGGCGGTGAAGATCCAGTACCCGGGGATCGCCGAGGCGCTCGACGCCGACCTGCGCAACGCCGGCACGATCGTCCGCCTCGCCCGCGCCCTCGCCCCCGGGCTCGACGCCAAGGAGATCGCCAAGGAGCTGCGCGAGCGGGTGATGGAGGAGCTCGACTACGAGTACGAGGCGCAGAACCAGCGCAGCTTCGCCCGCGCCTACCGCGAGCACCCCTTCATCTACGTGCCGGAAGTGATCACCCGCCTCTCCCGGCGTCGCGTCCTGGTCACCGAGCTGGTCGAGGGGGTCGGGTTCGAGCAGGTCAAGGAGATGCCCGACGAGGAGCGCAGCCGCTTCGGCGAGATCGTCTTCCGCGGCAGCTTCGGCTCGATCTACCACCTGCAGCACTTCAACGCCGACCCCCACCCGGGCAACTACCTGCTGATGGCCGACGGCCGCGTCGCCTTCCTCGACTTCGGCATGACCAAGAAGCTCGATCACGAGCAGATCGTGCTCGAGCAGCGCGCCCTCGACGCCGCCTTCCACAACGACCCCGAGCGGCTGCGGCAGGCGTTCCACGAGCTCGGCTTCGTCAAGAACCCCTCGAAGCTCGACGCCGAACGGCTGATGGAGCACACGATGGCGGTCAGCGGCTGGTTCGTCGAGGACCGCGAGATCGAGATCACTGGGCGGCGGGTGATGAAGATCATCGAGTCGACCAACGACCCCCGCTCCGAGTACTACGACCTGATGCGGCGGGAGTCGCTCCCCGCCGAGGAGCTGATGGGGCGGCGGATGGAAATCGGCGTCGTCGCCGTGCTCGGGCAGCTGCGCGCGAAGCGCAACTGGCACCGAATCATGCGCGAGTGGATCTACGCCGACCCGCCGGCGACCGAGCTGGGCGAGGAGGAGTGGGAGTACTTCGAGGGAAGAGGCGTGATGCAGACGCCAATAGTCGAGCGATCTTTGGAAGGGGAGCAGCGATGAGCAGGATCAAACGCGGCTGGGAGCTGACGAAGAAAAGCTGGGCGCTCCTGCGGGAGAACCCCACCCTGCTCCGCTTTCCGCTCTACGGCGGCGTGGCGACCATCGTCTGCGCGCTCGTCGTCGTCGGTCCGGGCATCTACCTGATCGAGGACGACCAGGCGGTCTTCGGCGGCGCCATGGCGGTGATCGGCTTTTACCTACTCGCCGTGATCGGCACCTACTTCAGCGTCGGGCTCGCCGCCGCCGCCGACATGATCTTCCGCGGCCAGCAGGCGTCCGTCGGCGACGGGCTTGCCGTGGCGCGCGGTCGCCTCCCCCAGATCGCGGGCTGGGCAGCCGTCTCGACCACGCTCGGCGTCGCGCTCAGCGCGCTGGAGAACCAGGGTGTCATTGGTCAGATCGTCGGCCGCGTGCTCGCCATCGGCTGGTCGCTGATCACCTTCCTCGCCGTGCCCGTGATCGCGCTCGAGGGCACCGGGCCCTTCCAGACGCTGAAGCGCTCCGCCAGCCTCTTCAAATCGCGCTGGGGCGCGCAGGTGACCGGCAACATCGCTATCGGCGGCGCCGTCTTCCTCCTCGGCGTCCTGCCCTCGGCCCTGCTGATCTTCGCCGGCTTCTTGATCTGGGCCTCGGCCAGCTTCGCCGGCGCACTGCTGCTGGTGCTGGGTGTGATCGGCCTGGCGATCTCGATGCTCGTCTCCAGCGCCCTGAGCAACATCTTCGGCGTCGCCCTCTACCGCTACGCCCTCGACGGTGAGGCGGTCGGCGGCTTCACCGCACAGGAGCTCGAGTCCGCAGTGAAGCCGCGCGGCGGCCGCAACGCCCCGCCGACGGCCACTCCCGGCACCGTCTAACCCCACAGCCAACCGGAAATTTCCACCCAGGGGGGAGAAACTCCTTTCCGGTGCGCCTTATGTGGTTATCGACCGTAAAAGGCGCACCGGAAACACCAACCACGTAGTCGCGCAGGCGGCATCTCGGCAACATGGCCTGATCTCGCGCGCTCAACTGCGTGCGCTCGGCCTCAACGAGGACGCGATTAGTGACCGCATAGCGTCGGGATACCTCCAGCCAATCTTCCGCGGGGCGTTCGCCGTCGGCCATCGCGCGATAAGTCGACGGACACGCATGCTTGCCGCAGTAGTTGCCTGCGAGGAGGGGACCATCCTCTCGCACGGCAGTGCGGCTGAGCTGCTGGGCCTGTGGGGCAAGCAACTCCCTGTCATGCACGTGATCCCACCGGACTGGTCGGGGCGGAAGATCGACGGCATTCGCTGGCATCGCGTACGCCTTCCCCCGCCCGACGAGATCGAAGTCCGGGATGGAATTACCTGCACAACGGTCTCCCGAACGATCGTCGATATGGCGGGGGAATCGGGTTGGAGCCAGCTGAGGAGACTCGTCGAGCAGGCGGCGATCATGCGGCTTCTCGACATCCAAGAGATCGACCTTGTGCTCTCGCGCGGTCGCAGGCGCGGCGCTCCACGGTTGCGAACGATCCTGGCTCCGTGGCGGGAGACGCGGGAGAAGCGGCCAGTCGTGCGAAGTCGCCTCGAGGCGCGTCTGCTCCCACGCCTGATCGAGGAAGGGCTGCCCGTTCCCCGCACCAACGTGAGGCTGCGCCTTGAAGGACATCTCTTCGAGATCGACCTTCTCTGGGAAGAGCATCGCCTCGCGATCGAGACCGACGGCGAAGAGACGCACGGCACCCGAGTCGCCTTTCAGCGCGATCGCAAGCGCGACCAGATCCTTACCGCCGCCGGCTATCGAACCGCGCGCGTCACCTGGGCGCAGGTCCGGGACGAACCGAACGCTGTGGTCCACCGCATCGCCCGAATGCTGAAGGCCACTTGAAACCGCTTCCGGTGCGCCTTTTGCGGTCTATGACCGCAAAAGGCGCACCGGAACAGAGGATGTGACGCTGCTAGCTAGCTGTAGTTCCCAACCAGGTTGTTCCCAAGTAGCTCGTTGAGGCGAGCAACCGGTGGGCGATGGCCGAGGGAGCCGTGCTTTCGGTGGTAGTTGTAGCGATCCAGCCAGCCGGGGAGCTGACC
>JANWHD010000005.1 GCA_025450585.1 Solirubrobacterales bacterium
CCCCGTCCCCGTGAAAGCCGGCCAGAGCTATGAGATCTCCAACTCGGGCAAGGTCCTCAAGGCCGAGGGCGACAGCTTCATCCGCTCGACCTTCAAGATCGGCACCGGCTCGTGGGCCTTTGAAACCGAAACCCTTGGTCAGGAAGATGACCGGGCGCAGATGTTCACGGCCGGCGCCGAGGGCGTCACGGCGGCCCCCGTGGTGGTGCGCCGGGTGACGATCAGCATTCCCTCGCTGGGCAAGAGCTCGGCGGCGACGCGTCGCGCGAAGCGCGCCGGCAGGCTCCGCTTCTTCGGCCGCGTCGCCGGGCCCGCGCGCGTCGGCGCCAGGGTGTTCATCCAGATTCGCGACCGTCGCAACTGGCGCAAGGTCGGCAGCACCAAGGTCGGCGTCAACGGCCGCATCCGGTTCCACCGCTGGACGAAGCTGAACACGACCGGGTCCAAGCCGCGCGCGCGGGCGATGGTGCGGGGCATCGGCCGTTCGCGGCCGGTTCGGGTCGCCGTTCGCCACTAGCGATCGAAGAGGCGCTCGGCGAGCAGCTTCGGCCAGCGGACCGGCGAGAGCGCGATCGCGCCGAAGTAGAGCGCCGCGAGGACGATCTGCAGCCCGAGCAGCCACAGCAGCGTTGCCTGCGCCTCTTCGATCGCGGGCCTTGCCAGCAGGCCGAGCGCTCCCACGACCAGCGCGATCGGCACGGTGTAGCGGAAGCCGTAGTCGTGCCAGCGCACGCCGAAGAAGCGGTGCACCGTGAGGAACGTGAGGAGGCCCTGCGTCGTCACCCCGGCGGCAAAGGCCCAGGCGACGCCGAGGGCGGGGGAGATGAGGTCGAGGCCGAGGAGGACGGCCGCGACGGCGACGAACACCGACAGGGCGGCGAGGTTGTTGCGCGAGTTGTAGGACTTGACCGCGACCGCGTCGAGCGGGCTGCGCAGCATCAGGTAGACGACGAAGAGCGCCGTCGGCGCCACGGTCACCGTCAGCACCGATCCGGCGTCCTCGAATTCCGGGCCCAGCCAGGCGGTCACGGCGATCCCCGCGTAGAGCACGGCCTGGATGCTGGCGAAGAGCGCCAGGCTGGCCGCGAAGGAGCTCAGTTGGGCGACGTGACCGGCGGTGCGCTCGCGGTCCTCCTCCCACATCCGGGTCAGCGAGGGAAGCAGGACGAGCCCCAGTGGCAGAACCGCCAGGGAGACGATGCTGAGGATCTGCTGGCCCGCGCTGAGGTAGGCGACCTCGCGCAGCGTGGCGACGTGGGCGGCGAGCACCGGGACCAGCACGAAGAGGCCAAGCTGGGCCATCTCGCCGGGCACACGGCGATGCCCATACCCCCAGAGGCGATGCGTGGCGGTTCGCATAGTCGCGCGCCGTGCCGAGCCGAGACCGTGGGCGAGGGGGACGGCGATCGCCGCCAGCGAGATGACCGCGGTCCCCACCGCCATCGCGACGATCAGGCGATCGACCGGCTCGCCGGGGGCAAGCGCGACGACGGCGGGCGGCAGCGCGCCGAGGGCGGCCACCTGCAGGAGGCTGCCCATGCGCAGGCGCAGCAGGCCGCGAAAGTAGCCGTAGGCGATGTAGAAGCTGGAGGTCGCGGCGAGGAGGAGGGCGAACGGCAGCACGTACTCGCTGGCCTCCGAGCTGCCGAAGAAGAGGGCCGCGACGGCGTCCGGTGCGGCCAGCGCGGCGACCACCGCGATCGCGGTGGCCCCCCAGCAGATCGCCGCGGCGGCGACCAGGTAGGAGCCTGCGCTCGGGTCGTCGCGCCCGGCGGGCAGGGCCAGGTAGCGCGGCAGCCCACCGACGAGCCCGACGGTGACGACCGGGAAGAGGATGTTGGCCGCCTGCTTGACGAGCGAGTAGGAGGCGAAGCCGTCGGCCCCCGCGTTGTGTGCCAGCAGCCGCGCGAGCAGCAGGCCGCCGATCGCGACGCAGGCCTGCGCCAGGAGCGTTACCGAGACGTCCTGAAAGAACGGATGCAGGCGGCGCGAACGCAGTCCGAAACGGCGGCCGGGGGCAGGGGCGTCGCTAGACTCGCCGCCGTGGCGATCGATCTCCATGCCCGACATCCTGCCCGTTCAGGCGGTCGCCTGATGAGGCCTTGCGCCTAGGGATCGGGGTCTTCGCCGACGAGCCCAGCGGGCTCGCCGTGGCAACCGTCGACACGGCCCTCGCGCTCGACGCGGCGGGAGTCGACGTGACCCTGTTCGCGCTTGACGGCAGCACGCTCCCCGAGCGCGCCGAGGCGATCTCCGGCAGGGTCGTCAAGCTGCGCCCGATCCCCCGGTTGCTGCGGGGCAGGATCGGCTCTACCGCGCTCTTCCTGGTGGCCCGGCTGGCGATCTCGCGGCGTCTTGCCGAGGCGCTGAGGCAGCACCCGGTCGATGCGCTGCACGTCCTCAGTCCCGGCATGGCCGCCCTCGTGCCCAGCGGCCCGCGCGTCTCGGTCCAGGCCTGGTTCCACCCGCCGCGGCTGCTCGCCCGGCTGAAGACGCTGCTTCCGTTCACCGCTCGCTGGTTTCTGTATCCGGTCTCCCTGGTCGTCCACGTCCAGTCGTACTTCAGCGACCTCGCCGGTTACCGCCGCGCCGACCTCGTGCTGGCCAACACCGAGGTCGCGGCCGCCGCGCTGCGCAGCCGCGGCTTCGAGGCGGTCTGCGTCCCGCCTCCGATCGAGGTGGGGGCCGAGCCGCTCTCGCCGCGCGATGGGCAGGCGCTGCGACTCGCGTTCTGCAGCCATCCCCTCACCTTGAAGCGCAAGGGCCTGCGTTTCCTCTTCGAGGCGCTGCCGGCGGTGCGTCACCGGCCACTCGAGCTGACGCTGGTCGGCGGCATGGACCCGAGTCTCGAGGAAGGCGTCGAGCGCATTCGCAGCGCCGGCATCGAGGTGCGCGTGCTGGGCAAGGTTCCCCGCGAGGACTATCTCGAGCTGCTCGCCCGCGAGACCGACCTCCTCCTCTTTCCGAGTCTCTACGAGGAGTGGGGATATGCTCTGTTCGAGGCGCTCGGCAGGGGCGTGCCGGCGCTCGCCTTCGACCTCTACCCATTTTCCGAGATCATTGACGAGCGAACCGGGATGCTGGTTGAACCCCGCGATGCGGCGGCGCTGGCCGACGCGGTCGAACGCGCGGGGAGCGGTGCGCTCCCCGACCCGGAGGGTGTGCGCGACTCGGCTCGGGCGCGGTTCGGCGATGCCCACGTTGCCGCGCGCATCCTGGAGTTGATGGGATGACGCCGATCCGAGCTGCCGTGGTGGGCCTGGGAGGGATCGCCGAAGAGCACCTGGTCAAGCTGCACCGCCTGCAGGGCGTCGAGGTCGCCGGCGTCTGCGACCTCTCGCAAACGCTGGTCGACGCGGTCTGCGAGCGCTACTCGGTCGGTCCCGGCTTCACCGACTACGACCGCATGCTCGCCGAGACCCAGCCGGACGTCGTCCACGTGCTGGCGCCGCCCGCCACCCACGCCGCGCTGGTCGGCGCGGCGCTTCGGGCCGGTGCCCACGTCTTCGCCGAGAAGCCCATCGCCCCGAGCCTGGCCGAGTACGAGCGGATGCGCGAGGAAGCGGTCGCGCGCGGCCTGTTGCTGACGGAGAACTACAACTACCTCTTCATGGACTCGACGCGACGGGGCCTCGACCTCTTCCGCTCGGGGCAGCTCGGCGAGGCGGTCAACCTCGACGTCTCGATGGGCGTCGGGCTGGGCCGGGCGGCCTACGGAGATCCCGACATACGCCACTTCGCACACGACATGCCCGGCGGTGCCCTGCGCAACTTCGCCAGCCACCCGGCCTCGATCGTGACCGCGGTGCTCGAGGAGTGGAGCTCGCTTGCCGTGAGCCAGCGCCAGCTCCAGGCCGGTATGCCGGGCAACGACGAGCTGCGTGCCCTCGTCGGCGACGATCGCGTCTCGGCGACGCTCTCGATCACGACCCGCTCCCAGCCGTCGCAGTTCACCTGGCTGCTGCGCTGCAGCGAGGGGACGCTCGAATGCGACGTCTTCGGCCAGCGCCTGCAGGTCATTGCCGGTGGCTCGCCACTCTCCAAGCTCAGTGGCGAAGTACGGCAGGGCATCGGCCGTCTCGGCGCCGCGGCGGCCCAGGTCGGTCGCGCGGCGACCGACCGCCATTCCTACTTCGAGGGGTTCGAACGGCTCCTGGACGATTTCTACGCCGCCATCGCGGACGGTCGCCCGTCGCCGATCCCGCTCGCCCAGATGGACGCGACCAACCGGCTGGTCGAGGAGATTTTCGAAGAGGAGCGTCAGGTTTGAAGGCGCTGGTAACCGGCGGCAGCGGCTTTCTAGGACGGCACCTGGTCGCCGAGCTGGAGGCGCGCGGCGACTCGGTGACCGTGATGATGCGTCCCTCGAGCGCGGCCCGTCGCGAGTCCGGCGAGGGTGTGCTGGCGTGCGATCTGAGGCGCCCGCCGGAGGAGCTTGCGGCTTCGCTGGCCGAGTTCGACGCGATCTACCACCTGGTCGCCGCCGCCGGCTCCGGCTGGCGGGAGGCGTTCGAGAGCAACGTGGCGGCGACCGAGAACCTGCTTGACGCCCTCACCGTCGCCGGCTGGCGCGGCCGCTTCGTCCACGTCTCCAGCTTCGCCGTCTACGGCACGAACCAGCTCGCCCGCGGCACCACGCTCGACGAGTCGACTCCGCTGGAGCCCGAGCCGGGAAGGCGCGACAACTACGCCTGGACGAAGCTGTTGCAGGAGCGCCTGGTCCGCGAGCGCCTCGGGGCGATGGACGAGGTCGAGCTGGTCGTCGTCCGCCCGGGCGCGATCTACGCCAAGGAGCGGCGCTTCCAGTACCGCCTCGGCCGTCCCCTCGGGGAGCACGTCGTCCTCATGCTCGGGGGCAGCATCCCGATGCCGCTCAACTACGTCGAGAACACCGCCTCGCTGCTCGCGGAGTGCGGTCACAACCCCGCGGCGGCGGGGGAGACGTTCAACGCCGTCGATCCCTCGCCGCCGACCCAACGGGCCTACCTGAAGGCCTGGCGCGAGGCGGATCCCCAGCTCAAGGTCATTCCCTTCCCGCTATGGGTCTACCGGCTCCTCGCCCGCGCGCTGGAGCGGGCGGAAGAGCGCAGCGGGGGACGCACGGCGCCGGCGGCGTTCCTGCAGCCCTATGTGATGGAGCCGAGCCTGAAGCGCCTGCGCTACGACGTCTCGCGAGCGACCGCGTTGCTCGGCTGGGAGCCGCCGGTCTCTGCCGGGGAGGCGCTGCGGCGGACCTTCCCATCCAGCAGCGAGTCGAACACGTCGGTCAGTCGGCGTGACTCCAGCTCCCAGTTGTAGCTCTCGCGAACCAGCTCCGGGCCCTTCAGGCTCATCGCCCGCTGACGCTCGGGGTCGGCGAGCAGGCTGTCCAGCGCCTCGGCGAAGGCGGCGGTGTCGCCCGCCGGGACGAGCTCGGCGACGTCGTGGCCCTCGGTGAACAGGCGCGTTGTCGGGTGGTCGCTGGCGACGAACGGAACCCCCGCGGCCATGTACTCAAAGATGCGGATCGGGATCCGCGAGGCGTAGTTGACCCCCGAGGGGTAGAGCACGAAGCCGATCCGGGAGCGTGCCATCAGCTCCTTCATCTCGGTGAAGGGGCGGTTGTAGCGCAGGTCGAAGTCCTCGCGCACGCCCGCCTCGTCCAGCAGCCGCTCGAGCAGCTCCCGGTCCGCCTCACCGCAGTTGCGGATTGCCGTCAGCCAGCGCACCGGCCTGCCCTGTCGCTCCTTCAGCAGGCGCGCAGTCTCGGCCAGCAGGGGGATCTGTTCCTCCGGCAGGCTGCCGCCGAGCAGCACGTCGTGGTCGAAGTCCGGCCCGTGGGGCGAGCCATCGGCGATCTCGGCGGGAGGGAAGTTCCGCACCAGCGTCGAGCGCACCCCCGCCGCGACGAACTTCTCCTGGGTCGCGGGCAGAGCCGTGGTCGCCGCGTCGAGATGCCTGGCGAGCCAGGGCTCGAGCCAGCGGAAGACCCGCCGCAGCACCGGGCGCACCGGGCGCGGCAGCCACTCCTTGATCAGCATGAAGGTGTCGTACTCGTCGTTGCTGTCGTAGACGACCGCGACGCCCGGTCGCAGCAGCTTCGCCAGCGCCGCCCAGGGCAGCAGGTCGAGGGTGAGCACGTAGATCGCGTCGGGCCGCATGCGCAGCGCCCGCAGCAGGGAGAGCGGCGCGCTGGCCATCCGCGTGAGGCGGTTGGAGCGGACCGGCAGGTAGCGAATCGGGACCGCGTCCTCGTGTCCGGGCGTCAGGTCCGGCTGCGCCAGCATGACGACGTCGTACCCGGCCTTGGCGAGACTGGCGGCGAGCCTGTAGTGGTGGCGGGGGTGATGGGCCGCCCGTGCGCTGCTGACGCAGGCGACCGTGGGAGGGGCGGGCATCCGTGCCGCCGGGGTCAGACGGTCGATGCGTCTGGAGTGCGGAAGAGCTGGTCTTTGAGCTCCTCGTACTCGGCGATCGCGCGTTCGTAGTCGTCGTGGCGGCCGATGTCGAGCCAGTAGCCCTCGTACAGGTAGGAGCCGACGGGCTTGCCCGCTTCGAGCAGGTTCACGACCAGGTCGGGGACGTCGAAGTGCTCGCCCTGGGGAATGAAGTCGAGGATCTCCGGCTCCGCGACGTAGACGCCCATGCTGACCGTGTAGGGGATCTCGGGCTTCTCCTCGTAGCCGGTGACGCGGTTGGTCTCACCCGTGCTTCCGTTGACGTGGATCACGCCGTAGTCGGTCTTAACCACTCGCCGGTGGGTTGCGATCGTCAGCAAGTTGCCGGAATCCCGGTGAGTCTGGTAGAGCGCGCCGTAGTCGAGCGCGGTGAGCACGTCGCCGTTCATCGCGAGGAAAGTTTCGTTCAGGCCCTCGACCGTCGCCAGAGCCCCCGCCGTCCCCAGCGGGGTGTCCTCTTCGTGGTAGGCGATCGAGACGTCGTGGCCCGAGCCGTCGCTGAAAACGGCGCGAATCAGGTGGGCGAGGTAGCCGACCGCGAAGGTCAGGTCGGTGAAGCCGTCGTCGCGCAGCTGGCGCACGACGACGTCGAGTATCGCGCGGTCGCCGACGGGAAGGAGCGGCTTCGGCAGAACGGTCGTGTAGGGCGCGAGCCGGGACCCCTTGCCGCCGGCGAGGACCACTGCCTTCTTGCTCATGCCGATTCCCTTCTGCGCAGGTTCATTTTGCCCGAGTCCCTGTGCACGGCGACCTGCCGGCGCATGATCACGGCGGCGGTCGTCCAGGACAGGATCCTGAGGTCGAGTACGAGGCTACGCTCTTCCGCGTACATCTCGTCGAGCAGCACCTTCTGGGGCAGGATCTTCCCGACGTAGTGACTGTGCGGGTCGTCGTCGTCGAGGATCTTGCTCTCCTCGGCGAAAGCGATCTGGGAGAGGCCGGTCATGCCGGGCCGGACGCTGAGGATGGTCTGGTAGACGTGCTCGTGCATGGCGACGAATTCCGGATCCTCGGGGCGCGGGCCGACGAGGCTCATCTCCCCTCGGAGCACGTGCCAGAGCTGCGGCAGCTCGTCGATCTTGAGTTTGGCGAGCAGGACGCCGACCCGGGTGAAGCGGTGGTCGTCGTCGGTCGTCAGGTTGGGCCCGGCGGCGTCGTCGCGCATCTTTCGGAACTTCAGCATCCGCAGCGGGCGCCCGTGGAAGCCGAGTCGGTCGACGCGGAAGAAGGCGGCGCCAGGGGAGTCGAACCTGATCACGATCACCGCGATCAGGATCACCGGCAGGAGCAGGACTAGCAGGATCGCCGAGACCAGGATGTCCACGGCGCGAATCGCAAACGCGTTGAGCCTCTCGCGGAGGTCCGACGCCGTCGAGGTGGCGGGCCCGGTGTCGGCCGAGAAGTCCGGCAGGCGAGCGGCTTGCGTGGGGCCACCGGCGATCGGTTGACTTTCGACTCCGGGGGCCGAATGGATCATGTGCAGTTCGTGTTTGTTATCGGGAGTCATGGCCGGATAGGAAGACTTTCGGCAAAGGACCCCAAGGACTTGAATTCAGAAAAACCACGGAGATTGGGGAAAGTTGGGGGAAAAGGCCATGCAAGCCCCAAGGGCGACATGATAGGGACGCTACGCCAATTCGTCGAAGCGTTTGTGAAAAAAACGTTTGACTGTCTGCATGCGGAAAGGCTCGGTGTCGTAGGCTTTTGGGCCTTGTCGGCCAGCTCGAGACTCTTGTTTCGCCGCACCGTAGCCACTGCGACCCTGCTGTCGCTGGCTCTGATCGGGGGCGCTTCCGCTCCCGCGCAGGCGGCCGACGGGGGGCGACCGTCGATCGGCAGCGCCGCGCCGCACGAGCTCGAGCGCAATGCGCGGCTGGTGGTCAAGGGCCACGGATTCGTGCCCGGGGCAAAGCGCAACGTCATCGTGTTCCGGGGGCGCCCTGGAGCTTCGGATGACGTTCAGGTCCACCAGACGGTCGCCAAGGGCGACCAGAAGATCGTCCTGTCTGCGCCGGCCGCCAAGTTCAAGGGCAATGGCGGCGGTGCGGTCAGCGGTCCGCTGCAGATCGTCAACCGCCACGGGCGCAGCAAGCCGACCCGGTTCTCGGTCTTCTTCGACGACGACGGCGACGGTTGGGCGAACGAGAAGGAGCTCCGAGAAGGGACGAACCCGCGCAAGGCGGACACCGACGGGGACGGGGTTCCCGACGGCGAGGACGCCGACCCGCTCAACCCGCTGAGTGGTGGTGGCGGGGCATTGCCCCCACCGCCTCCCCCCGGCGAAGAGCCGACCATCAACTGCAACTCGCGCGGTCCGGCCCTCAGTGGGGTCGGCCTGACGTCGAGCCTCGAAGGGCTCGCCAACGTGATCAACGAGGGCCGGCCGAAAGTCGGGCATGGCGCCTTCGCCGGGACGGGCTTCAAAACGATCTGCCTCTTGCGCAAGAAGCGCGACGAACCCGACAGCACTTATCACCTGGTCGGTACGAGCAGCTCTCCGCTCGCCGGGATCATCCAGGACAACGAGCGGGTCGCCAAGGGAACCGACTACCTGTACCGCACAGACGTGGTCACCGATACAGGTCACGTGCCTGGATCGAACACCCTCGCGGTTCGCGGAGCCGGCAAGGTTCCCAACGTCGAGGGTTGGGCCCAGGTCGAGCAGAACTGCACCCAGTGCGGCAGCAGCAGCGCCCAGTCGGGGTCGCTGCGCAGCACGATCGCCAGCGATGACGCGGAAGGCCCGGGCGACTTCGTCGGCGAGGTTGCCGTCTACCAGACGCCGGTCGCGCTCACCTGGCGCGAAGGGGAAGCGACCGTGGTCGAAACGAGGGCGCTCGTCCCGATCGACCCCTCGACACCCGATACTCATGTCGCCGCGCAACTCAACCTCTCCGTCGACCATCCCGCGGGGATTCGCGACGAGGAAGCGGGGACGGTCGCGGATCTGCGCGGCTCGGAGGCGCCCTGGATCTCGGTCGAACTGCGCAGCGACGCCGACGGCGACGTGAAGGTCGTCGCCAGGGACAGCGCCGCGGCCGGCGCAAATCACACGATCGCCGCCTCGGGCGATCTGACCACCGTTGGCCTGCAGAACGTCTACATGACCATTGAAATGAGCGCGCCGGGTCGCTACGAGGTTCGTTACAAGCCCAACACGGCCGAACCAGACGTCGACCAGGTGCTGGACCTGGATATCGGCCCCGGCACCGACCGGGCCCTCCCGGGGAGCATGCCGGAAGCCTGGCTGTCCCTGGCCAACGAGACGAGCCGGGCGGAGCTGGCGCCCCACGACGTTCGCTTCGACGAAGTCAACGCCGTCTACCAGACTGACTACCGCGACGTCCCGCAGGAGTCCTTCGGCGGCGTCGGCAGCAACGTGCAGCTGCCTGCCGGCTTCGACGCGGTCGAAGTCGCCTCGGGGCTCGACGGCCCGACCGCGGTCGACGTCGCCGCGAACGGCGACATGTACGTGGCGCAGCGTGACGGCAAGGTGGTCAGGCTCGACAGCGAAGCCGCCGAGGGCGCCGGCAACGCCGGCTCTTTCGAAGAGGTGCTCGACATCGAAGACCTCGTCAACAGCGGCCCCAACGACCAGGGCCTGCTCGGCTTCGTGCTCGACCCCGACTTCGAAACGAACGGCTTCTTCTACGTCTATTACACGGTGCAGAAAGAAGACACCTTCGGCGACCGCACCGTCTCCCGGGTCGAGCGCTTCAAGCTCGACCCCGACGGCACCGCGCATCGCGAAGATCCCGAACGCAAGGTCCTCGTCGGCGCCGACGCCCCGGCGCCCGGGACCGGGGACAGCTGCCCGCCGGGTTCCAGCTCCGACTGCCTCCCCTCGGACGCCTACACCCACTCGGCCGGGAGCCTGCAGATCGGCTCCGACGGCATGCTCTGGATCTCGACGCCCGACGGTGCCAGCCCGGAGGGCCCCGGCACCGGCGGCACGGACCCGCTCGCCCTGCGCTCGGTCAACCCGGACTCGCTCGCCGGCAAGGTCCTCCGCGTCGACCCGGCGACCGGCGAAGGCGTGCCCGGCAATCCCGAATACGCCGGCCAGGTCGACAAGTCCAGCCCGCGGGCGCGCACCTGGGCGATGGGCTTCCGCAACCCGTTCCGCATCGCCGAGCGCCCCAACTCCCCTGGCAGCTGGTACGCGACCGACGTCGGCTGGGGCGCCTGGGAGGAGCTCGACAAGATTCCCGGTACCGCCAGCCCCGGGGTCGTGCCCAACTACGGCTGGCCCTGCTACGAGGGGACGCCCGAAAGCCCCTACAAGGCCCTCTACCCGAGCGAGTGTGGCTTCGCCTCCCCGCTGGTGCCGCTGTACGAGTACGACAGCAGCGGCGTCGACCACGCGATCATCGGCGGGGCCTTCTACACCGGTTCGGCGTATCCCTCGCCCTGGAAGCCGGCTGCGGGCCAGGCTGCTTTCTACTACGGCGACTATCCCAGCGGCGACATCGTTCGCGTGCTCACCGGCGCGGCTGACGAAAAACTCGACGTGAGCACGTTTGGCAGCGGCTTCACCAGCCCCGTGATGGTTACCGAGGGCCCGGTCGATCGTGCCGTCCCCGCCGGAGAGCAAACTCTCTACCTCGTGGATCTCGGACCGATAGACGAGGCGGGCGGCAGGGTGTGGCGATTCAGCTACGAAGGTCCTTGACCGAGTCCGACAGCCTGAGACGGGCCATCCCCTTCTTGCCGGCGGCGATAGTCATCGCCGGCTGGGTGGTGTGGGCTCATTTCGACGGCGCCTACTTCCCGAACGCCTGGTACCCGAGTGCGCTGGCCGCGCTCGGACTGCTCGCGGTCACGGTCCTGGGCACTGGCCGCATCGTGCCCGTCTCGCGACCCGCGCAGGCCGCGCTCGCCGCCTTCGCCGCTCTCGTCGCCTGGAACTTCGCCTCTCTCGCCTGGTCCACCTCTCCGGGGGCGGGCTGGGAGTCCAGCAACAAACTGCTCCTCTACCTGGCGCTGCTCTGGACCGTCTCGCTATTGCCCTGGACGCCGTCCTCGGCACGGATCGCGCTTGGCCTTTGGGTTGCGGGGGTGGTCGCCGTCTGCGCCGTCAGCCTGCTCAGCGCGACGACGGGGTCGCTCGCCGACTACTTCATCGAGGGCCGCTATCTCGACCCGATCGGCTACTCGAACGGGGTCTCGGCGCTGCCGGCGATGGCGTTCTTCCCCGCTCTCTGGCTCTGCTCTCGCCGCGATGCGGGAATCGCCGAGCGGGTCTGCTTCCTGGCCGCGGCCGTCTTTCTGATCGAGTTCGCCCTCCTGCCCCAGAGCCGCGCGGCCGTGATCGGCTTTGCGGCTGGGATCCTGGTCTTCGTCTGCGTCTTCCCCAGGCGCCTGCGCCTGATTCCGCCGTTGCTTGTGGTCGCGGGTGCCGTGGCGCTCTCGATCGGGACGATCTACGACGTCTACACCGTCGGCATCGACCTCGCCGAAGCGACCGAAGCCGGGCGGGTGCCGGTGGGCCTGGACCTCGGCGCGGCGCTGGACGACGCGGTGAGGATCACGTTCTTTGCCGCCTTCGGCGCCGCCGTGCTCGGAATGATCTGGGCGGCGGTGGAGGGCACGGCCAGCCCGGGGGAGAGGTCGATGCGTCGCGTGCGGGTCGGTGTCGGCGGGACGATCGCCGCCGTGCTCGTGGTCGCCCTGGCGCTGGCGGCGGTCAACGCCGGCAGCATCGCCGACGGCATCGGCGACCGCTGGCAGACCTTCAAGTCCTCCGAGGACGTGCCGCGCACCGACGGGGCACGCCTGATCTCCTCCGAAAGCGACCAGCGCTATGACTACTGGCGGGTCGCGGTCGACCAGTTCCGTCGCACGCCGGTCGCCGGTGCCGGTGCCGGCAGCTATGAGGCGATCTACTCGGCCGAACGCCACTTCGACAAGCCCTCGAAGTACACGCACGACATCTGGCTCCGGGCACTGGCAGAGGGCGGCCTGGTCGCGTTCGCGCTGCTGCTCGCCTACCTGGCCGCGATCGCGACCGGCCTGGTCGTCGCCTGGCGCCGCCTCGACGAGCTGGGCCGAGGCATGATCGCCGCCTGCGCTGCGATCTCGGTCTACTTCTTCGTCCATGCCTCGTTCGACTGGCTGGAAGAATTTCCGGCACTGGCGGCGCCGGCCCTGGCCCTGCCGCTGATCGGGATCGTCGCCGCAGGCGGCAGCGCGGCGCTGCCGAGAGTGGGTCGCGGGGCCAGGTATGCGATCGCTGCAGTCCTCGGCACGCTCTTCGTAGCGGCGTTCGCATCGCTGGTCTTTCCCTACCTCTCCCAGCGTCACCTCGACAGGGGGGCGGAGATCGGCCTCGGGAACGTCGTGGCCGCCCGCGAGGAGTTGGGCCGAGCCGCGGCTCTCAACCCGCTCTCCCCGGAACCCCGGTTGCGCGCCGGCACGATCCTCGTGGCTGGGCATCGCCCCGGCGCCGCGGCCGAGGAATTCCGCCGGGCGCTGGAGGTCGAAGACCACTGGTACGCCCACTTCGAGCTCGCCCTCCTGTACGCTCAGGCTGGGCGCCACCGAGCCGCTTTGCAAGAGATCGCCCAGGCCCGGACCCTCGACCGCCACGATCCGTTCGTAGCCGAAGCTCTCTTTAAGATTCGCCGTGGTCGGCCGATAGACGCAGCAGCCTTTAACATGCGTATTCAGCAGTTCGAGGCACAGCGCTTTACAAGACCAGGACGCTGACGTACCCTAAGCTCTTAGCAAGGAGAAAAAGTTGATGCGGAAGATCACCCTTTTTGTCGCAGTGGCGCTGATGTCGCTAGCCCTGAGCGCGCCAGCCTTCGGTGCGAGCGCAACCGAAGAAGCATACGGCGGAGCCGCCGGTACTCAGCAGTTCAGCGGTGACGCCAACGACCCGTCGGCGGCCGTTACCGGAACCGTTTCCGATTCCGGCACGCTTCCCTTCACTGGGCTCGAGCTCGCGCTGATGGCAGCCGCCGGCATCGCCCTGGTGGGCACCGGTGTCGTCGTGCGCCGTGCGTCGCGCACCAACGGCGAGGCGTAGACGCACCCAACGCTGCACTCGTTGCCCCGGATCTCCGCGGGCACGGCGACGGTCGCCCTCGGCGCCGCGGTCGCGGCTGTCGCAGCGGCCGCGACCGTCGCCCTGGGGCCGCTGGCGCTGGCCCTCCCGGTCGCGGGCGGGATCGCCTACCTGCTCGTCCGCTACCCGCTGGTCCTCTACATCGCCTTCCTCTACATCGGCCTGTTCAAGGGCCGGGGGGCGATCGAGAGCATGCCGATCGACGTCACGCTGGTGCTCGGCGCCCTGCTTGCCGGCGTCTGCCTGTTGCGTCTACTGGAAGGGCGGTTCCGCCTCCCTCCGCTGATGCTCGGCCTGCCCTACCTGCTGATCGCGACCCTTTTGGCGATCAGCCTGATTTGGACTCCCGAACTCGCCTACGGCACCGAGAAGACGCTTAAATTCGCAAGCCTCACCGCGCTGGCGACGTTCGCTCCCTTCTTCCTCGTCGACGGCCGTGCCGAGCTGCGGCAGCTGCTGGTCCTGCTCGCCGGGGTCGGGGTGGTCGGTGCGCTGATCGTCCTCAGCCTCGGCTCGACGAGCAGTGAGGAAGGCGGCCGCCTCGTCTTCAACGAAGCCGCCGACACGATCTTCACCGCGCGCTTCCTGCTCACCGGCGCCTTCGTGCTTCTGTTCGGCGCGGCCCTCAAGCTCTGGCACCGCCATCGCCTGCCGATCGCCGTCGTCGGCGTCGTCGTGGTTGTGATCGCGGCGAGCATCGGCTCGCGCGGGCCGCTGGCGGGCTTCGTCTTCGCTGTCCTCTGCACGATCGTGGCGATCGTCCTGCGCGAGCCGCGCAGGGTTCTGCCTGTGCTGCTGGCGATCGGGATCGGCGTCGCCGTGCTGCCCTTCGTCTCCTTGCCGGAAACCTCGTCCGAACGCATCGGCGGCCTGGTCTCGAACCCGACCGGGGCCTTCAGCGAGGACCTCCGCTCCCGCCTCTACGACAAAGGCTTCGAACTCGCCAAGGAAAACCCGGTGCGGGGGATCGGTGCCGGCGGCTTCTTCATCTACAGCTACGTGGTGACCAACCGCGAAGAGCGCTACCCGCACAACATCTTCCTGGAGATGTCGGCTGAGCTGGGGCTGGCGCCGACCCTGCTGCTGGCCGCGTCGATCCTGATGATGCTGGCGTTTCTCTACAAGCGCGCCTGGGCGGCCAGGGGCGAGGACCGTACGCTCATCTACCTGCTCTCAGGGGTGTTCCTGGTCAATTTCTTCGCCACGCAGTTCTCGGGCGACTTCAACGACAACAAGACCTTCTGGGCCATGCTCGGCCTGGGCTGGCTCGTCGCCGCCTATGGCCTGAGGTCAGGGGAGGAGCCGGCGGGGGACGAGGCGCCGCCCGCCAAGCGCGAGCTTCCGGCGAAGCGCGAGCTGGCGGTGAGGCAGTGACTCCGACCGTCGACGTCGTCGTTCCCGCCTACAACGAGCGGGACCACATCGCCGCCTGCATCGCCGGCGTGCTTGCCCAGGACTATCCGCCGGACCGGTTGCGCCTCTTGCTGGTCGATGCCGGCTCGAGCGACGACACGGTGGAGATCGCGCAGCGGCACGCGGCTGAGGACGGGCGGATCGTCGTCGTCTCGGGAGAGGGGCGGTTGACGACCCCCGAGGCCCTCAACGCCGGCTTGCGTGTCTCGACAGCCGACGTCTTCGCCCGTGTCGATGCCCATGGATGCCCGGCGCAGGACTACATCTCGCGTGCCGTCGCCGCGCTCGAAGAGAGCGATGATTGCGTCGTCGGCGTCGGCGGGCAGCCGGGCTACTCCGGGACCAGCCCCTTCGAGCGGGCCTTCACCCTGGCCCGGGGCTCCCGCCTCGGGGTCGGCGGCAGCGTCTACGCAGCTCCCGGGCAGCGGGAAATCGTCGACACCGTCCCCTGGGGGATATACCGGCGCTCGGCTCTGGAGGAGGTCGACGGCTTTGACCCCGCGATGAACCACGGCGAGGACGAGGAGCTCAACTGGCGGCTGAAGCAGGCCGGCATGAGCGTGATGCTCGATTCCTCGATCCACTTCGAGTACGTGCCCCGCGCGACCCTCGGCGCAGCCTTTCGCCAGTACCGCAACTACGGCCGAGCCCGAGCTCGCGTGGTTGCCGCCCATCCCGACTTCCTCCGGCCCCGCCACGCGGCCCCTGCCGCCTTTGTGCTCGGCCTGGCAGGCCTGGCCGCGCTCAGCCCGTTCTCCGCGGCCGCCCGCGCGGGGTTGGCCGCGGCCGTCGGGGGTTATGCCCTGGCGGCGGGGGCCGGCGCGATCGCCGCCACGGGGCGCGCGGAGGTCCGTTTGGCGCCTCGCGTCGCGGCCTGCTTCCCCGCGCTTCATTTCGGGTATGGGGTGGGCACGATAGGCGGATTTGCCTCCGAGCTAAAGGTGCACGCGCTTGGCAGCCGATACCAGTCCCTATCCTGTCGAAGCCGATGAACGCACAGCAGCCACTCGATTTCTCCACCTTCGTCGCCGTCGTCCGGCGGCGTGCCAAATTGATCGCCGGCATCGCCGTTGCTGCCGCGCTGCTTGCCTTCGGCGTCTCGAGCTTGATGCCGGACCGCTACGACGCCAGCTCCAACGTCCTCTTCGGCCCGCCGGAGAGCCCGCCGCAGATCGACCCCAACGCGCCGCTGCCCGACGTCTCCATCGAACCGGAGCGGCAGGCGGCGACCAACCTTGCCCTCGCCTCGCTCCCCGTCGTCGCGCTCCGGGTGAAGGAGCGGACCGACAGCTCGCAGAGCCCGAAGGAGCTGCGCGAAAGCGTCAGCATCGAGCCCCAGGGCCAGGCGGACCTGGCGAAGATAACCGCGGAGGCCGCGACCCCGCGCGAAGCGGCGCGCATCGCCAATGCCTTCGCCATCGAGATCGTCGCGCTGAGGCGCGAAAAAGCACAGGACCAGATCCAGGAGGTGATCGACGCGATCGAAGGCGAGCTGGCCGCGCAGTCGACCGCTCTCGGCACCGACCTCGAGACGCGGGCGGAGCAGCTGAAGATCCAGAAGCGATTGGAGGCAGGCGACGCCGAGGTGGTCGAACTGGCGACTCCGCCGGCCAGCCCCAGCTCGCCGACCCCACTTCGCAACGCCATCATCGGGGGCGTGCTCGGGCTGATCCTGGGAGTCGTCGTGGCCCTGCTGCTGCGCAGGCTCGACCGCCGCGTGAGCGATGAGGACGAGGTGGTCGAGATCGTCGAGGCCCCCGTCATCGGGCGCATACCGGGGATCACTGACAAGGGTTGGAAGCATCACCTGGCCGTCGAGGCCTTCCAGCTCCTGCGGGCAAACCTGCAGTTGGCGAGCACGACCGCGGAGGCCAGGACATTCGCGATCACGAGCGCATTGCCCGAAGAAGGCAAGAGCACCGTGGCCCTCCGCCTCGCCCATGCCTTCGGCCTCAGCGGCGCGACCGTGATCCTCGTCGACTGCGATCTCCGCCGGCCGACGCTTGACACCTCGCTCGACGTGAACGGCGACGCTGGCGTTACCACCGCGCTGTCGGCCGATGCAGGGGCAAGGGGCCTCCTGCAAGACACGTCGATGGAGGGGGTGAGGCTGTTGCCGGCTGGTCCCCTGACAATGATGCCCGGGTCCCTCGTGACCGGTGGCGATCACGACTTCGCGAAGCTGCTGCGGGAACTGGCGACCCTCGCCGACTACGTTCTGGTCGATACCTCGCCGGTCACGATCGGCGCCGATGCCTCGATCATCGCGTCGAAGGTGGATGGGACCCTGCTGACCGTCGACATGGCCTCGGTCGACCGCAAAGTGCTCGTCGCGGCCGTGGGCCAGCTCCGCAACGCCGAAGCGAACATCGTCGGAGCGGTGATGAACCACGCCGACGAGCTGCTCAGCGACCGCTCCTACCAGGGCTATTACGGAGGGGTTGCCGACCGGATCACGACCGCGGCCCCGGTGGCGAAGAGGCAGGAGGGGAACCCCTCATCCGGCTCGGTTCAAAACGCAAGCGCAGGCACGTCGACCCCCGAATCGCGCAACGGGCATACGAACGGCGTGCGCGACTCCGTGTCGCTCTAAGCGGCGGGAAAGCGGGTCAGTGAGCCTCGTCTGAGGCGTGGGCCGGCGGTCTTGACTCCTCGGCCAGGGAGGTGATCTCGAGCGGGCCGTGGGCGGCTGCCTCGAGGACGTCGGTGGCCTCTTCGGCGGAGCGGGCGTAGAGCTCGACCAGCATGTGGACGACGATCTGCTCCTCGTCGTGCTTGTGGAAGCGGACGTGGGTGAAGAACTCGCGCACGCCGGCATCGCCGAAGGCGCCGTAGGTGAGGAACTCGATCGCTTCGGGGCCCGAGCAGGTCTCGACCCGGTCCTGGTCGACGCGGACCGTGCAGGAGGCGACCCAGGGGGTGCCGGCAACCATCCGCTCCCAGCGGTCCTCCACCGGCACCACGTGGTTGTCCTGGAAGGCGAGGTGGGGCTGGTCGTGCATGCAGTCGACGCACTGCACGAGGGCCTCTTGCACCTCGTCGACTCCCTCGGCGAGGATGCCGGTGCCGGGCTCGACACGGCGGATCGCGTCGTAGTGGATCTGGATCTCGAGGTTGCTCGACCAGCAGCGATAGCAGCGCAGCCAGGCCGAACTCTCCCCGTGCAGCTCGCTCATGTCCCCTATTGTCGCGCGTCGAGCCGATCGACGATCAGCCGTGCCAGCGCCAACGAGGAGGTCGCCGCCGGCGAGGGCGCGTTGCGCACGTGGATCGCGTGCGCTGTGCGGTGCACGACGAAGTCGTCGACGAGGGCGCCGTCGCGGCCGAGAGCCTGGGCGCGGATGCCGGCCGGACCGGCCTCCGCGCGGACACCGCGCAGCGCCGGCACCAGGCGTGCGGCCTCGGCGACGAAGGCCCGCCGGCTGGTGGCGTGACGCAGCTCGCGCAGAGCGGCGCGGCGGTGGCGGGCGGCCATTCGCCAGGTGCCGGGCCAGGCGAGGGTTTGGCCGAGGTCGCGCGGTCGCAGGGTGGCCAGCCGGTAGGCGTCGCGGGCGGGGGCGAGCAGCGCGCTCGGGCCGATCAGCACGCTGCCGTCGAGGTTGCGCGTCAGGTGGGCGCCGAGGAAGGGCAGCTCCGGGTCGGGGACCGGGTAGACGTTGGCCCGGATCAGCTCCGCATCGGCAGGGCGCAGCCGCAGGTAGGCACCGCGGAAGGGGACGATGCGTGGGTCACGTGGGGCACCGCAGGCGACGGCGAGGCGGTCCGACCAGAGCCCGGCGCAGAAGACCGCCGCCGAGGTCGCCGTGGTGCCGTGTGTGTGCCGGATCGCGATTCCCCCCGGCCGTTGCGCGACGCTGGTCACCCGCGTGCCGAAGTGAGTCGTGCCTCCGTCGGCGCGAACGTCGGCGGCGTAGGACTCGGCCACGGCGACGAAGTCGACCACGCCGGTTTGCGGGGAGTGCAGCGCGGCGACGCCGCGTGCGGCCGGCTCGACCGCGGCGATCTCCTCTCTGGCGAGCCGGCGCAGGCCGGGAACGCCGTTTGCCCGCCCGCGTCGCTCCAGCTCGTCGAGGCGCCCGAGCTCGCTCTCGTCGACGGCGACGACGAGCTTGCCCGAGCGCTCGAACGGGACCCCGCGCTCCTCGCAGTATGCGTAGAGCTCCCGTGCTCCCTCGACGCAGAGCCGCGCCTTCAGCGAGCCGGGCTCGTAGTAGATCCCAGCGTGCACGACGCCGCTCGAGCGCCCGGTCTGGTGGCGGCCGATCCGATCCTCGCTCTCGAGCACGCAGAGCCGTGCCCCTGGTCGCCTGGCGAGCAGCTCCCGTGCCACGGCCAGGCCGAGGATGCCGCCGCCGACGACGACGAGGTCACACTCCCGCGGAGGCTGTCGATCGGCGGTCCCCACGCTGGCGCGGTCGCGGCTCAAGCAGCGGCGCGGGCGCTGGCGCGGCGGGCGACCAGATCGACGATCTCACCCATGATTTTGTTGATGTCGAAGTCCTTCGGCGTGTAGACGCCGTCGACCCCGGCCTCGCGCAGGCGCTCGGCGTCTGCGGGGGGGATGATGCCGCCGGCGACCACGGGGGCATCGACCTGCTCCTCGCGCAGCCGCCGCACCACCTCGGGTATGAGCTCGAGGTGAGATCCGGAGAGGATCGAGAGGCCGATCACGTCGACGTCCTCCTGCAGGGCGGACTCGGCGATCTCCTCGGGCGTCAGGCGGATGCCCTGGTAGATCACCTCCATGCCGGCGTCGCGGGCTCGAAGGGCGATCTGCTCGGACCCGTTGGAGTGCCCATCGAGGCCGGGCTTGCCGACCAGGATCTTGATCCGGTGCCCGATCGTCTCGGAGACTTCATCGACGCGGCGCCGGACCTGCTCCAGCTGCTCGCGGTCGGCGGCCGGCGCGGCTCCGCTGACGCCGGTCGGGCCCCGGTAGGCGCCGAACGCCTCGCGCAGCACTTCGGCCCACTCGCCAGTGGTCGCCCCCGCCTTGGCGGCGGCGATCGTCGCCGGCATGATGTTCTGGCCGTCGTCGGCGGCGACCCGGCCGAGCTCTGCCAGTGCGGCCTGCACGTCCTTGTCGTCGCGCTCGCGCTTCCATGCCTCGAGTGCCTCGACCCGCTCGCGCTCGACCTCGGGGTCCGGCGTCAGGATGCCGCCGTCGGCACCGGCCGTCAGCGGTGAGTCCTCGCTCTCGGTGAAGCTGTTCTGGCCGATCACCTTCTGCTCACCGGCCTCGATCCGGGCGACGCGCTCGCGGTGGGACTCGACCAGGCGGGCCTTCATGTAGGGGACCGCGGCGACGGCGCCGCCGTGCTCCTCGACGACGGCCATCTCGGCGCGGGCGCCCTCGGCCAGCTCCTCGACCAGGCCGTCCATCACCACCGAGCCCTCGAACACGTCGGGGTACTCGAGCAGGTCGGTCTCGTTGGCCAGCACCTGCTGGATGCGCAGGCTCCACTGCTGGTCCCAGGGGCGGGGGAGGCCCATCGCCTCGTTCCAGGCGGGCAGCTGGAGGGCGCGGGCGCGGGCGTCGCGACTCAGCGTCACCGCAAGCGCCTCCAGCACGATCCGCTGGATGTTGTTCTCCGGCTGCGCCTCGGTCAGGCCGAGGCTGTTGACCTGGACGCCGTAGCGGAAGCGCAGCATCTTCTCGTCGGTGACCCCGTAGCGCTCGCGGCCGATCTCGTTCCAGAGCCGCCCCATCGCGCGCAGCTTGGCGATCTCCTCGATCAGGCGGATGCCGGCATTGACGAAGAAGGAGATGCGCCCGAAGACCTTGGGGAAGTCGGCCTCGGCGACCTGGCCGCGCGCCTTCACCTCGTCGAGCACGGCGATCCCGGTCGAGAGCGCGTAGGCAATCTCCTGCACCGGCGTCGCCCCGGCCTCCTGCAGGTGGTAGCTGCAGATGTTGGTCGGGTTCCAGCTCGGCACCTCGTTGACGCTGAAGGCGACCATGTCGGCGATCAGCCGCATCGAGGGCTCCGGCGGGAAGGCGTAGGTGCCGCGCGAGAGGTACTCCTTGATGATGTCGTTCTGCGTCGTCCCCGTCAGCTGGTCGCGCCGCACCCCGGTCTCCTCGGCGACGGTCACGTAGAGGCCGAGCAGCCAGGCGGCGGTCGCGTTGATCGTCATCGAGGTGTTCATCTCGTCGAGCGGGATGCCGTCGAAGAGCTGGTGCATGTCGCCCTTGTGGGCGACCGAGACGCC
>JANWHD010000006.1 GCA_025450585.1 Solirubrobacterales bacterium
GCAGCGCGATCGCGGCCAGGATTCCGAGGATGAGCATGACGACGAGGAGCTCGATCAGCGTGAAGCCGGCCTCGCTGTCGCCGTTGAGCCGGGCGCCAACTTTGGCCCGGAGATTCTGGATAAACATCAGGGACCTCCTAGGTTCCTAATAGTTGAGCCAGAGCCCCGTCGCATCTCAGCCACGTGGTGTCTGTCGACCCCGGTGGTAGCCCGGCCGACTCGAAGATCCGAGTCCCGACAGCTTTGCGCCCCCGTCTCACGACGAGTTTGCCTTTGGCACCGAGGCACTGGCAGATTCATCACCCTCCCCTAATCGACCACACCCCAGATCTCTTTATCCCCGAAACTAGGACTTCATCTCCCCAAAACTCAGGCTTTCGGGCGAGGATCCCAATAAGAGGTAAACCAGGGCCCCGAAAATGCGGCGGAGAGGTCGGCGGCTTAGCCGATCTTCTCGTAGAGGCTGAGCAGCGGCAGGTACATCGCGATCACGATGAAGCCGACCATGCCGCCGACGCCGACGATCATCAGGGGCTCGATCAGCGCGGTGAGGGCCTTGACCTTGGCGTCGACCTCGGCCTCGTAGAAGTCGGCGATCTTGCTCATCATGTGCTCGAGCTGGCCGGTCTCCTCCCCGACCGCGACCATGTGGCCGACCATCGGCGGGAAGATCGGGTTCTGCTCGATCGGGCCGGCGAGGGAGCCGCCGCGCTTGACCGAGGTGTAGACGTCCTCCATGGCCTGCTCGACGACGACGTTGCCGGAGGTCTCGCCGGTCAGCTTGATCGCCTGCAGCATCGGCACACCGGAGGCGACCGAGCCGGAGAAGGTACGCGACCAGCGCGCCAGCGCCACTTTCTGGATCACGTCGCCGATCTTGAAGGGGATGCGAAGGGTGAACCGGTCCCAGGTCTCTTTGCCGCGTTCGGACCGCTTCCAGCGAAAGAACCCGACCACGAGCAGGACCAGGCTGGGGATGATCACGAACCAGTAGCTGGTAAGCGCATGCGAGGCGCTGACGCAGAGCTGCGTCGGCGGCGGCAGGGCGGCGCTCTCTCCCGGGTTTTCTTCGGCGATTTCCTCGAAGACCTTGGCGAAGACCGGGATCACGAAGACGACGATCGCGACGAGGACGACGACGGCGAAGGCGAAAACGAGGGCCGGGTACATCAGCGCCGATTTGACCTGACGCCGCAGGGCATCGGTTTTCTCGACCTGGAAAGCGATCCGGTCGAGCGAGTCCTCGAGCCGGCCCGACTGCTCACCCGAGCGGACCATCGCCCGGAAGAGCTTGTCGAAGACCTTGGGGTGTCGGCTCATAGCCTGCTCGAGCGTGCTACCGGCCTCGACGTCGGCGCGGATTCCGGCGGTCGCCTCGCGGATCTCCTCGTCCTGGGTCTGCTCTTCCAGCGAGTGCAGGGTGCGCAGCATCGGCATGCCGGAGGAGACCAGGGTGGCGAACTGGCGCGAGTAGACCGCCAGCTCGCGCATGTCGACCCCTTTCCACTGGCGCAAGATGTTCTCGATCTGGAACGGTTCGCTCTTCTCGCTGACGTCGAGGACGATCAGGCCGCGCTGGCGCAGCTGCTCGGTTACCTGGGCCTTCGACTCGGCCTCGACCTCCCCGGCCGTGGCCGAGCCGCCGACGTCCATCGCCCGGAAGGCAAAGGTGGTGGCGCCAGACATCGGCTATTCCCCCTGCGTGTAGGCGGGGGGGGCAGGCTCGGGAGAGGGCGCCTGCAACACGCCGTTTCCAACGGGGGGCCCGCCGGAAGCCGGCGCGGCGCCGGCGTTCGCCAGCGCCGCCGGTGCCTCGACCATGCCGCCGCCGAGCAGGCGTTTCAGCTCCTCCGGCACGGATGCGCGCTGCTCGGCCAGCGAGCGAGTGATCTTGCCGGCGCGGACGAGACGGGCCAGGTCGGCGTCCATCGTCTGCATGCCGACGGCCCCCGAGGTCTGCACGGCTGCGTAGATCTGGTGCGTCTTGCCCTCGCGGATCAGGTTGCGGATCGCCGGCGTCGGCACCAGCACCTCGGTGGCGACGGTGCGGCCCATGCCGTCGGCGGTGGGCAGCAGCTGCTGGGTGACGATGCCCTGCAGGGCGATCGAGAGCTGCGTTCGAACCTGGCCCTGCTGCTGGGGCGGGAAGACGTCGATGATGCGGTCGACCGTCTGCGCGGTCGACTGGGTGTGCAGGGTGGCGAAGACGAGGTGGCCGGTCTCGGCCGCGGTCAGCGCGGTGGAGATCGTCTCCAGGTCGCGCATCTCGCCGACGAGGATGACGTCGGGGTCCTCTCGCAGGGCGGCGCGCAAACCGAGGGAGAAATCCTCGGCGTCGGAGCCGACCTCGCGCTGGTTGACGATCGAGCGTTTGTGCTGGTGCAGGAACTCGATCGGGTCCTCGATCGTGAGGATGTGATCCTGGCGCTCGCAGTTGATCACGTCGATCATCGCCGCCAGGGTCGTGCTCTTGCCCGAGCCGGTGGGCCCGGTTACGAGCACGAAGCCACGCGGCTTGGCGGTGAGCTCGCGCAGCACCTGCGGCACGCCGAGCGAGTCGAGCGCGGGAATGTCCTGCGGCACGAGGCGGAAGGCGGCGCTGACCGCACCGCGCTGGAAGAAGCAGTTGACGCGGAAGCGGGCGACACCCGGGATCGCGTAGGCGAAGTCGAGCTGTTTCTGGGTCTCGAAGCGCTTGCGCTGGTCGTCGTTGAGGATGCTGTAGACGACCTCGCGGGTCTCCTGCCCGGTGAGGACGGGAAAGCCCTGCATCGGCTCGATCTTGCCCTTGTCACGGATCGCCGGCGGGAAGCCCGGCGTCAGGTGGACGTCGGAGGCTTTCACCTCGACCATGTGGCGCAGGACCTCTGAGAAGTCGAAATCCATGGGAGCTAGATCGTCCCCTTGGCCGAAATCCTTGAGAAACGGGCGTCAGGCGGTGACACGGATGACCTCCTCGAGGCTGGTCAGACCGCCGCGCACCTTCGCCAGGCCGTCCTCGCGCAGGGTGAGCATGCCCTCCTCCCGGGCAACGCCGGCGATCTCCGCCTCGGGCGACTGCGCGACCGTCATCTCCTTGATCCGGTCGCTCATCTTCATCACCGAGTAGAGGCCGACCCGGCCCTTGTAGCCACTCTGGTTGCAGCGGCTGCAACCCGTCGGTTCGTAGGCCTCGAGCTCGCCGCCGACGCGGATATCGGCATCCTCCAGCGCCTGCGGTGGCACGATGGTGCGCTGCTTGCAATGGGTGCAGAGCTTGCGCGCCAGCCGCTGGGCAACGACGCAGTCGACGGCGGAGGCGGTGAGAAAGGCCTCGATCCCCATCTTGGTCAGCCGGGTAATCGCCCCGGGGGCGTCGTTGGTGTGCAGCGTCGTCAGCATCAAGTGGCCGGTCAGCGCCGCCTCGATCGCGATCCGGGCGGTCTCGCCATCGCGGATCTCACCGACCATCACCACGTCGGGGTCGGCGCGGAGGATCGAACGCAGGCCGGTCGCGAAGTCGAGGCCGGCCTTGCGGTTGACGTTGATCTGATTGATCCCGTTGAGCTGGTACTCGACCGGGTCCTCGATCGTGATGATGTTCCTCTCGACGTCGTTGATCTCCTGCAGGGACGCGTAGAGCGTGGTGCTCTTGCCCGAGCCGGTCGGGCCGGTTACGAGGACCGCCCCGTAGGCCTGGTGGAACGCGTCGGAGAAGCGGTCCCGCGCGGTGCCGTCCATGCCGAGTTCGTCGAGCGAGCGCTGGGCGTTGTCTTTGTCGAGGATGCGGATCGTCGCCCCCTCCCCGCGCTGGGTCGGCAGGGTGGTGATACGCAGATCGACGCGGCGGTCCTCGACGGTGATGCCAACCCGGCCGTCCTGCGGCACGCGCTTCTCGGCAATGTTCAGGTCGCTCATGATCTTTACCCGCGAGACGACCGCGTGGACCATCCGCTTCGGCACGTGGGCGGCCTCGCGCAGTACGCCGTCGACGCGGAAGCGAACGCGCATCTCACCTTCGGCCGGCTCGAAGTGGACATCGGAGGCACCCTCTCCCACCGCCTGACCGAGGATGCTGTAGACGAGCTTGATCACCGGCGCGTCTTCGGCGCTGACTTCGATGTCGCTGACTTCGGCGAGTTCGTCTTCCTCCGCCTCACCCTCGCTGACTGCCTCGGTGACGGCACTCTGCAGCGTGTTGAGGCGTCCGATCAAGGCGTCGATGTCCTCTTCGGCGGCCACCGCGACACTGCAGTCGAGCGCGGTGGCGATCTGGATGTCGTCGACGGCGAGGACGTTGGTGGGGTCGGCCATCGCCACGAGCAGCGTCTCTTTGTCGACGAAGCCGACCGGAAGGGCTCGGTAGCGGCGCGCCGTATTGACCGAGATCAGGTTTGCCGCGGCCATGTCGACCTGGTAATTGGCGAGATCGATGTGATCGAGGCCGTAGCGCTCGGCGACGGCACGTGAGAGCTGGTCGGCGTCGATCGCGCCTTGGTCCAGCAAGAGGCGCTCCGGAGGCCGGCCGGCGGTGCGGGCCTCTTCGATCGCCTGGCGGGCGCGGTCTTCGGGGACGTAGCCGAGGTCTACGAGCACGTCGGTGACGAAGCCGCTGGAGCGGCCGCGCATCATCGGCGGCGTCAGTCCGGGAACCCCGCTCGAAGCCGGGTCGAGGGCGGGGGCGGTGGAGTCGCCGGAGTCCGGAACGGGCCGCAGGTGCGAGGGGAGGTCTCGCGGGTCCACGCTCAGCGCCTTACGGGTGGTAGGAGAGCGTCGGGCCCTTGTACCCGGCGTCAACGACCGCCTGGACCACACTCTGACCGCTCTGGAAGCCATAGCTGACCGATGCGGTCGGCAGCGTCTGGTGCAGGCGCTTGGGGCGCACGACGACGAGAGCGGGCACGCGGTTGACGCGGACGCCCTCGGTAATCGCCGCGTAGCGGGAGATCTCGCTCGCAGGGGCGATGAAGGCGGCCACCCCCGGCAATACGGCGAGGCGCCTGGTTGCGGCAGCGACGCGGGCGTCGTCGATGCCGCCGTTCCTGACGAAGAGAAGGACAACTGTCTCGCCGGAGTGCCAAGCCTCGTCCACCTGACGCGGCAGCGGCTTCGCCGACCCTGCCGTCGCTTGGCTCACCTTGGCCAGCGCGGCATCAAGGCTGGCCGGCACTTCCGTCGCGCTTTCCGTCGTTGTGCCGGTGGCCACCGGGGCTTCCGATTTTTTCTCGCCACCTCCCATCGACATGACGAAAAAGCCGACGCCAAGCAGCAGCACGCCGATCAAGATCAGCTGCGTCAGGGGGTTTTCGTTGAGCTTCTCCCTCATACGTTCGCTTAATAGCTCGACAGGATCGGCGCCGAGCTTGAGCGCCGGCAGGTGTTTCCCCGCCGCCGCCGAGCGTCAGCAGTTGGCGTTCGGGGCGGCGCTTGCCGGGGTCTCGCCGACGCACTCGACGTAGAACTGCGGCGCGAAGTAGCGAGCAAGCGTGACCGTCGTTTTTTCCGACGACCCTTCGGTTTCGGTCGGGTCTTCGGGTGAGCCCGTTTCCGTCACCGGCGTGATCTCGGCTGGAGGCTGGTAGCCGGCAGGTGTTTCGACCCGTCCGTTGCCGGTGACCACGACCCGTTTGCCGGCGATGATGCCCTTGTAGACCCCGTTGCCCACGATGTTGATCGTGGTGTCGGGCCCGTAGATGACGAATTCGTCTTCTGTGTTGGCGTTGCCGCCGAGGCTGACGCTCGTCGTTGTGGTTTTCGAACCGAGCAGATAGAAGCCCGGCAGCACGGCTTTGTTGGTCGAGGCGATGCGGCTGTTGCCGGTAAGCGAGATCTGCGCCGTGCCCCCGGAGAAACCACAGTTCTCGGGCGTGTCGAAGAAGAAGCGCACCTGGGCGCTGGCCGACATGATCAGCTGGCCGTTGCCGCTGACGCTGATCGAGCAGACCCAGTAGTCGCCGCCGCTGACCGTCAGCGTGTCGTTGGCGTTGATCGTTATCGCCCGCGTGGTCGAATCCCAGGGTTTGGTCGACGTCCTATTGCCGCTGTATGCGTCGGACTCGCAGCCGGTCGGTTCTTTCGTCGGTTTCGTTTTGGTGCACTTGACCAGGCGATAGTTCGAGTTGGTCGTCGTGATGTTGGACGGCATGAAGCTGCTCACTGGGGGCAGGGACTTGTTGCCTTCGGTCACTTCATAGCCGGGGCACTGTTCCGCGTTTCCCGTCGGAGTCCAGCTTTTGCCGATCCCGTGGCGGATGTTGCCGCACACGTCGGCGTTGCCCACCCCGGTGACATCCCCGTTCGTACCGATATTGACGCGGACGTCGGCATTGCCGTTTAGTTCGATTCCGTCGATCCCGATCAGGCCTTCCACGAAGACCGAGTTTCCGGTCGTTTCTTCGCCGGTACTTTCTTCGCCGGTACTTTCTTCGCCGGTCGTTTCCTCTTCGACCGTTTCTTCCACTGCGGTTTCGTCGTAGGCGACCTCGATGCGGCGACTGACATCGCCAACGGTGCCGGTGGCGACGACGCAGAGGTGGTATTCGCCGCAGGTCGACCCCGCCGGGCTAACTCGGTAGGCGTAGGTGCCGCCCCCCACCGTTCCGCTCACCTGAGGACACCATCCGTCGCCTTCGACGGTGGCCCCTTCAAGCATGCCGGAGCCGTTCAATTTCAAGCATGGTTTCGTCGCCAGCACAGTCGCATAGCGGTCGATCCGCATGCGAGCGATGTTGGCCCCGGCGTCGGCCACGGCGATGGCGCTCTTGGCCGAGGAGTCCCGATGGGACCCCGTCTGCACGTTGACCGTCGACAACACCGCGGCACTGGCGAGCCCCGTTCCGGCGATCATCGCGAAGAGGGCCACCGGCAACGCCATGCCTCTCTCGTCACGAGCGAGGCGGGCAACCCTGCGGCGCAGATGCTGGATCAAAGTCATTGCGTGACTGATCGGTCTCGGGGTCCCCCGACTTGAGCGGGGCAAGTCCCTGCGGACAACCGTATTACCGACTACTCGCTGCCCTGGCCGGCAAGCTGCTCGATCCCGCTGGCGCGCTGCCCCCCGGCGGCGAGCATCAGCTTGAAGTCGTGCGGACTGGAGGCGTAGTCGAGGGCGACGTCCTCGGCGACCTTGCCCTCCATCACGTAGCCGAGCAGCGACTGGTCGAAGGTGCGCATTCCGTAGTACTCGCCCTCGCCGATCACCTCGGTGATCTTCCCTGTCTCCTCCGGGTTCATGATCAGGTCCTGGACCCGGCCGGTGACGACCATCACCTCGGAGGCGGGCACGCGGCCCTCGCCGCTGATGTCGGGAACCAGGCGCTGCGCGATCGCGCCCTTGAGCGTCGAGGCGAGCATCACCCGTGCCTGATGCTGGAGGCGGGGCGGGAAGAAGTCGATGATGCGGTTGATCGTCTCGGTCGCGTCGAGGGTGTGGACGGTGGAGAGCACCAGGTGGCCGGTCTCGGCGGCGGACAGCGCCGTGCGCACGGTCTCCTCGTCGCGCATCTCGCCGATCAGGATCACGTCGGGGTCCTGGCGCAGGACGCGCCGCATCGCCCGGCCGAAGCTCTCGGTGTCAGAGCCGACTTCGCGCTGGTTGACGATCGAGC
>JANWHD010000007.1 GCA_025450585.1 Solirubrobacterales bacterium
ATCGTCAGCTTCGAGCGCGACTTCCACGGCCGCACCTACGGGGCGCTCTCGGCGACCCCGGCGCTTGCCGCCAACCCCGCCCTGGCCCCGATGCTGCCCGGCTTCCGCTCGGTGCCGCTGAACGACGCCGGTGCGCTGCGCGATGCGGTGGGGGAGAGCACGGCCGCGATCCTGATCGAGCCGATCCAGGGTGAGGCCGGGATCTACCCGGTCAGCGAGGAGGCGCTTCTCGCTGCCAGGCAGGCCTGCGACGAAGCCGGCGCGCTGCTGATCCTCGACGAGATCCAGACCGGGATGGGACGCACCGGCTCGCTCTGGGCCTACGAGCAAACCCCGGTGCGACCGGACATCATCACCAGCGCCAAGGCGCTCGGCGGCGGGATGCCGATCGGTGCCTGCGTGACCACGCCGGAGGCGGGAGAGGTGCTGGAGCCCGGCGACCACGGCTCGACCTTCGCCGCCGGCCCGGTCGCCTGCGCCGCCGCCCTCGCCGTGCTCGAGATCGTCGACGACCCGGCGCTGCTGCGCCGGGTACGCGAGCTCGGCACTCAGCTCCGCGATGGCCTCGGGGCTCTCGACGGCGTGCGCGAGGTGCGCGGCCGGGGCCTGATGCTGGGGGTCGGCCTGGAGGATGGGATCGACGCCGCGGCCATCGGGGCCGACCTGCTCGTCCGCGGCCTGATCGTCAACGTCCCCGAGCCGGGCACGCTGAGGCTGCTGCCGCCGCTGACGGTCGAGCGCGACCAGGTCGAGCGGGCCGCCGAGCTGATCGGCGAGAGCCTCGCGGCTCGGCCTGGGGTCTGAGGGTGGGCGACGGCCGGATCACGGGGTCGAGGGTGCGGCGCGCCGCCTCGATCGCCGGCGCCGCGGCCGGGGTCGCGGCGCGGAGCGCGACGGCCAAGGCGGTCGGCGGCGACTCGGACGCCCGCAGGGCGGCCGCCGCGCGCCAGCAGCTGAAGTCCGCGGAAGCCCTGGTCAAGGTGCTGGGCGGGATGCGCGGCGCGGCGATGAAGGTCGGCCAGACGCTCTCCGCGGTCGACCTCGGGCTGGTGCCGGAGGAAGTCCGCCCCCAGTTCCAGGAGATCCTCGCCACCCTGCAGCAGGACGCCGAGCCGGCCAGCTTCAGGGCGATCTCCAAGGTGGTGACCCAGGACCTCGGCGGCCGCCTCTCCGACCACTTCCGCGAGTTCGCCGAAGAGCCGATCGCCGCCGCCTCGATCGGCCAGGTCCACAGGGCCACGACCCGGGACGGCCGCGACGTAGCGGTCAAGGTCCAGTACCCGGGCATCGCCGAGGCGATCCAGGCCGATCTCAAGAACCTGCGCCTGGCGCTGAAGCTGCTCGACGTGATCGCACCCGGCATCAACACAGGGGCGATCGCCGACGAGATCCGCGAGCGGATCTCCGAGGAGATCGACTACGAGCTCGAGGCGACGAACCAGCGCTCGATGGCTCGCGCCTACCGCGGCCACCCGTTCGTGGTCGTTCCCGACGTCTTCCTCGACCTCTGCCGCGAGCGGGTGATCGTCAGCGAGTTCGTCGAGGGCGAGCGCTTCGCCGAGGCCAGAAAGCGCGGCCAGGGCGAACGCAACCGGCTCGGCGAGATCCTCGTCCGCTTCTACATCAACGGGCCGATGCGCCACCGACTGCTCAACGGCGACCCGCATCCCGGCAACGCCCTGTTCCTCGACGACGGCCGGGTCGCCTTCCTCGACTTCGGCTTCTTCAAGCGGCTGGCCGACCCGGAAGTCGAGAGCCTGCTGGCGTCGACCAGGGCGGTCCACGCCGGCGACGCCGAGCGGCTGATGGCGGTGATGGTCGAGATCGGGGCGCTGGAGCCCAACCCGGCACTGGCTCAGCCGTTCCTCGAAGCCTATGACGCGATGCTCGGCTGGACCTTCGTCGAGGAGGAGCTGCAGGTCGATGGCACGCGCACCGGCGAGATGATGCGCCGCTACAGCCAGCTGCAGGGCCACGAGGACTTCGAGTCGCTGACCCTGCCGGCCGAGCACCTCGTCCTGATGCGCTCGGTGATGCTGCTGACCGGGCTGCTCGGCATGCTCGAAGCGTCGAACAGCTGGTTCTCGATCGCCCGCGAGTGGCTCTACGAAGATCCCCCCGTGACCGAGCTCGGGATGCTGGAGGCGGACCACCTCGCGCGGGGCACCCTAAGCTACTCAGCGAGATGAGCAAGGAAAAGCGACCCTCAGAGCCGCGTGCCCTGACCAGCGGCACGGCGGAGCGCCTGGCGGCGATAGTCGAGGCAGCCGAGCAGGCCGCGTCGAAGGTGATCGACGACGCCGAGGAGCAGGCCCGCCGCCAGCTCCAGGACGCGAGCGCCCGCGCCGACCGGATCGTCGCCGAGCGCCTGCGTGCGCTCGCCGACCAGCTCGACCCGCCCGCGGCACCCGGTCGCGAGAACCACCTGCGGCCGGTCGAGGCGGCACCCGAGCCCGACCCGACCCCGCGCTCGGGCTCGGCCGGGGCCCGCCTTCTCGCCACCCAGATGGCGGTGTCGGGAAGCAGTCGGGAGGAGATCGAGCAGCGGCTGAGAAGCGGATTCGAGATCAAGGACACGCGCGAGATACTCGACGCGATACTCGGACCTGAGGAGTAATCCCATGCATGAGGACCCGACACGGATGATGAGCCAGCCCGACGACCACAAGCCGCATGGCAACATGCGCCTGCTCATCGCCGGCCTGATCGCCGTGATCGTCGGCCTGGTGATCGCGATCGCCGTGATCGCCAGCGACGACGGTGGCAGCGGCACGATCTCGACCCTCACCACCGTGCCGACGGAGACCACCGAGCCGACGACCGAGACCACCACCGGCTCGACCACGGAGACCACCGCGCCGACGACGACCGAAACGACGGCTCCGACCACGACCACGGAACCGACGACGACCACTACGACGCCACCGCCCGAAGAAGAAAATCCCGGCAGCGGCGGAGTTCCCGCTCCATAGCGGTGGCCGACGCTTCCGCACAGACCCGCACCGCCTCCTATGAGGCGGATCCCGCCGAGGTGCGGCGCGTTCTGCTGCTCTACTCGGGCGGCCTCGATACGAGCGTGATGCTGAAGTGGATCCAGGACTCCTACGACGCCGAGGTGGTCTGCCTCACGGTCAACCTCGGCCAGCCCGGCGAGGACTACGCCTTGATCGAGGACAAGGCGAAGCGGCTCGGCGCGCTCGAGTGCCACGTCGTCGACGCGCGCGAGGAGTTCGCGGCCGACTTCGTCGTGCCGGCGATCAAGGCCAACGCTCTCTACGGCGGCGGCTACCCGCTCTTCACCGCGCTCGGCCGGCCGCTGATCGCCAAGCTCGCGGTCGAGTACGCGCGCCGAACAGGTTGCGACACGATCGCCCACGGCTGCACCGGCAAGGGCAATGACCAGGTGCGGATCGAGGCCACGGTCGCGACTCTGGCGCCCGAGCTGAAGACGATCGCGCCGGTGCGCTCCTGGCAGATGGGGCGCGAGGAGGAGATCGCCTACGCCCGCGAGCACGGCATCCCGGTCAAGGGCGGCACCGAGGTGGCGCCGTACTCGATTGACGACAACCTCTGGGGCCGCTCCTCGGAGGGGCGCTGGATCGAGGACCTGGGCCACGCGCCCGAGGACGACGTCTTCCAGCTCGTCACCCGCCCCGAGGAGGCCCCCGACGAGGCTGAGACGGTCGAGGTCGAGTTCGAGGCGGGTGTCCCGGTGGCGCTGAACGGCGAGCGGCTGGGCCTGGTCGACCTGCTCGAACGCGTCGCCGAGATCGGCTGCCGGCACGGCGCCGGCATCGTCGACCACATCGAGGATCGCATCGTCGGGCTCAAGGTGCGCGACATCTACGAGGTGCCAGCAGCGGCGATCCTGCTTCCCGCCCACCAGGAGCTGGAGAAGCTGGTCGGCACGATCCACCAGAACCAGTTCAAGCCCTCGCTGGACCAGAAGTGGGCCTACCTCGTCTACGCAGGCCTCTGGTGGGAGCCGCTGCGCACCGACCTCGACGCCTACATGGACGCGGTCAACGCCCAGGTCACGGGAACCATCGGTTTGAAGCTCTTCAAGGGGAGTGTGCGGGTGGTAACCCGCAGCTCGCCCAACGCCGTCTACGACGCCGACCTCGCCTCCTTCGCCGAGTCCGGCGGCCTCTTCTCGCAGACCGCCTCGCCCGGCTTCATCGAGCTCTGGTCGCTGCAGTCGCGGATGGCGCATCGAATTCGCCAGCGCGGGGAAGAGGAGAAGGCATGAGCTACGACCGCCTCGGCAAGATGGCGATCCGCTTCGCCATCAAATACGTCCGGGTGCGCTACAGGCGCCAGATCCGGATCGGCTTCGGCGTTGTCGCCGCCGGCGTGGCAATGGCCGCCTACGCCGCCACTCGCAACGTCCCCGAGGGCTGAACGCAAGATCTGTTGCGGGTTATCGTCAAGTTGTGAGTATTCGCTAACGAAAGCCGCTAGCCTCGTCGGCTTCGTGGTTCGTACCCCGGTGACAAAGGCAGGGCCCCGGCGCCCGGCCGTCCTTGCGTCCGCGCTGCTCGGTTTCGCGCTGCTTTCGGCAACCGTCGCCGGAGCGGCTGGCGTCGGCGATCTCGAAGCGAAGGTCTCCGCCGCGCGCGGCGAGGCCAGCTCCCTTGCCGCGAGTCTGCAGGCGGCCCAGAGCGAACTGGCCGCCGCTCAGGAGAAGGCCGACGCGGCGAGCGCCCGCGAGGAGGAGCTCGCCGGACTGCTTGCGACAGGCGAAGAGCGCGCCGCGCGGCTGGTGGCGGACGTGCGGCGAACGCAGCGCCGCCTGGCGGCGGAGAAGCGACGCCTGCACCGTGCCCGCGCCGCGCTCGCGGCGCGCCTGGTCGCGATCTACGAGAGCGGCAGCCCGAGTACCGCCAGCGTCATCCTCGCCTCCGGCAGCTTCGATGAACTCGCCACTCGCACCGAATACCTGGAGCGGATCGAGCGCTCCGACTCCGACCTCGCGGGTCGTGTGGCCCAGGTCCGCCGCACCGTCGCCGCGGCCCTCGAGCGGATCGCCACCCTCAAGGCCAAGGTCGACGCCTACAACACCCGCCTCGCCGCCGCCCGCTCCGAAATCGCCGGCGTCCGCCAGGAAGCCGAAGCGGCAGCCGCCCAACTGCACTCCGTCGCTGCCTCTCGATCGGCTTCTCTGTCCACGCTCAAATCGAAGATCGGCTCCTGGGTCAGCGACATCGAGGCAGCCGAAGCCGCCAGCCAAGCCGAAGCCGAAACCACCGTCGAGCGCTGGCTGGGCGGCCCCTACTCGATCCCTACATACATCGTGATGTGCGAGTCCGGCGGCAACTACGGCGCCGTAAACCCCTCGTCGGGAGCCGGCGGCGCCTACCAGATCCTCCCCTCGACCTGGGAGCTGTACGGCGGAGAGGGTGCGCCCCACGAAGCTCCCAAGGCAGAACAGGACAGAATCGCCGCTGAAATCTGGGCCGACTCCGGCGGCGGCGCCTGGGTCTGCGCCTGAGCCGGCGCCCCTACCTCCGAAATACACACGGAAGGTGCGCGGAAGACGCGAGAAATCGGCCCGCTCCATCTGGGCCGATTGACATGATCGCTCGACGCCCGTGAGCAACCCCTCCGCCGTCCATCTCCACGCCCACAGCGAGTACTCGCTGCTCGACGGCGCCTGCAAGATCGACGCGATGGCGGCTCGCGCCGCGGAGATGGGTCAGCCGGCCCTGGGCCTCACCGACCACGGCGTGATGAACGGTGCGGTCGACCTCTACAAGGCCTGCCAGAAGCACGGGATCAAGCCGATCGCCGGCTTCGAGGCCTACTTCGTCGACGACGTCAAGACGCTCAAGGAGAAGCCCAAATACGAGCGCAACCACCTCACCCTCCTGGCTGAGAGCGACGCCGGCCTTGCCAACCTGGTCAAGCTCACCTCGGCCGGCTTCCTCGAAGGCTTCTCGCGCGGCAAGGCCAACGTCGACATGGAGATGCTCGCCGCCCACTCCGAGGGCGTGATCGTGCTCACCGGTTGCCTGCAGTCGCGCTTCTGCCGCCGCCTGATCGAGGAGCGCCCCGACGATGCGCGCGCCCACCTCGATGACCTGATCCAAGCCTTCGGGCCCGAGCAGGTTTACTTCGAGGTGCAGAAGAACGGCATCCCCGAGCAGGACAAGGCCAATGAGGGGATCGTCCGCTATGCCCGCGAGCTGGGCCGGCCGCTGGTCGGCACCGCCGACGTCCACTACCTGCGGCGCGAGGACTTCGACAACCACTCGGCGCTGCTCTGCGTGCAGACCAAGTCGACCCTGGCGGCGCCGAAGATGAGCTTCGACACCAACGAGTTCTACTTGAAGAACAGTGAGGAAATGGCCGACTCATTCGCCGAGTGGCCGGAGGCGGTGCCGACCACGCTGGAGATCGCCGAGCGCTGTAACGCCGAGATCGAGCTGGGCAAGCTGCTGCTGCCGCGCTACCCGACGCCCGACGGCGAGGAGCCCGAGGCGATGCTGCGGCGGATCGCCGCCGAGGGGCTGCGCGCTCGCTACGGTGACCCGGTTCCCGCCGAGGCGCAGGAGCGGATCGATTTCGAGCTCGGCGTGATCGAGGAGATGGGCTTCTCCTCCTACTTCCTGATCGTCTGGGACTTCGTCCGCTACGCCAAGGACAACGGTGTCGCCGTCGGCCCCGGCCGCGGCTCGGCGGCTGGCTCGATCGTCGCCTACGCGCTGACGATCACCGACATCGACCCGCTCGCAAACGACCTGCTCTTCGAGCGCTTCCTCAACCCCGGCCGCAAGTCGATGCCGGACATCGACATCGACTTCTCGGTCCGCGGTCGCGAGCGGGTGATCCGCTACGTGGCCGAGAAGTACGGCCGCGAGTCGGTGGCCCAGATCATCACCTTCGGCAAGATGGCGCCGCGCGCGGCGACCCGGGACGCGGCCCGCGTTCTCGGCTTCGACTACGGCAGCGGCGACCGGCTGGCCAAGCAGATCCCGGAGCCGATCCTCGGCCGCAACCCCTCCTTCGAGGAATGCCTCAAGCCCGGCCAGGAGCTGCGCAAGACCTACGACTCCGAGCCCGATGCGAAGAAGATCCTCGACGTCGCCCAGGGCCTCGAGGGGATCATCCGCAACAACTCGATCCACGCCGCTGCGGTCGTCATCGCCGACCGGCCGCTGCAGGAGATCGTGCCGCTGCAGCTGGCCGAGGACCGCAGCGCCCCGGCGCCGGCCAACGGCAACGGAAACGGCAGCGGCAAGGCCGAGCGCCAGTACAAGATCGTCACCCAGTACTCGATGGGCCCGATCGAGGAGATCGGCCTGCTGAAGATGGACTTCCTCGGGCTGCGCAACCTCGACGTGATCGAGGACGCGGCCGAGATCATTCGCCGCTCGCGCGGCGTTGAGATCGACATGAGCGCGATACCGATGGACGACGCCAAGACCTTCGAGATGCTCTCCCGCGGCGAGGGCACCGGCGTCTTCCAGCTCGAGTCCGAGGGCATGCGCGAGGCGATGAAGAAGGTGAAGCCGACCGAGTTCGACGACATCGTCGCGCTCGTCTCCCTCTACCGCCCAGGGGCGATGCGCTACATCCCCGACTACGCCAAGGGCAAGCGCAACCCCTCCTCGGTCACCTATCCCGACGAGCGCCTGCGCCCGATCACCGAGCCGACCTACGGCTGCGTCCTCTACCAGGAGCAGCTGATGGAGATCGCCAAGCGGATGGCCGGCTTCAGCCCCGCCGAGGCCGACGACCTGCGCAAGGCGATCGGCAAGAAGAAGCGCGAGCTGATGGCGACGATGAAGGCGAAATTCCTCGAGGGGATGCAGGCCTCGGGCACCGCGACCAAGGTCGCCAACGAGATGTGGTCGCTGATGGAGGCGGCCGCCGATTACTCCTTCAACAAGTCCCACGCCGCCTGCTACGCGCTGATCTCCTACCGCACGGCATACCTCAAGGCCAACTACCCGGCTGAGTACATGGCGGCGGTGATCTCCTCGGTGATGAACACCAAGGACAAGGTCCCGTTCTTCGTCAACCGCTGCGAGGAGATGGGGATCGAGGTGCTGCCGCCCGACGTCAACTCCTCCGATCACGACTTCGTCGTCTCCGAGAAGGCGATCCGCTTCGGCCTCGACGCCGTGAAGAACGTCGGCCACGCGGCGGTTGAGGCGATCCTGCGGGCTCGCGAGGACGGCCCGATCGACTCGATCTGGGACTTCTGCGAACGGGTCGACTCGCGCGCGGTCAACAAACGGGCGATCGAGTGCCTGATCAAGTGCGGCGCTCTCGACTCGACCGAGGCGACGCGCAAGGGGATGCTCGAGGCGCTGCCGGCGGCGCAGTCGGCGGGGCAGAAGGCCCAGGAGGACGCCCAGATGGGCCAGGGCTCGATCTTCGACTTCGGCGAGGGCGAGAGCGGCGGAGCCGATGCAGCCGCTCAGGCCCACCACCGCCCGCCGATCTCGGCGGCCGAGTTCGAGCGCGCCGAGCTGCTGGCCCTGGAGAAGGAGACGCTGGGGACCTATCTCTCCTCGCACCCGCTGACCGAGGTGCGGGGCGCGCTGCGCGCCCGCGTCGACTGCGGCCTCGCCGATCTCGCCAACAAGCAGGACGGCTCCTGGGTGACGGTTGGCGGCATCGTCACCGAGTGCAAGAAGATCCGCACCAAGAGCGGCAGTCAGATGATGTTCGCCACCCTCGACGACGTCGAGGGCCAGGTCGAGATGCTGGTCTTCAAGGCCGACGAGGCCGAGAGCGCCGCGATCATCGCACCCGACGCGATCGTCGTCGTCCGCGGCCGCCTCGACCACAAGGACCGCGGCGAGACGAAGCTCGTCGTGCAGGAGGCCGAGCGCTTCGAACCAGACGCCGAGGAGATTGCCCGCGCACCCGAGGTTTCGAGCGGCCCGAGTGGCCCGGTCGAGGTCGAGGTCGAGGCGACGCAGCTCACCGACGTCTTGGTCGAGGAACTGAAGGCGGTACTCGAGCACCACAAGGGCGACGCCGAGGTCCACCTGGCGATCCGCACAGCGGCCGGCGAGTCGAAGCGACTGTTGCTCGGCGAGGGCTACCGCGTGCGCCCATCCGGCAGGCTGCAGAGCGAGCTCGACCATGTGTTGGGCTCTGCGGCCGCCCTGGCGGCCTGAGCCCGTCAATCAAGCAGTTCGGCGGAGGCAGGGAGCGTGGCGTGCTTCGCACGCGAGCGACCGAGGACTCCGAAATGCGCTGGTTGACGGGCTCAGGCGTCTCTAGACTTTCTTCATGACCGCTATCCGCGAGAAGACCGGCGAGTGCCGCCAGTGCCGTTCCTTCTGCGACAAGATGGTCGAGCCGCGCGGTTGCGTCGAAATGCGCTGCCGCTACCTCTACAGCTTCGTCGACATGCTCAACGGCGTGCAGTACGTCGGCTGCATGCAGGACGTCTTCGCCGCCAAGGTCGAGCTCGACGCCGTTCTCCAGCCGGGAGGCTTCGGCGGGGTGAAGATGACGGGAGATGCCCTGCCGCACTGCCAGTTCTCCGTCGAGCGCGCGTACGAGGGCTCGGGGGAGTCCTACGACTGCGTCAACCGCCGTTTCTTCGACTGCTCCGACAGTGGCCCGGAAGGCATCCAGGCGTTTGACCTGCGCGACGTCTGAGTGGGGGGAATCACGACATCGTTCCGTGTAGAATTGCGGCATGACAGAGACTTCCGCAGTGGCAGAGGCAGAGAAGCTGGTGGCTGAGGCGGCCGGCGACACCGACAGTGCTTCCAGCGAGGGGCCGAAATTCACCCTCGAGCTGAATCAGGACCAGAAGGACATCCGCGACTGGGTGCACGGATTCGCCGAGGGCGTCGTCCGTCCCGCCGCGGAGGAATGGGACGAGCGCGAGGAGACGCCCTGGCCAGTGATCCAGGAGGCCGCCAAGATCGGCCTCTACGGCTTCGAAGCCCTCGGTCAGTTCTGGGCCGACGAGACCGGCCTGACCCTGCCGATCGCCAACGAGGAGCTCTTCTGGGGCGACGCCGGCATCGGCATGGCGATCATGGGTACCTCGCTGGCCGTCGCCGCGATTTTCGGGCAGGGAACCCCGGAGCAGATGGGCGAGTGGATCCCGCAGTGCTTTGGCAGCGCGGACGATCCTAAGGTCGCCTCCTTCTGCTCGTCGGAGCCGGACGCCGGCTCCGATGTGTCTGCGATCCGCACCACGGCCAAGTACGACGAGGCGACCGGCGAGTGGGTGCTCAACGGCCAGAAGGCCTGGGCCACCAACGGCGGAATCGCCGACGTCCACGTCGTCATCGCCACGGTTGACCGCGAGCTACGCTCGCGCGGCCACGCCGCCTTCGTGATCCCGCCCGGGACCAAGGGCTGCGAGCAGGGCGCCAAGGTCAAGAAGCACGGCCTGCGCGCCTCCCACACCGCCGACGTCCACCTCGACGACTGTCGCGTGCCGGGAGCCTGCCTACTGGGAGGCAAAGAGAAGCTCGACGAAAGGCTCGCCCGGGTCCGTGAAGGCAAGAAAGCCAAGTCGCAGGCGGCGATGCAGACCTTCGAGGCGAGTCGCCCCACGGTCGGCGCGCAGGCACTCGGCATCGCCCGTGCCGCCTACGAGTACGCGCTCGGGTACGCCAAAGAGCGCCACCAGTTCGGCAGGGCGATCGTCGAGAACCAGTCGATTGCCTTCACCCTCGCCGACATGAAGCTCGAGATCGACGCCGCCCGCCTGCTCGTCTGGCGTGCGGCCTGGATGGGCCGCAACGGCCACAAGTTCGAGAACGCCGAGGGCTCGATGTCGAAGCTGAAGGCCGGCGAGGTCGCGGTCTGGTCGACCGAGCGCGCGATCCAGATCCTCGGCGGCAACGGCTACACCCGCGAGTTCCCGGTCGAGCGGATGCACCGCGACGCGAAGATCTACACGATTTTCGAGGGCACCTCCGAGATCCAGCGCCTGGTCATCAGCCGCGCGATCTCAGGCGTCCACGTCAAATAGCGAACTCGCAGGAAGCCCCGGTCACCCCTCCCCGGAGGCCGTCGCGCAGCTGTGTCGTGCTCCGTGCCTCGGGGCGTGGATCCAGAGCCTCCGTGGAGGGGTGACCGGGGCTTCCCTAACCCCGCCGCTTGAGCCCGGCTTTCCTAAGGCGCTTGGCGGCCTGCACTTCCTTGCGGTCGGGGCCTTTCTTGATCGGTCCCGGCGTCTCCAGCGTCGCCGGGAGGCCCTCGAAGCGGGGCTCGGAGAGGAAGGCTGCGAGGCCCTGCTTGCCCATCTCGCCCTTGCCGAGGTTGGCGTGGCGGTCGCGGCAGGAGCCGAGGGGGGCTGCGGCGTCGTTGACGTGGAGGCACTGGAGGCGGTCGAGGCCGACCTTGGCGTCGGCTTCGTCGACGACGGCGGAGAGGTGCTCCTCGTCGGTGATGTCGTAGCCCTGGACGAAGAGGTGGCAGGAGTCGAGGCAGAGGCCGAGGCGCTTGCCGCTGCCGGCCAGCTCGATCAGCTCGGCGGTCTGGTCGAAGTCACGGCCCAGGAGACCTTTGTGACCGGCGGTCTGCTCGAGCAGGAGGTGGCAACGGTCGCTGTCTTTGAGCGCCGCTGCGATCGTCTTTCCGGCCCGTTTCATCGAAGGGCCGAGCGGCTCTTTGACCTGCGCGCCCGGATGCAGGACAACCCCGGCTGCATCGATTTCATCGCCGATTCGAAGGGCATGGGTCAGCGATGCCTGGGACTTCTTACGCAGCTCCTTGTCCTTGGAGGCGCAGTTGATCAGGTAGACGGCGTGGATCACGACGGCTTCGAGCGGTGAATCCGCCATCGCCTCTTTGAAAGCAACGAAGTCATCCGGCCCGTATTTCGTCGGCCGCCACATGCGCGGGCTCTGGTTGAAGATCTGGATCGATTCGCAACCGAGTGCAGTGCCCCGCTCGATCGCCTTGTCGAGCCCCCCGGATGTCGAGACATGCGCGCCGATAAGCATGAATCGCGCATCCTATGGAGGCGTGGGGGCTTGAGCTAATCTCTTGGTCTCTAGTCAGAGGCGTGCTCGACGGGTCCGCTTCGGCGGGCCCGTCGCATGTTCATCTAGATTCCCCTCGTGCCTGAGGATCCTCCAACACGCCTTCGCTTCGCCCCGTCGCCAACTGGCGCACTGCACATCGGAGGCGCTCGGACCGCTCTCTACAACTGGCTTGCGGCTCGCCACTCTGGCGGAGAGCTGGTGCTGCGGATCGAGGACACCGATCGTGAGCGCTCGACCGGAGAGAACGTCGAGCAGATCCTTGATGCGCTGCGCTGGCTCGAGCTGGACTGGGACGAGGGGCCGGTGTCGCAGGCATCGCGGGCGGATCGACACGCGGAGGCTCTCAAGCGGCTGCTCGAGTCCGGCGCCGCCTACCGAGACTCGGCCACTGCCAAGGAGGTCGAGGCCTGGAAGGCGGAGCACGGCGCGGGCTCCGGCTACCGAGGCACCCCGGTCACCGAGCCGGGTGCGGCGGTGCGGCTGCGGGTGCCCGACGAGGGGGAGACCGTGGTCGACGACCTTATCCGCGGCCCGGTTCGCTTCCCCAACCGCAGCTACGACGACTTCGTCATCGCCCGCGGCGACGGCTCGGTCCTCTACAACTTCGCGGTCGCGGTCGACGACGCGGAGATGGGAATCGACGAGGTCGTGCGTGGCGACGATCATCTCTCCAACACGCCGAAGCAGCTGCTGGTCCTCGCCGCCCTCGGCCATGAGCCGCCGCGCTACGCCCACCTTCCTCTGCTGCACGGGCCCGACGGCAAGAAGCTCTCCAAGCGTCACGGCGCCGCCTCGGTGCAGGAGCTGCGCGAGTCCGGCTACCTGCCGGCGGCGGTCCGCAACTACCTCGCGCTGCTGGGCTGGGGAACCGCCGACGACACGACCCTGATGCCGACCGAGGAGCTGGTCCGGCGCTTCCGGGTCGAGGACGTCGGCAAGGCCGCGGCGATCTTCGACGAGAAGAAGCTGCGCTGGGTCAACGGCCGCTTCATGCGCGAGCTGCCGCTGGAGGAGTACGCCGAAGCGGTTGCCCGGCACCTCGGGCGCGAGCTGGACGACCGCTTGCGCGGCGCTTGCGCGATCGCCCAGGAGAAAGCGCAGACGCTCGACGAGGTGTGGCCGCTGATCGGGTTCCTCTTCGAGCCGCCCGTCGACGACGAGAAGGCGTGGGCCAAGGTGATGAAGGACGGTGCGCTGGCGGCCCTGGAGGCTGTTCGCTCGGCTCTGGTCGAGGTCGAGGCATTCGACGCCGGCGCGGTCGAGAAAGCCCTGGAGCCGCTCCCGGGGCGGCTCGATGCCAAGCCTGGCCGGGTCTACCAGCCGATTCGCGTCGCGATCACGGGCACTGCGGTGTCACCGGGGATCTTCGAGTCGCTTGCGGCTCTGGGGCGGGACGAATCCCTCGCCCGCATCGACGCAGCCTTGGCCCGACTCCGGTCCTAGCAGTTCCTCCTAGCGGACAACGGGGAGGTTCCGACCCCACCCAAGCGGACAAATGACCCTGACTGACCACCCCAGTTTTGGGGATGGCAAGGCTAAACCGTGCGTCCTCGGCTGCCGATGAAGGCTGCGAGCTGGTTTTCCCGCCATGCAGTCGACCAAGCCACAGACCAACGGCAAAGCGAAGCCCGAGGCGGCGCCCACCAACGGCGCCCGCTCCAACGGCTCTCGCGCCAAGGCGGCTCCAGGAGCCCGCCTGGCCGCTGCCTTCGACGCGGTCGAGAAGTTCCCGGTCCTGCTGGAGTCGCGAGCACGGGTGATGCGCGCCGCGACCGCCGAGACCACTCGCGTCTCCGACGTGATCGAGGCGGTCGAGTCGGACGTCGGCCTGGCGATCGCGGTCCTGCGCTTCGCCAATCGCAGCAGCAATGTCGCCGGCTCGGTAGGCAGCATCCCCGAGGCCGTTGACGTGCTGAAGCCGGCTGGTGTGCTGGCGATCGCGGGCACCTCGCCGGTCTTCGACTTCTTCGAGCCCAATGGAAGCCGCGAGATGCGGCCCGAGCGCTTCCGCGTCCACGCCCTCGCAGCTCAGCGGGCCGGCGATGAGATCGGGCGCACAGTGGGTTGGGACAGCCGCGACGAGCTGGCCGTCGCCACCCTCCTGCACGATGTCGGTCGCCTCGTGATCTGCAGCCTGCACCCCGGAGATCGGGGCCAGTTCGACGCGGTCGCGAAGACGCCCGAGCAGCGGGTGCGTGAGGAGCGTGACCGGCTCGGTATCGACCATGCCCTGGTCGGCGGCGTGCTCGCGAGACGCTGGAATATGCCACCGAGCCTCGCCGTCGCGATCGAGCGCCATCACGCCGCCGACGCCGACGGGCTGGCGGCGATGATCGCGACCGCCGACATGGTTGCCCATTACAGCCAGGGCGAGGCGGTCAACCCGGAGCGCCTGCGCACCTGCGCGAAACGCTGCGGCCTCGCCCCCGAGGCGCTGCGCGATCTCCTCTACGAGATGCCCCACGCGGGTAGCGACTCACCCCGAGTAACGGAGCCCTGCCCGCTCTCGGCCCGCGAGCTCGACGTCCTCCGTCATCTCTCCGAGGGGATGGTCTACAAGCAGATCGCCGGCGAAATGCAGCTCTCCGTCTCGACCATCCGCACCCATCTGCATAACGTCTACGGCAAGATCGGCGCCGTCGACCGGGCGCAGGCCGTCCTCACCGCGCGCGACTGCGGCTGGATCTAAGCGAGCGCTGGCCCGCGGGTCCTGTCGCGGAGGTGGGATGGCCTCGCTTGCGCTGCGCTCTGCTCCGGGCAAAGGGACGGACCGCGTTCAGTTATGAGGCCTCGCCCTCCGCAGACTCCGCGCTGCGCGACACCACCCCACCTCCACGCCACCCGCGGGAGGAGCGTTTTTCAGCCCGCCCGCAAAGCGAGATGGTGGCCTGCGCGAGTGTCTCCTCGCCGTAGCTGGGGTGGGGTGGGTCTGCTTCGGCGTGTCTCCCGCGGGTGGCGTCGTAGGGGGAACCGCCCCTGAGGACGCTTTAGCGACCGGAAGGGGCGGTGGGTCCCCTGCGGCGACAGGACCCGCGGGCCGGCCTACTCGATCAGGCACTCGCGCAACGCGATCGCCACGGCGTGAGTTCTGTTCCTGGCCCCCAGCCGCCCCAGGGCGTTCTTGGTGTGGGTCTTGACCGTTTCTTCGCTGAGGTCCAGCTCGCGAGCGGCTACGGTCGTCGATTCGCCATTGGCGAGGAGCTGGAGGATTTCGCGCTGGCGCTTTGTCAGCTTGCCGCGGCTGCCGCGCGGGGGAACGGCGGGATCGACGAAGCGTTCCTGGTCCAGTGCGGCATGGGCGGCCCGCTTCAGCTCCTCGGCGCCGGCGGTGCGCGATACGTAGGCGCTGGCGCCCGCCTGCAGGGCGGCGCTGGCCAGATGACGCTCTGCGCGGTCGCCGTGAGCGACTATGCCTATCGTGGGCTCGGACCTGAGCAGGGCCTTGATCGCATCGATGGCCCCGATCGGCTCGGGATGGTCGTTGCCGGTCCAGCGGCGCATGTCGAGGATCGCCACGTCGATGCTGCCGACGTCCCGCACGAGCTCGACCGCCTCCTCGCGGCAGCTGGCCTCTTCGACGTCGAAGCTGTCCTGCAGCGCCCGGCGCACGCCGAGGCGGACGATCGGATGACCGTCGATGACTAGGCACTGGGGTCGCTCGCTCAGGACTGCTTCCGATCTCTCGGGTTCGCTGACGACTCCATCGTCAGCCCTGGAGCCCGAATCCCCCCGATCCTAACCCAGCCCGGTCCGGGGCGTGCGGTAGAAAGCGGATGTGATCTCGATCACCTCGAAGTCGCGCTACGCGGTAGTGGCCATGGCGGAGCTTGCCCGCTCGGGTGAGAGGCCGGTGCCGATCAAGGAGCTGGCGGAGCGGCGCGGAATCCCCGAGCAGTTCCTCGAGCAGCTCTTCTCGACCCTGCGCCGCGGCGGCCTGCTGACAAGCCACCGCGGGATGAAAGGCGGCTACACGCTCTCCCGCCCGGCTGAGGAGATCACCGTCCTGGAGGTGGTCCAGGCGCTCGACGGCAAGGTCGGCCAGGAGGCCGATGAGGCCGGCGGCATCTGGGCCGAGGGCGTCACCGCCCTGCGCAAGGTCTTCGGCCAGACGACGATCGCCGAAGTCGCCCGCCGCGAGGCCGAGGCGGCGGGGTCGGGGATGTACTTCATCTAGGCGCCTGTCTGAAGACAAAAAGTTCCGCCGCTCCTCGGGCTACGGTCGAGGGGGTCGATGAAGGGAACGCTCAACCAGAAGAAGGCAATCAAGCTGCTGAGCAAAAACGGATGGACACAGGCTCGCGGGGGAAAGCACCAGGTCAAGATGACCAAGCCGGGTTGCCGTCCGATCACGCTTCCGCAGCACAAGGGTCGCGACTACCCAACCGGCTTGGCTCAGGCGATTCTCAGGCAGGCGGGGCTAAGATGAAGGAACTTCACCTATGGAGCTAACCGCCCGTATCCATATCGAGGACGGCAGCTACTGGGCAGACGTTCCCGAGCTGCCCGGCTGCTTTGCCTCCGGCAACACTCTGGACGAGTTGTTTGAGTCGCTGCAAGAGGGAGTTGCGCTCTACCTTGCCGACGAGGGCGAGCAGAGCGGCCCGCTCCATGTCGCGACGGCGACCCTGACTGACCGGCCGCTGACGGCGGCCTAGTCATCACTTCTATGCGCATTGGCGGAACCGCGGCATCCGTCGTCGGCGAGACGCCGATGGTCGCCCTGTCCCGACTCGGCGAGGGATTGCCGGGCGAGGTCTGCGTCAAGCTCGAGTACCTCAATCCCGGGGGGTCGGTGAAGGACCGGATCGGGGTGGCGATGATCGACGCGGCCGAGCAGGAGGGCCTGATCGAGCCCGGCCGTTCGGTGATCGTCGAGCCGACCAGCGGCAACACCGGGATCGCCCTGGCGATGGTCTGCGCGGCGCGGGGGTACGAGCTGATCCTGACCCTGCCCGAGGGGATGAGCCGTGAGCGCTCGAAGCTTCTGCGTGCCTACGGAGCCGAGGTGCGCGAGACGCCGTCGCTGGGTGGGATGACCGAGGCGGTCGAGCTGGCGGAGGAGATCTGCGAGCAGCGCAAGGGGTTCATGCCGCAGCAGTTCGCCAACCCGGCCAACCCCGACGTGCATCGGCGTACCACGGCCGAGGAGATCTGGCGCGACACCGACGGGCAGGTTGGCGCCTTCGTCGCCGGGGTCGGCACCGGGGGCACGATCACCGGCGTGGGAACGGTGTTGCGCGAGCGCAGCCCGGAGACCCTGATCGTCGCGGTGGAGCCCGCCAGCTCTCCCGTCCTCTCCGGCGGAGTGCCCGGGCCGCACAAGATCCAGGGGATCGGCGCCGGCTTCGTCCCCGAGGTGCTCGACCGCGCGGTGATCGACGAGATCCTCTCCGTCTCCGACGAGGACGCGCTCGACACCGCTCGCCTCGCCGCGCAGAGGGAGGGGGTGCTGGCGGGGATCTCCGCCGGGGCCAACATCAAGGCGGCACTCGAGGTCGCCGCTCGCCCGGAGATGGTCGGCAAACGGGTGGTGACGGTCGTCTGCGACTCGGGCGAGCGTTACGTGTCCCTACCCTTCTTCTCACCATGAACCGCTGGAAGAGGGTGGTCTCGGAGGTGCGCGCCGACGTCAAGGCGGCGCGCGAGCGCGACCCCGCGGCGCAGAAGGTCTCGACCCTGGAGATCCTGCTCAGCTGGGCCGGAGTGCAGGCGCTGCTCGCCCACCGGCTGGCCCACGCGCTGCTCGAGGCGGGTGTGCCGGTCGTGCCGCGGGTGCTCGCCTATGTCACCCGCTCGGTGACCGGGGTCGAGATCCATCCGGCGGCGAAGATCGGCCGCGAGTTCTTCATCGACCACGGCTCCGGCGTGGTGATCGGCGAGACCGCCGAGATCGGCGAGCGCGTGACCCTCTACCAGGGGGTGACCCTGGGGGGCACCGGCTTCCAGCGCGGCAAGCGCCACCCGACCCTGGGCGACAACGTCACCGTCGGCTCCGGCGCCAAGCTGCTCGGCCCGATCGCGGTCGGCGACGGCGCCAAGATCGGCGCCAACACCGTCGTGATCGAGGACGTGCCGCCGCACGCGACCGTGGTCGGCAACCCCGGCCACCCGGTCAAGGTCGACGGCAGGCGCGTCGAGGGCCCCGACGCCGACTGGATCCACCTGCCCGACCCGATCGCCGAGGCGATCAAGACGCTTTCCCAGCGGATCGCCGATCTTGAGCAGCGGCTCGCCGAGCTCGACGGCGGTAACGTCCCCGGCGGGGGGCCGACCGAGCTTCGCGAGCGCACCGGCCGCTCTTCGGCCGGGGGCTGAGACCTCAGGACCCGGCCGGGTCCAAAGCTATTCTCGGACTTGTGTTGCAAACCGAGCCCGAGACGCCCGTGGACGCCGAGGGCGCCCCGATCGAACCCGGCGCCGACCGGGCTGAGCGGCTGCTCGCCGGCCTCAACGAGCCCCAGCGCCAGGCTGTCGAGCACGGCGAGGGACCGCTCCTCGTCCTGGCGGGGGCCGGTTCGGGCAAGACCCGGGTTCTGACCCATCGGATCGCTCACCTGCTGGCGACCGGAGCCGCCCGCCCCGGCGAGATCCTCGCGATCACCTTCACCAACAAAGCGGCGAGCGAGATGCGCGAGCGGGTCGAGGCCCTGGTCGGCCGCTCCGCGCGGGCGATGTGGGTGACGACCTTCCACTCCGCCTGCGCCCGGATGCTGCGCGCCGACGCCGAGAAGCTCGGCTACTCGCGCAGCTTCACGATCTACGACGAGTCCGACTCGCTGCGGATGCTGAAGCGCTGCATGGCGGAGCTCGGGGTCGACCCGAAACGCTACCCGGCCCGGTCGATCCGCTCCCAGGTCTCCGGCGCGAAGAACAAGCTCGTCGACGCGCCCGCCTACGCCCAGGCCCAGGGCAGTGTCTTCGAGGAAACGGTCGCCGGCGTCTACGAGCTCTACGAGAAGCGGATGCTGGCGGCGAACGCGCTGGACTTCGACGACCTGCTGGTCCGCACCGTCAATGTCCTGGAGATCTCCGACGAGGCCCGCGAGCGCTGGCGACGCACGTTCCGCCACGTTCTCGTCGACGAGTACCAGGACACCAACCACGCCCAGTACCGGCTGCTGCAGCTGCTCACCTCCGAGCACGGGAACCTGATGGTGGTTGGGGACGAGGACCAGTCGATCTACGGCTTCCGCCACGCCGACATCCGCAACATCCTCGACTTCGAGCGCGACTTCCCCGAGGCTGAGGTGGTCAAGCTGGAGCAGAACTACCGCTCCACCCAGACGATCCTCTCCGCCGCCAACGCGGTGGTCGAGCGCAACCGCGAGCGGCGGCCGAAGCAGCTCTGGACCGAGATCGCGGGGGGCGAGCCGGTGCAGCTCTCCGAGCTCTCCGACGAGCACGAGGAGGCGCGCTGGGTCGCCGGCGAGATCGAGCGGCTCGGCGAGGAGGAGGGCGTGAGCCGCGAGGACGTCGCGGTCTTCTACCGGACCAACGCGATGAGCCGGGTGCTGGAGGACACGCTGGTCCGTTTCGAGCTTCCCTACCAGGTGATCGGCGGCACCAAGTTCTACGAGCGGGTCGAGGTCAAGGACGCGATCGCATACCTCAGCCTCCTGGCAAACCCCGCCGACCAGGTCTCCTTCGCCCGCATCGTCAACTCGCCGCGGCGCGGCATCGGCAACACCAGCCAGGGCCGCCTCGCCTCCCACGCCAACACCACTGGGCTCTCGATCTGGGAGGTGGCCGAAAGGGTCGAGGAGGTGCCGAGCCTGAGCGCCGCGGCGATCAAGGCGGTGTCCCGTTTCCACGAGATGATGGAGGGACTGCGGGCCCGGGCCGACGAGGCGCCGGTGTCCGAGTTGCTGGAGGCCGTACTGCGCGAGAGCGGCTACCTCGACGCGCTGGCTGCCGAGCGCACGATCGAGGCCGAGGGCCGCGCCGAGAACCTCGAGGAGCTGGTCGGGATGGCGGTGGAGTTCGATGCCAACCGCGAGCTGGAGGGGGAGGGCGAGTCCTCGCCACTGGAGGAGTTCCTACAGCAGATCTCCCTCTACACCCAGCAGGACGAGCTGCGCGCGGAGGAGTCCCTAATAACGCTGATGACGCTGCACAATGCCAAGGGGCTCGAGTACGACACGGTCTTCCTCCTCGGCTGCGAGGACGGCGCCTTCCCCCACATGCGGGCGCTGGAAGAGGGGGGAGAAGAGGAGGAGCGGCGGCTCTGCTATGTCGGCATCACCCGTGCCCGCAAGCGTCTCTACGTGACCTGGGCGCGCGAACGCCGCCTCTTCGGGCGGGCCGAGCGCAACCTGCCCTCGCGCTTCATCGACGAGCTGCCGGCGGAGCTCACCGAGCGCCACTCCAGCGCGCCCGGCGCCGCTGCCGGGCTCGGCTGGGAGACGACGAGCGCGAACGCGGCGGCGCCGGGCGACCCCGGCCCGGCCCTGGAGCTGCGCACCGGCGACGACGTCGTCCACGCGGCCTTCGGCGAGGGTGTCGTCACCGCGGTCGAGGCCGGCGGGGTCGTCGTCGTGCGGTTCGCGGGCGATGGCACCGAGCGCAAGCTGATGGCCGACTACGCGCCGATCCGGAGGCGCTGATGGCGGCCAGGGTCATCGACGGCAAAGCTGTTGGCGCGGCCGTTCGGGCCAGGGTCGCCGAGGAGGTGGCCGCGTATGAGGCCGAGCGCGGCCGCACGCCGCTGCTGGTCACGGTGATCGTCGGCGACGACCCGGCCTCGGAGATCTACGTCCGCAACAAGCACCGCGCCTGCGAGGAAGCCGGTATGCGCTCGGCGCACCACGGCCTGCCCGCCGGCACGAGCGAGAATGAGCTGCTGGAGCTGGTCGGGGAGCTGGGGGTGGACCGCGACGTCGACGGCATCCTCGTCCAGCTGCCGGTGCCCGACCAGATCGACCCGGATCGCGTCGTAGCCGCGATCGACCCGGCCAAGGACGTCGACGGCCTGACCCCGGTCAACGCCGGCCTCCTCGCCCACGGGATGCCGGGGCTCGTCCCGTGCACGCCGGCCGGGGTGATGGAGCTGCTCCGCCACGAGGGGATCGAGCTGGAGGGCGCGGAGGCGGTTGTCGTCGGGCGCTCGAAGCTGGTCGGCGTGCCGGTGTCCCGCCTGCTGCTGGCTGCGAACGCGACGGTGACGATGTGCCACTCGCGCACCCGCGACCTCGCCGAGGTGTGCAGGCGCGGAGACGTCCTGGTGGCCGCGGCCGGGGTCCCTGGCCTGCTCGGCGCCGACGCCGTCAAGCCGGGCGCCGTGGTGATCGACGTCGGCACCAACCGCACCGACGATGGGCTGCGTGGAGACGTCGACTTCGAGGCCGCGGCGGGGGTGGCCGGGGCGATCTCGCCGGTTCCGGGCGGGGTCGGGCCGATGACGATCGCGATGCTGCTCGTCAACACGGTGGCTGCCGCCCGGGCCCGGGTGTAGTGTCGGCTCGACCGCTAGACCACGGAGGGTAAGCAGATGGATCTGGACAGGCTGAGTACCGGTGAGAAGATCGCTTCCGTTTCGGCGATCCTTCTCTTCATCTTCATGTTCTTCAACTGGTTCGGCGTCGAGGTCTCAGGCGTCGGAGGGTTTTCGGGCACGATCTCCGGCGACGGGGGCAATGCCTGGGAGGCCCTTGACTTCATCCCGTTCGTTCTCTTGGTGACGATCGCCGCCGCGCTCGGCGTCGCCGCCCTGCGGCTCAGTGACGCGGCCTACGAGCCACCGATCTCGGCCAACACCGTCGTCACCGTGCTCGGCGTGATCTCGGTGCTGCTCATCCTCTTCCGGATCGTCGATCCGCCCAGCTTCGGCAGTGTCGGCGGCGTCTCGGTCGACGCGACGCGCAGCATCGGCATCTTCCTCGGCCTGATCGCCGCCGGCGGGATCGCCTACGGCGGCTACAGCGCGATGCGAGAGGAAGGGATGACCTTCGGCGACGCAGCCGACCGGCTTTCGAGCGGCCCGGGTGCTGGCACGCCCCCACCTCCGTCGCAGCCGCCGTCGTCCTCGACACCGCCTCCACCTCCGCCGCCACCCTCTAATCCTTCTCCGCCTCCGCCGGGAAGCTAGGAGGGTCCCTAGAATCGGCTGCCGTGATCGAGCGGGAGCAGGTACTTCATGTAGCGAAGCTGGCGCGACTCGGGCTGTCCGAGGAGGAAGTCGAGCGGATGGCCGGGGAGCTTTCGGGGATCCTGGAGCACGTCGACCGGATTGGTGAGCTGGAGCTGGACGATGTGCCGCCTACGTCTCATGTGGTTGAGCTGGAGAACGTGCTGAGGGCGGACGAGCCGCATGAGAGCTTGGATCGGGACGTGGCGCTTGCGCAGGCGCCGGATCCAGTCGATGGGGCGTTCCGGGTCCCTTCGCCGCAGGCGGAGGGCTAGATGACGGACATGCTCGAGTTGACCGCCGTGCAGGCGCAGGAGGCGATGGCCTCGGGGGATTTCTCGCCGGCGGAGTACGGGAAGGCTTGGGCCGAGGCCGCTGCCGAGGATGAGCTGAACGCGTATCTGTGGCGAGATGGCAACGGGGACGCAGAGGCGATTTCAGTCGAGGAGCCGAGCCTCGCACCGGTTGCCGTCAAGGACATCTTCTGCACCGAGGGAGTGCCGACCACGGCCGGGTCGCGCATCCTCGAGGGCTACCGGCCGGCCTACACCTCCACCGCCGTCCGGCGTCTGATCGAGGCGGGGGCACCGGTTCTCGGCAAGACCAACATGGACGAGTTCGCGATGGGCTCCTCCAACGAGAACTCGGCCTATGGGCCGGTGCTCAACCCATGGGATCGCGGTCGCGTGCCGGGCGGCTCGTCCGGCGGCTCGGCCGCCGTGGTCGCCGGTGGCCTGGCGCCCTGGGCGATTGGCACCGACACCGGCGGCTCGATCCGCCAGCCCGCTTCGCTCTGCGGCATCGTCGGCCTCAAGCCCACCTACGGTGCGATCTCCCGCTACGGCATGATCGCCTTCGCCTCCTCGCTGGATCAGTGCGGCCCGCTCACCCGGGACGTCAGGGACGCCGCGCTGATGCTGTCGGTCCTGCAGGGAGCAGATCCCTGCGACTCGACCTCGGTCGGCCTCGGCGAAGCACCGAGCCTGCCCGACCGCGAGGACCTGAGGGGCCTGCGCTTCGCCGTTCCCTCCGAGCTCGCCCGCGATGCGATCGAGCCTGGTGTTCGCGAAGTGTTCGAGGCGACGCTGGCACGGATCGAGCAGCTCGGCGGCGAGATCGCCGAGGCCCCGCTTCCCCATGCCGAGCACGGGATCTCGGCCTACTACGTGATCGCCCCCGCCGAGGCCTCCTCGAACCTGGCCCGCTACGACGGCGTCCGCTACGGGATGAGGAGCGAGGGCAGCGGTGACCTGATCGAGATGTACGAGACGACCAGGGCGGAGGGGTTCGGGAGCGAGGTCAAGCGGCGGATCATGCTCGGCACCTACGCGCTCTCCTCCGGCTACTACGACGCCTACTACGGCCAGGCGCAGAAGGTGCGGACCAAGATCGCATCTGACTTCTCCGCCGCCTTCGCCGAGTTTGACTTCGTCGTCACGCCGACCTCGCCCTCGGTCGCGTTCGGGCTCGGCGAGAAGACCTCCGACCCGCTGGCGATGTACCTCAACGACTTCTTCACCGTGCCGATGAGCCTCGCCGGCATCCCGGCGATCTCGATCCCTGCCGGGCTTGCCGAGCCGGCCGGAGGTGGCCCGCGGCTCCCAGTCGGCTTCCAGATCGCCGCGCCCGCCTTCGCCGAGCAGAAGCTGCTCGCTGCCGCCCACGCTCTGGAGGGGGCGATCGGCTTCGACGCGAGGCCGGAGGGTGTCCGTGGCTGAGCTGGAGGCGGTGATCGGGCTGGAGATCCACGTCCAGCTGGCGACGAAGACGAAGATGTTCTGCGGCTGCGAGCTCTCCTTCGGCGACGAGCCCAACGTCCACACATGCCCGGTCTGCCTCGCCCACCCGGGTGTGCTCCCGGTGACCAACGAGCAGGCGATCCTCTACGCGCTGAAGATCGCTGCGGCGCTGGAGTGCGAGGTGGCGCCTCGCTCGATCTTCCACCGCAAGAACTACTTCTATCCCGACAGTCCCAAGGCGTACCAGATCAGCCAGTACGACATCCCGATCGCCAGCAACGGGCGGCTCGGCGACATCCGCATCCACCGGGCCCATCTGGAGGAGGACGCGGCGAAGATGATCCACGTCGGCGATTCGGGCCGCATCCACGGCTCTGGCGCCTCGCTGGTCGACTTCAACCGCGGCGGCACGCCGCTGGTCGAGATCGTCACCGAACCGGACCTTCGCGGCGCGGCCGAGGCCGCCGCCTGGGCACGGCTGCTGCGCGAGACCGTCCGCCAGCTCGGGGTCTCCGACGTCAACATGGAGGAGGGCAGCCTGCGGGTCGACGCCAACGTCTCGGTGCGGCCCGCCGGCAGCGATGAGCTCGGGACGAAGACCGAGCTGAAGAACATGAACAGCTTCCGCTTTCTCGAGCGGGGCATGGAAGCCGAGCTGGCCCGCCAGCGCGAGCTGATCGAGGCGGGAGGGACCATCGTTCAGGAGACCCTCCACTTCCACCCCGAGGATGGCACCCTGCACCCGCTGCGCTCCAAGGAGGAGGCGCACGACTACCGCTACTTCCCCGAGCCCGACCTGGTCCCGATCGCTCCCACCGAGCAGATGATCCGCGAAGCGCGCGAGTCCCTGCCGGAGCTGCCGGCTGCGCGAGCCACTCGCTACGAGGGGGAGATGGGTCTGCCTCAGGACGTCGCCGCCCTTCTGGCGGCCGACCCCGAGACCGCCGGGTATTTCGAGCAGGTGGCCGGTTCGGCGAGCGATATCGAGCCGCGTGTGGTCGCCAACTGGGTCACCGGCGAGCTGGCGGCGGCGCTCCGCCAGGACGGGGGAGAGGTCACCGCCGCGGAGTCGAAGGTCGAGTCCGGCGCCCTGGCCCTCCTCATCGGCATGGTCCAGGAGAAGAAGATCTCCCATGGCAGCGGCAAGACCGTGCTCGCGACGCTCGTCGCGGAGGGCGGCGACCCCGAGGCGATCGTCGAGCGCGAGGGCCTCGCCCAGATTTCAGACAGCGGCGAGATCGAGTCGATCGTCGCCGCCGCGGTCGAGGCCAACTCCGAGGCCGCCGAGCAGATCCTCTCCGGCAACCAGAAGGCGATCGGAGTCATAGTCGGCGCCGTGATGAAGGAGACCAAGGGCCGCGCCGACGGTGGCGAGGTGAATCGCTTGATCAAGAAGCAACTGGGCCTTTAAGGCGACCGCCTCCGCGGGGGGCGAACTTCTCGCCCCCCGCGGCTTAGACGGAGGTGGATGCCATAACCGCGGCGGTCCTGCTGGCCTACGCGGGTGTGATGCGGGCGCTGATAGCGCTCGCATCGAAGCTCGCGAATCGCCGGTAGGACACGCCGCAAAAAGAAACGGCCCCGGGTATGCGCCCGGGGCCGTTCAATGTGAATGCCACCTGGGCGAAACCTTATCGCTGCATCGGGTCGCTTGCAAGGACAACCCGAAAGTGCGTTCCGATACTTTGTAACAAGTTGTTACAAAGTGCTAAGTTGAACACATGGCCTGGAACGTCGTCATCGCCGGTGGTGGATTCGGGGGCGCGATGGCGGCGCGGGAGCTGGAGCGGATCCTGCCGCGGCAGTCGGCTCGGCTGGTGCTCGTCAACGACGTCAACTTCCTGCTCTACACGCCGTTTTTGCCCGAGGCCGCGGCGGGGACGCTGGAGCCGCGGCACGTGGTCACGCCGCTGCGGGAGATCCTCAACCGAACGTACCTGCGCCTTGGATCGATAGCCGGCCACGACCCGGTGGCGAAGACGGTCGAGTTGCGCACCCGCGAGGGCGAGTCCGAGCAGCTTCCCTACGACCAGCTGTTGCTCGCGCTCGGTTCGGTCTCACGGGTGCTGCCGGTGCCGGGCCTTTCCGAGCACGCGATCGGGTTCAAGAGCCTGGCCGACGCGATCTGGCTGCGCAACCACGTGATCGAGACGCTAGAGGCGGCCAACGCGACCGACGACCCGGCCCGGCGCGAGGAGCTGCTCACCTACGTCTTCGTCGGCGGCGGCTACGCCGGCCTCGAGGCCCTGGCCGAGCTGCAGGACTTCGCCGCCGACGCGATCGAGAGCTACCCGCGAGCCCGCCTGCACGGCATGCGCTGGGTCCTGGTCGAGGCCTCCGACCGCGTCCTGCCCGAGATCGACGCCGAGCTGGCCGATTACGCGCTGCGCGAGCTGCGCGGCCGTGGCATCGACGTTCGTCTCGGTACCACCCTCGAGGAGGTGCGGGCCGACAGCGCCCGCATCGCCACCGGCGAGACCCTGCCCACCCGGACCGTCGTCTGGACCGCGGGCGTGGCTCCGCACCCGAGCCTGCGCCAGCTTTCGGTGCCACTCGACGAGCGCGGCCGGGTCCCGGTCGACGAGCGCCTGCGGGTGAAGGACATGGACGCGGTCTGGGCGATCGGGGACTGCGCGGCCGCTCCCGACGCGCGCGGCGGGCTCTGCCCGCCGACCGCCCAGCACGCCGTGCGACAGGGCCCGGTGGCGGCCCGCAACATCGCCGCCGAGCTCGGCATCGGCAGCTCCCGCCCGTTCGATTACCGCGGCAGCGCCGCCTTCGTCAACCTCGGCCGCTACAAGGCCGTGGGCAAGGTCGGCAGCCGCACCTTCCGCGGCTTCCCGGCATGGTGGATGGCCCGGACCTACCACATGAGCCAGATCCCGGGTGTTGCCCGCAAGGCGCGCGCCGTGATCGACTGGACCGCCAGCCTGCCCTTCCGCCGCGACATCTCCGAGGTCGGCTCGATCGGACATCCCGAGCCCTTGCGGTCGTCATCTGTACCGGCCAGCGGGACAAATGACGACCGCGCGTCATGATTGACCCGTGGGATTCGAGTACCTCGTCATCGCCTTCTTCTTCGGCCTAGCCACGGCGATCATCGGCAAGGGCAAGGGCAGCTCGTTCTGGCTCTGGCTGCTGATCGGCACGATGCTGCCTCCACTCGGCCTGATCGCCGTGATTCTCTACCGCTCCGAGAAGGACGAACCCGAACGCCAGTGCCCCAACTGCCTGAAGCCACTAAAGCTTTATGTACAAGTCTGTCCGCGCTGCGGTGCAGACCTCTACCTGCCTGATCCGGCGGCCGTCCGGCATCCAGGAGTCAAGTAGTGGCGGTCAGCCGAGGGCCGACGACCCGACCTACCGCAGCCAGGTGCGGACGATCGCGTTGGCGAAGCCGAGGCCGTAGCGGACGACGGCGGGCTTCTTCGAGTGGCCGTGGAGGCGGCGCTCGACCGTGATCGGAACCTCTCTGGCGGGGATCCCGCGCTTGATCGCCTCGATCATGAACTCGGAGGTGTGGAATTGCTCCTGGCGCAGGACGAGCTGGGGCAGGACGGTGGTCCGCACCGCGCGGTAGCCGTTGGAGCAGTCGCTCACCTTGGTCCGGGTGATGGTGGAGACGAGCCGGTTGAAGAAGACGATCCCGAGCTCGCGGGACAGGTGGTTGCGGTCGGCTTGGCCGAGCACGCGCGAGCCGTGGGCGACGTCGACTTCGCCGTCGAGGACCGGTTTGACCAGGCGCTCCATCTCGGAGGGCAGGTGCTGTCCGTCGGCGTCGAGGGTGACGACGACCTCGGCGCCCGATTCGACCATCAAGCGGTAGCCGGTGCGCAGGGCAGCACCGCCGCCGCGGTTGATCACGTGGCGGGCCACGACCGCACCGTGCCCGGCGGCGACGTCGGCGGTGCCGTCGCGCGAGCCGTCGTCGACGACGAGCACGGCGATCGGTGTGCCGCAGACCTCCTCCGGCATCAGGTCGAGCACGTAGCCGACGTTTTCCGCCTCGTTGTAGGCGGGGACGAGGACCGCGACCTTGCCGCGGAAGCGCTCCGGCAGGTCGGCCTGGCGGAACTCCTCCCAGGCGAGCCCCTCCAGAACGGCGGAGAGCTGGCGTGCGTTGCGTGCCGCCTGGGAGAGCGCCCGCAGCACGAGCATGAAGAGGATGAAGATGGAGAAGACGGCGAGGCCGAGGATGCGGCCGCCGTTGCCCTTCTCGAAGGAGAAGGCGGAGAGCAGCTTGTCGGTGATTTCGGTGCCCGAGACGAGCGCCAGGCCGAGGCCGGCGGCGATCAGGATCAGCACGTCGACGTTGCGCAGCGTGCGCCGGCGCAGCACCGCGTACGCCACGAGCGCGATAGCGGCGATCAGGCCGAGGCTGCGGAGCGCTGTCAGCTCGGCGGGGAAGATGCCTGCGTATAGGGGCATTACCGCCTGGACAATAGGGCCGCGGTCCCCCGTGAGAGCGCCGCTGCGGCAAGCGGAAAGATCAGCGTCATCAGCACCTCGTTGCGGCGGGGAGCCGCCAGGGAGGCGGCGCCGACCGCGGTGACGAGCACCAGCGGCGTCGCCATCGCCGCCAGCTCCCACCAGCGCCGCCGCCAGCCGAGCACACCGAGGCCGGCAAGCGCCAGGGTCACGACCAGCGTCTGCGCGACCCGCCCGGCGGTGCTGCTCATCGCTTCGCCGATCCCGGCGCTCCACATTCGCCAGGTCTTGCGTGCGGTCATCGCGGCGTAGCCGACCGGGTCCTCGCCGAAGTAGTGGGAGAAGTTCTCCTTGCCGACCTTGCCGAGGGCGGAGTCGCGGGGCAGTTCGGGATACCTCTCCTCGGCGACGCGGTCGAAGAGCGGTGTCGGGTTCACGTCTTCGAGCGCCTGGGAGTGCGGGTCCAGGTCGCGATCAAGGTATCGGCGCACGAGGATCGCCTTGACCCGCTGGTATTCGCCGTCGGCGGGGAGGAAGGTGCCGACGTAGAGCGCCTTGCCGCCGCCGGTCGAGATCGGCACAGTGCGGTCGAGGGCGATCTGGTTGCGCACGGCCCAGGGCACGATCGGCAGCAGCAGCGCGGCTGTCACCAGAGCCGCGCCGGCCAACCCCGGCTTCCAGCCACGCTTCCGGCCGATCCGGATCAGTGCCAGCGCCGCGAAGGCGATCCCGACCAGCAGGTACTCGGGCCGGATCAGCGCGGTGAGGCCGAAGAGAAAGCCGGGCAGGAGCCAGGCTCGCAGGCGTTCTCGCTCCCCCGCCCAGAGGAAGGCGAGGACCGCGGCGGGCAGCGTGAAGATCGCCGGCGGCTCGCTGAATAGGGCACCGGTCGAGTGGATGAACGGGGGGTAGACGGCGACGGCGAAGGCGGCGAGCAGGCCGGTCGGCCGGCAGTTGATTCGCCTCCCGAGCAGGTAGACGACGACGATCGCGCCGAGTCCGAGCAGCAACTCGACGATCCGCGCCGTCCCTTCGCGCGCCCCCCCGGTCGCGTAGAAGCTGGCGGCGTAGAGGAGGGGCGCGCCGGGGGACCAGTCGCTGGAGTCATCGAAGGTCGGCCCTCCGAAGCTCTGTTCCTCATAGAGGGCCTTGGAGAGCGCGTAGTAGGCGCGGGCGTCGTCGCCCGGCGTGGGCAGCGGCTCGACCACACGATACGCGCGCAGCCCGAAGCCGAGCACGAGGATGGCGACGAGCAGCAGCAGCGTCGTGCGCCCATGGCGCTCCGGGAGTCCGCGAATCCAGGCGCTCAGCTTCGCCATCGTCGCGCGAGGCTATCCCGACAGGCCGCGAAGCCGACGCCGGCCAGCGCCGCGACCAGGGGCATCGTCACCAGCACGCGCCTGGGAGAGGCGACCAGCAGCGCGCAGATCGCGGTGATCCCAACGAAGATCGTCGCCAGCAATAGCGCCTCCCAGCGCCGCCGCGCGGCCAGCACGATCAAGCCAGTTAGCCCGAAAGCCACGAGCGCCCAGTGCAGCAGCTCCCATCCGGGCTGGCGCATCACGTCCCGCGGCCCGTGTAACCAGATCCGCCCGACCTTCGTCGCGACGAACCCCGCGTACTCGACCGGCTCTTCGGAGACGTCGTCCCAGAGCTGTTCGCGCCCCATCCGGCCAAGGGCCTCGTCGGTCTCAAGCTCCGGATAGCGCTGAGCCGCCAGTCGCGCCAGTATCTGCTCCAGTCGCAGCTGCTCGACCGCTCCCGGCCCGAACAGCTTCGGATGGCGCTCCACTACCTCAGCTCCGACCTTTTCCGGGTCCCCATCGGAAGGTAGGTAGGTCCCGGCAAAGAGCACCTGGCCACCTCCCGTAGAAACGGGCACGAACCGATCCAGCGCCACCGCATTGCGAACGGTCCAGGGCACAATCACGATCGCCACGCCGCCTAGGAAGATCGCTGTCACGGCCAGAGACCGGCGCCATCCATCTCGCCAATCCCTCGCCAGCACAACCAAGCTCACGAGCAAGACGATCCCGAGGTACTCCGGGCGGACGAGTATCAGGCATCCGAATAGGACCCCGGGCAACAACCATCTCTCCCGCGGGTGGCGTGGGGCCGGGGGGTCGAGGACAGCCCGTGGACTGCCCGCAGGCCCCCCTGCCCCACGACAGGACCCGCGGGCCGGCGACGTCGGTCCCGCCGCCCAGAGAGCTGCCAGCACTCCACCCGAGAGCAGCGTCGCCGCAAGCGGCTCGCCCATCAGCATCCCCTGGTACTCGAGCAGTGCTGGGTAGATAGCTATAGCCACAGCTCCAATAAGGCCCGCGAGGGGCCCCGACAGTCGGCGTCCGATCAGGTAGGTGAACAGCACGGCGAGCGTCCCCAGCAGGGCCAGCACCAGCCGCACCGTGCGTTCGTGGACACCTCCGGTCAGCTTGTAGAAGCCAGCTGCGAAGAGCGGCAGGCCGGGGGAGTAGTTGCTCGCGGGCTGGGTGGCTTCAGGGCCGAGTGTGAATCCCTCTCCCTCATCGAGGTTGCGGGCGATCTCGGCGTAGGCCGCCGCGTCGAATACCGGGGCGCGGCCGTCCCAGGCCTCGCCGACTCGCAGGACGAGCCCAAGCAGCAGGATTACGGTCAGGGCAGCAAGGCCGACCCCACCACCGTTGCGCTTTGCCAGGCCGCTCATGCCGCGGGATGCTATGGCGCGCCACGTCAGGCCCGTCCGCTACGCTGCCGCGACTTATGCGCGTTCTCATCCTTGGGGGCGACGGCTACCTGGGCTGGCCGACAGCCCTCAGGTTCTCTGCTCGGGGCCACGAGGTCACCGTCGTCGACAATTTCGTCCGCCGTCGCTGGGTAGATGGCGTCGGCAGCGACTCGCTGACGCCGATCGGCGGGCTGGCCGAGCGCATCGACGCCTGGCGCGAGGTCTCCGGCAACGAGATCCGCTGCTTCGTCGGCTCGGTCGAGGACGGCGAGTTCCTCGACGGAGTAGTCGCCGAGACCCAGCCCGAGGTGGTCATCCACTACGGGCAGCAGGCTTCGGCGCCCTACTCGATGGCCTCGCGCGAGAAGGCGGTCGAGACCCAGCATGGGAACGTGATCGGCAACCTCAACCTGCTCTTCGCGATCCGCGACCACGTGCCCGAGTGCCACCTGGTCAAGCTCGGCACCATGGGCGAGTACGGCCAGCCCGAGATCGACATCGAGGAGGGCTACATCGAGATCGAGCACAAGGGGCGGAGGGACACGCTGCCGTTCCCCAAGCTGCCGGCCTCCTTGTACCACTGCTCCAAGGTCCACGACTCGACCAACATCCACTTCGCCTGCCGCACCTGGGGCCTGCGCGCCACCGACCTCAACCAGGGCGTCGTCTACGGGATCGAGACCGACGAGACCGCCGACGACGAGCGGCTGATCACCCGCTTCGACTACGACGAGATCTTCGGCACCGTGCTCAACCGCTTCTGCGTGCAGGCCGTGATCGGTCACCCGCTCACCGTCTACGGCACCGGCGGCCAGACCCGCGGCTTCCTCAACATCCGCGACACGCTTCAGTGCGTCGAGCTGGCGGCCCTGAACCCGGCCGAGGCGGGCGAGTTCCGCGTCTTCAACCAGTTCACCGAGCAGTTCTCGGTGCTCGAGCTCGCCCAGCTGGTCAAGCACGCGGGCGAGCACCTCGGCTACTCGGTCGAGATCCAGCACTACGACAACCCACGGGTCGAGAAGGAAGAGCACTACTACAACGCGATCCACACCAAGCTCCTCGACCTCGGCCTCGAGCCGACGCTGCTCGGCGAGGAGCTGGTCGAGTCGATGATCCACGCGATCGAGCGTCACAAGGACCGCGCGATCGAGACCGCCATCGACCCCCACACTCGCTGGAATCCCGGCGAGCCCGTGCAGCTCTAATCGCCTGCGAGACAGGCATAAGCCCGCTGGTACCATCGCGATTCCCATGAGAGCCGCCGACGCATTGATGGAAAGCCTCAAAGCCGAGGGCACCGAGCACGTCTTCGGCATTCCCGGCGGCGCCAACTTGCCCACATACGACGCGCTCGTCGACGCGGAGTTCCGCCACATCCAGGTGCGTCACGAGCAGGGGGGAGGCCACGCGGCCGAGGGATACGCCAAGGCCTCGGGCAAAGTCGGGGTCGCCTTCGCCACCTCCGGCCCGGGCGCGACCAACCTGGTCACGGCGATCGCCGACTCGATGCTGGACTCGGTGCCAACGGTCTTCATCACCGGCCAGGTACGGACCGAGCTGATCGGAACCGACGGCTTCCAGGAGGCCGACATCCTCGGCTCGACGCTGCCCTTCGTCAAGCACTCCTTCCAGGTCACCGACCCGCGCCAGATCCCCGAGTACGTGCACGAGGCCTTCCACGTCGCCTCGACCGGGCGGCCGGGTCCGGTCCTGCTCGACATCCCCCAGGATCTCTCGCGCGCCGAAATCGACTACGCGCCCCGCACCGAGCCGGTCGAGCTGGCCGGCTACAAACCGCCGAGCGCCCCCAACGTCAAGCAGGTGCGCATCGCCGCCAAGGCGATCGCCAACGCCCGCAAGCCGATCCTCTACACGGGGGGCGGGGTGGTCAACGCCAACGCCTCCGAGGAGCTGCGCGAGCTCGCCGCCGCCGATCGCTTCCCGGTCACCTCGACCCTGATGGGCCTAGGCAGCTATCCGGCCTCCGGCGAGAACTGGCTGGGGATGCTCGGCATGCACGGCACCCGCGCCGCCAACTACGCGATGGACGAGGCCGACCTGATCGTCGCGATCGGCGCCCGCTTCGACGACCGCATCACCGGCAAGCTCTCCGAGTTCGCGCCCCGCGCCAAGTTCATCCACATCGACGTCGACCCGGCGGAGATCTCCAAGAACGTTCCCGCCCACATCCCGATCGTCGGCGACGCCAAGCTGGTGCTGCCGGCGCTGACCCGCGAGTACCGGGCGCTGCAGACCGACGGCTCGCGCCTCGACGGCTGGTGGAAGCAGATCAAAGCCTGGCAGGACGAGTTCCCGCTGCGTTACGACGAGGGCAAGGACGGCGAGATCAAGCCCCAGTTCATGATCGAGGCGATGCACCGGGCGACGCAGGGCGACGCGATCGTCACCTCCGACGTCGGTCAGCACCAGATGTGGGCGGCCCAGTACTACGGCTTCGACAAGCCACGCCGCTGGATCAACTCAGGTGGGCTGGGGACGATGGGCTTCGGTCTCCCGGCGGCGGTCGGCGCCAAGGTCGCCTGTCCCGATGAGTCGGTCGTCTGCCTCGCCGGCGACGGCAGTCTGATCATGAACTGCCAGGAGCTCGCGACCTGCGTCGCCGAAGAGATCCCGGTCAAGGTCTTCCTGATGAACAACGGCTACATGGGCATGGTCCGCCAGTGGCAGGAGCTCTTCTGGGATCGCCGCTACAGCGCGGTCGAGATGGGCCCGAGCCCCGACTGGGTGAAGCTGGCGGAGGCGTTCGGAGCCACCGGCCTGCGCTGCGAGGACTCCGCCGACCTCGAGGAGACGATGGTCAAAGCGCTGGAGACCGACGGTCCGGTGCTGCTCGACGTGCGCGTCTCCCCCGAGGAGAACTGCTTCCCGATGATCCCGGCCGGGGCGGCAGCAAGGGACATGGTGGGCTGATGGAGGCGGGCACTCCACAGGTCGTCAAGCTCGAGGACCTGCGCGTCCCGGGCCAGCTCAGCGGGCGCAAGCACATCCTCTCGATCCTGGTCGAGAACAAGCCGGGCGTGCTGGCGCGCGTCGCCGGACTCTTCTCCCGGCGCGGCTTCAACATCGACACGCTCGCCGTCGGCCCGACCGACGACCCGAGCATCTCCCGCATCACGCTCACCCTCGACGGCGCCGTGCACCCGATTGACCAGGTGACCAAGCAGCTGCACAAGCTGGTCAACGTGCTGAAGATCCGCGACATGGAGCCGGAGGAGACGGTCGCTCGCGAGATGGCGATGTTTAAAGTCTCCGCCGCGGTCGAGAGTCGCTCGGAGATCATCCAGTTTGCCGAGATCTTCCGCGCCAAGATCGTCGACGTCTCCCGTCGCGCGCTGACGATCGAGGTCACCGGCTCCGCCGACAAGATCGAGGCCTTCGAGCGGATGATCCGCCCGCACGGTCTCATAGAGATGGTCCGCACCGGCGAGATCGCGATTGCTCGCGGCAGCGACTGAGAGCCTCCTCGCAAAGCTGAACGGGGCGCTGGAGCGCGCCACCGAACGCGACCGTCGGACGGTGGTCAGCGTCACGACGCCGGTCGAGGCAGTCGACCCCTGTGCGGCCGTGTTCGCCTCGCGGCTGGCATCGGACCGTTGGTTCTGTTGGGAGCAGCCCGATCGGGAGTTCGCCCTGGCCGGGCTCGGTGTCGCTCAGGAGGTGACGTCGCGCGGGCCGGATCGCTTTCGCGACGTGGCCCGGGAGTGCCTGGGCGCCGCGGCGATCTTCGAGGAGCCGCGGGGCCTGCCCGCGGGTGCGGGAGCCGTCTGGGTCGGCGGCTTCGCCTTCGATCCCGACGGTGGCTCCTCCTCGACGTGGTCCTCGCTGCCTCCGGCCTCGCTGGTCTTACCCGAGCTCTCGCTCTGCCGCAGCGGCGAGGATGCCTTTCTCACCGTCAACGCCGTCGTCCATCCCGGTGATGACGCGGAGACGAAGGCGAGCGCGATTACGGCTCGCCTCTCGGGGCTGCGCCCCCGCCCGCTACCGATGCTCGACCCCCATCCGACGGGGCGGGGCGAGATCGCCAGCGCCCTTCCCCCCGGCGACTTCGAGCAGGCCGTGGCGGCTGCCACCGAGCGGATTGAGGCGGGGGAGATGTCGAAGGTGGTGCTGGCCCGTGAGGTGCTCGTCTCGGCCGGCGCGGCTCATGACCCTGCCGCCGTCTTCGGTGCGATACGCGAGCAGTTTCCCTCCTGCTTCTGCTTTTGCTGCGGCACGCCCGAGGCGGCCTTCATCGGTGCTAGCCCCGAGCTGCTCGTTCGCCGCTCCGGGGCCAGCGTCTCGACTGTCGCCCTCGCCGGATCGACCCGCCGCAGCTCCGACCCCGCCGTCGACGACCATCTCGGCGAGCAACTCCTGCGCAGCGACAAGGACCGCCGCGAGCACGCGATCGTCGGTGAGCGGATCGCCCGGGCCCTGCGTCCCCATGCGGTCTGGGTCGAGGCCGGGGCCGAGCCGGAGATCGTCAAAGTCGCAAACATCCAGCACCTTGCCACCCCTGTAGTGGCCCAGCTGGCCGAGCCGCGCTCCGCGGTCGAGCTGGCCGGCATGCTGCACCCGACGCCTGCCGTCGGCGGTGAGCCCAGGGAGGCGGCGATAGCCGCTATCGCCGAGCTCGAGCGGATGGACCGCGGCTGGTACGCCGGCCCGGTCGGCTGGATGGACGCCACCGAGGACGGCGAGTTCTGTGTCGCCCTGCGCAGCGCGGTCCTTCGCGACCGCGACGCGCACCTCTACGCCGGCGTCGGAATTGTCGCCGGCTCGGACCCCGCGGCCGAGCTTGCCGAGACCGAGATCAAGCTCGGCGCCCTGCTGCCGCTGCTGGCGGAATAGGCGGGCACCACGACAGGTTTCGGTACGTAAGAATCTCCAGCATGAGGGGGAGGGCTTCAGGCGTGGTGGGGGCGATGCTGGCGCTGTTTGCCCTCCCATCGAGTGTTGCCGTCGCGACGACGACACTGCCCGGCCCCCGGCTCGCGATCGTCGCTCAAAGCGGAGCGACCCTGATCACGGTCGGACCCGGAGGTGAGATGCCCGAAGATCTGGCCATCCGTCCACTTTCACGGTTCGAAAGGATCGCCAGCTCGCATCCCTCCTGGTCGGCTGATGGCGGCCTGCTTGCATTGTCCATCTCAGGCGATGAAGGACAGGCGGTAGGCGTGGCCAGGGCGGACGGCGGTGGCTTGCGAGTGTTCCACCGCGCCTCCCTCGAAGGCGGTGACCCCGTGATCGCTCCGGACGGCCACTCTGTCGCCTTCTCGCGGGCGAAGCTCGTCAAGGTTCTGCCCGGCAGGGAGAACTATCTGTTCAAGAGCGCGATCTGGTTACTCGATGTAAAGAGCGGCTCGGTTCGGCGACTGACCCGATGGCGGCTTTCTACGTATCTGACGCCGAGCTCCTTTTCGCCCGACGGCTCGATGCTCGCCACCAGCATGTTCAGCCGACAGGGATTCAGGGCGGTTGCGATCGATCTCAAGAGTGGCGACTTTTCGCTGCTCGCCCGGGAAGCCCTGGAGCCGACTTACTCGCCCGATGGCTCACATTTCGCCTTTGTGCGCTACCTGAACTGGCGGCTCAACGGGATAAACGAGAAGGTGCCGGCGGCCGACGAGTTGCGAGTGGGACGCGTCGGCTCCGTTACCGGGACCAGGTTGCTGCTGCGCAGGCGCGGCTTCTTCGCCTGGCCGAGCTGGGACACCTCCGGACAGCGCCTGGCGTTCACCCATTCCCCGGCCGATGAGATTGGGGACCGGACCCCCGACCCGGGCGACAGGGTGATGGAGATCAATGCCGATGGGACCTGTCTCAGGACGGTCCTTTCGGACCCCGGCCTGACCCTCTTCGGCGCCGCCTGGCAACCCGGTGTCGGACGAGAGGCTGGACCCATCGTCTGCTGAGCCTCAAGCTCGGCGCCCTGCCGCTGCGGGGGGAGTGAGCTGCCGCCGTGCTCGTCGCCTCTCCGGTGCTCGGGGTCGCGGGCCGTGGAGCACTCGGCCGATTGCCGTGTGGCGAACGAAGGCGCCGTATGCCGGGTAGATGATCGCGAAGGTGGCGACGACGAGTAGTGGCAGCCGCAGCGCATTGGGCATCGCCAGGTCGAAGAGGACGAGGGCGAGCGCGGCCATCACCGGGAAGTGGCTCAGGTAGATCCAGTACGAGGCATCGGCCATGTAGCGCAGGCGCGGGCTGGCCTCGTGCAGGAAGCTGCGCGAGGCACCGAGCAGGCCGAAGGTCAACGACCAGGTCGCCACCGAGAACAGCCCGAGGGCAAGGAGGTGGGCCCAGCGACTTGCGCCTATCGCCGGCTCGCTCTGCAGCAGGTAGAGCGCCAGCGCCGGGGGCGACGCGATCGCGGCGAGTAGGGCGTAGCGGCCTGGCCGGCGCTCGATCGCGTCGCGCAGGCCACGGATGGCGTAGAGCGCCCAACCGCAGGCGAAGAAGATCGCGAAGTAGGCGAGCAGTTCGAGGCGGGGCACGAAGTTCCCCGCCGGCGCTTCGGCGATCCAGGTCGGCTCCCGGTAGAGGAGCAGCGCACAGGGGATTGCCAGCAATAGCGGCGCGATCGGGTGAGGAAGCAGGCTGGTGCTGAGACGACTGAGGGTGGCGCGAACGGTTGGCAGGCGGCCGAGGAGATGGTGTACCAGCAGCGCCCCGCAGTAGAGGATCACCAGGTACCAGAGGAACCACACGTAGTGGGGATGGAAGTCGACGAGGATGCCGAGCCCCTCGCTCCCCGGCCGCGGGTCGACCGCGGACACGCTGTCCAGCATGAGGCTCAGGCCGGGCACAACCAGCACCACCGTGACGACGAGTGGCAGGCCGATCCGCACCAGCCGGTTGCGCAGCAGTCCCTCGCTGCCGCGGGTGTTGAGCAGAAGCGCGGCGAAGAAGCCCGCAAGGAGGAAGAAGAGGGGGACGCGGAAGACGTGGATCAGCCAGAAGACAGACGCCTCGGCGTCGCTCCAGCCTCCGTTGAGGCCAGCTATGGCGACGGCGTGAGCGGGCAGGATCAGAACCAGGGTCAGGGCGCGCAACGCGTCGAGGTGGTGCAGCCGTTGCGGGCTCATCCGCCCACCGCCGCGAGGACCGCGGTGGTGAGGCGGCGGTGCAGCTCGACGTTGGCCCGTCTGTCGACCTTTACCTCGATCAGGCCCGTGCCCGCGTCCAGCGCGGCGGGCAGATGCTCCAGCGAGTCGAGCCGGCGGTGTGGCAGGCCGAACAGTGCTGCCGCCTTGGCCGCGTCGACTCCCCTGGGGGTGCCGAGAAGGGCTTCGAACTCCTCACCGGGCAGCGCCTCCACCTGGGGGAGGAAGCCGAAGATCCCCCCGCCGTCGTTGTCGATGACGACTATGCGGACGGGCGTGGAGACCTCGCGGACGGCGGCCAGGCCGCCGACGTCGTGCAGGAGGCCGAGGTCGCCGGTGACGATCGTGGTCGGACGGCCCGAGGCGTGCGCGGCGCCGATCCCCGAGGAGAGGAGGCCGTCGATGCCGTTTGCCCCGCGGTTGCTGAGGAACATGACGTCGGCAGCCGAGGGGGCGAGAAAGGCCTCCTGGTCCCGGATCGGCATGCTCGACGCCGTGTAGACCAGATCGCCGCCGCGGTGGGCACGGCCGAGGGCCAGGTGGAGCCCGGGCTCGGTCGGTTTGGCAAGGCCCGCCAGCTCCGTCTCCAGTGTTTCGCACGCGGCTCGCTCGGCGTCCAGCCACCGGGCCGGTGGGGGGCGATCCTCACCGAGTCGCGCCGCCCAGCCCGAGGCCAGCTCCGTCGGGTTGGCTCGCAGCAGTGCGGCGGCGCGGCGGGTCGGCTCGTTCCAGCCGCAGCTCGGGTCGACGACGATTTCGTCCGCGCCCGAGGTCGCCAGCCAGGTGCGCAAGAGCTTGCTGGTCGGCATCTCGCCGAAGCGCAGGACGAGGTCGGGCTTCATCTCCTCGCGGAAGCTCTCGTCGCGCAGCAGATGGTCGTAGGCGCTTACGACGTAGATGCGGTTGTGGGGGCCGCAGCGCAGCTGCGAGGTGGGCTCGGCGAGGATCGGGAAGCCGGCAGCGCGAGCCAGGTGGGTGAGTGGCTCGCGCAACTCGGGGTCGAGCTGGCGACCGGCGACGATCACGCCGAAGTCCGACTCTCCGATGTGCCCGGCGACCTCGTCGAGGAGGAACCGCGAGGGCTCCATGTCGATCGGCGTCACCGCGGTGAGCGGCCGGCCGTTGCGGCCATCGAGCGCCAGCGGGTCGGTCGCCGTCACTGCTTCGGTGTCCGGAGCCGGCGCGAGCGGCTCGCGCCAGGGAAGGTTGAGGTGGACGGGGCCGGGACGGGGTTCACCGCGGGCCGCCGCCAGCGCACGGCAGGCGACGGAGCGGTAGTGGAGCAGGCCGTCGTCGTCGGCGTTATGCGTGCCGACTTCGCAGAACCAGCGCACGGCGTCGCCATAGAGCTTTACCTGGTCGATCGTCTGCCCGGCGCCGATGCCGCGTAGCTCGGGCGGCCGGTCGGCGCTGAGCGCGATCAGCGGTACCGCCGACTCGTCGGCCTCGCAGATGGCCGGGTGGTAGTTGGCGGCCGCGGTGCCGGAGGTGCAGAGCATCGCCACCGGCGCGCCCGTCGCCTGGGCGGCGCCGAGGGCGAAGAAGGCGGCGGAACGCTCGTCGACGATCACGCTCACCTCGATCTCGGGCTGGCGCCAGAGCGCGACGGCTAGGGGTGTCGAACGCGAGCCGGGCGAGATGACCGCATGCCGCAGCCCGCCCCGGGCAAGCTCCTCGACGAAGGCGGAGGCAAGCGCTGTGTTGCCGTTGGTCGGGTCCACGCCGGAAGCCTATTGCCACCCCGTTCGGCCGATGGCCGAAAGCGACGGTCAGAGGCGGTGTGCCTGCAGCGCCGTCTCGTCGATCTCGACACCGAGGCCGAAGCCGGCGGGCGAGTGCAGCATGCCGTCCTGCAGCTCACACTCGACCGAGGCGATAGTCGAGGCGAAGAGGCGCTGGGTGGCGAGGCCGTGAGCGAGGCGGGCCTCGCCCTCCGAGCCGGCGTCGAGCGTCTGCGCGACCTGGGCGCCGGCGGCGATCCCCACCGGCCCGTCGAGCGCGCTGGAGACATAGGACGGCAGCACCTCGGCTATTTCGATCGCCGCCTCCGGCCCCCCGACCTTGGAGAGCTTGATCCCGGTGAGCGCGCACGCGTTCAGGTCCCTGGCTCGTTCGGCATCGGCCTGGGTCTCGACGCTCTCGTCGCCGGCGATCGGGATCGAGGTGGCGCCCGCGATCTCGGCCGCTTCCTCGAGGTTGGCGACTGGTTGCTCGGCGAGCTCGACGTCGAACGGCTCCAGCTCGAGGAGTATGCGCACGGCGGCATCGACGTCCCAGGCCGCGTTGGCATCCACCCGTATCCGCGCCCGCGGCCCGACCGCCTCGCGCACGGCACGCACCTGACCGACGTCGTCGCCGACCCCGAGCTTCAGCTTGAAGCTGGTGAACCCCTCTTCCGCCCAGGCCAGGGCGTCGGCCGCGACCGCGGTGGGCTCGCCCGCGACGAGGGTCGCGTTGCACTCGACCGGCTGCGATGGGGCCGGTGCCGTCGCGATCTCGCTCGACGTGATGCGTCCGCGAAGGTCGAGAAGGGCCGTCAGCGCCGCGCAGCGCGCGGGAGGGGAGAGAGCGATGGCATCGCTACGCAGCGTCGCCTCGTCGAGCGAGTCGCGGCCGCCCAGCGCCTCGAGCTCCCCGACCACCTGCGCCAGCGCCGTCCCACCCCGCAGTGAGAGCGGTACCGCTTCGCCGAGGCCGACCATGCCGTCGTCGGCGCGCAACCGAAGCAGCACCATCTCGCGGTTGTCGAGCCGTCCGCGCGCGGTCACGTAGGGCGTGCGAAACGGCAGCGCGTAGGGAATGACTTCAACCGAAGCGATCTTCACCTCAACAGCATCCCACTCGCGTCGAGTCTGCATTTACCCGCGATATGGGCGGGTAAATGCAGACTCGGCAAACGGGGTGTGGCTCAGGCCGCGAGCAGCAGACCCGCCGAGACGAGCAGGCTGAAGACGGCCAGCAGGGCGCCGGTGCCGGCGAGGGCACCGTTGAGGGAGGGGCCGTCGGTGCGGTTGGTCATCGCCCGCATCGGGCCGATCGCCATGGGGAGCGCCAGAAGGCCGATCAGCGGCAGGGGGCTGCTTCCGGCGCCGGCCAAGGTGATCGGCAGCACGACAAAGGCTCCCAGAACAAGCATCCGGTAGAGGACGACCGCGTTGTGGCGCCCGGTGCGCACCGCCAGGGTCATCTTTCCCGCGCGCCGATCGGTCTCCAGGTCGCGCACGTTGTTGACGACGAGGATCGCCGTCGAGAGGAAGCCGATCGCGATCGACAGCCCGAGCGGCAGCGCGTCGAGATCCTCGAGCTGCACGTAATAGGAGCCGTTGACGGCGACCAGGCCGAAGAAGAGGAAGACGAAGAGCTCACCCAGGCCGGCGTAGCCGTAGGGCCGCGGTCCGCCCGTGTAAAGGACCCCGGCGGCGATCGAGAAGGCGCCGACGATGAGGATCACGATGCCGGCCACCGTGGCCAGGTAGATGCCGCAGGCGATTGCGATGCCGAAGGCGATCCAGGTCGCGTTCAACACCCGCCGCGGTGTCACCAGGCCGGCCGAGGTGACTCGCACCGGTCCCAGCCGATCGGCCGTGTCGGCCCCCCGGCGAGCGTCCGAGTAGTCGTTGGCCAGGTTGGTGCCGATCTGGATAAAGATCGAGCCGACCAGGGCGGCGAGGAAGGCGCCGAGTCGGGGTAGGCTGCCGAACCATTCGACCGCCGCCGCGGTGCCGACCAGCACCGGAGCGATCGCCGCCGGCAGCGTCCGCGGCCGGGCCGCCATCAGCCAGATCCTCACCGCCGGGCTCCGGTTGCGTCGGTGCTCATGGTCGCCGAGGGTACTGCGAGAAGTCGGGCTGGCGTTTGTCCTTGAAGGCCTCGCGTCCCTCGCGCGCCTCGTCGCTCCCGTAGAAGAGGAGGTTGGTGTCGTGAGCCAGTTGCTGGATCCCGGTGTAGCCGTCCTCGTGGGCGTTGAAGCTCGCCTTGACCAGGCGCAGGGCGAAGGGCGAGAGGGCGAGCATCTCGCGGCACCAGGCGACGGTCTCTTCCTCGAGGCGCTCGAGCGGGACGACCGTATTGACGAGGCCCATGCGCTCGGCCTCCTCGGCGTCGTACTGGCGGCAGAGCATCCAGAGCTCCTTCGCCCGCTTGGTGCCGATCAGGTCGCGTAGGAGGGAGGCGCCGAAGCCCCCGTCCCAGGACCCGACCCTCGGGCCCGTCTGTCCGAACCAGGCGTTGTCGGCGGCGATCGTCAGGTCGCAGCAGAGGTGGAGCACGTGGCCGCCGCCGATTGCGTATCCGGCGACCATCGCGACCACCGGCTTCGGTAGCCGCCGCATCTGCACCTGGAGGTCGGTGACGTGGAAGCGGCCGAGGGAGGCGCCCTCGGCGACGTAGCCGCTGTCGCCGCGGACCTGCTGGTCGCCGCCGGAGCAGAACGCCCGCGTCCCCTCGCCGGTGAGGATCACGACCCCCACCTCGGTGTCCTCGCGAGCCAGCTCGAGCGCGGCCGAGACCTCGACCAGCGTCTGCGGCCGGAAGGCGTTGAGCACGTCCGGCCGGTCGATCGTGATCTTGGCGATCCCGCCGGCCACCTCGTAGCGGATGTCTTCGTACTCGGCGGCACTCTCCCAGGCGATCGGTGTGTAGAGGTCTTCCTGGGACGGGGCTTCCTTGTGGCGTTTGGGCATGATGGGCACGATATCCCGCCGATGAAGCTCGACAACTGGCTGGCCCAGAGATCGCAGAGCTGTCCCGACCGCGTCGCCCTGGTCGCGGACGGGTCCGAGGTCACCTACGCCGAGCTGGAGGCCGAGGCGACCTGGGTCGCGAGGCGGCTCGCCGCCCAGGGCGTCCGCCGGGGGTCCGTCGCCGCGCTGACGATGCACCCGCGGCGCGAGCAGGTTGTGCTGGTCCACGCGCTGATGAAGCTTGGCGCGGTGCTGCTGCCTCTCAGCCCGAGGCTCTCCGCCGAGGAGCACGCGGAGATGATCGCGGTGGAGGAACCGGCGGTCGATCTCGGCGATGCCGGCGAGCTGACCCAGACCGAGGCCGACATGCCGCTGCTCGGCGAGCACGACATGGACGACCTCGCCTGCAAGGTGATGACCAGCGGCAGCACCGGCGTTCCCGACCGGGTCGGCCTCACCTACGGCAACTTCCTCTGGAGCGCCGTTGCCTCCGCCTTCAACATCGGGGTCGAGCCCGAGGACCGCTGGCTCTGCTGCCTGCCGCTCAGTCACATCTCCGGGCTGGGGATCGTGATGCGCTCAGTCATCTACGGCACGACGGCGGTGGTTCACGACGGCTTCGACGCCGGCCGCGTCGCCGAGGCCCTCGAGCGCGACCGGATCTCCGTCGTCTCCCTGGTGACGACGATGCTGACGCGGCTGCTCGACTCCGGCGCCGACCTCTCCGGCCCGCGCACGATCCTCGTCGGCGGCGGCCCGGTTCCCGAGGATGCGCTCGAGGAGGCGATCGGGCGCGGGGCCACCGTCGTGCAGACCTACGGACTCACAGAGGCCTGCTCGCAGGTGACCACCCTGGCCCCGGCCGACGCGAAACGCAAGCTCGGCTCCGCCGGGCGGCCGCTGCTGACCACCCATCTGCGCATCCAGGACGGCGAGATCCTGGTCCAGGGCCCGACCGTGGCGCCCGGTCGCGCCGACGCCGACGGCTGGCTGCACACCGGCGACCTCGGTCGCATCGACCAGGAGGGCTTCCTCTACGTCGAGGACAGGATGGACGACCTGATCGTCAGCGGCGGCGAGAACGTGATGCCGGCTGAAGTCGAGAAGGTTCTGCTGCGACACCCCGAGGTGGCCGACGCGGCGGTGGTCGGGCGTGAGGATCCGGAGTGGCAGCAGGCGGTGACGGCGATCGTCGTGCTCGAGGACGGCGCCGAGACGACGCCCGACGAGCTGCGCCGCCACTGCGCCGAGTCGCTGGCCGGGTTCAAGGTGCCGAAGCGGGTCGAGCTGGCGGCGGCGCTGCCGCGCACCCCGTCCGGCAAGCTGATGCGGCGTGCCCTCCGCTAGAGTCGCGCGCCTATGGCTCAAGACATCTTCTACGACTCAGACGCCGACCTCTCGCTGCTCGACGGGAAGACCGTGGCCATTCTCGGCTACGGCTCCCAGGGGCACGCCCACGCACTCAACCTGAAGGATTCCGGCGTCGACGTAGTCGTCGGCCTTCGTCCGGATTCCTCCAGCCGCGCCAAGGCGGAAGAGGCCGGTCTCGAGGTGCTCGACATCGCCGACGCCGCCAGCCGTGGCGACGCGGTGATGATCCTGCTGCCCGACGAGAAGCAGGCGGAGGTTTGGGAGACCGACATCGCCGACGGCATCGCCCCCGGCAACCTGCTCCTCTTCGCCCACGGCTTCTCGATCCACTTCGAGCAGATCGCCCCCCCGGCCGGCGTCGACGTCGGCATGGTCGCGCCGAAGGGCCCCGGCCACCTCGTCCGCCGCCAGTACGAGGAAGGCAACGGGGTTCCCTGCCTGATGGCCGTCCACCAGGACGCCAGCGGCGACGCCCACGGCCTAGTCCTCGCCTACGCCTCCGGGATCGGCGGCGGTCGTGCCGCGGTGATCGAGACGACCTTCAAGGACGAGTGCGAGACCGACCTCTTCGGTGAGCAGGCTGTCCTCTGCGGCGGCGCCAGCGAGCTGGTCCGGGCCGGCTTCGAGACCCTGGTCGAGGCCGGCTATGACCCGCGCCTGGCCTACTTCGAGTGCCTGCACGAGCTCAAGCTGATCGCCGACCTGATGTACGAGAAGGGCATCCAGGGGATGCGCTACTCGATCTCCAACACGGCCGAGTACGGCGACATGACCCGCGGCAAGCGGGTCATCGGCGAGGAGTCGCGCGCCGCGATGAAGGAGATCCTCGGCGAGATCCAGTCAGGCGAGTTCGCCCGCGAGTGGATCGGCGAGAACCGCGCCGGCGGCGAGAACCTCGCCCGCATGCGCGAGGAGGGCAAGAATCACAAGGTCGAGAAGGTCGGCAAAGATCTTCGCGACATGATGCCCTGGGTCGACCAAGAGTTCTGATGGGCGGCGCATTTCTGCGTCCTCGGTCGCTCGCGTGCAGAGAGCACGCCACGCTCCCTGCGTCCTTGAACTGCTTGCCCCTCAGAACTCTTAACGCCTAGTCTCGCCCTCGGGCAGTTTGCCGTCGCGGCCGACGTAACCGTCCTTGCCGCCGACGATCACGTATAGGGCGTCCTCGCTGTCGCTGAGGTTGCGCAGCTTGCGCACGGTTGAAGCGGCCACCCAGGCGAGGCCGCCGGGCTCGAGCTCGTGGCTGGTCCCGTCGCCGAACTCGATCGACACGTGTCCGCTGTGGAGGAAGTAGAGCTCCTCCTGCTCGTCGTGGTAATGGCTCCCGGTCTCGTAGGAGGGAGGCAGCACGATCGCATTGACGCCGAAGGCGGTGACCCCCAGCTCCTTGCGGATCTTGCGGAAGCCCGGCCCCTCGCCGAGGTCGCTGAGGTTTGCGACGGCATAGCCGTCGCCTTTCGTGGCTCCCTGCTCTGTGGTCTCGCTCATGCCCGGCAGCTTACGCCGAGAGCCTGCGCGAGGTCCACCCGCGACTGTCAATAACCTGTCGCCTCCCGACGCCCAGAGATGACATGAACCTGACAGCTATGAACTCGCCCACCGGCAGCGCCCAGATCCCCGCAGACCTCAAGCCCGCCGACGGCCGGTTCGGCTGCGGGCCGTCGAAGGTGCGACCGGAGGCGTTGGCGAGGCTGGCCGAGCAGTCGGCGCTGATGGGCACCTCGCACCGGCAGGCACCTGTGCGCGAGCTGGTCGGGCGCGTCCGCTCCGGACTCGCCGAGCTCTTCTCGCTGCCCGACGGCTACGAGATCGCGCTTGGCAACGGCGGCACGACCGCCTTCTGGGACGCCGCTGCGGCCTGGCTCGTGCGTGAGCGGGCCCTGCACCTGACCTACGGCGAGTTCTCGCAGAAGTTCGCCAAGGTGACGGCCGGCGCCCCGTTCTTGGCTGACCCGATCGTGGTCGAGGCAGGCCCAGGCGATGCGCCCGCGCCGGTCGCGGATCCAGCCGCCGACGCAATCGCCTGGGCACACAACGAGACCTCGACGGGGGTGATGGTTGCGGTTGCGCGACCCGAGGGAGCCAGCGGCGGGGGTGCGCTGGTTCTCGTCGATGCGACCTCGGGCGCGGGAGGATTGCCGGTCGACGTGAGCCAGGCCGACGCCTATTACTTCGCGCCGCAGAAGGCCTTCGGTGCCGACGGCGGCCTCTGGCTGGCCCTGCTCAGCCCGGCGGCGATCGCCCGTATCGAGCAGCTCGACGGTGCTGCCGATCGCTGGCAGCCCGCCTTCCTCTCGCTCCAGACCGCGCTGGAGAACTCGCGCAAGGAGCAGACCTACAACACGCCCGCCCTGGCCACGCTGCTTCTCCTCGCCGATCAGGTCGAGTGGATGCTGGAGAGCGGGGGCCTGGACTGGTGCGTGCAACGGACCTCGGCCTCCTCGGGTCACCTCTACGACTGGGCCGAGCGGGCCGACTTCGCCTCTCCGTTCGTCGCCGACCCGGGCAAGCGCTCGCTGGTCGTCGGCACGATCGACTTCGATGGCTCGGTCGACGCCGCCGCGATCGCCGCGACCTTGCGTGCCAACGGCATCGTCGACGTCGAGCCCTACCGCAAGCTCGGTCGCAACCAGCTGCGGATCGGGATGTTCCCGACGGTCGAGCCGGCTGACGTCGAGGCACTGACGGCCTGCATCGAGTGGGTCGTCGAGAACGTAGGGGAGACTCGGAAATGAAGGTCCTGGTCAAGGAGAAGATCGCCGACTCCGGCGTCGAGCTGCTGCGCGAGAACTTCGACGTCGACCTCGGACTGGAGATGTCCGACGAGGAGCTGGCCGAGAAGATCGCCGGCTACGACGCGATCCTGATCCGCTCGGCGACCAAGCTCACCGCCGGCCTGATCGAGCGCGCCACCAACCTCAAGGTGATCGGCCGCGCCGGCACCGGGGTCGACAACGTCGACATCCCGGCCGCAACCCGGCGCGGGATAGTCGTCGCCAACGCGCCCGAATCGAACTCCGTCGCCGCCGCCGAGCACACCCTCGCCCTCGCCCTCGCCCTCTTCCGCAACGTGCCGCAGGCGCACGGGGCGCTCGTCGACGGGCGCTGGGACCGGGCCAAGTACAAGGGCGCCGAGCTGTATGGCAAGACGATCGGCATCGTCGGCTTCGGCCGCATCGGCCAGCTCGTCGCCAAGCGTGCTCAGGGGTTCGAGATGGACGTGGTCGCCTTCGACAAATTCGTCTCGGCCGAGCGCTTCCGCGAGCTCGGCGTCGAGGGCACCGACAGCCTCGAGGAGCTCTACGGGCGTGCCGACGTCGTCACCGTCCACGTGCCGAAGACGCCGGAGACGGTGAACCTGATCGACGCCGGGGCGATCGCGGCGATGAAGGAGGGGGTGCGGATCGTCAACTGCGCCCGCGGCGAGCTGGTAGACCTCGACGCCCTGGTTGAGGGGCTGGAGTCGGGCAGGGTCGGCGGCGCGGCGCTCGACGTATTCCCCTCCGAGCCGTTCACCGAGCACCCGGTCTTTTCCCGCGGCGACGTCGTCGTCACGCCGCACCTGGGTGCCTCCACGGCGGAGGCGCAGGACCGGGCCGGCATCGTCACCGCCGAGCAGGTGACCGCGGCGCTGACCGGCGCGGTCGTCACCAACGCGGTCAACATCGCCGCGGTGCGCCCCGAGGAAATGGAAGCTCTGGCGCCCTTCGTGCCGCTCTGCGAAAAGCTCGGCCGGCTCGCCGAGGGGCTGGCGCAGGGGTCCGTCGACCGCGTCTCGGTCGAGTTCCGCGGCAAGCTGGCCCAGTACGACACGCGGCTACTGGGCATCGGCGTCCTCGTCGGGCTTCTCGCCGGGCACACCGAGGAGCCGGTCAATCTGGTCAACGCCCCGCAGATGGCCGAGGAACGCGGCATCGAGCTGGTCGAGACGAAGGAGTCGAGCTCTGATGACTTCACCGAGCTGGTCACCGTCTCTCTCCGCTCCGGCGACGATGAGGTCGAGGTCGCCGGAACAGGCGTCGGCCCCCGCAACGAGCCCTACCTGGTCTCGGTCTGGCGCGAGAGCTTCTACCTGCCCCTCGCCGAGCACATCGCGGTCTTCCGCTATGCCGACCGGCCCGGGATGATCGGCCGGGTCGGCACCGTGTTCGGCGAGGAGGGGGTCAACATCGTCTCCGCCGCCGTCGGCGCCGAGGAGGATGGCGAGCGCGCGGTGATGGCGCTGACCACCGACGCGCCGGTCCACGAGGAGACGGTGGCCAAGATCCTCCAGCTCGATGGATTCTCTGTCGGCCGTGCTGTGGACCTCTGAGCGGCGCATAGCTGCGTCCTCGGTCGCTCGCGTGCAGAAGCACGCCACGCTCCCTGCGTCCTTGCTCTGCTTGCTCAGATGTCCACAGCACATAGTCTTTGCCCGGTGAAGGCGCTGGTTCAAACCGGTACAGGCGGGCCCGAGGTGCTCAGGGTCCAGGAGATGCCCGACCCCCCGGTCGGTCCGGGCGAGGTGCGGATCGCTGTAAAGGCGGCCGGGATCAACTTCGCCGACACGATGGCGCGGGTGGGCCTCTACCCCGACGCTCCCAAACCACCCTGCGTGATGGGCTACGAGGTCGCCGGCACGGTCGAGTCGGTGGGGGAGGGCGTGAGTGAGCACTCGGCTGGCGACCGCGTCGTCGCCGGGACCCGCTTCGGCGGGCAGGCGGAGCTCGTCACGGTTCCCGCCGAGCAGGCGCTGCCGATGCCCGAGCGACTCAACTTCGAGCAGGGCGCGGCGTTCCCGGTCAACTACGGCACCGCTTACGCGGCCCTCGTCGTGATGGGCAGCCTGCGCGAGGGGAGTCGGGTGCTGATCCACGCAGCCGCGGGCGGCGTCGGGATCTCGGCTACGCAGATCGCCCGCAACGCCGGCGCGGAGATCTTCGGAACGGCATCGCCGGCCAAGCACGACGCGATCCGCGCCCAGGGCGTCGACCACCCGATCGACTACCGCAACCTCGACTTCGAGGCCGAGACGATGCGCCTCACCAACGGCGAGGGCGTCGACCTGATTATCGACGCGCTCGGTCCGACCTCGTTCCGCAAGGACTACCGCCTGCTGCGCCCGGGCGGGCGGCTCGTCATGTACGGGCTCTCCGAGGTCACGAACGAAAGCGGCCGCGACCTCCCGGCGATGCTGAAGGGGCTCTTCAAGATGCCGCTGGCGACGGTCCCCTGGTGGAAGAGCCTGGCGATGATGAACGAGAACAAAGGCGTCTTCGGGCTCAACATGCTCAAGTGGTGGGAACGCGAGGGCAACCTCGACCGGGTCACGCAGCCGCTGATGGCCGATCTCGAGGCCGGTCGCCTCGAACCGGTCGTAGCCGAGTCGTTCCCCTTCGAGCGGGCGGGCGAGGCCCACCGGTTCATCGCCGAGCGCCGCAACGTCGGCAAGGTCGTGTTGTTTCCAGGGTAGGCGTTCGTCGGCCGGGGCGAAGGTTGTTGCGATGAAGACCAAGATCGTCATGTTGCTCGTCGTGCTGGCGGTTGTGACCGCGCCGTTCGTGCGCGCCGAAACTCCTCCGGATTCATCCGCCATCACGGTTCGGCTTACGCGAAGCGCCGCCACCGAGAACACAATGCTGATCTGGCTCACTCCTGACGGGTACAGCTATGTGATCGACTCGGCTGCCCCGCTGGAAGGGGGCGAGCCGGCTTGCCAGCTCGCCCCCGAAAACCCGAACGAGCTGGTCTGCGACGCCCCCATGGTGGCCGGCTTCGAAGTCCACGCAGGGCCCCGGGAGGACAAGATCGTGGTGACGCGTGCCGTACAAGTGCCGGTGACGATTCGAGGAGGGAGGGGCAGTGATCTGCTGTTCGGTGGTGGTGGATCCGACCTGCTGGTCGGCGGTCCCGGCGAAGACCGTCTCGGCGGCCGGGCCGGCGACGACCTGATCTTCGGTGGGCCGGGAAGTGACCTCTTGCTGGGTGGGCCCGGCGACGACGTTCTGCGCGGTGGACCCGGGCGCGACGAGTCGCGCGACGGGCCGGGCATGGACGTCATCTACATAGAGCACGACGCTGTGCCGATGCGCTAGGCCGAAGGGGTGCTATCGGGTTTATTGCGGCGCGATACCAGGTGCCCGCCGACGAAGAAGAGAGCGATCAGGAAGCCGACCAGCGAGAGCCCCGCATCGAGCCGGAAAGCGGCCTCGATGCCCTCGACGAAGGAACCCTGCGCCGAGAACACCATCGTCGTCAGTCCAAGTCCGATCGAGCCCCCGGCGATCTGGAACATGTAGACGATCCCGCCGGCGAGGCTGGTCTGCGACTCATCGACAGAGGTGACCCCGGCGGTGGTCGCGGTCGGGTAGAAGCTGCCGATCCCGATCCCGAGCACGACCATGCCGACGATTAGCGACGTGTAGTGGGAGCGGTTGCCGACCAGCGAGAAGGCGAAGGGCGCGATCGTTATGCACAGGGCGCCGACCGAGGCGAGGATCTTGGCACCGAGCCGCTCGTAGAGCGGACCGGCGACGAAGGAGACGCAGGCGAACGTCGCCAGGAAGGGCAGCATCCCGACGCCCGCCTCCAGGGGCGAGTAGGCGAGCTGGTGCTGCATGAACTGCGGCAAGTAGAGAAGGGCGGCGAAGAAGGTGGCCGACATCAGCAGGATCGCCAGGCAGGAGGCGCGGAAGGTCTCATTGGCCATCACCGCGCGCGGTACCAGCGCACTGGTGCCGGCGCGCCGCTCGATCGGCACGAAGGCGAGGAGCAGGGCCACGGAAAGCGCGAGCAGGCCGATCACCCGCGGGTCGCCGAAGCCCCAGTCGTCGACCTGGTCGAGCGCGACCAGGAGGGAGACTAGGCCGACCGAGAGCGCCGCGATCCCCGCATAGTCGATCCGCTGCTCGCCCGGGTCTGGCTCCGTGACCCTGACCAGCCGGTGGGTGACCAGTACGGCGAAGGCCGAGATCGGCACGTTGAGGAAGAAGATCCAGCGCCAGCTGAGCGCGTCGGTGAGAACGCCGCCGATCAGCGGCCCGATCGCGTTGCCGAGCCCGGCCGCGCCGATGACTATCCCGCCAGCCAGCCCGGCCTTGTCTTCCGGAAGCAGGGCGTATGTCATGCCAAGGATCGCCGGCCACATCAGCGCGCCGCCGATCCCCATCAGCGTCCTCGTCGCGATCAGCCAGGTCTCGCTCTGCGCGGCGCCGCCCAGCGCCGACATCGAGGCGAAGATCGCGGTGCCGAGGAAGAAGGCGTTGCGACGACCGAACATGTCGGCCAGCCGGCCCCCGGTCACGATCATCACGCCGAAGGTCAGCGCGTAGGCGTTGACGACCCACTGGATCGTGTTGATGTTGGTGTCGAAGTCGCTCTCCATCGTCGGGAGGGCGACGTTGATCGCGCTGAAGTCATTGGCGATCGTGACGACCGCGATGCCCATCGCAAACAGGGCGAACCAGGTCGAGCGGGGTATCGCGCTTGAGGAATCCTCGCTTGCGATGCGCGCAGCCTACGCTAAGCTGAGACGACCGAATGACGTACCGGCTCGACAGCCTCGCGCTTCTCCTTCTCCTCCCCCTTCGGGGGGAATAGCGCTGGGCGGCGCGATAGCCGCGAGAGACAAGGTCATTCGAACGAGGTAGAGAAGGAGAAGGAACAGTGTCACCAGCTCAACTTGACGCAAACCGCGTCCACATCTTCGATACGACGCTGCGCGACGGAGAGCAGTCGCCCGGCATCTCGCTGAACACCGCGGAGAAGGTCGAGATCGCACAGCAGCTGGCGCGTCTCGGCGTCGATGTAATTGAGGCCGGCTTCCCGATCACCTCACCCGGCGATTTCGAGGCGGTCGAGGCGATCTCGCGCAACGTCGAGGGGCCGGTTATCTGCGGCCTGGCGCGCACGCACAAGGCCGACATCGACGCGGCCTGGGGGGCGATCAGGGACTCGCAGCGCCCCCGCATCCACACCTTTATCTCGACCTCCGACATCCACATAGAGCACCAGCTGCAGACCGACCGCGAGGACGTCAAGGGGCAGGCCCGTGCCGCGGTGACGCTGGCGAAGTCCTACTGCGAGGACGTCGAGTTCTCGCCGATGGACGCGACCCGCGCCGACGTCGAGTTCACGGCGGAAGTGTGTGCGATTGCGGTCGAGGAGGGTGCCACCGTAGTCAACATCCCCGACACCGTGGGGTACACCACGCCCGAGGAGTACGCGGACTACTTCCGGCGTCTCCACGAGCTGGTGCCGACGCTGCGCGACGTCGAGACGTCGGTCCACTGCCACGACGATCTGGGCCTGGCGGTCGCCAACTCCTATGCGGGTGTCCTGGCCGGGGCGCGGCAAGTCGAGTGCGCCGTCAACGGCATCGGCGAGCGAGCCGGCAACTGCTCGCTGGAGGAGATCGTGATGCTGGTCCGCACCCGCGAGGACGTGCACGGGTTGACCACCGCGATCAACACACGCGAGCTGGCCCGCACCAGCCGCATGGTCTCGCGCCTCACCGGGTACGCGATCCAGCCGAACAAGGCGATCGTCGGTCGCAACGCCTTCGCCCACGAGTCCGGGATCCACCAGGACGGCGTGCTGAAGGAGCGCACCACCTACGAGATCATGGACGCGACCGAGGTCGGCCTGGAGTCGAACTCGATCGTCCTGGGCAAGCATTCCGGCCGTCACGCCCTACGCGACGCGCTGGAGCATCTGGGCTTCAAGGTCGAGGGCAACGCCCTCAACGCCGCCTTTAAGCGCTTCAAGGAGGTCGCCGACCGCAAGAAGCAGGTGACGGCGCTGGACCTGGAGGCGATCGTCTCCGACGAGATGCGAGAGAAGGCCGACGCCCACGAGCTGGCCTGGTTCGAGGTCGAAGCGGGTTCCCGACGCGAGCCTCTGGCCCGCGTCGCCGTGAAGATGCCCTCCGGTGAGGAGGCTGTCGGCGAGTCGGGCGGCGACGGCCCCGTCGACGCGATCTTCCACGCGATCCAGAAGGCGACGGGGACCGAGTGCGAGCTGCGCCAGTACACGGTCGAGGCCGTGACCGGGGGGGAGGACGCCCTCGGCCAGGTGACCGTGATGCTGCGCACCGCCGGCCGCCTGGCGACCGGCCAGGGCGTCGCCACGGACATACTCGAGGCCTCGGCCCGAGCCTACGTCCGCGCGCTGTCCAACGCCCTAGAAGGCGCCGCGATCCGAGAGGCCGAGGCGGCAACCGCCGAGGCCGCGGTGGAACGCACTCCCGGCCCGTAGGCCGTCACACATACGCGCGCCTGTGCGCACCACACGCGCGCCGGGAGCCGCCACCGTCGGCGCATGTCCGCCGAGTCTGCATTTGTACGTCCAGAAGACGTACAAATGCAGACTCGCGCTCCTGATTGGGCGATTGCCGACCTGGCGAAGCGACAGCATGGGATTGTGGCCCGGGGGCAGCTCCTTCGACTGGGCCTGGGTCGGGAGGCGATTGCGAGCAGAATCGCCAAGGGACGTTTGCACCGACTGCATCCGGGCGTCTACGCGGTGGGCCATCGGGTTGTGTCCCGTGAAGGACGCTGGATGGCGGCGGTCCTGGCATGTGGCGATGGCGCGGTCTTGAGCCATCGGTCGGCTGCGGCGCTGTGGGGCATTGCGACGTTCAGTGGTGTGATCGAAGTCACCACGCCTCGCGATACCCGTTCGCGTGGCGCGATCCGTCGACACTGCGCTCTCTTGCCGCCAGATGAGGTCACGGTGCTCGACGGGATCCCGGTCACCTCGGTGAACCGCACCCTCTTCGATTATGCGGGGGTCTCCTCGCTCGATCGTCTCGAGGCCGCGATCCGCGAGGCCGAGTACCGCCGGCTCTGGGACCACCTATCCCTACCTGCCCTGCTTGCTCGCTATCCCGGGCACCGAGGCAATGCCAAGGTGCGTCTCTGTCTCGAGCGTCTGAACAAGACAGTCGGCTTCACACGCAGCGATCTCGAGGAGCTCTTCCTCCCATTCCTGGACCGGTTCGGCCTGCCGAGGCCGCATCTCAACGCTCGGCTTCAGGTGCGCGGAGAGTGGATCGAGGTGGATTGTCTCTGGCGCGGGGAGCGCCTGATCGCCGAGCTCGACAGCCGCTCTGCTCATGAAACGCGCTCGGCGTTCGAGGCGGACCGAGACCGAGACCGCCGCCTGCAGGCAGAGGGGTGGCGGGTGGTGAGGATCACTTGGAGACAGCTTCACGACGAGCCGGAGCGGACCGCGGACGATCTCAGGACCCTGTTGGAATACAAACGTATGTGATAACATACGCACCAATGCCACCCGTGACTGAGGTCAGAGCGGAAACTCCGAACGCCCAAACCCCCGGTGAGACACCGGCGATCGGCAATCGCATCCATGCTCTGCGCGAGGCGATGGGGTTCTCGCTGCGGGATCTGGGTGAGCGCTCGGGCGTCAGCGCGCCGATGCTGTCGCAGGTGGAGCGCGGGGAGACGAGCCCGACGCTGGCCGTGGCGGCGAAGATCGCCGCCGGTCTGGAGTTGACGCTCTCCCAGCTGCTGCGTCTCGACGAGGGCGAGCACGTTGCGGTCAGCCGCGCAGGCGCACGGCGCACGCTCGAGCGCGGCGGGCACGGCTTCGAGGAGCTGACGCCGCCGCTGCCGGGGCAACGCGCGGACGTCTCGCTGCACAGCCTCGACGCCGGAGCGACCACCGGAGGCCGGGACGACCCGCCGATGCACGAGCCGGGCAGCCGCGAGACGGCGGTCGTCCTCTCTGGCACGCTTGTGCTGGTGGTCGACGGCACCCGGCACGAGCTGAAGGAGGGCGACAGCGTCACCTTCGATGCCGACCTGCCACACCATTTCGAGAACGAAGGCGAGGAGCCGACGCGCTTCATCGCCGTGATCGCCGCCGGCCTGCGCCGGGGCTAGGAGGAGGCCCGATGCCGCAAACGATGTTCGACAAGCTCTGGGGGGCGCACGAGGTCTCCGACGGCCTCATCTATATCGACCTGCACCTGGTCCACGAGGTCACCTCGCCGCAGGCCTTCGACGGCCTTCGCCTGGCCGGCCGCCCGGTACGCCGGCCAGACAAGACGATCGCCACGGCCGACCACAACGTGCCCACCGATGGCACCATGGCCGCGCGCCTGATCGCCGACGAGCTCTCCCGCGTCCAAGTCGAGACCCTGGAGCGCAACTGCGAGGAGTTCGGCATCCCGATCTACTCGCTGGGCTCCGAGCGCCAGGGCATCGTCCACGTGATCGGCCCGGAGCTGGGCGTGACCCAGCCTGGGATGACGATCGTCTGCGGCGACAGCCACACCTCGACCCACGGTGCCTTCGGCTCGCTGGCCTTCGGCATCGGCACCTCCGAGGTCGAGCACGTGCTCGCAACCCAGTGCCTGGTCCAGAAGCGGCCGAAGACGATGCGGATCCTCTACGGCGGCGAGCTAGGCGCCGGCGTCACCCCCAAGGACCTGATCCTGGCGACGATCGGCCGCCTCGGCACCGGCGGCATGGTCGGCCACGCGGTCGAGTACGCCGGGCCGGCGATCGAGTCGCTCTCGATGCCGGGGCGGATGACCGTTTGCAACATGACGATCGAGGGCGGCGGCCGCGCCGGCATGATCGCCCCCGACGAGACGGCCTTCGAGTGGGTTCGCGGCAAGCCGGCCGCGCCGCAGGACTTCGATGCCGCCATCTCGCGCTGGCGTCAACTGCAGACCGAGGCGGGCGCTGCCTTCGACACCGAGGTCGAGATCGACGCGAGTGAGATCTCGCCGATGGTGACCTGGGGCACCAACCCCGGCATGGTCGTCGAGGTGACCGACTCGGTCCCGGACCCCGCCACGATGGACTCGCCGGCGGACCGCGAGTCGGCCGAGCGCGCCCTCGCCTACATGGGGCTGCAGGCGGGCACGCCGATGACCGAGGTCGCGCCGGAACGCGTCTTCATCGGCTCCTGCACCAACTCCCGGATCGAGGATCTGCGCGAGGCCGCTGAGATCGTCGACGGCCGCAAGGTCGCGGGCTCGGTGCGGGCGATGGTGGTGCCCGGCTCCCAGCAGGTGAAGGCGCGGGCCGAAGAGGAGGGCCTGCACGAGGTCTTCCGCTCGGCCGGCTTCGACTGGCGCGAGGCGGGCTGCTCGATGTGCCTGGGCATGAACCCCGACACGCTGTCGGAGGGCGAGCGCTGCGCCTCGACCTCGAACCGCAATTTCGAGGGGCGCCAGGGCAAGGGCGGGCGAACCCACCTGGTCAGCCCGAAGATGGCGGCTGCGGCCGCGATCGAGGGACACTTCGTCGACATCAGGGATTGGAGCTAGAGATGAGGCCGATAGACGTGATCGAGGGCAAGGTGTCGGTGCTGGACCGCGCCGACGTCGACACCGACCAGATCATCCCCAAGCAGTTCCTCAAGCGGGTCGAGCGGACCGGCTTCGGCGAGTTCCTCTTCTACGACTGGATCCGTGACGGCGAGATCGAGCTGGAGCCCAATCCGATCCTCGTCACCGGGGCGAATTTCGGTTGTGGCTCCTCCCGCGAGCACGCTCCCTGGGCGCTGGAGGACTTCGGTTTCCAGGCGATCGTCGCGCCCTCCTTCGCCGACATCTTCTACTCCAACTGCACCAAGATCGGGCTGCTGCCGGCGATTCTCGACGAGGACCACTGCCGGGCCGTCGCCGAGGCGGGGGAGGCGCGGATCGACGTTGACGACGAGACCGTCACCTGCGCGGCGGGCGTCTTCGAGTTCAAGGTCGAGCACGACGTCAAGCACCGCCTGCTCAACGGCCTCGACGACATCGGCATCACCCTGGAGAACGTCGTCGCGATCGACGAGTTCGAGCAGTCCGGGGCCGTGCACGGCCCGGTGACGACGGCGCTTTGAGCCGGCCGTGAGCGACGGCCCGATCGAGTGGGATGCCGAGAGCTACGACGAGATCTCGGGCCCCCAGCTCAGCTGGGGAATGGAGGTCCTCGGGCGGCTCGAGTTGAGGGGCGACGAGACGGCGCTCGACGCCGGCTGCGGATCGGGCCGGGTGACCGAGGAGCTGGCCGGTCGCCTGTCGGACGGCAGGGTGATCGCCGTCGACGGCTCCGCGGCGATGATCGAGAAGGCCAGGGAGCGACTCGGCGGGCGAGCCGAGTACCTGGTCGCCGATCTGGCGCAGCTGCGGATCGAACAACCGGTCGATCTGGTCTTCTCGACCGCGACCTTCCACTGGATCCCCGATCACGACAGGCTTTTCGAGAGCCTGCGCTCGGCACTGCGTCCCGGCGGCCGCCTCGTCGCCCAGTGCGGTGGCGAGGGCAACATCCGCGAGCACGCGGAGGCCGCGGCGGCGGTCGCGGCCTTGCCCGAGTACGAGCCATACCTCGGCGACGCCGGCGAGCTGTGGAACTACGCCGGCCCCGGGCTGACTGAGGAGAGGCTGCGGCGGGCGGGCTTCGCGGAGGCGAGCTGCTGGCTGGAGCCGAGGCCGGTCGTCCCAGAGGACCCACTCCGTTTCACGATGACCGCCACGCTGGGTGCGCACCTGGCGAGGCTTCCCGAGCGACTGCGCCGGCCTTTCGCCCAGGCGGTCCTCGATCGCTCTCGCGCGCCGATCACCCTCGAGTATGTTCGCCTCAACATCGAGGCCCGCGTCAGCGCATGAGCCGCACGCATAAAGTGCCGCCTCGATGAGCGCTCCCCTCATAGTTCTCCTCCCCGGAGACGGGATCGGTCCCGAGATCGTCGCTGCCGCGCGCCGGCTGCTGGAGGCACTGGGCGAGTTCGAGTTCACCGAGCACCCGATGGGTGGCTGCTCGATCGACGCTCACGGCACGGCCCTGACCGAGGAAGTTCTGGCTGCCTGCCGGGCAGCCGACGCCGTCCTGCTCGGCGCCGTCGGCGGGCCCAAATGGGATACGACCGATCCGGACGCGCCGCGACCGGAGCAGGGGCTGCTCGGGCTGCGCAAGGGGATGGGCCTCTACGCCAACCTGCGGCCGGTGCGCCCCAGTCCCGCCCTGGTCGGCGCCAGCCCGCTGCGCCCCGACGTGATCGCCGGCACCGACCTGCTCGTCGTCCGCGAGCTCACCGGCGGGATCTACTTCGGCGAGAGCGGCCGTGATGGCGACGTAGCCCACGACACCTGCGAGTACTCGGCCGCGGAAGTGGAGCGCATCGCCCGGGTCGGCTTCGAGGCCGCCCAGCGCCGCGCGGCGGGCGCCGACCGCAAGCCCCGCGTCACCTCGGTCGACAAGGCCAACGTGCTGGAGACCTCGCGCCTGTGGCGTGAGGTGGTCGGCCGGGTCGCCCCCGAGTACCCCGACGTCGAGCTCGACCACCTGCTGGTCGACAACGCCGCGATGCAGCTCGTCTCCCGCCCCGCCGACTTCGACGTGATCGTCACCGAGAACCTCTTCGGCGACATCCTCAGCGACGAGTCGGCGATGCTGACCGGGTCGCTGGGAATGCTGCCCTCCGCCAGTCTCGGAGCCGAGGGCGAGCCCGGCCTCTTCGAGCCGGTCCACGGCTCCGCGCCGGACATCGCCGGCCAGGGCGTCGCCAACCCGCTGGCGACCTTCCTCTCGGCGGCGATGATGCTGCGACACGGCCTCGACCGAGCCGACGACGCCGCGCGGGTCGAGGCGGCGGTCGACACGGTGCTCGAGAGTGGCCTGCGCACACCCGATTTGTCCGCCGCAGGTGAGTCGACCGTCGGCACCGGCGAGGTCACGGACGCCGTCCTCGCCGCGCTCTAGCTCATTCGGCATACTTCCCGGAGCATGGAGACTGCGGAGCTGATCTGGCAGAACGGCGAGTTCGTTGCCTGGGAGGACGCCAAGACGCACGTCCTCACCCACGGGCTGCACTACGGCACCGGCGTCTTCGAGGGTGTCCGCTGCTACGAGACCGAGCGCGGGCCGGCGGTTTTCAGGCATGCCGATCACCTCGACCGGCTGGCGAAGTCGGCCGAGCTCTACTACTTCGAGCTTCCCTACTCGACCGAGGAGCTCGCCGCGGCGACGCGGGAGCTGATCCGCCGCAACGGACTCGCCTCTTGCTACATCCGGCCGCTCGCCTACCGCGGCTACGGCGACCTCGGCCTCTACGCAACCGACGCCCCGATCGATGTGATCGTCGCCGCCTTTCCCTGGGGCGTGTACCTCGGCGAGGAGGGCCAGAAGCACGGGATCCGCGCCACCGTCTCCTCCTGGCGGGCGATCTCCGGCGACAGCCTGATCCCGCACGCCAAGGCCGCCGGCCAGTACCTCAACTCGATCCTGGCCAAGACCGAGGCGCAGAAGGCCGGCTACGAGGAGGCGATCCTGCTCGACCAGCACGGCCACGTCTCCGAGGGCTCGGGCGAGAACGTCTTCGTGGTCCGCGATGGCGTGCTCGCCACGCCCGGCCACTCCAACGCGATCCTCGACGGGATCACGCGCGCCTCGGTGGTGCAGATCGCCGGCGACCTCGGCTACAAGGTCGAGGAGCGCAACATCGCCCGCGCCGAGCTCTACCTCGCCGACGAGGTCTTCCTCACCGGCACCGCGGCCGAGCTGGTCCCGGTGCGGGAGATCGACGACCACGCGATCGGCGAGCCCGGCGAGATCACGCGGGTGATCCAGGCAAAGCTCGACGACGCCCTGCACGGGCGTGCCGAGGAGTACCTGGAGTGGCTCGACTTCGTCGAGGCCCCGGCCGAGGCGGATAGACCGAGTAAGGTCAGTTCCTGATGCAGCACTGTTTCGAGGCAATCGGGCGAATTACCGCAGCCGCCTAGCGGCTGGCGCGGCAATGCCGTGTGCGCGGGCCGGCAGGCCCTCACCCCGATCTCTCGAATCGAAAGGCATCAGATGGAACAGGTAAAGCTCTACGACACCACCTTGCGTGACGGCATGGGCGGTCACGGCATGTCGCTCTCGGTGGGCGAGAAGCTGAAGGTCGTCCAGGCACTTGACGCGCTCGGCGTCCACTTCGTCGAGGCCGGCTTTCCCAGCTCCAACCCGAAGGAGGCGGAGCTGTTCGAGCTGCTGGCCGAGCAAGAGCCCGAGCAGGCGACGATCGCCGCTTTCGGCATGACCCGCCGCCGCGACCGACGCGCCGAGGACGACGAGGCGCTTGCCGTGCTCGCCTCCTGCTTTGCGCCGGTTGTCTGCCTGGTTGGCAAGAGCTGGCGCCTGCACGTCGACAAGGTGATCAAGGTCTCCGCCGAGGAGAACCTGGCGATGATCGGCGACTCGCTCGCCTTCCTCCGCGAGCAGGGCAAGAGGCCCGTCTTCGACGCCGAGCACTTCTTCGACGGGTATCGCGACGACCCCGCATACGCGCTCGAATGCGCGCGCGCAGCGGCCGACGCAGGCGCCGAGAACGTCACCCTCTGCGACACCAACGGAGGCAGCCTGCCGGGGTTTGTCGCGGAAGCCACGGCAGCGGTCATCGCCGACCTCGGCGGGGGGGCGGAGGTTGGGATCCACACCCACAACGACGCCGAGTGTGCGGTCGCCAACTCCCTCGCCGCGGTCGAGGCCGGGGCTCGCCTGGTGCAGGGGTGCGTCAACGGCTATGGCGAGCGCTGCGGCAACGCCAACCTGACCTCGATCCTGCCGGCGCTGCAGCTGAAGATGGGCTTCGAGGTCGTCTCCGGCGAGCAGCTCGCGAGCCTCACCGCGACCTCGCACTACCTGGATGAGCTCTGCAACATGACGCCGAATCCCGACCGGGCCTATGTCGGCCGCAACGCCTTCGCCCACAAGGCGGGGATGCACGCCGCCGGGGTGGCGACCGATGCCAGCACCTTCGAGCACCTCGACCCGGCGCTGGTCGGCAACGAGCGCGACATCCTCGCCTCCGAGCTCTCCGGCAAGGCGACAATCCGCAGCGCCGCCGAGCACGCTGGCCTGGAGCTCGACGACGCCGCCGCCGCGCGTGCGGTGGAGCGTCTGAAGGAGAGGGAGCACGCCGGCTATCACTACGAGGCCGCACAGGCGTCGTTCGCGTTGCTGCTGCGCCGCGAGGCCGGGGCCTACGAGCCGCTCTTCGAGCTGGAGGGCTTCCGGGTGACGACCGAAAAGCGCCGGGGCGGCCGAGTCGAAACAGAGGCGACGATCAAGGTCGAGGTCGACGGCGAGCGCTACGTCGAGGTCGCGGAGGGAAACGGTCCCGTCAACGCCCTGGACAAGGCCCTGCGCGCCGCGATCGGCGCCCGCCACCCCCACCTGGCCGACATCGAGCTGACCAACTACAAGGTGCGGATCCTCGACGAGGCGCACGGCACCGGGGCCGTCACCAGGGTGCTGCTCGACTCGACCGACGGCCAGCACGAGTGGGGCACGATAGGGGTGTCGGAGAACATCATCGAGGCCTCCTGGGAGGCCCTGGTCGACTCGCTCGCCTACGCCTTTCAGCCGCGATGATCCCGTTGGCCAGACCCGAGATCGGCGCCCGCGAGGAGGAGCTGGTGCTGGAGGTGCTGCGCTCCGGCAGGCTCTCGCTGGGGCCGATGGTCGCTCGCTTCGAGCGCGAGCTCGCCGAGTGGCTCGGGGTCGCTGACGCGGTCGCGGTCTCCAGCGGGACGGCGGCGCTGCATCTCTGCGTCCGGGCGCTCGGCTGGGGCCCCGGGGACGAGGTCCTGACCAGCCCCTTCAGCTTCGTCGCCTCCGCCAACTGCCTGCTCTACGAGGGCGTGCGGCCGGTCTTCTGCGACGTCGACGCCGACACGCTCAACATCGACCCCGCGGCGGCAGCCGCGGCCGCAGGAGAGCGCACGGTGGGGATCCTCCCCGTCCACATCTTCGGCTACCCGGCGGCGATGCCCGAGCTGGAGGCGCTTGCGGCAAGCCGGGGGCTCGGCATCGTCGAGGACGCCTGCGAGAGCCTCGGCGCGGTCGATTCCGAGGGACAAAGGGTCGGCACGCGGGGTAACCTCGCGACCTTCGCCTTCTACGCCAACAAGCAGCTGACGACGGGGGAGGGGGGGATGATCGTGCCTACGGATCCCGGCGTGGCGAGCCTTCTCCGCAGCGCTCGCAACCAGGGGCGCGAGGTCGACATGGGCTGGCTCGACCACACCCGCCTCGGCTTCAACTACCGGCTCTCCGACGTCGCCGCGGCGCTCGGCGTCGCCCAGCTCGAAAAGCTCGACGTGATGATCGCCGACCGGGCCCGCGTTGCCTCGCTTTACGCCGAGGGCCTGGCCGGTGTCGAGGGCGTGCGGGTGCCGACCGGCGGGCGCGGCGCCGAGGTGCGCAGCTGGTTCGTCTACACGGTCCAGCTTCCCGCCGGGGCCGATCGCGACGCGACGATCGCCAGGCTCGCCGAGCGGGGCGTTTCCAGCAAGGCCTACCTCCCGTGCATCCACCTCTTTCCCCACCTGCGCGAGCTCGGCTACGGCGAGGGGCAGTTCCCGGTCGCCGAAGCCGCCTCGGCCCGCTCGCTCGCCCTACCGTTCTTTCCCGCAATGGAGGAGGCCGAGGTCGGGCACGTGTGCGAGGCTCTCGCCCAATCGCTCTGATGTCCCGCTTCCGCAAAGACCCGGATCCGCGCTTCTGGCGCATCAACCGCTCGATCGAGTTCGACTGGCGGCTGGCGCCCTACGACATCGATCAATCGCAGGCGCACGCCCGCGGCCTGCACCAGATCGGGGTCCTCGACGCGGCCGAGCTCGAGCGGATCGACGCCGGGCTGGAGCGCGTGCGCGCCCGCATGGGCGAGCACGGCTTCGAGTTCGAGGAGGCCGACGAGGACATCCACATGGCGATCGAGCGGCTGCTCGGCGAGGAGATCGGCCCGCTCGCCGGCAAGCTTCACACCGGGCGCTCGCGCAACGACCAGGTCGCCACCGACGTGGCGATGGTCGTGCAGGCGCACTCGCTGCGCGCGATCGAGCTGGCTGGGGCGGCGATGGAGCGGCTGCTCGAGCTCGCCCAGCGCCACCGCGACTGGGCGATGCCCGGCTACACCCATCTGCAGCGGGCCCAGCCGGTCTACCTCGGGCACCACCTGCTCGCCTACTTCTGGATGCTCGGCCGCGACGTCCTGCGCTTCCAGTTCGCCCTCGACAGCGCCTCGGTGATGCCGCTCGGCTCGGGTGCGCTGGCCGGCGTCAACTGGGAGATCGACCGGCGCGCCGTCGCCGACGACCTTGGCTTCGAGCACGTCAGCCACAACTCGATCGATGGCTCCTCCAACCGCGACTTCGTCCTCGACTACCTCTCCGCCGCCTCGACCTGCGCGATGCATCTCTCGCGGCTCGGCTCGGAGATCGTCATCTGGAGCTCTTCGGAGTTCGGCTTCTGCGAGCTCGACGAGTCCTTCTCCTCGGGCTCCAGCATCATGCCCCAGAAGAAGAATCCCGACTCGGCAGAGCTGCTGCGGGCGAAGAGCCCCCGGGTCGCGGCGAGCTACGCGGCCCTGCTCGGCACGATGCACGCGCTGCCGCTGACCTATGGCAAGGACATGCAGGAGGACAAGGAGCCTCTCTTCGACGCGATCGACACGATCGAGGCCTGCCTCGACGCGACCGAGGGGATGCTGGCCGGGATCGAGTTCGACCGCGAGCGACTCGAGGCCGCCTCCGGAGACGAGATGCTCGCCGCCACCGAGGTCGCCGACTTGCTGGTTCGCCGCGGCGTCCCCTTCCGCGAGGCGCACGGCATCGTCGGCGGTTTGGTCCGCGACGCGGTCGAAAAGGGCAAGTCGCTCTCCGAGCTGACGCCGGAGGAGCTGGCGGAGCGCTCCGAGCACCTCGACAAGTCCTTCTATGAGGTACTGACCCGCAGCAGCTGGCTCGAGTCGAAGCGGATCGAGGGCGGCACCTCCTCGGCCTCGCTCGCCCACCAGCTCGAGCAGGCGGGGAAGACGCTGGCCGCTGTCCGAGCGCGGGCTCAGGAGGAGCGGGGCTGAAGCGGGAGCCCTCAGGGTCCCGAGGCCGGGCCCAACGGCTCGCAGAGCCGTTGGGGGCTGATTTCTTCGAGCGCTCGGTCCACCTCGTCGCCCGCGAGCTGATCGGCTGCCGGCTCTTCTACGAAGGGGTGGGCGGCACGATCGTCGAGACCGAGAGCTACGAGCGCGACGACCCCGCCTGCCACGCCTACGCCGGCCTGACCGAGCGGACAGAGGTGCTCTTCGGTCCCCCGGGGCGCGCGTATGTGTACCTCTCCTACGGTATCCACTCCCTCTTCAACGTCGTGGCGGAACCGGAGGGCGATGCGGCGGCGGTGCTGGTCCGCGCGCTCGAGCCGACCGCGGGCCTGGAGGCGATGCGCGCCCGGCGCGGCGGCCGCCCCGACCGCGAGCTCTGTTCAGGCCCGGGCAAGCTGACCGAGGCCCTGGGCATCGAGCTCGGCGACAACGGCGCCGATCTGACCAACGCCCCGTTTCTGCTGCTGGCGCCCGAGCCGGGCTGGGAGGCGAAGGTCCTCACCGGCCCGAGAGTGGGCATCACCAAGGCGGTCGACCGCCCCTGGCGCTTCTGCGCCGCCGGCAGCCCCTACGTATCGCGCCCTAATCCACCTAGCCTGCTGTGACCCCGCCGCCGGTGGCGGGCGCGGCCGGTTCGGCCGGCGCCGGCGTCGACGGTTCGGCCTGTTCGGGTGCTTCGGGTTCGGCCGGTTCCGGCGCTTCGGGTGTCACTTCCGGCGGTTCGCTTGGCGAAGACGGGGGCGTGTAGGTCGAGCCGGAGTCCGGCGACTCCTCGCCCTCTCGCTCCGCCTTGGCTTCCGCCGCCCGTTCGGCCTTGATCTCTTCCCAGGAGGAGATCACGCTCGCCCAGATCAGGGCGGGGAACGTTCCCCCCTGCACCGGCCCACCGTTGTAGAGGGTCGTCATCGGCGTCACGGTGTCCGCGTAGCCGACCCAGACGCAGGCGGTGACTTCTTCCGTCGCCCCGCAGAACCAGGCGTCGCCGTTTTCCTCCGTGGTGCCGGTCTTGCCCCACTGGCCGGGGGCGCCGATGTCGGCGTTGACGCCGGTGCCGCTGCTGACCACGGTTTCGAGGATGCTCTTCGCTTCCTTGGCGACGTCTTCGTCGACCACCTGGGTGTGGCGCGAGTCGTTGTCGCCGTCCTTGATCGTCTGATCGTCCTGATCGGTGACCTGGGTATAGGCGACCGGGCTGTTCCCCGGTCGCGGTGCCAGAGATCCGCTGACACGGTCTCCGTCGTTGGCGATCGTCGTGAAGGCATAGGTCCAGCCCAGGGGCGTCACTCCTGGGTCGATCCCGCCGAGGACCATCGCCGGGTTGGTCGAGATCGGGTCGTTGTAGCCCAGCTTGTGGATGGTCGCGGCGATCGATCGCGTTCGGTCCCCGACCGTCTTGCCCTTCAGCCCTTCGAGCGCCAGCTGGGCGTAGACAGAGTTGTCGGAGTTGGTCGTCGCGGAGACGATGTCGCTGACGCCGGCGTAGGCACCCTCGTCGTTGGTGACGACGAACGTTTCCTGCCCCTTCTTGCCGTAGCTGAATTCCTGTGCTGCTGATTCATAGGTGGTGTACGGGGAGATTCCCTGCTCGAGCGCGGTGAGCAGGATGAACGGCTTGATCGAGGAGCCTGGCTGGCGGTGTCCCTGGGTGGCGAGGTTGAACGGCTTGGTCTCGAAGTCCGGGCCGCCGACCATCGCCTTGACGCCGGCGTTCTTGTTTTCGATCACGACGACCGAGGCGGTCGCGGGCGAGTAGCCGAGGTAGGAGTTGACCGCTTCTTCGGCCGCGCCCTGCAGGCGCAGGTCGAGGGTCGACTTGACCTTCAGCCCGCCGAAGAAGGCCTTGGCGGCGCCGTAGCGTTCGACCAGCTGCTGGCGCAGCCAGGCGGTGAAGTACGGCGCCTCGGAGTCGAGCCGTGGCGGCTCGATGTCGTCGGGCGAGGGCAGCGCTTTCTGGCGGCCTTCCTCGAACTGCTCGCGGGTGATGTAGCTCTGTTCGTACATCTTTTCGAGCACGAGGTTGCGCCGTCCGAGCGAGTTTTCGGGGTAGATCTTCGGGTCGTAGGCGGAAGGCGAGGCGATGATCGCTGCCAGGGTGGCCGCCTCCCAGGGCTCGAGCACCGCGGCGCAGGGCTCGCTTGTCGTCCCGCAGCCGGGATGCGCCTCGCCGAAGTAGGTGCGCGCCGCTGCCTCGATCCCGTAGGCGCCCTCGCCGAAGTAGATCGTGTTGAGGTATTGGGTGAGGATTTCGTCCTTGGTCCAGTGCCGCTCGAGGCGGTAGGCCAGGGCGGCCTCGCGGAACTTCTGGAAGACGGTGCGGCTGTCCTGGGCGGCGAGGGCGTTCTTGACGAACTGCTCGGTGATCGTCGAGCCGCCCTGGGCTGCGCTCTGACTGAGGATGTCCTTGACGAGGGCGCGGCCGATGCCCTGGAAGTCGACCCCGCTGTGCTCGTAGAAGCGAGTGTCCTCGATCGAGACCACCGCGTTCTTCACGTTGGGGGAGATCTGCCCGGAGGTGAGCAGGATCTTGTTCTGGTCGCTGGTCAGCGTGCCGATCGGCTCTCCGGCGGCGTCGAAGACCTCGCTGTTCTTCGACTCCCTGTACTGGGCGAAGTCGTAGATCGCCGGCAGGTCGCGCGAGACAGCGGCCATCATCCCGAAGACCATCGAGACAAGCCCCAGTACGCCAAGCCCCAGCAAAACAAAGAGGATGCGTAGCTTCTTGAGGCGCGGCTTGCTGCGTTCGCCCGCCAAGAGAGTGCGGCAGTCTAGCATTGCGGCCGTGAGCGCCGAGCCGGCAAGTTCGAATCTGGAGCGCAACGCCGTCGACGTGCTGCCGGCGGGGATGCTCGAGGACCAGCTCGCCACCGGGCGGCCCCTGCGGGTGAAGCTCGGGATCGACCCGACCACGCCCGACATCCACCTCGGGCACACCGTCGTGCTCGAGAAGCTGCGCGAGTTCCAGGAGGCGGGGCACCGGGTCGTGCTCATCGTCGGCGACTTCACCGCCCGGGTCGGCGATCCCAGCGGCCGCTCCGCCCAGCGGCCGCTGCCCACGCCGGAGGAGATCGAGGTCAATGCCGCCACCTACCAGGAGCAGGCGTTCAAGGTGCTCGACCGAGACCGCACCGAGGTCCGCTTCAACAGCGAGTGGCTGCGGATGGCGCCCGAGGAGCTGCTGGGGCTGCTCGCCCAGACCACGGTGGCCCGCCTGATCGAGCGCGACGACTTCCAGAAGCGGCTCGCCGCCGGGGCGCCGATCGCGGCCCTGGAGTTGCTCTATCCCCTGCTGCAGGGCTACGACTCGGTGGCGGTCGAGGCTGACGTCGAGCTGGGGGGGACCGACCAGAAGTTCAACCTGCTCTTCGGCCGCGACGTCCAGTCCGCCTACGGCCAGAAGCCTCAGTCCGTCCTGACGATGCCGATCCTGGTCGGCATCGACGGCGTGCGGAAGATGAGCAAGTCGCTCGGCAACTACGTCGGCGTCACCGATGAACCAGGGGAGATGTTTGGCAAGACGATGAGGGTGCCGGACACGGCGATGCCCGACTACTACCGGCTGGTCCTGGGCTCGGAGCCGCCACAGGGCATGGCGCCCAACGAGGCGAAGCGGGCGCTGGCCCGGGGGATCGTCGAGCGCTTCCACGACGCGGCGGCGGCGCGTGGGGCGGAGGAGCACTTCAACCGCCTCTTCGTCGAGCGCCAGGCGCCGGAGGACGTCGAGGAGGCCGGGCTTGGGCCATACCTCGGCAACGGCGGCGAGACAGTCCACCTGCCCCGTCTGATGAGCGATCTCTTCGGGATCAGCTCCAGCGAGGCCCGTCGCCTGATCGAGCAGGGGGGCGTCAAGCTCGATGGCGAGGCGCTTCCTTCGGGTAGCCTGGACATGCCTCAGATGGCCCTGGACGGCCGTGTCCTGCAGGTCGGCAAGCGGCGCTTCCGCCGCCTTCGTGCCGCCGCCTAGCGCCGGCTATGCAAATCACCTCGGCGGCGCTATACTCCTTCGTCCCTCTGGGCAAGGCCCTGTGCCTAGCCCGTGCGCGATGAGCGGCGAGTCCCGTCGCTTTGGGGCGCAGCGGTCTTTGAAAACTGAGCAGCGTGCACCCGCGGACATTCGTGTCCGTGGGATGTTTGAGCCCGATCCACTCGGTGCGCCAGCGCGCCGGGTGGTCTGATTTACCCGTCATGCCGGTCGCCGAGTATGTGTACCCGGCGATTTGCAATTTTGCCAGGCATGACAGCTCTCTGTAAGAAGTACCTTCACGGAGAGTTTGATCCTGGCTCAGGACGAACGCTGGCGGCGTGCTTAACACATGCAAGTGGTGCGACGAACCAGGGCTTGCCCTGGGGCAAAGCCGCGAACGGGTGAGTAACACGTGAGTAACCTGCCCCGATGACCGGGACAACCCGAGGAAACTCGGGCTAATACCGGATGTGGTGCACAGATTTAAGTCTGTG
>JANWHD010000008.1 GCA_025450585.1 Solirubrobacterales bacterium
CGGCGATGAACGGCGTCGCGGCGACGACCAGCAGCGAGGTCGAGAGGTTCGCCCAGACCAGCAGCGGCATGCGCCAAAAGGTCATTCCAGGCGCACGCATCGTGATGATCGTCACAAGGAAGTTCAGAGCGGTGGCGATCGAGGAGGCGCCGGCGAACTGGACGCCGAGGTTGAAGAACGACTGCCCCAGCGGCGCCCCTGTCGATAGCGGCGCATACCCGGTCCAGCCGGTGTCGAAGGCGCCGCCGGGAGCCAGGAAGCTGCCGATGAAGAGCAGCCCGGCCAGCGGCAGCATCCAGAAGCTGAGCGCGTTGAGGCGCGGGAAGGCCATGTCCGGAGCGCCGATCATCAGCGGCAGGACGTAGTTGGCGATCCCGGCGAAGACCGGGATCACGAAGAGGAAGATCATCAGCACCGCATGGGTGGAGAAGAGGCTGTTGTAGGTGGCCGCGTCGACGATCTGGGTGCCCGGCTGCGCCAACTCGGCCCGGATCATCATCGCCATCAGGCCACCCACGAAGAAGAAGAAGAAGGTGGTGACGATGTACTGGATGCCGATCACCTTGTGGTCGGTGTTGAAGCGGAAGTAGTCCCTCCAGCTCTTGGCACCGTGCTGGGAGTGGTCCTCGGGGATCGTCGGCATCCCCACCGCCCAGCGCAGCCAGTAGTCGAAGCAGCCGAAGCCGAGCAGGAAGCCCAGCGGACCCGTCACCAACGGCACGACGATGTGCGGATAGCCGGTCTGCTCGGTCTGGTAGACCGGCAGCCCGGAGGCCTTGCGCAGGGCGACGACGAGGGCAAAGCCGAACGCCGCGCCCAGAATCGCTCCCAGGGCACCGCGAATCCATCCCGGTCGCTTGATCGCAGCCGTCATCCCTTGCCCTCCATTATGCCCCGCCGGCACCCAGAGGCACCGGGTCGGTCTCAGTGTCTTGGATGACGGACTCCATCAGCGGCTCGGGCACTGTCTCTTTCAGCCCGGCTACCCATTTGCGGAAGTCGGCCGGGGTTTCGACCACCACCGTCGCCCGCATCGCGGCGTGGCCGAAGCCGCAGAGCTCGGTGCAGATCAGCTGGTAGGTGCCGAGCTTGTCGGGCGTGACGATCGCGGTCGTCGTGATCCCGGGCACGTTGTCCTTCTTGATCCGCCACTCCGGCACCCAGAAGGAGTGGATCACGTCCTGGGCGTGCATCTTGAAGTGGACCTGGCGATCGAGCGGGACGTGCAGCTCGCCCTCCGACCAGGCGTTGTCCTTGCCCGGATACCCGAAGCTCCAGGCGAACTGCTGGGAGAAGACCTGGACCTTGAGCGCACCATCGACCGGCTCTTCGATCTCGTTGAGAACCGACCAGCTGTAGCCCGCGCCGAAGAGCACGATGATCGTCGGGATCACGGTCCAGGCCACCTCGAGGCGCGTGTTGCCGTGGATCGGCTCGCCGTCGGACTCGTCCCCCGGCTTGGCCTTGAATTTCCACAGCGCGTAGAAGAGCATCACCATCACCAGCGAGAAGACGAAGGCCGAGAGGACGATCATCACGCTGAGCAGCTCGTCGATCTTCGGCGCCGCGGTGGAAGCCCCCTGGCCGTTCCAGTTGATCGGCACCATCACGGCCGAGATGACCACGGTCATCGCAACCGTGGCGGCGAGCATCTTCGCTATCGGCAGGCGGCCCATCATCGGCGGGGGCGCATTCTATGCATCCGGCAGACGGTCAAGGTCGCCCCGTGAAGCGGCGATGACGCCGCGAGCGACGCCCTCCCAGCTCCAAAGCCGACCGGCGGTCTCGACCAAGCTCTCCCGAGCGGCGCGGCGCTCGGTGTCGGACAAGCTCAGCCACCCGTTCAGCCGCTCGGCAATCGCCTCGACGGCTCCCTCGGCGACGGGAAACGAGGTCAACCGGCCGACCTCGGGCGGCAGCGCCGCCATCAGCTGAGTGGACACCTCCAGCATCCCCGAATGCCCCGCGGACACCGGCAGCACCCCGCACGCAGCCGCCTCGGCAGCCACCATCCCAAACGCCTCGGGAAACGTGCTCGGCATGACGAGAGCTTCTGCATCGGGAAGCAGCTCCGAAACCTCATCGTGCTCGAGCCGCCCGATGAACTCGACCGACCCGGCGGCAGCCTCGGCAGCTTCCGCATACCCAACCGGCGGATCGTCGAGGAACGCAGACAGGATCGCCAGCGGCCTCTCCTCCCCGCCCTCGAGCCCCCAGCCAGCCCCCGCAATCTCACCAGCTTCACCGAGGTCCCCCTGGCCGAGCGCATCCAGCAGCTGCCGCAAACCGTCCTCGTAGGCGCCGAACCCTGCGACTTCGAGTTTTGCATCCGAATGCTCGGCCCTGACCAACGGCCACGCGGCCAGCAGCAAATCCACTCCCTTCGAAACGATCAGCTTCCCCACGAAGACGACCCGGGACGAACCACCTGGCCGCGGGTCCTGTCGCGGGGGGAGGGGGGCCACGGTCCGTCCTCGACCCCCCTCCCCCCACGCCACCCGCGGAAGCTGCGTTCTTGGCTTGAAAGCTTCCGTGTCCACACCCGGCGGGCCTAGACGTGTCTTCTCTTCGAGGCCAGCCACTTCCGGCAGCGCCTCCCAAAGGGACTCCGCCGTGTGCCGGGAGCCCACCAGGACACCCGAAGCGGCCTCCATCCCCTCTTGCGCATACGGCAGGAACCGTGGATGCGGTTTGACCGTGTACTCCAGCGCCGAGCCATGGATCTTGGCTGCGAAGGGACCGATGTCGGCCCGGGCGAGGATCGCCGGGCCCATCACGAGGTGGTTGGCGAGAGCTGCGTCTATATCTCCAGCTTGTGCAGCCACCTCGCGCACAGCTGAGACGTTGGCCTCGATGTAGCGCTCGAGCTCCTCCTCGCTCATCTCGGGGAAGGCCTTGACCTCGAAGCCCTCGTAGGGGTCCTTGACGTAGACGGGCAGCAGGCCATGGATGTCGGGGTTGTGGATCTCGACCCCCTCGATCGTGGTCTCACGGTCCTGACAGAGCAGGTGGACCTCATGGCCCAGCTTGGCCAGGGCACGGGCGAGATTGGCGTTGTAGATGTTGCTGCCGGTGCCGCGCAGCATGTAGCCGTGGAAGAGGAGGACACGCATCGGGACCGCGCAAGCTATTAGTCTTCGCCGTCGTGAACTCGAAGCAGCTCTTCCGGATGCGCGCACCGGCCTCCGGCCGCGAGGCCCTGGCCCACGCCGAGCCGGGCCAGGTCTACCTCGACCGCGAGACCGGCGAGGAGATGGAGCCGGTGGCGATGGTGCTCCCCCTGGCCCCCTCCGCATCCTCCCTCCCGCGCACCCCGGACAACCTCCGCGCCTGCGCCCGCTGCGACCAACTGATCGGCCTCGACGTAAGCGACTGTCAGTACTGCGGCAAGCGCCAAGAAGCTCTCTGAGCCCAAGGCGGGACGGACGTCGGTAGGCCCTCCTCGCTCGCCTAACTGGCTGAATCGTTTGCGGCCGCTCGAGATCGGGGTTGGGCCAGCGGCGCAAAACGCTCGGAGGGCCTACCGACGTCCGTCTCATTCCAGCTGAAAGGCAAGACTGGCCCCGGCGCCCCGTTTTGAATCGTCGACCACGTCTCATCTTGGGAGCTTTCGTGGACCGAAAGCGTTTCTTGGAACGGGGCCGGGTGCCCCTGCGAACGTTTTGCGCCGCTGGCCGAGAAGCAATCTCGGAAGGCCGGAGGCGATCCTGCCAGGTAGGCGAGTGAGCAGGGGCACCCGGCCCCGTTCCAACACAACCGCTACGCGGTCTACGGCTGCTTGACGAGAGTTGCCGTGTACAGCAACCGGGCGTTGGAGTAGTAGCAGCCGTAGGTCTTCACTTTGCCTACCCCCTGCTGGGGGTGGCCGCCCTGGATGTCCTCCTTGGAAGCGCAGTGGCCGGTTAGGCGGCTGCCGCGCCAGGTGTCTTCGGCGGAGACGTTGAAGGCGAACATCGGTGCCCAGGTGGGGATGGTGAGGGCGATGACCTGGCCGCGGAGCACCGTCAGCGGGTGCTCGAGGGCGAAGATCGGGGTGCTGCCGAAGTGGGGGTTGAGCCGCTCCAGCGGGCTCTGGCGGACGAGCTTGTACTGGGGAGGCTTGGAGTCTTCGACCGGGCGCAGGACGCCGATCCGCGCCTGCGAGGGCTCGCCGAGGAATTCGTCGAAGAAGCCGACCTCGTCGGTAGTCGTTTTCGAGTCCGTGCGAGAGGGCTTCGCCAGCGTGATCGACCAGGCGACCAGCTTGCCGTCGAACGGGGCCTCGTAGGGCCGCGCGACCCCGCCGGCGTTGACCTGGAAGCCGGTCACGTGGCCCTCCACCCGGCAGGGGACGACCTCGACGTTGTTGACGATTTTCCCCGGGCACGAGGGCGGTGGCGTTTCCGCGGTCTTGCCGAGGACGACAACACGCAGCGGCGCGGACTCGGCGTCTCCCGGCCAGGCGACCACGATTAGCGCGGCGAGCAGCGCGGCGAGCGCGAGCGCCACTGGGGCACGGGAGCCCGGTCCGTTTTTGGCTGCTAGTCGCACGATCATCATGCTGCAAACCCGGTGTTGCGATCAGGGTTGCGGCCACGATTCTGCCCTCCTGCCCGGGGAGATGCGGCGTTGCGCAGGCCCTTGCACGATCCCGGCCATCCCGCCTCTGTAGGGTTGCCCTCCGGAATGGAGGCCGCGGATCGAGCAGAGCAGTTCATACCCGCCGGCCTCGCATCCCTGCGGATAGAGGCCGACGAGGTCGACCTCGCGGTGATGAGCGCCGCGCACCAGATGTTCTGGCCCGCGATCCGCGCCCTGCTCTCGCTCGAGCTCGGCGACCTCGAGCCCGAGCGCAATCCCGACCTCTCGCGGGCCCCGGAGAAAGCGTGAACCCCCTCGACCTCTCCCTGCGCGGACAGGCTGCCGCGATTGCCGCGGGAGAAGCCAACGCCGCCGAGCTGCTCGACGCGACCCTGGCGAGGATCGAGGAGCGCAACCCGGCCATCAACGCCGTCGTCGCGACCTTCCCGGAGGAGTCGCGGTCGATGCTGGCCGAGGCGCCCGACGGACCGCTGCGCGGCGTCCCGGTCCTAATCAAGGACGAGTGGCCGCTGCCCTGGCGGGCACAGCGCTTCGGCGCCGCGGAACTGCTCGCCCCGACCGCTCCGGGCGAGTCCGGCCCCTACCGCGCCCTGCGCGACGCCGGCGCCGTCGTCGTCGGCGTCGGCAACATGCACGAGCTCGGCGCGGGGAGCACCGGCAACGTCTCGGTCTACGGCGCCGCGCGCAACCCCTGGGACACCGAACGCTGCCCCGGGGGGTCCTCGAGCGGGCCCGCCGCGGCGACCGCGGCGGGACTCGTCGCCGGTGCCGTCGGCGCCGACGGGCTCGGCTCCGTTCGCTTCCCCGCCGCCTACTGCGGCCTGACCGGGCTGAAGCCGACCTTCGGCCGCTCGGCGATGGCCGGCCACCACATGGAGGCGGTGACGACGCTGATCGTCTCCGGCCCGCTCTGCGCGGACGCCGCCGACTGCCGCCTGCTCGGGTCGACGCTCTTCGGCGAGGAGCTCGCCGCCGGCGCTGCCTCCGGCCTGCGGATCGGCGTCGTCCGCGACACGGTCTCCGAGGACGTGACGCCTGAGGTCGACGAGGCCTGCGGAGCGGCGATCGAGGCGCTGCGCACCGAGACCGGCGGCGAGATCCGCGAGATCGAGCTGGCCGACCTCGACGCGGCGACGCTGGCCGGGATCCTGATCATCAACGCGGAGAGCCTCGGCGGCGTCTCGCCCGAGCGACTCAACGACCTCGACCCCGGCATCAGCCCGATCAACCGCGGCTTCCTCAAGTATCGGATGCTGCTGCCGGCGGCGGCGATCACGCAGGCGGAGCGCGTCCGTACCCTGATGCGGCGGCGCCTAGCTGCCCTGTTCGAGGAAGTCGACGTGATCGCCTGGCCGACGATTCCCGCGGTCGCTCCGCCCCTGGAGGCGCCGCTCGTCGAGCTGCCCTCGGGCACGCAGACGGCAGACCAGGCGAATGTGCGCGGCGCGGCCCTCGCCAACCTGACCGGCATCCCGGCGATCAGCGTGCCGGTTGGCTTCGGTTCGGAGGGCCTTCCGATCGCGCTTCAGCTGCAGGGAGCCTGGGGGGCTGACGAGCTGCTGCTCGACGCGGCCGAGGCGCTGGAGCGGGCCAACGGCCGCCGCTGGGTCGACGCCCGGCCGCCGCTGGCGCAGGCCGAGCCCGCGGGAGCCTGAGGCACCCGTGCGGGCGATCGTCGTCGAGGGACTCGAACGAGCCTTCGGCGAGGTGAAGGCGGTCCAGGGCGTCGACCTCGAGGTCGGCGAGGGCGAGATCTACGGCTTCCTCGGCCCCAACGGGGCCGGCAAGACGACGACGATGCGGATGCTGACCACGCTGCTGCTGCCGACCGGCGGCCGGGCGACCGTGGCGGGTCACGACGTGGTCGGCGAGCCGCGCGCCGTGCGCGCCTCGATCGGCGTCGCCCTCCAGGAGGCGGCGCTCGACCCGCTGATGACCGGGCGCGAGCTGATCCGGCTGCAGGCGACCCTGCAGGGCCTGCCCACCGCCGAGGGCAGGCGGCGTGCCGACGACCTGCTCGAGCGGGTCGACCTGGTCGCCGCGGCCGACCGCCGCGTCGGCTCCTACTCGGGCGGGATGAAGCGGCGCCTCGACCTCGCCGCGGCGCTGGTGCACGAGCCCCGCGTGCTCTTCCTCGACGAGCCCACCACCGGCCTGGACCCGGTCAGCCGCAAGACGATCTGGGAGGAGGTGCGGGAGCTGAACGACGAAGGGACGACCGTCTTCCTTACCACCCAGTACCTGGAGGAGGCCGACCAGCTCGCCGACAACGTCGGCATCATCGACGGTGGCCGGATCGTCGCCGAAGGCACACCGGAGTCGCTCAAGGCCGAAATCGGCAACCCCCACATCCAGCTTCAGATCGCCGAGGGCTCGATCTCCGAGGCTGAGGAGGTCTGCGGGCGGATCGGCAAGCTGCTGCCTCCGACCGACGCCAGGACGGTGCTGGTCGAGGTCGCCAACGGCGCGGCGGACATTCCCCGCACGGTGCGGGCGCTCGACGAAGCGGGAATCGGAGTCGAGTCGCTGGAGCTGGTCCGACCCACCCTCGACGACGTCTTCGTCGCCAAGACCGGCTACCACCTGGAGAAGGAGAACGAGGCCGAGCAGGACGCGGTCGAGGCATGAGCGGGATGGCGGCCAATCTGCGCGTCGTACGGGCCCTGGGGATGCGCTCGATCCGCCAGACCTTCCGCCGTCCGCAGCTGATGGCGCCGATCGTCGTCTTCCCCACCCTGCTGCTGGCGGTCCAGACCGGCGGCGCGGGCTCGGCCGTCGACCTGCCCGGCTTCCCACCCGTACAGGGCTTCCTCCAGTTCATGCTCGCCGGGGCGATGATGCAGTCGCTGATGCTGGCCGGCAACAGCGGCGGGATCGCCTTCGCGGTCGACATCGAGATGGGCTTCACCGACCGCCTCTTCGCCGCCCCCATCCCCCGCTTCACGATCGTGCTCGGCCGGCTGGCGGGAACGGCAGCGCTGGGCCTCTTCTCCGCCCTCTGGTTCCTCGCGATCGGGCTCCTCTTCGGGGCCGAGATCCACAGCGGCGTCGCCGGCGCCCTGATCGCGGTCGTGCTGGTCACCGCGACGGCGATGGCGGTCGGCGGCATCGGCGCCGCGATCGCGCTGCGGAGCGGCAGCGCCAGCGTCGTCCAGGGCCTCTTCCCCCTGGTCCTCGTCGTCCTCTTCCTCTCCTCCGCCTTCTTCCCCCTCGACCTGATGATCCAGCCGGCGAAGGCGATCGCCGAATACAACCCGTTCAGCTTCATCGCGGAAGGGGTCCGCAACCCGATCATCGCCGACATCGACGCCACCGACCTGCTCTACGCGCTGCTGTCGATCGCTGGGATCGTCGTGCTGGGCCTCGTGCTCAGCGCCCGGGCTCTCCGGCACAGGTTGAAGGTGGGTTAGATGGTTGATCCCACGACCCCGCACGCCTGGATGACGCGCATGCGCCCCCAGTTACACGCGGCCATGGAATCAACCATCTGATGGGCCGCGCCGCCGCACTGCCGGAATGGCGAGCGAATCTGGCGACGATCGCGGCGCTGATGGCGCGCTCGAGGAACGAGCTGCTGCGCGTGCCCGGAGCGGCGATCCCGGGGGTGCTGGCGCCGACGATCTTCTTCCTCGGCCTCAATGGCGTCTTCGGCGCGCTTACGCAGCTGAACGGGTTCGAAGTGGGGGCATATGAGAGCTTCGTCGTGCCGGTCAGCATGCTCCAGGGCGCCGGCTTCACCGGCGCCGCCGCCGGGGTCAACCTCGCCCGCGACATCGAGGGGGGCTGGGTCGACCGGCTGCTTGTCTCCCCCGCCCCGCGCTGGGTCCTGCTCGCCGGCACCGTCCTCTCCGCCAGTACCCGGGCGCTGATCCCCGCAACGTTCGTCTTCGCCATCGCCCTGCCCCTCGGCGCCGGCTGGCCCGGCATCGACGGCCTCTTCGTCACTTACCTGATGGTCGCGGCGATGGCCGCCGTCGCCGCCTGCTGGGGGTCGGCGCTGGCGCTGCGCTTCAAGAGCCAGTCAGCGGCGCCGCTGATGCAGGCGGGGATGATGGCGCTGGTCTTCACCACCACCGCCTACGCGCCGCTGGCGCTGCTGCAGCCGTGGCTGCGCACCGTCGCCGAAGTGAACCCGGTCACGGAAGTGATCGAAGCCGCGAGGCAGGGGTTCGTCGGCGCCGTCACCTGGCCGGGCACCTGGCCCGGCATCGTCGCCCTGTTCGGCCTCCTCCTCGTCCTAGGCGCCTGGGCGCTTCGCGAAATGCGCCGCACCGCCCGGTGACCCCCCGCCGACGGGACGAAATCCCCACACATGGGGAGGATTTCGTCCCGTCGGTGGTGGAGATTGCAGAGGGGGTGCTGCGGGCAAACTGGGTGGAGGGGGTGCGCGAGGGGGTGCGGTTTGGCTATACGCGGCCTAGTCCCAGCCGCTATCCGTGGCAGTGGTACTGGGACTCGTGCTTCGCGGCGATCGCCCGGCGGCACTTCGATCCGGGGCGCTCACGGGCCGAGCTGGAGACCTTGCTCGCCGCCCAGCGGGACGACGGCTTCATCGGCCACACGATCTTCTGGGAGGGATCGGTAGCGCTTTCCCGGCTGCCCTTCTACAACGTCGCCTCGCCCTGCTCGTTCCAGACCGGGACGATCCAGCCGCCGCTGCTCGCCTGGGCCTGGCAGATCGCCGTCGGCGATCCGCGCACCGAACCGCGGATCGCGGCCCAGGCCGACTGGCTTGCGGCCAACCGCGATCTCGAGGGGGACGGCCTGCTCTGGATCGTCCAGCCCGACGAGTCGGGGCTCGACGCCTCGCCGAAGTTCGACCCCGTCTGGGGCCGGCGGGCCTGCGCACGGATCGGCTTCCCACTGCTCGTCCACCGCAACCGGCGGCTGGGCTTCGACGCCCGCCGGATCCGCGACAGAGGGGGACCGGTCCTCTGCGAGACCTTGGTCAACACGCTCTGGTCGCTCTCGCTGCAGGCGCTGGGCCGCCCCTCGGCGACGCCGGCCCTGGTCGAGCGGCTCTGGGACGAGGACCGCGGGCTCTTCCTCGACGAGGCGCAGCCGGGCGGCGCCCGGCCCGGTATCGCCACCTGGGCCTCCCTGGCCCCGCTGGCACTCCCCGACCTGCCCGAGGGAATCGGCCGCCGCCTGGTCGAGGAGCATCTGCTCGACGAGAACCGGTTCCTGACCCCGGTCGCGCCGCCCTCGGTCTCCGCCTCGGAGCCGAGCTACGAGCCCGGCGGCAGCCGGGGCCCGGTGCGGCGCTACTGGCGCGGCCCGACCTGGGTCAACTCGGCCTGGCTCCTCTGGCTCGGGCTGCGGCGGCTCGGCTACGAGGAGGGCGCGGCACGGATCGCGGACGGAGTGATCGGCGCGGTCGAGCGCGAAGGCCTGCGCGAGTACTACGACCCCCGCACCGGCGCCGGCCTCGGCGCCGAGGACTTCGCCTGGTCGGCGCTGGTCGCCGAGCTGGCCAACCCGCATGAGGGAGAATCACCGCCGTGAGCCCAAGAACGGGTTCTAAGTCCCTGGTCAGCGTCGTCATCCCCGCCTTCGAAGCCGAGCGCTACGTCGGCGAGGCGCTCGAGAGCGTTCGCGCCCAGACCTACTCACCGGTGGAGACGATCGTCGTCGACGACGGCTCGGTCGATCGCACCGCCGAGGTGGCCGCCGGCTTCGACGGGGTCACCGTGATCGCCCAGGAGAATCGCGGCCCCTCGGCGGCACGCAACCGCGGCTTCGCGGCGGCGAGCGGCGAGCTGATCGCCTTCCACGACAGCGACGACGCGATGACGCCGGACAAGCTCGCCGTCCAGGTCGGCCATTTGCTCGACCACCCGAGCGTCGGCTGTGCGCTGGCCGGGCAGGAGCTGATGGTCGAGCAGGGTGCCGATCTGCCCTTCTGGGCCGAGGGGTCCAAGGTGCCCACCGTGATGCCTGCCACGCCGGCGAAGGCGGAGGACGAGCCGGACGTCCACACGATGACGATGGTCCTATGGCGCGAGGTCTTCGAACGGGTGGGCGGCTTCGACGAGACGATGCGAACCGCCGAGGACATCGACTGGCTGCTGCGCGCTCGCGAGGCGGGAGTCGAGATCGCCCGCCTGCGAGCCGTGCTGCTGCGCCGTCGCGTTCATCCCGGCAGCCTCACCCAGGACGCCACCGCCAGTCGCGAGGGGCACTTTCGGGCGCTCAAGGCGCGGATCGAGCGGCATCGCGCCCGCGCCGCCGGCTGAACGCCCGGCCGGCGTGCAGCGGCAACTGCCAGGCGCTCTCGAGGCCCCAGAAGCGGCGCGCGAAGGAAACGAAGCCGGTGGGCCTCGGCGCGCCGGTATCGAGGCTGCGCAGGCGCCGGTAGCGATCCCAGGCCATGCGCAGCGTGCGCGGCGGGCTGTCCGGACGGCCGGCGGCCCGAAACGCGGCCCACTCGTGGCGCGAGACCGGGGCGGCCGAGAGGCGATCGCTCAACCACCTGGGAACGGGCAGGTCGAACTCGTCGCGCAGGTAGGCAAGCGCGGCGAGGGTGGCGACGGTCAACTGGCGGCGCTCCGCCTCCTCCCCGACCCGGCTCCAATCGAGCCCCTCCCCCGCAGCGCGGACGGTCATTACGGCATCGGCGATCCAGCGGAAGGGCGGCAGTGGGCTCCAGGGGGTGCCGTGGACGCAGGCGAGCAGCAGCTGGTCGGCGGGGCAGGGGGCGCGCGTCGCGACCCCGGCCAGCTCCATCGACACGGCAGCCCTCCAGAGCTCGTCGTCGCGCGCCGGCTGCCAGAGCAAAAACCAGTGCAAGTCCACGTTGCCGCCGCCGGGACCGGCGAAGCCCAGCGAGTGGTGGACCTCGGTCCAGGCCAGCGGGTCGTCGTGTTCGGCTTGCCACCCGGCGGCAGTGAGGACCTCGATCGCCTCGCGCGTGCGGGCGATCGGCACGAGCACGTCGGCGTCGTCCATCGGCCGCGCGCCGACGTCGCCGTAGGAGAGCAGCGCCAGCGAAGCACCCTTGGTCACCAGGGTCTCGATGCCGGCCGCCTCGAGCGCGCCGATCGCCGCCGCCGCGCGCCGGAAGAGCAACTGGTTCTGGCTCCAGGCGCGCCGGTAGAGGCCCTTGAGGCGACCGGCCACCTCGGTGTCGAAGGCGTCGGGACCGAGGTTGCGGTAGACCAGCGGCAGCAGCCGCATCGAGCCGCCGTCGACGTCGTCGAACTCGACCGCGGCGCGCCAGCGCTCCCAGGCGGCCGCGGCAGCCCGTGGCTCGTCGAGCGCGGCGTGCAGCACGAGTAGCTGCTCGGCGGTCGGCCTGTTGCCGAGGACGGCGCTCACCGGGCAGTGTCCCGGCGCCGGTCGAGGGACCGCTTGAGCAGCCGCGCGAACTCGACCCGCTCTCCCTTGCCGCTGATCGAGTGGTTGTCGCCGTGCACGCGGCGCATGGTGACGATCTCGGGCAGCATCGCCTGCGCTAGGCCGAGCTCACGGGCGCGCAGGAGGAAGGTGAGCCCGTCGGCCACCTTGACCTCCTCCGGCCAGGGCCCGATCGCCTCGCAGGCAGCCCGCCTGGCCAGCATGGCGCCCATGTAGAAGCCCGGCTGGGGAGCCTCCGGGATGCGCAGCCTCGCGGCCAGCTCCTCGCCGAGTCCAGGGCTGGCGAACTGCTGCACGTGGCCGAAGACGAGGCTCAGCTCGGGCTCGGCGGCGAAGGCGGACAGCTGCAGTGCGGTCTTCTCGAGCCGCCAGAGGTCGTCGGCGTCGAGGAAGGCGACGAAGTCCCCGCGAAGGGCGCGCATCGCTGCGTTGCGGGCGGCCGAAACACCCCGCCTGGGCTCGTAGATGACCTCGACCCGCGGGGCGTAACTGCGGGCGATCTCGGCGCTGCGGTCGGTCGAGCCGTTGTCGACGACCACCACCTGGTCGCAGCCCCGCTCCTGGGCGAGGATGCTCTCGATCGCCTCCGCCAGGTAGGCCTCCCCGTTGTGCACGGGGATCGCCGCGGTGACCGTCGGCTCAGCCAAGCTCGCTCACCAGCCGGTCGACGGCCTCGACATTCTCCGCCGGGTCGGGACTGAGCCGCAGCGCGTAGCTCGGCACCGCGCGCACCAGCTCCCCGAGGGCGGCCAGCGCCGCGGCCCCGTGGAAACCGGACTGGACGATCGTGCTCGGCGCCACGGCCCGCAGCCCCTCGGCCGCGGATATCGGGCTCAGCGCCACCTCTGCCTCCCCGTGGAGGGCAGGAGCGACGACGGCGACGATCTGGAGGCCGCGGCGCATGCGGCCGGGGGCGAGGGTGCGGATGTCGACCAGGGCCTTGGCAGGGCCCTCCAGGGTGGGCTCGAAGCCAGCCGGGTCGATCGTCCCGGCGCCCAGGCCGAGCCGGCGGGCGCTGTCCTCGGTCAGCTTCGCGGTCGACTGCATCGCGTGGGCGAGCGGCGGGTCGTTCTCCAGCGGGTCGTTCTCGAGCAGGACGTAGTCGTCGGCGACGATCTCCATGCCGGCCAGCGCGCAGGCGAGCGCCAGAGTCGACTTGCCGGAGCCGCCGCGGCCGACGAGCAGCACGCCGCGACCCTTCCGGCCGACGGCGCCCGCATGGGTCAGCCAGCGGCCGTGCGGAGTCATCAGCAGCTGCAGCGCCTCGCGCAACGGCGCCGCTCGCTCGATCGGTGAGATGCGAGCCGCGTCGGGGAGGTAGAAGGCGGCCTGCCCGCGGCCGGGCTCGGCGGCGGTGACGGCGCCGGTGCCCGCGGCGGCGAGCACGCAGGCGCGTGCGGAGCGCAGGCGCGCAACCGGGTTGGTGCCAGGCGCCGCGTCGACAGGGTCCCAGGCCGGCAGGGGAGCCTCGACGCCGGTCGAGGCGCCGTCAAAGACGGAGATCGAGAGCGCGGCAGGCGCGCCGCCGGAGGTGACGAGGTGCGCAAAGGGGGCCAACAGCGCCTCGCGCATCGCCTCCCCGGCGAAGCGCAGGCTGAGCGGCAGACCGCCGATCTCCAACTCCTGAGCGAGGAGCCGCCCGTCCGCGGCCTGCTCGAAGCGCGCCTGCAGCTCGTCCAGGTACTCGCCGGCGAGGTCGCGCTGCGTCGTGGCTGCTGGCGCCTCGCCCACGGCAGGCTAGGCCGCCGGCCGTGGCCAGCCGACCGGGTCGACCTCGTGAATCGGGTCGAGCAGGAAGTAGTCCTTCATGTCCGTGTAGCGCTCCAGCTTCGGCATCTCGAACGCGGCCTTCTCGGCGGGAGCATCGGGCGCTGGACCGTTCCCGGGGCCCTCGCCGGGCACGGCGAGCTCGCTCTCCAGCAGCTCCTCGATCAGACTCGCGACCGCACTGCGAATCGTCTCGGGATCACCCACGTGGGTGACCGCAAGCGCCGCGCATATCTCCGACTCGCTGGCGCCGCCTAGCAACAGGGTCCAGATCGCCGGACCGCTGCCGGAGAGGCTGTAGTAGCTGCCGCCGGTGAGATCGATCGCGATCAGCTCACCGTCGACCGTTTCGTGGACGACGTTCTCGCTGTTTATTCGCAGGCGCTGCTCGCTCAAGGCGAAGAGCTTATTTGTAGCGGTAGGTGATGCGGCCGCGGTCGAGGTCGTAGGGCGAGAGCTCGATCTTCACCCGGTCGCCCGGGAGGATGCGGATGTAGTGGCGGCGCATCTTGCCGGAGATGTGACCGAGGACATCGTGGTCATTGTCGAGTTTGACCCGGAACATCGTATTGGGGAGGGCCTCGGTGATCTCGCCCTCCATCTCGATCTTCTCCTCTTTGCCCATGCGGACGAGAGGGTAGCGGACTGTCTGCGAGGCAGGCTCAGCCGCGCAATCGGCGGGCGTGCTCGACCGCTTCGGCCCTCGTCGAGATCTCGCCCGCGTACTGGGCCGCCTCGAGCTCGGCCAGCAGCTCCCCCACCTCCGGCCCCTCGCCGAGCCCCAGCTCCGCGGCCAGTTCGTCGCCGCGGACCAGCGGCCGCGGCGGCCCGTCGCGACGCCAGTCGAGTGCCGCCGCCAGCATCTGCCTGGCCAGGGCCAGGTGAGCCTCGATCGCCTCCTCGGTCGCGAAGGGGCCCGACCCCCGAGCCGAGAGCCGGTCGGCGATCGTCAGCAGGGTCACGTCGGCAGCGACGGGCTCCGTCGCCCGCAGGTACTCGTGGATGCGCCGGGGCGGCAACGGGGCCTCGTGGACGAGGAACCCGAGGCGCAGATGATGCAGCGTCAGGGCCTGGAGGTGCCGGGTGAGGCTGCGGCTCGCGCGCAGGCGCCGGCACAGGCCCCCGACGACCGCGACGCCGTCGCGGTCGTGGCCGACGAAGGTGACGAAGCCGTCCCTCTCGGAGCGCGTGGCCGGCTTGCCGATGTCGTGCACGAGCGCGCCGAAGCGCAGCGCCGTGCCGCGACTCATCTCGTCGGCGAGCGGCTCGGCGAGGACCGCCGTCAACTCCCCCGCCCGCTCGCCCCCGAAGCGCCCCAGGTCCGCCTCGACCGCGAGCGCCTGCTCGAGCACAGCCATCGTGTGGCCGTGGACGTCGAGGTGGTGATTGGGGCCCTGTTCGACCCCGCGGAGCGCCTCCAACTCCGGCAGGACGACCGGAGCGAGGCCGAGCTCGTCGAGCAGCGCCATCCCGCGCAGCGGGTCCGGCCCCCCGATGAGCTGGCGCAGCTCCGCGAGCTGGCGCTCTCCGGCAGGCTCGGCCGCATGCGAGGCTTCCGACCGGGCAAGCGAGATCGTGCCGAGGTCGACCTCCAGGCCAAGCGCCGCCGCGAGCCTGGCGGCGCGCAGGAGGCGCAACGGGTCGGAGGCGAAGCTGCCCTCGCCCACCACGCGCAGCAGCCGGTTCTCCAGGTCCGACAGGCCCCCGAAGGGGTCGACCGGCTCGCCGCCGCTCAGTGGCAAGGCGACCGCGCCGATCGTGAAGTCGCGCTCGGCGAGATCGGCCTCGATCGTCTCGCCGCGCAGCGCCGTCAGATCTACCTGCCAGGAGCCGTCCGCCGCGACAGCGCGCCAGGTCGCGTACTCGGCCGAGAGCTCGAAGGAGTGCCCTCCCCCCTCGCGCGCGATCGCCTTCGCGGCCGCCGCCGGATCGCCGGCTACAGCGAGATCGAGGTCGTCGACCTCGCGGCCCAGCGCCGCGTCGCGGACCGCCCCGCCCGCGATCCAGACTCCCTCCGCTCCGCCGAGCGCGCGCCGGGCGAGGACGACGAGCGGGGCCGATGCGAGCTGCCCCGCGACGCTCATGCCCGAGCCCGGGGAACCCTGGCCGAGATCCCGCAGGTGACCTCGTAGTTGATCGTGCCGAGGCGGGCCGCGACCTCCTCGGCGCGTATCGAGGCCCCGCCCTGGGAGCCGATCAGCACCGCCTCCTCGCCCGGCTCGACGTCGGTCTCCGGGCCAAGCTCGACCGTGACGTTGTCCATCGAGACGGTGCCTACGAGCGGATGGCGCCGACCGCCGATCAGCACCTCGCCGTTGTTGGAGAGGCCGCGGCGCACTCCGTCGCCGTAGCCGAGCGGCAGCACCCCCAACCAGGTGTCCTCCGATGCCCGCCAGGTCCGACCGTAGCCGGCGCTGTCGCCCGCGGCGAAGCGCTTGACGTCCGCCACGTAGGAGTGCAGCGACATCGCCGGCACCAGGCCTCGCTCGGCCGGGTCGCCCTGAAACGGGTCGAGGCCGTAGACGGCGACGCCACAGCGCGCCATGTCGAAGTGCGAGCGCCGGTCGCGGAAGACCGCGGCGCTGTTGGCGGCGTGGGCGGCGACGCCGGGAAGCTCGGCCTTGACGGCCGCCGCGACCTCGGCAAAGCGCTCGAGCTGCTGATCGAAGAAGCTGGAGTCGGGTTCGTCGGCGGTGGCGAAGTGCGTCCAGACTCCCGCCACCTCGAGCTGCGGATCCTCAGCGCAGGCACGGATCAGCGCCAGCACCTCGGCGGGGTCGGCGCTGCCGAGCCGGCCCATGCCGCTGTCGTACTTGACGTGGACGCGGACCGGCCGGCCCTGAGCCCGCCCGCGGGCGCTGACGAGCTCGCGGAAGCCCTCGCGCCAGACCGCGACCTCCGATCCCGCCGCCAGCGCGTCCTCGAGGTCATCGGCGCTCAGCGCCCCCATCGTCAGCAGCGGTACCTGCGGGAAGCGCCGGCCGATCTGCGCCGCCTCGGCGCCGGTGGCCACGGCCAGCCTGCTCGCCCCGCCGGCAAGCGCCGCGGACGCGCAGGCGTCGGCGCCGTGCCCGTAGCCGTCGGCCTTGACCACCGCGCAGAGCTCGGTGCCCTCGCCTAGCTCCACCTTCAGCCGCGCGCAGTTGCGCTCGATGGCGCCTAGGTCGATCCGGGCGAGGGCCCGCGTCATGGCCCTAGATGGTCGATTCCACGGCCGCGTGCGACTGGGGGCGCGCGTGGCCAAGCAGGTCAAGGACGCAGGGTGCAGCCTTTGGCGGCGCCAAAGGCAAACCCGAGGACGCAGAGATGCGCAGTGCCACGTGCGTCATCCAGGTGTGCGGAGTCGTGGAATCGACCATCTAGTGTTCGGAGACGAGCGCGGAGAGCGCGTCGGCCCGCGTCACCAGTCCGGCGAGACGCCCCTCGCCGTCGACCACGGGCAGGTGGTTGTGGTGCTTCTCGGCGATCGTCCTGGCGACCGTCTCGGCGTCATCATCGGTGCCGGCGACGATGGGGTTGGGGGTCATCAGCTCGGAGACCTTCGTCGCGAAGGCCTTGTTGAGACGCTCCTCGAAGCCCTTCATCGAGCCGATGAAGACGACGCCCCCCATGATGTTGAGGTAGTGCGGCAGGTGAAGGTCCGCTTCCTCGTCGCTGAGGATCAGGTCGGACTCGCTGACGATGCCGACGACCTTGCGTTCCGCGTCGACCACCGGAATCGCCCCCATATCGGTCTTGGCCAGAAGCTCGATAGCCGCCCGCGCGTCGGCGTCGGGCGAGACGGTCGGCACGTCGGCATCCATGATCTCGGCGGCGGTCTTCACAGCGCGAGGTTATTCGACGTGCGAGGAGGGAACCATCCCGACGGGGATCGAGTCGATCACGTCCGTTGCGATCACCGACTCGGGGGCACCGATTCGCGCGGCAGCGTCGCGACCGGCCCGCGCGTGGGCGAGCACGGCCGCGCAGGCCGCCGCGAACGGCTCCAGGCCGCGAGCGAGGAGCGCCGCGACGACCCCGGAGAGCACGTCTCCGGTCCCGGCGGTCGCCAGCGCCGGTGCGGAGAGTGTGTTGACCGCGACGCGCTCGCCGTCGGTGACGATCGTGTCGTCGTCCTTGAGCACGACAACCGCCCCGGCGGCTCGGGCGGCCTCACGCGCCGAGGAGAGCCGGTGCGCCGAGATCTCCTCCGCCGAGCGGCCGAGCAGCCGCCCCAGCTCTCCCGCGTGCGGCGTGAGGATGGTCGGCGCGCCGCGGGCGGCGAGCCGCTCGGCCTCTCCCGCGAACGCGTTGAGCCCGTCAGCGTCGACGACGAGCGGGACCTCGATCGCACTCACCGCCTCGCGGGCGAGCTCGACCGAGCCGGGGTCGCGGCCCATCCCCGGGCCGAGCACCCCCGCGGCGGCGCGCTCGAAGCTGCGCAGGAGCACCTTCAGCGAGGCGGGCGCCAGGCACCCGTCTCCGCCGGGACAGCCGACCGACATCACCTCGGGCTGGGCCGCCTCGAAGATCGCCTCCAGGTCCGCGGGCACGGCCACGGTCGCGTAGCCGGCACCCGCCCTGATCGCGGCCCGCGAGGCCATCTGGACCGCGCCGGTAAGCCCGCGGGAGCCGCCGGCGACGACGACCTGGCCGGAGCTGAACTTGGTCGACCCGGGCCCCCGCGCCGGCGCCAGCGAGAGGACGGCCGGCTCGATCGTGCCCGCGGCCGGCTCCCCGGGAGCGCCCTCCGGGATCCCGATCGGCACGACCCGCAACTCCCCCGTGTGCCACTTGCCCGGCGCGATCCAGTGGCCGACCTTGGCCGCGTGAAAGCCGACCGTGAGGTCGGCCTCGACCGCTGCGCCCTCGATCTCCCCGGTCGAGGCGTCCACGCCCGAGGCGACGTCGCAGGCCACGACCGGCGCGCCGCTGCGGTTGATCGCCTCGATCGCCGCCGCGGCCGGTTCGCGCGGCGCCCTGGCGAAGCCGGTGCCGAAGATCGCGTCGACGATCGCGCCCGAGCCGGAGAACAAGGCGTCGAGGTCGTCCGGCATCTCCCCCGAGAAGAGCTCGAGCGTCTCGACCTCGAAGCCCATCGCACTCAGGTGCCGGGCCGCGACCAGCCCGTCGCCACCGTTGTTGCCTTTCCCGCAGAGGATCCGAATCGGCCCCTGAGGCGCGATTCCCGCGACCGCCTCCGCCAGCGCCGTCCCGGCCGCCTCCATCAGCTCCGCCTCGGGCACCCCCCGCTCCTGGATCGCCCAGCGATCGACCGCTCGCATCCCCTCGGCGTCGTAGAGCGGTGTCAGCCAGGGCTCCATGTCAGACCTGGAAGAGCGTGCTCGCATCGATTGGCTCGCGATCGATGCGGACCTTCTCCACTATCTCGGTCAGCGACTCGGTCGCGACGTAATGGCTTCCGCGCTTGGCACCCCGCTGCGACACAAGACCAGCTTGAACCATGGCACCCAGGTCGTTGGTCGCGACTTGGTTCGAGATTGCTTCGCCCTCTGCCAGCTCGACCGCCTTGCGGTGCGAAGAGTTGCGGATGCGCAACCCGGTCGCGGCATCGAACAGGCTCGCCATCGTCCTTGGCGGCAGCCCGCGAGCCTTCCTCAAAACATCCACTTCCTGCCAGATGCGCTCTGACTCGCGAACCCGCCTCAGCACGCTCACCGCCTGGATGAAGTGCGCACGCAGGCAGAAGCGAACCCAGGGCCGGGCATCGTTCTCCGGGTGCCAGCCACCCTGACCCACGGCGGTCAGGATGTCGTAATAGGCCTGCGTATTGGCCCCGAGGTACTCCTCGATGCTCATCCACTCAGGCGAGAGGATCTGCTCCCTGGCGAGCACCAACGTCTGCAGGCAACGCGCCATGCGGCCGTTGCCGTCGCGAAATGGGTGGATCATCGCCAGGTTGAGATGCACCATCGCGGCCTGCACCATCGGCGGCACGTCGCCATCTGACCGCAACTGCGCGACGAGCTGGTCGATGAGCCCCGGAACCCGATCGCCCTCCGGGCCTTCGTACACGGTTTCGCCGGTTGCGCTGTTGTGAATCCAGATCGCACCTGGCCGCCAGAGGCCTGGCCCGGCGTCAAGCGCGTACTCGGTCATCATGAAGTGGAGGCTCCTGATCAGCCCCGACGAGTACTTGAAGTGCTCGTCATGGGCAAGCTGGAGCACGTAGGTCATTGCCCGCTGGTACCCGCTCACCGCCTGCCAGTCGGTATCGCCCGCCTCGGCCGGGTCACCGCCTTCGACCGCGGCAAGGGCGTCCTCGACGGAGACGTTGAACCCCTCGATGCTGTTCGATCCGCGAATCGCCCGGGCGGCCAGGACACGCCGGACCGATCCAACCCAGCGACGAGGTTCGAAGACATAGTGCCGCAGTTGGCGACGCAAAGCGTCAATTCGCTGCAGCGCGGCTTCCTCTGCCTCTTGGATATCTGGGATCTCAAAGATCATAGCTTTGATATAGGGAACATATCAAAGCTGATGATGTTTTTATCAAATAAAGTTATGAATGATTCATTCTTATACTCACCGCCACCGCCGCCGCGTAGTCGCGCGAGTGGGTGAGCGAGATCTCGACTCGCTCGCCGGCTGCGGCCTCCGCCGCGCGCCCGCCCAGGCGCACGGTCGGCGGCTCCCCCGCGACGACCTCGATCTCGCGCAGGCCGAAGCCACCGGAGAGGCCGAGGGCCTTGACCACCGCCTCCTTGGCGGCGAAGCGGGCGGCGAGGTGACGGCCGGGCCGGGCCCGGGCCGCCGCGTAAGCGCGCTCCGCATCGGTGAAGACGCGGCCGATGAGGCGGGGATGACGCTCCAGCGCCCGCTCCAGGCGGTCGATCTCGAGCAGGTCGATGCCGATCCCGGAGGCCATCGCGCTGCCGCTTATCTCTCCAGGCCCACGATCAGCTTCGCCGTGGCCAGATCGTCGTCGGTGCCCGTTCCCATCCCGATGTACTCGACGTGCCGCAGGTAGGGCTTCGCCTCCTGGAAGTCCTCGAAGTCGTCATCCGAGGGCGAAATCATCGATTCGGCCAGGCGCAACGCCCCCGGGCCGTCGGCGAAGGCGCTGATCGGGGTGCCGCCCAGCGCCGAAACCGCCGCCTTGTAGCTCGCCTGGTCGGAGAGGGTGCTGCCGCTTTCGGTGTTGAGTCCGGCGAGGGCCGGGGCGAGGCTGTAGCCGACGGCGACGCGATCGGACTTGGAGATCACGACCAGGGGCTTGTCTCCGAGCTCTGAGCTGCGCACCGAGAAGCCGCTCGCACCGTTGCTGCTCACCGCGGTCACGCCGGGTGTCCCGGTGTTGCGCACCAGGACGCCGAGGTTTGCGACCGTCTTCGCCGCTTCGCCGGAGTCGCTGGTCAGCACCAGGGCGCCGACAAGCGAGCTCTCGGTGCTTCCCTGGGCGAACACCGCCGCGTCCTCGAGCGATCCGGCGATCTTGTCGAGGTCGATGCCGGCCGCCTTCAGCGTGCTCTTCAGCTGGTTGGGCGGCACCCCCTCGTCCGGTATCCCGGTCTTGTCGAGCTCGTCGATCGCTTCGGTGAGCTGATCGCCGAACTCGGTGGCCCCGACGGCCGCGAAGGAGTCGGCGGGAAGCGAGCCGATCAGCTCGGAGACATCGCCGCTCGGCGGTTCCTCGCCGCCGAGATCGCTGCTGATGTCGACCTGAATCTGGTCGGTGCCGGGGATAATGCTGGCCACCGCGGTCGCTTCGCTCGGGTCGATTCCCGAGTTCCGGAGGATCTCCCTCGCCTGGGGGTCGATCTCGTCGTCTGAGGCCTCGAGCAATCCGCCGACGTCCACGTAGACGTCGGCAAAGCTACCGTCGGAGGCGGCTGAGATCGCATCGACGAAGCCCGCCTCGTCCGCGAGCGAGTCGCCCTGTACGGCGTCGACGGCGGCTTTGAAGCCCTTCTTGCCTTCGGCGATGACGAGGAAGTCGTCGATCACGCCGACCCCGTTTCCATCGGCGCCGCCGACCTTGAAGTCGACCCCTTCATAGGAGCCGTCTTCGAAGGAATCGCTGCTCTGCCCGGCCTGGTCGTCGATGAATTCCCGTGTCGCCGCCGCATCCGTCGTCTCGACCGCGATCACCGGGTCGGACGGGTCACCGTCCTCGTCGAGCTTCTGAAAGGCCACACCCGCCTTCTCGCCGAGCCAGGGCTCGACTTCCTTGGCGAAATCGAGCGGTTCGCCGTCGTCGCTCGCCGAGCTTTCCAGCTCTTCGATGATCAGGTCGCCGAGGCTGTCGACGCCCGCGACCGTGCCCGCGATCTCGTCCACGTCGGCCTTCAGCTCTCCGGTCGGGTGCAGCCCGGCTTCGACGAAGACGAGCGAGCTCGGAGCGGCGAAGACAGCCGGATCGGAGCTGGAATCGCCACCGCCCCCACAACCGGCGATCGCGATTACGGCCGTGGCCGCCAGGACTGAGAGGACGAGGCGAGTTCTGATCATGGCCGCGCAGACTAGCGAGCGCCCAGGCGCGGGAAAGCGGCGGCTGGACGCTTAGACCCGTCTTACTCGACGGTGACGGTCTTCGCCAGGTTGCGGGGCTGATCGACGTTGAGGCCGCGGGCGCGGGCGATGTCGTAGGCGAGCAGCTGGAGGGGAAGGATGGCGACGATCGGCTGCAGGATCCAGTCGGTTCGGGCCACCTCGATCGTCTGGTCGGCGACGTCGCCGACGCGCTCGCAGCCCTCGGTCGCGATCGCGATCGTGTCCGCACCGCGGGCGCGCACCTCCTCGACGTTGGAGAGGACCTTGTCGAGCACCGGGCTCTCGGTGGCCACGCAGACGACAGGGGTCGACTCGTCGAGCAGGGCGATCGGCCCGTGCTTCATCTCCCCCGCCGCGTAGGCGTCGGTGGGGATGTAGGAGATCTCCTTCAGCTTCAGCGCCCCCTCGAGGCAGACCGGCAGGCCGATGTGCCGGCCCAGGTAGAGGAAGAAGCCGTGCTCGAACTGCGCGGTGGCCACCCCCTGGGTGACCTCCTCACAGGAGGCAAGGGTCGCCTCGATCTTCGAGGGGATCGCCTTCAGCTCGATGACCAGCTCGGACAGCCGATCCGCGTTGAGCGTCCCCCGCAACTCGGCCAGGCGCAGGCCGAGCAGGTACATCGTCGCGATCTGGGCGACGAAGGTCTTGGTCGCGGCGACGCTCACCTCGGGGCCGGCCCGGGTGTAGAGCACCGTGTCAGCGTCGCGGGTGGCCTGACTGCCCATCACGTTGGTGATCGCCAGCACCTTGGCGCCGTTCTCGCGGGCGAGCCGCATCGCGGCCAGCGTGTCGGCCGTCTCACCCGACTGGGTGATCCCGATCACCAGGTCCTCGGGCCCGATCACCGGGTTGCGGTAGCGGTACTCAGAGGCCACGTCCATCTCGACCGGCACCCGCGCCCACTCCTCGATCGCGTAACGGCCGACCAGACCCGCGTGGTAGGAGGTGCCGCAGGCGACGATCACGATCCGCTTCAGGTCGCACAGGAAGGCGTCGTCGAGCTCGACCTCGGAGAGGTCGACTCCGTCGTCGTTCGGCAGCCGGTCGGCGATCGTCTCGGCGACCGCGTCGGCCTGTTCGTGGATCTCCTTCAGCATGAAGGTCTCATAGCCGCCCTTCTCGGCAGCCGACTCGTCCCAGGAGATCTCCTCGGCGTCGCGCCGCACCGGCGCGCCGGCGGCGTCGGTGATCTCGATCCCGCCGGCGTCGATAGTGACGACCTCGTCGTTTTCGATCGCGACCGCGTCGCGCGTCTCGGCCAGGAAGGCCGGGATCGCGGAGGCGAGGAAGGTCTCGCCCTCGCCCACTCCCGCCACCAGCGGGCACTCCTTGCGAGCGCCCACCAGCCGCCCGGGCTCCTCGGCGTGCATGGCGACGAAGGCGTAGTGGCCGCGCAGCTCGGCGAAGGAGGCCCGCACCGCGGCGGTCAGGTCGCCGTCGTAGTTGCGCTCGATCAGGTGGGCGACGATCTCGGCGTCGGTCTCAGAGCTGAAGTGATGCCCCTCGGCGGCGAGCTCGCGGCGCAGTTCGGCGTGGTTCTCGACGATCCCGTTGAGGACGATGTGGACGCGGTCAGAGCAGTCGCCGTGCGGGTGGGCGTTCTCCTCGGTGACGCGCCCGTGCGTAGCCCAGCGCGTGTGCGCGACACCGGTGGTTGCGGGCGGCGCGGCCACCGCGACGCCCCCGTTCTCGTCGTGCTCGGCGACCGCGGCACGCAGGTTCGCAAGGTTGCCGACCGCACGCACGCTGTCGATCCGGCCGTCCTCGATCACCGAGATCCCGGCCGAGTCATAGCCGCGGTACTCGAGCTTCTCGAGCCCGGCGACCAGCAAGTCGCGGCAGGGGCGCCCACCGACGTATCCGACGATTCCACACATAGGGAGACGAATAAGGGTAAAGACCGGCGGTCGCGATGGCCGAACTCCCCGACGGGCTGGGCCTTTTCCCCCGAGGTGGGTTGGTAGGGGATGCCGATGCCCCTCCCCAAAACGCTCGGCGGGAGCCTCGCTTGAGTGTTTTGGGGAGGGGCACCGGCATCCCTTCAACAGCTCACGAGCTTCGAAAAAGCTCGCTCTCGAAGGCACTGAAACCCTCGAAGGCTCCTTCCCGGTGGCGCCACCCGGCTCCCCAAAAGCTTCACTTGCCTAAGCGCCATTACGGGCGCCCCAAGCTCTTTTTAAAGCTTGGGGACCCTGGCACCGTTTTCGCCGCCCGGGCCTTTCCGCCGCGTATGGGGGGCCTTCGGGGGTCCCACACCACGAACTACCGCGAAGCGGCCGGGAGAGGGGCCCCCCAAGGCCCCCCCCCCCGGAAAGCAGC
>JANWHD010000009.1 GCA_025450585.1 Solirubrobacterales bacterium
AGGAGGCGTGGCGGCCTCTCCCGAAACACTCAAGCCCGGCTTTAGCCGGGCGTTTCGGGAGAGGCCGCCACGCCTCCTCCAGCGGACTGCTCCTCAAAGTGCTTGGAGAGCATCGTCACTTGACCCTGATAGTTGGAGCCGAGGCCGGATCCATACAACCGCTCGGCCGGGACGCTGGTCCGCTCCAGCGCCAGCTTGCAGACCGGCTGGCGGTGCTCGACCATGAAGGAGACGTCGCGGGCCCGCACCTCCAGCGCGGCGCGGCTGCCGTGGCGGTCGCCGGCCGGGTCGTAGCCGAAGCCGGGGTCGAAGAAGCCCGCGTAGTGGGTGCGCAGCTCGCCCGCGGTCGGGTCGTAGGCCATCATCTCGGCGGCGATCTGCGGTGGGATGCAGACGCCCTCGGCGGAGAGCAGCAGGTAGAAGATCTCCGGCTCGAGCACGATCTTGCTCCCCGGCTCGGGGAAAACCGGGTCCCAGTAGTCCGTCCAGCGGTAGGCGCGGATCCGCGATAGGTCGATCGGCAGGCTGTTCTTCTTCGCCCGGTAACCGACGATCCGGTCGCTCGGCCCGGAGAGGTCGACGCTGAGGAAGAGCCCGTCGGCGAGCGCCAGCTCGGACTCGCGCAGCGCGTGGGAGTCGAGGTAGAGCAGCGGGAACTCCTCCTGCAGGGAGCGAATCTCCTCGTCGCTCAGCCGCACCTCGCCGCGCGCCAGCCGCAGCTGGTTGAGCGAGAGCCCGGTCTTGACCTGGATCGCGAAGGAGCGCGGCACCACCTCGAGGTAGAGCTTGCCGCGGTAGCCGGCGCGGATCTCGTCGAAGCGGTGGTGGCGGTCGGTCAGCACGCGGGTGAAGACGTCGAGACGCCCGGTCGAGCTCTTCGGGTTGGCCTTCGCCCGCACATCCTCGGGCAACGCCAGCTCCTCGATCAGGGGCACCAGGTAGGGACGGTCGCGCTCGAGCACGGCGCCGTCGCGCAGGTCGATCTTCTGGAAGGCGAGCCCCTCGATCTTCTCCTCGACGGTCGAGTCGACGTCGGGAAGGAAGGAGCAGCGCAGGGCCCAGGCGTGGTCTCCGAGGCGCAGGTCGATGCTCGCCGGCTGGATCGCCTCGGGCCTGATCCGGTAGTCGCCGGAGCTGACCCAGTCGGCCTCGATCGCCCGGCTCAGGGCCTGCGAGGGGAACACGCCCGGCGCGGCGCCCGCGGCTCCGCCGCCAACCGCACCCGCCACCGCTGAAGCCGCGTCGCTCACCGTTCCGAGATTATGCGGCGGGCCTCGGCCGTGCCGAGGTAGGGGGTGAGGGCGAATTCCGCAATATCCGGCAGGAAGTCGCCGAGCCGCTCGGCTTCGCCGGCGAGGACACGGCGCGAGAGCAGCGAGGCGATGCCGCCGACGACAGCCTCGTCCGTCGCCTCGGGCGGGACGGCGCCGCCAGCCGGAGCGGGGGCGCCCTCGCGAAGGTGGGGGACGTAGCTGAGCAGCGCGTCCTGGTAGCGATCGTAGACCCCCTTGCCGACGCGCAACCCCTCGACCAGCACCAGCCGCGCCTGTGCGGGCTCCTGTCCAAGGTGGTCGAGCAGCGCGGCGAGGCCGGCGAGCACTCGCGTCGCCCAACCCTCGCTCTCCCCGCAGGCCCCGACAACCCGTGCGTAGATCGCCCGCACGGCGGCGTCGTAGGTGACGAGGAAGCAGTCGTCCTTGCTCTCGAACTGTTTGTAGAAGTCGCCCTTGGAGACGCCGGCGCGCTTGCTCACCATCGAGATCGTCGTCTCGTCGAAGCCGCGCTCGTAGAGGCACTCGACCAGTGCGCCGATCAGCCGTTCGCGCTGATTCTGCGCTACGTACTCGGGCGATAGCCCGTGCCGGCCACGGGGAAGTCGTTCGACGCTCACTGCGGCTGGAGTCTGCCAGCGCGCGGTACAGCGTGCTGGGCGCTACTTCGCCGCTTCCGCCGCCCCAAGGTAAGGAGCGGCCATGAACTCGGTGAGCTCCGGTAGGAGGTCCGGCACCTGCTCGGTCTCGTTGCGGCGGATCTTCTGGTAGACGATCCAGGCGACCCCCCCGACCAGCGTCTCGCCGATCGTCTCGGGCAGGCGGTCGTCGCGGGGCACTGTCCGTTCGGTCATCCCGACGAAGCGCTTGACCGCGTCCTCGTAGCGCCGGTTCGCGGCAGGGGTGGCGGAGAGCGCCTCGATCATGCACATGCGGGCCAGCGCCGGGCACTCGGCGACGTAGCCGAGGAAGGCCGCGAGACCCGTCTCCAGCCGTTCGTCCCAGCCGCCCTCCACCTTGGCGCAGGCCTCGTCGATGCGGCGCACGGCCTCCTCGACCGTGGCGTCGAAGGTCGCGAGAAAGACCTCCTCCTTGCCCTCGAAGTTGTCGTACAGCGTTTTGCGCGCGACGCCGGCGCTGCGCACTATGTCGCCGATCTTGGTCGCGTCGTAGCCCTTTTCCGCCGTCAGCTCGGCGATCGCATCCATGATCCGGCGTCGCTTGTGGACGGCGATGAACTCCCGGGAGATCTCGGGGCGGGTGGATCGGGCGCGGGCCTGCGAGGACATCGACCAAGGATACCCGCGCCGCGACAAACGGACTTGCATGGCATGGACTCCTGTGGTACTTTGCGGCCGCCATTTGAGTTCCTAAAAGAAACGATCAGGTTCCTCGATGCCCTCCAGCCGTGTTCAGCTCAGCCACGAGATGCTCCTCACCGCGATCGGCGACCGCTGGAGCCCAGGCGAGGTGAATGCCGCGGCAGAACTGCTCGCCGGCGGCGACGGTCAGTTCCCGTCCGGCATCCGCTCGCTTCCGCCCGACCTCGTCAGCGCAATCCAGCGCGAGCGGCTCCTGGCGGCGGCGCTGCGGGCGACGGCAGAGCTCGGCTACCGAGAGATGAACGTCCAGGACGTGCTGGACCGCTCGGGCGTCTCGCGGCCGACGTTCTACGAACACTTCGAGAACAAGGAAGCCTGCTTCCTCGCCGCCCTCGACGCGGCCGGGGGGAGGCTGCGCACCCGGATCGTCGCCACGACGGGCTCCGCCGACGGCAACTGGCGAGATCGTCTGCGGGCGGCGCTGGAGGAGCTGTTGCGTTTCGCCGCGGACGAGCCGGACGCGGCCGCGACCCTCGTCGTCGAGGCCCGTGCGGCCTGCCCAGCCGCCCTCTTGCGCCGCGACGAGCTGCTCGATCACTTCGCCTCCTGCCTCGACGCCCAGATACGCGCCGACCCTCCCAAGGGCTCCCCACCGTCGGCGATCGCGTCCGCCGGAGTCGTCGGCGGAATCGATGCGCTGCTCTACTCGAGGCTCAACCGGGAAGAGGTCGAGAATCTGGAGGAGCTGCTCCCCTCGCTGATGTACTTCGCGGTCCTTCCCTTCGAAGGCCAGCAGGTTGCCTCCGAAGAGCTGGCTCTGCCGGTCGGCTGAGCCGGCCCAATGGCGAGCGAACCGGTTGAACGAGTGGCGTTCAGCTGCGGCTGGCCGCCGTCCACTCGGCCCAGCGCTTGGCCTCCTCGTGTCCGAGGTAGGGCAGGAGGGTGAACTCGACCAGCTCGGGGACGGTCTGGAGCAGCTCCTCCAGCGTGTCCGAGCGCAGGTGGTGGGCGATCGTCGTGGCGAGACCGCCGACCAGGGCCATCTCGGTGCTCGCCGGGCGGCGCCGGTCCTCGGGCGTCACGGATCGCAGCAGCTCCGCGAAGTGCTCCACCATGCGCACGTAGCGCCGGCCTCCGTCCGGCCTCTGGATCAGCGCCTCGATCGTCAACAGGCGAATCTCCGAGGGCTCCGACACCGCGAAGTCGACCGTCGCGGCGACCGACTTCGCGACCTTGGCAGGCCACTCGTCCTGCGGACGACAGACCTCGAGGACGGCAACCTGAAGGCGACCGACCGCTCCCGAGAACTCTGCTGGAAATTCGTCCGAGGAATTCATAAACGCAAACGTATCTAAGTACGCGCGCACTATATACATCCGGTTTTTTAGCGCGCACAGGGCGACGCGCTGATCGCGGAACCCGAGTGCCCTCGGTGGGGCTACTAGCGCCGGGTGCGCTTGCGTTTCTGGGTGGGCCGCTTGCGCGCGGCCATGCGCAGGGTGCGCTCGCTGGCCTTCTCGACCGCCTCGCCCATCGCCAGCTGAAAGACGGCGAGCAGCGCGTCGGAGGCGAGTGGGCGCATGCGGTCGAGAGCTTCGCGCACCTTGGGCCAGTCGCCCTCGGGCCGACCGGCGCGCTCGAACGGCTCCCAGATCTCCTTGACGAAGAGGTCGACGAAGGTGCGGGCAACGCCGTCGGCGTGGCGGCGCAGCTTCTCCGCCGTCGCCAGCGCCCCCTCGGGACCGACGCCGAGCTCGGCAAGGGCCGTCGCGGCCCGCTGCAGGCGTGGGCTGATCACCTCGACGCGCCCGTCCGGCAGGGCGCGCACGATGCCGAGCTTTTCCGCGCGCCGCATCAGGTCCGAGTCGAGCTGCCCGCCAGCCGCCCCCCAGACCCCCGCCAGCTCCTCGGCCTCGACGATCTCGGGCGCCTCGTCCTCGAAGGGAGCGCGCAGGGCGCGGGTGAAGTCGAAGATCTCGGTTGCGGCGCCGTCGCCTGTCTCGAGCACGCGCCGGATCGCCTCCAGGTTGAGCCCGTCGGCCTGCATTTCGCGCGTCAGCGCGATCCGCGCCACGTGCTCGTCGTTGTAGTAGCCGGTCCGCCCGCGGACCACCGGCGGCGGCAGCAGCCCGCGCGTCTGGTGGGCGCGGATGTTGCGAACGGTCATTCCCGTCCGCTCGGCAAGCTCGCGGATCGTCATCTCGCTCTTAGGGCCCTTGGATGGCCTTTGGCTCATCCCCGCATCGTAAGCGCGAGACGCTGGCCGTTCATTTTCCCGGCCGCGCTGGAGCAGACGAACCCGATCGCCTCGGCGATGTGCTCGGCGGGCGTGAAGGTGGGGAAGTCCTCATCCGGGCTCTCCTCCCGCATCCGCGGCGTCAGGATCGCGTCGACGACGATGACGTTTGCGGTCGCGGCGGTGCCTTCGAAGCCGTCGGCGAGCGCCAGGGTCCAGGCCTCGGCGGCGGCCTTCGAGGCCGCGTAGGCGGCGCTCGTGTTGGAGGGTGCCTGAGCCTGTTTGGAGGAGACGAGGACGAAGCGCCCGTGCTCGCTGGCGAGAAGCGCGTCGTGGAAGGCGCGCGTCGTGTGCTGCACGGTGCGGATCAGCAGGTCGTGCAGCAGCTCCCAGTCGGCGAGCGGCGCCTCGTGCAGCGGCTGTCCGCCGCGCCAGCCCCCGACCAGGTGCGCCAGCGCGTCGACCCGGCCGAAGCGCTCGACGAGCGCCGCGCACCACTCCCGGGTTGCCCCCTCGTCGAGCAGGTCGACGGCACGGCCGTCCCAGCGGTCATCCGGCAGGTCGAGCTGCGAGCCGACCTCGTCGACCCGCTCCCGCGAGACGTCGGTGCCGGCGATAGTCGCCCCCGCCGCGGCAAGCCGCTCCGCCACCGTCGGCCCGAGGCCACCGGCGACCCCGGCGATCGCAACCACACGGCCTTCGAGGCTGCTCATATGGGGGAGGCAGGATTCGAACCTGCGTAGGCAGAGCCAATGCGTTTACAGCGCATCTCCTTTAACCACTCGGACACTCCCCCGGGGCTATGGGGAGCCGATTCTAGGGGACAGGCACGGTCCCCGGCTACGAAACGCCGAGGCGCTGCATCATCTGCTCGTTGAACGCGGTCAGCGCCGACATCGGGCGCATGAAGACCGTGAGCACCGCCACGCGATCGTCCTCGTCGAGCTCGAGGAAGTCGACCCCCTCCAGCTCGCGGTCTCCTACGCGGGCCTTGAAGCGAAGGGCGACGGCGCTGCCCTCGCGCAGCTCGTCGACGTAGGTCAGGTCCTCGAGCGTCGCCGCGACGTGGGTGAGGATGTGGCCGACCGCCTCGCGGCCCTCGAAGCCGCGGAAGAGGATCGGGCTGTGCAGCTCGACGTCCTCGCGCAGCGTCTCGGTCATCAGCTCGACGTCCTTGGCTTCGGCGGCTCGGCGGAAGGGGTGCGGCTCTGGCATCGCCTCACTCTACCTCTGGAATACTGCCGCCATGCCGAACGACCACACGATCGCGCGTATCTCGAACTCGCTCGGCGTGAGAGGACTGCGCTGTACGGGCAAGCTCAACGTTCCCCTCTACCGCCTCAGCGGCGGGCGCGTCGGCGGCAGGGTCGGGCGGGCGCCGGTCCTGCTGCTGACCACCACCGGCCGCAAGTCCGGAGAGCAGCGCACCGCGCCGGTCGTCTACCTGGCCGACGGCGAGAACGCGGTCGTCATCAATACCAACGCGGGCAACGCCAAGATCCCCGCCTGGTCGCTCAACCTGGAGGCCGACCCCGAGGCCGAAGTCGAGCGTGGCCGCAGGCGCTACCCGGTCCGCGCGCGCATCGCCGAGGGGGAGGAGCGGGAGCGGCTCTGGCGCGAGCACAACGAACAGTACGCCGGCTTCGACGACTACCAGGAGAAGCTCGACCGCATGCCCTCGGTGATCGTGCTGGAACCCCGCGAGCCCTGACGCGCCAAGCGGCTGTCAGGCCAGGACGCAGGGAGCGAAATGTGCTCTGCACATGAGCGACTGAGGACGCCGATTGACAGCCGCTTGGCGCGTCAGCCGGCGTCGCGCAGCATCTGCGCCTCTGGCAGGCCGCGCAGCTTTTTCAGCGTGTTGGTCTCGATCTGGCGGATCCGCTCGCGGGTGACGCCGAAGGTGCGGCCCACCTCCTCGAGGGTCAGGGGTTCCAGGCCCGAGAGGCCGTAGCGCAGCTCGATCACCTGGCGCTCGCGCTCGGGAAGCGCGTCGAGCGCCTTGCGCACGCCTTCGCGCTGCAGCTGCTCGCTCGCTTCCTCGAAGGGCTCGGCGACTTCTTCGTCGGCGACGAAGTCGCCGAGCTCCGATTCGTCTTCGTCGCCGATCGGTTTCTCCAGCGAGACCGGCACCTGCGAGACCCGCAGAATGTCCCGCACGTCCTCGATCGGCCAGCGCAGCTCGGCGGCGATCTCCTCCGGCTCCGGCTCACGCCCCAGCGACTGCACCAGCTGCCGCTCGACGTGGGCGACCCGGTTCAGCTTCTCCACCATGTGGACCGGGATGCGGATCGTGCGCGCCTTGTCGGCGATCGCCCGGGTAACCGCCTGGCGGATCCACCAAGTCGCGTAGGTCGAGAACTTGTAGCCGCGCCGGTAGTCGAACTTCTCCACCGCCCGGATCAGCCCGAGCGAGCCCTCCTGGATCAGGTCGAGGAAGCTGAGGCCGCGGCCCAGATAGCCTTTCGCGATCGAGACCACGAGCCGCAGGTTGGCCTCGACCATCTGCCGCTTGGCCAGCATGTCGCCGCGCTCGATCCGCTGTGCCAGTTCCACCTCCTGCGCCGCCGTCAGCAGGTCGACCTGCCCGATCGAGCGCAGGTAGAGGCGCAGCGAGTCGAGGCTGGGCTCGACGGTCAGGTCGAGCTCGCTCTTCTTCGCCGCCCCGTTGGTCGCTTCGGCGCGCTGCTCCTTGTAGGCGTTGACGCCCTCCTCGGCGATCACCTCGACCCCCTGCTCGAGCAGGTGCGCGTGCAGGCCGGAGATCTGCTCCTTGGTGACCTCCACCTCCTCGAGGGTGGTGGCGATCTGCTCGAAGGTGAGGTAGCCGCGCTCGCGACCCAGCGCGATCAGCCCGCGTAGCTCTTCCGGCTCCGCAAACGGCTGTCCACCCGAATCCTGATCCAGTCCCTCGGGGACCGTCTCCAACGGTTCGATCTCACTGCCTCCGCTGCCAAACCCTCTCCCCTGGCCGGGGGGCCGACCCCAACGCTCCGACCGAAGCGAAGTATAGGCAGAATTTACGGTTCGCTCGCTGCGCCGCTCGCCGCTCGGGGGCCCCGGTCGCCTACCCTTAGTAAGCAGTGGCCGCCCGCACGACGATTACGCCCTCGCTCGCCGTACCCGACGTGCAGGCGTCGGTTCCCGCGACGCAGGTCAGCCTCTCGCGGGTCGGCGTAACCGGCGTGGAGAAGGTGATCCGGGTCAAGGCCGATGGGACGGAGAACCTCTACCACGCCGGTTTCGAGTGCTTCGTCGACCTCGAGCCACGGCAGGCGGGGGTCCACATGTCCCGCTTCGAGGAGATCGTCGGGGAAGCGATCGACGAGGTCGTGCTGGGCGAGGCGTTCCGCGCCGAGGTCCTCGCCGCCCATATCGCCCAGCGGATCCGCGAGCGCCAGCAGGGACGGCGTGCCGAGGTCTCCGTCGAGGCGCGCTACCCCGAGACGGTGACGACGCCGGCGAGCGGTCACTCGACCCAGGAGATCTACGTCCTCTTCGGCACCGCGGTCGCCTCCCAACTGGGCACGCGGACGCTGACGGGCGTGCAGGCCCAGGGGATGACGGCGTGTCCCTGCGCCCAGGAGATGGTCGCCGAGCTGGGGCGCGAACGCCTCTCCGAGGCGGGCTTCGATGACGAGCAGATCGAGCGCGCGATCGAGGCCGTGCCGGTCGCCACCCACAACCAGCGCGGCATCGGCACCCTCTACGTCGGCTGCCCCGAGGGCGGCGAGGCCTGGGTCGACGCGCCGGAGCTGCTGCGCATCGTCGAGGGCTCGATGAGCTCTGAGATCTACGAGCTGATGAAGCGCCCGGACGAGCTCGCCGTCGTCGCCAAGGCGCACGAACAACCCCGTTTCGTCGAGGACTGCGTGCGGGAGATGATCCGCTCCGTGGTCGAGGGCTATCCCGACCTGCCGGAAGAGGCCTTCGTCATGGCCCACCAGGAGAACCTGGAGACGATCCACCGCCACAACGTCGTCGCCGAGCGCTACGGCACCCTCGGCGACCTCCGCCAAGAGCTCGCCTCCGGTGAGCACCAGCACCGCCACACGACGATGCGCGAATGGCTGGAGTCCCCGGCGGCCTGAGCCGGTCGATTCCCAGGGTCCTTATCGGGCGTAGGCGTAGGGGGAGCCTCTCGACACGTCACTCGGTGACGCTGGAGCTGAGAGTCGGTGTCAGGATCCCCGAGCTTTAAAAAGCTTGGGGTGGCCAGACGACACTTCGAGTCATGGAGCTTTTGAAGCTTGTGTGTTTCGAGAGGGATGGCGGGTGCCCCTCCCCAAAACACTCAAGCGCGGCTCCTGCCGCGCGTTTTGGGGAGGGGCACCCGCCATCCCCCACCCAACCCCCAACCCCCCAATGGAGTCAACCGTCTACGGCTTGCGCGCGACCACGTGGCGCGTCCGCGCTTCGCGCTCTTCCTCGATCCGCCGGCGCAGGCCGAAGAAGTAGTCGGCACCGCTGATCACGGTAGCGGCGACCGCGAGGTAGACGAGCGCGTCGACCCAGGCGGGGGCCGGGTTGGTCGCGATCAGGGCGATCACGGCGGCGATCTGAAGCACGGTCTTCAGCTTGCCCATCCAGCTGGCGGAGATCACGATGCCGCGCTCGGCGGCGACCGCGCGCATCACCGTGACCGCGAACTCTCGGGCGATGATCACCATCGCCACCCAGGCCTCGAGCCGGTCGAGCGAGACCAGGGAGACGAGCGCCGCGACGATCAGCAGCTTGTCGGCGATCGGGTCCATCAGCTTGCCGAAGGTGGTGATCGACCCGCGCGAGCGGGCGAAGTAACCGTCGAGGCCGTCCGTGAGCGCCGCCAGAGCGAAGACCGCGGCGGCGAGCGCGTCGCCGTTCGGAGTCTCGCCGAGCAGGGCGACGACGACAACCGGCACCGCGAGGATGCGCAGGAGGGTGAGCGCGTTGGGCAGGTTGAGCGGGAACACCGCTCAGTCACCGTCCTCCGCGGATCGATGGGCCTCAGATACGCCTATATGTCTCTTTTGAGGCCCGTCGGCGGTGGCGAGGGCGGCGTCGCGCTTGGCGAAGAACTCCTCGCCCTCGATGCTGACGTGGGGGACCAGCCGGTCGAGCCAGCGCGGCAGCCACCAGGCGCGCTTGCCGAGCAGGACCATGATCGCCGGCACGAGCAGGCAGCGGACCAGGGTCGCGTCGATCGCGATCGCCACGGCGAGGCCGACGCCGAACTCCTTGACCAGAGGGTTGCCGTTGAGGACGAAGCTGGTGAAGACACAAACCATGATCGCCGCCGCCGAGGTGATCACGCGGCCGGTATTGGCGAGGCCTTCGATCACCGCCCGCTTCGCGTCGCCGGTCTGCGTGTAGTGCTCGCGCATCTGGGTCAGCAGGAAGACCTCGTAGTCCATCGAGAGCCCGAAGAGGATCGCGAACATCAGCAGCGGCACGAAGCTGACGATCGGGATCGCGTGGTCGAGCCCAATCAGCGAGGACCCCCAGCCGAGCTGGAAGACGGCGGTGACGATGCCGTAGGCGGCGGCGACCGAGAGCAGGTTCATCGCGGCCGCCTTGAGCGGCACCAGCAGCGAGCGGAAGGCGAGCAGGAGGACGATGAAGCTGAGCCCGACGACGATCGCGATCATCATCGGCAGCTTGTCGGCGATCTGCGTGGCGAGGTCGATGTAACCGGCGGTCTGGCCGCCGACGTAGGAGCTGGCTGAGGTCCCCTGGAGCGCCTGCGGGATCGTCGTCTCGCGCAGGCTTTCGACCAGGTCGACCGTGGTGTCCGACCAGGGGGCCGAGTCGGAGATGACGGTGAAGACGGCCGCCGTGCCCGGTTCGTCGAGCGTCGGTTCGGAGGTCTGGGCGACGTCGGAGGCGCCGCCGATCGCTTTCACCAGGCCCGGCAGGACTTCCTTCGCTTCCGCCGGGCTCTCGAATTCGGAGGCGACCAGCAGCGGCCCGTTGACGCCGGGCCCGAAGCCCTGGGTGAGCCCGTCGTAGGCCTGGCGAGCCGTGGTCGACTTGGGCAGGGCGCTGACGTCGTTCTGGCCCAGCTGGAGCTGGAAGATCGGCAGCGCGAGCACGATCAGCACCGCGAGCGCGGCGATCGCCGAGCGCCACGGGCGGTCGGCGACGGCACTCGCCCAGCGGCGCCAGCCGTGCGGCTCGGCGTCGTCGGGGTGGGTCTTGCCGATCTGCACGCGCAGCGAGTTGATCCGTGGCCCGAGCGCGCCGAGCATCGCCGGCAGCAGGGTGACCGCCGCGGCGACGGCGACCACGACCGCGATCGCGGCAGTGAAGCCGAGCGTGCTGACCAGCGGGATGCCGGCGAAGGCGAGCGAACAGAGGGCGATCACGACGGTGAAGCCGGCGAAGACGACGGCGCCGCCCGCGGTCGCGGTCGAGCGGGCGATCGACTCGCGCAGATCCATCCCGTCGGCGAGCTGGAGTTTGTGGCGGGTGACGATGAAGAGCGCGTAGTCGATGCCGACACCGAGCCCGATCATCGTCGCGAGGGTCGAGGCGACGCTCGGCACCTGGACGACGTTCTCGAGCAGGCGGATGATCGAGAGCGAGCAGGCGAGGCCGAGGATCGCCGAGGAGATCGGCAGGACCATCGCGGTGGCCGTGCCGAAGGCGAAGAGGAGGATGACGATCGCCGCGGCGATCCCGATCGCGTCGCTGGCACCGGTGTCGGGCTTGGAGAGCTGCTGGCCGACGTAGGCGCCGACAGAGACCTTCAGGCCCACCGCTTCGGCCGGCTTGCCGGCATCCAGGATGGCCTGGGCCTGTTCCTCGGTCAGTTCTCCCGGGCCGACCGCGAGAACGACCGGCGAGTAGGCGACCGAGCGGTCCTGGCTGAGGAAGGGAGCGCCGGCGGGGGTGAGCGGGTCGACGGCGGAGTTGACGTCGTGCATCGCGTTGAGTCGCTTGACTGATTCGCCGATGGCGGTCGTGTACTCGGGAGAGGTGAGCGAGGCGCCGCCCTTGGCCTGGAAGACCAGCGGGTTGCTGCCGTAGGCCTGTTCGGGCAGGTCGTCTTCGAGCAGTTCGGTCGCGGCCGTCGAGTCGGTGCCGGGCAGGGTGAGGTTGTCGTTGGTCTTGCTGTCGCCCGACTGGCCGGCGACGACGAGACCGGCCGCGAGCACGATCCAGGCCGCGATCGTCGCCCAGTGATGGCGTGCGCAGAAGCCGCCGATTGCGTAGAGAGGTGCCGTCACGCCCGCATCATCCCGATTCGGGCGGCCGACGGGGCAGTAACGGCCCCGAATTTGGGGGTTGAGGGCCGGCGGGGGGGGGTGGGGGGGGGGGGCGCGCGCCGGGGGCGGACGGCGCGGGGCCCCCGCCCGCGGGG
>JANWHD010000010.1 GCA_025450585.1 Solirubrobacterales bacterium
CCCCCCCCGACGCCCCCCGCGGGGCGCCCCTGGGTGCGGTGGGGGGGCCCTCAGACCACGCCCGCGTGCCACCGCCCGAGCGTTCTGAGCCCCCCCCCACGGCTCCCTCCCCCGCCGGAGGTGCCTCGGCGTGAATATCGAGTGGTACATCGTGCTGTCCTCGCTGCTGTTCGCAGTGGGCGCAATGGGGATCCTGCTGAGGCGGAGTCCGATCGTCATTCTTCTTTGTCTTGAGCTGATGTTGAACGCTGGAAACCTGGCGCTGGTGGCGTTCAGCCGCATGGTCGGGAACCAGGAGGGTCAGGTCTTCGCGATCGTGGTGATGGTGGTCGCCGCCTGCGAGGTCGTGATCGGCCTCGGCCTGATCGTGGCGATCTTCCGCCGCAAGCTGCCGCTTGACGTCGATGAGCTGCGGGAGCTACGCGGATGAGCGCCACCGCTTGGGCCTGGCTGGTCCTGCTCTTCCCGCTGCTCGGCTCGATCGTCATCGCGCTCGGCTTCAAGGCGCTGCCCGCAAAGGCCGCGGGGATTATCGGCACCGCCGCGATCGGGCTCGCCTTCGCCTGCGGGGTCGCCGCGCTCATCGCCCTGCTCGGCGAGGAGCCCGAACTCCGCCACCACTCCTCCTCCCTCTGGGACTACGCCAGCGTCGCCGGCCTCGACATCAAGCTCGGCATCTTCGTCGACCCGCTCTCGGTCTTCATGGTCCTCGTCGTCACCGGGGTCTCGACCCTGATCCATCTCTACTCGTTCGGCTATATGCAGTCCGACGAGGGCTACCACCGCTTCTTCAGCTACCTCAACTTCTTCGTCTTCTCGATGCTGCTGCTGGTCCTCGCCGGCAACTTCGTGCTGCTGATCGTCGGCTGGGCCTTCGTCGGCTTCGCCTCCTATGCGCTGATCAGCTACTGGTACCGTCGGGAAACCGCGACCAGGGCCGGGATGAAGGCCTTTGTGATCAACGTCGTCGGCGACATCGGTCTCGTTCTCGCCGCCTTCCTGATCTTCCGTGAGCTGGGGACCTTTGACTACGCGACGGTCTTCGCCCAGGCGCCGCAGGTCTTCGACACCAACGAGTCGACCGTCGTGGCAATCTGCCTGCTGCTCCTGGTCGGCGCCTTTGCCAAGTCGGCGCAGCTGCCTTTCCACACCTGGCTGCCCGACGCAATGGAGGGGCCGACGCCGGTCTCCTCGCTGATCCACGCGGCGACGATGGTCACCGCCGGCGTCTACCTGATCGCCCGCACCCACGTGCTCTTCGCCCTCGCCCCGACCGCCGCCGACATCGCCGCCTTCGTCGGCCTGGCGACGCTGCTGGTCGCGGCGACGATCGCGCTGGTGATGACCGACCTGAAGCGGGCGATCGCCTACTCGACGATGAGCCAGATCGGCTACATGGTCGTCGGCGTCTCGATCGGCGCCTACAGCGCCGGGATGTTCCACCTGATGACGCACGCCTTCTTCAAGGCGCTGCTCTTCATGGCGGCCGGCTCGATCATCGCCGCGATGGCCAACGAGCAGAACATCGACCGGATGAGCGGCTTCGGCAAGGCGATGCGCTTCACCTCGATCACGATGCTCTGCGGCGGTCTCGCCCTGGCTGCCTTCCCCGGCACCTCGGGCTTCTTCTCCAAGGACGAGATCCTCGCCTACGCGACCGCGCGCGGCGGCATGTACCTGATCTTCACCGTGCTCGGTTACTTCGGCGCCCTGCTGACCGCGATCTACACCTTCCGCCTGATCTTCCGCATCCTTCCCGGCAAGCCCTGCCCCGAGGCGCAGGAGCTGATCGACAGCGGCCACGTCCATCACGCCCACCCCTTCAACCCGGCAACCGGCGAAGAGGAGGACACCGAGGTCGGCTTCCCCGGCGCCGAGCACCACATCGCCGAGCGGTCGTTGCCGATGCGGATAGCGATGGGCGCGCTCGCCTTCGGCGCCCTCTTCGCCGGGCTGGTCCAGGTCCCAGGCATCGACGAGGTCGTCGGCAAGTTCCTCGACCCCGTCTTCGAGGGCGTTGTGCTCAGCCACGTGCATCCCTCGGTGGGCGCCGAGTGGTTCGGCTTGGCGATCGGCGCGGCGATCTCACTGGCCGGAATCGGCATCGCCTACTACCTCTACGTGGCTCGCCCCGAGACGCCCGCAGCCCTGCAGCGGCGCTTCTCCTCCCTGCACACCTTCCTCTACAACAAGTGGTACTTCGACGAGGCGATCGACTTCCTCGTCGTGCGGCCGGCACTGGCGATCGGCCGCTTCGCCGACCGCACCTTCGAGCGGGTTGTCGTCGACGGCCTCGTCAACGGCACCGAGGACGTCATCAGCGCGGGCGGCCGCGTCGTCCGTCTGGTGCAGAGCGGCTTCGTCCGCGGCTACGCCCTGCTCCTGATCGCCGGCTTCGCCGGCCTCGCCCTCTACTTCCTGATCGTCAGCTCATGACGAATTCCCTGCTCTGGACACCGCTCGTCTTCGGCCTCCTCGGCCTCGTCGTGCCGCGCCGCCTCGCCGGCTGGTGGGCGACGCTGGGCACGGCGGCGACGCTGGGCCTGGCGATCGCGCTGCTCGTCGGCTTCGACTCGGGCGCCGCAGGCCTTCAGGACACAGTCGATGTCAACTGGATCCCCGGCCTCGGCGTCGACTACAGCCTCGGCGTCGACGGGCTCAACCTCTTCCTGATCGCGCTGACGACGGTGCTGTGGACGGCGGGGACGGCCTTCGCCGCCTTCCGCGAGCAGGAGCGCCCCCACCTCTTCTTCCTGATGATGCTGCTCGGCGAGACGGCGACCCTGGGCGCCTTCCTCGCTCAGGACCTACTCCTCTTCGTCCTCTTCTTCGATCTGATGCTGGTGCCGTTCTACTTCCTCTTCGGTGCCTGGGGCAGTGACCGCGAGGACGGGCCAACGGCCGCTGCGGCGACGCTGAAGATGATCGTCTACACGCTGATCGGCTCGCTGCTGATGCTGGTGGCGGCGATCGCGACCGCGATCATCGCCGCCGACGGCGGTCAGATCAGCTTCTCGATCGCCGAGCTCGCCCAGCAGCCGCTCGGCGAGGGCAGCCAGCGCTGGATCTTCTGGTTCTTCGCCGCCGCCTTCCTGGTCAAGATGCCCGCCTTCCTCCTGCACGGCTGGATGCCCGACGCCTACCGGGCGGCACCGCTGCCGGTGCTGGCTGTCTTCTCCGGGGTCCTGGCCAAGGTCGGCGCCTACGGCTTCCTGCGCGTCGTGCTGCCCCTCTTCCCCGACGCGACCGTGGAATTCCAGGAGGTCGTCCTGGTGATCGCCCTGGCCTCAATCCTCTACGGCTCGGTGATGGCCTTCACCCAGACCAACGTCCGGCTCGTCGCCGGCTACTCCTCGGTCGCGCAGCTCGGCTTCATCACCGCCGGCATCTTCGCCCTTTCCGCCGACGGGGCCGACGGGGCCGTACTGCAGATGGTCAACCACGGGCTCGTCGTCGCACCGCTGCTGGTGATCGTCGCGATCCTCGCCGAGCGCAGCGGCACCGAGGACCTGACGAAGATGGGCGGGATGGCGATGCGGGCACCGGTGCTGGCCGCGCTCTTCCTGATCGTCACCCTGGCGACCCTGGCAATGCCCGGCTCCGCCAACTTCGTCGGCGAGTTCTACATCCTCAACGGCCTCTTCGACTCGAAGATCGTCTTCGCGTTCGTCGCGATCTCCGGTGTTGCGATGAGCGCTTACTACGCCCTGCGCCTCTACCAGCGCACGATGCACAACCGCCGACCCGACGGCATCGAATCGCGCGAGATCGGCTGGCGCGACGGGATCGTGCTGGTGCCGCTGGTGCTCTGCATCCTCGGGCTGGCGCTTTACCCCCAGCTGATCCTGAGCCGGACCGACAAGTCGGTGGCCAGATCCGTAGCGGCGACGGCTGGGGGGCGGCTGGGGGGGCCTCCCAAAACGCAGGCTCGCACGAAGGGGGAATCGCCTCTCCCATGCGCCAGTGGCGATGCCTGCTCAGTGTTTTGGGAGGCCCCCCCAGCCGCCCCTTCACGAAGGGGATCTAGCCAGTGAACTTCCACGCACCGCATATCGACTACGCGGCTCTGTCACCGGTTCTAGCGCTAACGGTGGGCCTCTGCGTTGCCCTGCTTACCGCGGTGTTCAAGCCGCTGCGGCGGACCGCGCCAGCGCTCACTCTGGTGACCCTGGCCACCACGGCGGGTCTGCTGATCTGGCAGTGGGGAGATGCGACCGAGCTTGTCTCGGGAGCTTTGCGGCTCGATGACTTTGCGATTTCCATTTCGCTCATTGCGATCCTGACGGCGGCTTTCGCAGTGCTGCTCTCGATCCGCGAGCCGGCCGCCGGGCAGGTCGGCTCGGGCGAGTACCACGCGCTCCTGCTCGGCTCGGTGCTGGGGATGGTCCTGCTGGCGCAGGCCCAGAACCTGGTCTCCTTCTTCGTCGCGATCGAGACGCTCTCGATCCCGCTCTACATCCTCTGCGCTGCCGACATGCGCCGCGAGCGCTCGCTCGAGTCGGGGCTGAAGTACCTGATCGTCGGCTCGCTCGGCTCGGCGACCCTGCTCTACGGGATGGCCTTCCTCTACGGCGGCTCCGGCTCGACCGGCTTCGCCGGGATCGCCGAAGGCATCGCCAGCGGACCGTCCAACGACGCCCTGATCCTCGTCGGCATCGGCCTCACCGCGGTCGGGCTCGCCTTCAAGACCTCGGTCGCCCCCTTCCACCAGTGGACGCCGGACGTCTACGAGGGTGCTCCAACCCCGATCACCGCCTTCATGGCGGTGGCGACCAAGGCGGCGGCCTTCGCCGTCTTCGTCCGCTTCTTCCTCGTCGCCCTCAACGTCGAGGCGAGCGAGTGGCAGCCGGCGCTTGCCGTCCTCGCCGCGATCTCGATCGTCGTCGGCAACGTCGGCGCGCTCAGGCAGGACTCGCTGAAGCGAATGCTCGGCTTCTCCGGCATCGCCCAGGCGGGCTACATCCTCGGCGGCCTCGTCGTCGCCAGCGAGGCCGGCGTCAACGCCCTGGTCTTCTACCTCGCCGGCTACGCCTTCATGAACCTCGCGGCCTTCGCCGTGATCGTCGCCCGCGAGCGCGAGACCTCCTACGGCGACGACATCCGCGCCGTGCAGGGCCTGGGCGCCGAGCGACCCCAACTCGCCTGGCCGCTGACGATCTCGATGCTCGGCCTCGCCGGGCTGCCGGCCACGGTCGGCTTCATCGGCAAGCTCTACCTGATCGAGGCCCTGGTCGAAGGCGACTACACCTGGCTCGCCGTCTTCATCGCCGTCGGCACGATGATCTCGCTCGCCTACTACCTGCGGGTGGTGGCGGCGATGTGGATGAGGCCGGAGGGCGAGGCGGCCGGGGCGGCGCCCGCCATCGCCGGAGCCTCACCCGAAGCCGACCCGGTCGACCCCGAGGCGGGTCGCCGCATCTACCTCGTCGCGCCCGCCCTGCTCGCCGCCGCCGCGGTCGTCTTCTTCGGCGTCATCCCCCAGCCGCTGGTCGAGTTCGCCGAGCACGCGGGCGCCTCGCTGGTCGGATTTCACTAGACAACTCGACGGGTCAATAGGATCGGTCGCCGATGAAGGTCCGGCTCTATGGCCTCCCGGGGTCGCACCCGACGATGGCGACGCAGGCGATGCTCGAGTACAAGGGCATCGAGTTCAGCCGGATCGACCTCGTCCCCTTCCTCGCGAAAGTCGTCCTGCGCCGGCCGCTCGGCTTCCCGAGGAACACCGTGCCGGCGATCGCAAGCGACGGCCGCCGGGTCCAGGGGTCGCGCGAGATCGCGCGCGAGCTCGACCGGCTGCAACCCGAGCCGCCCCTGTTTCCCGTCGACCCCGAAAAGCGCATCGCGGTGGAGGAGGCCGAGCGCTGGGGCGAGGAGGAGCTCCAGCACCCGGTGCGCCAGATCGTGCTCTGGGCGACGCACGCCAGCGGAGCCTCGACCCGCAGCTACATGGAGGACTCGAGGATGGGGGTGCCGATCGGCCTCGCCGCCCGCCTCACCCCGCCCTTCGTCGCTGCGGGGGTGCGCGTCAACGAGGCAAGCGGCGAGGTCGTCCGGGCCAACCTCGCCGGGCTCGACGGCGCCCTGCAGAAGGTCGACGAGTGGATCGCGGCCGGCGTACTCGACGGCGAGGAGATGAACGCCGCCGACTTCCAGATCGGGGCGAGCGTGCGCCTGGCAATGACGCTCCAGGATCTGCGGCCGTCGATCGACGGCCGTCCTGCCGGCCGGCTGGCGCGCCGTGCGGTTCCCCGCTTCCCCGGCGACGCGCCACCGGTCCTGCCCCCCGCCTGGCTGCAGCCGCTGCGCTCCCACAGCCCCGCCTGGTGGCCGGCTCCGGGCCGCCGGAGGCGAACCGGGTCAGATTTTCTGGCCGACCTCGATCAGGTGGCCGTCCGGATCGCGCATGTAGCAGCGGAACTCGGTCTTGCGCTCTTCCGGAGGCGCCAGGAACTCGGCCCCCCGGGCGCTCCACTCCGCGTAGACGGCCTCGATGTCTGCGACGCGGATGTTGAGGAAGCTGCTGATGCGATCGGGGTCGGCGGGCGCCTCGAGCGTGACGGTCGGCTTGTCCTCGGTGGGGCCACCGCCCACGTTGATGATGATCCAGCTGTTGGCAAGCGCCACGCATGACGGCTCGCCGGTGCGGACGGTCTCGCCACCGAGCACGTCGGCGTAGAAGCGGCGCGAGCGCTCGACGTCGGCGGAGACGATGAAGTGAGTCAGCACGATCCCTTCAGCGGGTGCGGGGAACTCGGCCATGCGGGGCCTCCTAGGAGTTGACTCGCCGATTCTCTCAGCAAGCAAGTCCCCTGGCGCTTGCACGCCGCTCGCCGATCGGGAACTATGGTGGGCCGAACTGGAAACCTAGGAGGAGGAGGAGACGCAGTGGAGCCAGTCGAGACCGCGCCGGCCGAGGCGAACGCCCGGCCCGAGGCCCTTTCCGCCGCGACGATGTGCGAGGCGTTTCAACTCACAGCCGACGAGTATGCGGAGAGCCCGGCGCTGCGGCTCAAGGACAGCGACTACGAGGCGAGCTTCGCCGAGTACGCGGAGACCGTGAAACGACGCGCCGCCGGCCTCGCTGCGCTGGGGGTTGGACGCGGCGACACGGTCGGCTTCATGCTCGTGAACAGGCCCGCCCTCCACCTGACCGACGGCGCGGCGATGCACCTTGGGGCCACCTGCTTCTCGCTCTACAACACGTCCTCCCCCGAGCAGATCGAGTACGTGGTGGCGGACGCCGCCAACCGGGTGCTGGTCACCGAGCAGGCGTTCCTCGAGCCCGTACTGAAGGTGCGCGAGGAGGTCGACAGCCTCGAGCACGTGGTGGTCGTCGACGGCGAGGCACCCGAGGGGACGATCTCCATCGAGGAGCTGGAGGCGATGGGCGACCCGGGCTTCGACTTCGAGGCCGCCTGGCGCGCGGTCGAGCCCGAGGACGTCCTCTGCCTGATCTACACGTCGGGGACCACGGGACCGCCGAAGGGCGTGCAGCTGACCCACTCGAACATGCTCGGCGTCTGGCGGGCCACCGACCAGGTCCGCCCGGTCAAGCCGGGCGGGCGCGGCATCTCCTTCCTCCCCACCGCGCACATAGCCGACCGTTGGGCGGGGCTGTACGCGCAGATGATCTACGGCTCCACGGTGTACTGCTGCCCCAACCCGCGCGAGATGGTCGCCTACTCGATCGAGGTGAAACCGACCGCCTGGGGGGGCGTGCCCCGCATCTGGGAGAAACTGAAGGCCATGCTCGAGGGCGCGATGGCGGCCGAGCAAGACCCCGAGAAACGCAAGGCGGCCGAGTGGGCGATGGAGATTGGCCGGCGCAAGGTCGCCGCCTACATGGACGGCGACATCCCCGACGACTTGCAGGCCGAGTGGGACCGGGCCGACGAGCTGGTCTTCTCCAAGATCCGCCAGGCGCTGGGCCTCGACGAGGTCGAGTCGTTCATCGTCGGCGCCGCCCCGACGCCGCCCGAGGTGCTCGAGTTCTTCCTCGCGATGGGGATCGAGATCTGCGAGACCTGGGGCATGTCGGAGACCAGCGCGGTAACGACCCTCAACCCGCCCGGGGGGATACGACCGGGCACGGTCGGGCCGCCGGTCCCCGGAGTGGAGGTGAAGCTCGCCGAGGACGGCGAGGTGATGGTGCGCGGCTCGCAGGTGATGAAGGGCTACCGCAACATGCCGGAGAAGACGGCGGAGACGTTCACCGAGGACGGCTGGCTGCTGACCGGGGACGTCGGCGAACTCGACGAGCGGGGATACCTGAAGATCGTCGACCGCAAGAAGGAGCTGATCATCAACGCGGCCGGCAAGAACATGTCGCCGGCCAACATCGAGGCCAAGGTCAAGGCGGCCTCGACCCTGGTCGCGCAGGTGGTGGCGATAGGCGACGGCCGCTCCTACAACGTCGCCCTGATCACCCTCGACCCCGAAACACTGGCGATGCGGGGAGCAGCGGAGGACGACCCGGCGATCGCCGAGGAGGTCGCCGCCGCGGTCGAGGAGGCCAACCAGCGGCTCTCACGGGTCGAGCAGATCAAGCGCCACAAGATCATCCCCGGCGAGTGGGAGCCGGGAGGCGACGAGCTGACGCCAACCATGAAGCTCAAACGCCGCCCGATCGAGCGCAAGTACGACGCAGAGATCGAGGCGCTGTACAGCTGACGTCTCCGACGCGGCGGGTCCTGTCACCGAATGGGGCCCACCACCCCCTGCGGTAGCTAAAGCTTCCTCGGGGGTGGTCCCCCCATTCGGCGCCACCCCCCGCGAGAGACGGATTGAAAGCCGAGCCCAGAGTCGAAAGCTTCCCCCAAGCTCCGAGCGGCCGTCTGAAAATGCGTTGCCCCAGCAGGATCGGGTAGGAAAGCTTTTCGACCCTGGAGCGCTGTTCGCGCTTCTGATGCTTTCGCCTCTCCGCGGGTGGCGTCGGGGGTGGGGGGTGTCTGCGCCGCGCGTAGGCTGCTGAGGGCGGGGGTTCATAGCTCATCCCGCAATGTCCCTCTGCCCGAAGCAGCGCGAAGCGCAAGCAGGGCACCCCCCACCCCCGGCGACAGGACCCGCGGCCAAGACGCTTCAACTGAAAAGGTCTCGCGATCGGAGTCCTGCTGACAACCGCCGCGATCGTCTTCGCCGTCGCCATCGGCGTCGGTGCCGAGCGGCGCTGGCCGGCGGGTGCCGCGCAGGCGGCGCGGCGGTCGCTGACGCTGATGCTCTACGTGCTGCTGCCGCCGGTGATCTTCTTCAACATCGCCGCCAGCTCGATCGACGTCGACCACGGGATCGGGCTTGCGCTGGGGATCGTCGTCTCGTCGCTCGGCGCCCTGCTCGCCTGGTGGGTTGCGAGCCGGGTGCTGAAGCTGGCCCGCTTCCAGGTCGGCGCCGTCGTCTGCTGCGTGCTCAGCGTCAACACCGGCTACCTCGGCTATCCACTGGCGGTGGCACTGCTCGGCCGCGAGGAGCTGCCCACGGCGGTCCTCTACGACGTGCTCGTCACCGGGCCCTGCCTGCTGCTCGGCGCCTTCGCCGTCGGCGCCGCCTTCGGGACCAAGGCCGGCGAAACCCCGCGTCAGCGAATCGCGGCCTTCTTCACCCGCAACCCGCCCCTTTACGCGGCGATCGCCGGCCTGCTCGCCCCCGAGGCGCTGGCCCCCGACGTCCTCGTCGACGCCTCTCAGATTCTGATCGTGGCGATCCTGCCGATCGGCTTCTTCGCCGTCGGCGCCACCCTGGCCGAGAACGCCGAGCACGGCGAGCTGCCGATACCCCCGCCGCTGACTCGACCTGTGGCGCTAGCGATCGGCACGCGTCTCGCGGTGGTCCCCGCCCTGCTGATGCTGCTCGCGGCGCCGCTGATCGACCTCCCCGCCGCCTACCGCCTGCTCTCGGCGATGCCCTCCGGCCTCAACACGCTCGTCATCGCCCACGCCTACGGCCTCGACATGGAGATCACCGCCGAGGCGGTCACCTGGTCGACCGCGATAGTCGTCGGCGCGGCCCTGCTCTCGCTTGCATTTTAATGCCTAATTAGGCATTATTCAGGGGTGGAAACAGGTGAGCTCATTCGCCAGGCACGCGAGCGACATGGACTCAGCCAGAAGCGTCTGGCGCTGCGGGCAGGCACCGACCAGGCGGCGATCAGCAGAATCGAGCGCGGCGAGACCTCCCCGTCTCCCGAGACGATCGAGCGCCTGATGGCAGCCATGGGCGAGCGCCTCTCCATGCGGTCCGAGCCGGTCGAGCGCGACTACGACCCACTCCACATGCGTGCGACGCTGGAGCGGACTCCGGAGGAACGGCTGCGACTGGCAATCTCGTGGAACCGCCTTGCGGGGCGGCTGACACAGGCGGGTCAACGGGCCCGTGCCTGACCCCCGCTCCGAGCCACTCGACGCCCAGCGGATTTTCGAAGAGCTGGCCCGCCACGATGTCGACTTCGTGCTGGTCGGGGGGCTCGCTGCGCAAACCCACGGGAACACGCGGATGACCAACGACGTGGACGTCATCCCGGCCCCCGCACCCGACAACCTCGCTCGCCTGGCGGCAGCTCTGCGCGCACTGGAAGCCCGCGTGCTCAATCCCGGTCACGAGGACATCGAGATCGAGGCGTCGATGCTGCCACGAGCGACGATATGGCAGTTCGCCACTCCCCATGGCGACGTTGACGTGCTACACGAAGCGCCGGGAGCTGCACCCTGGTCCGAGCTGCGCGAGCGGGCGCTGGTCATTGTGCTCGACGAAACGCGCGTTCCGGTCGCCGGGCGGGACGACTTGATCCGCATGAAGCTCGCACGGGGTCGGCCCATCGACCGAGCCGACGTTGCCGCGCTGACCGACCCGGAGGCGGATTGATGCTGCACCACGTCGGGATCGAGGTGACGACGGCGGACATGGAGATCACCGCCGAGGCCGTCACCTGGTCGACCGCGATAGTCGTCGGCGCCGCATTGGTCTCGCTGCTGCTCTGAGCCGAGAGGGCGACTCCTTTGGGGCAGGTTCCTATCCTGTACCCATGACCGAGTTCCCGACGGTGCGAGTCGCCGCGATCCAGGCCACACCGATCATCCTCAACGCCGAGGCGACGATCGAGAAGGCGGTCGGCCTGCTGGAGCAGGCTGCCGCGGAGGGGGTCCAGCTGGCCGTCTTCCCCGAGACCTTCGTGCCCCTCTACCCCTCCGGTGTCTGGGCGAAGGACGCCGCCTCGTTCGCCGGCTGGGACGAGTTCTGGGAGCAGCTCTGGGCAAACTCGGTTGAGATTCCCGGCCCGCTCGTCGATCGCCTGGCCTCGGTGTGCGCCGCGAAGGACATGCATTGCGCGATCGGCGTCAACGAGCGTGAGCTGCAGCGGCCGGGGTCCCTCTACAACACGGTCGTGCTGATCGGCCCCGAGGGCCTGGTCTGGCGACACCGGAAGTTGATGCCCACCCAGCACGAGCGCCTCTTCCACGGAGTCGGCGCCGGCGACGATCTCGAGGTTGCGCAAACCCCGCTGGGACGGATCGGCGGGCTGATCTGCTGGGAGAACCGGATGCCGCTCGCCCGCTACGCCGTCTACCGGAGCGGGCCGCAGATTTGGCTCGCTCCCACCGCCGACGACAGCGACGGGTGGCTGGCGAGCATGCGCCACATAGCGATCGAGTCCGGTGCCTTCGTCGTATCGGCGCCGCAGTACATCCCGGCAGCGGCTTTCCCAGACGACTTTCCGGCACCGCTGCCGCAGGGCAAGGACGTCTTCGGCAACGGCGGTGCGGCAATCGTCGAGCCCGCCGCGGGAAAGGTGATCGCGGGGCCCCTCTACGGCGAGGAGGGGATCGTCGCCGCCGACTGCGACCTGCGCATCGGTCTCCATGCCAAGCGCTGGTTCGACTCCGCCGGGCACTACAGCCGCGAGGATGTGCTGGCACCGCAAGTCCGCGAGGGCTGATGCTCCACCACGCGACGCTCGAGGTAATGCCCGCCGAGCTGGGCCGTGCGGCCGAGTTCTGGGTCATGGTCGGCTTTACCCAGGTCAGCCCACCGGCGGACCTCGCCGCCGAGTTCACCTGGTTCGAGCGTGGGGGCACGCAGATACACCTGGCGCACACCGAGTCGCCAACGCCAGGCGGCGGCCATATCGCGATAGTCGTGCCCGATTTCGAGCGGACACTGGAGCGCCTTCGGGACAGCGGCTTCGAGGTCGTCGACAAACGCGAACGCTGGGACTCCCAGCGTGCCGGGGTGATCGCGCCCGGAGGGCACCGGGTCGAGCTGATGGCAAAACCCCCGCTACCTGCGGACGCCGCCGGGTAGGACCCCGCCGGGGCGGGGACTACGATGCGCCGGTGCGCTACCCGGTCGAGGACTTCACCGCTGAGGAGCGGGCGCTGCTCGCCCCTCACTTCACCAACCTGGACCGGCCCGTGTTCGCGCTGGTCAACTTGCCGGAGACCGTGAAGGGGGCGCTTTTTGCCCGCTATTCGCGGTATTCGGGGACGGTGCGGCGGCTCTACCTAGAGGAGTTCGCGGAGGACGCAACGGATGGCGTGCGGCCTTTCGACGGAGCCGAGGGCGAGCGCGCGGCGGGGCTCTACGAGCGCGTCTTCGTCGGCTACGGCGACGACTCGATCGCCCAGGTGGGCGGTGCCCACGTCGCCTGCGAGTTCGTCTCCAACATCCTCACCAAGCAGCTGCAGCGGGGCCGTCTCGCCGCCTACCTGGAGCAGTCGACCCGCTACATCCCCTACGACGTGCCGCTGCCGGGTGGCGGCTACCGCTACTACCGCGGCGATGACCTCGGGCCCGAGTTCGCCACCGCGATGGACGAGCTCTTCGCGATCTACTCGCGCTCGCTGGTGCGGGTCGAGGAGTGGGCCGCGCAGCGCTGGCCCTGCGGGGAAGGCGAACCGGAGGGTCCCTGGCGGCGCTCGATAAAGGCCAAGGCACTTGACCTCCTGCGCGGCCTGCTCCCCGCGGCGACGCTCAGCCACGTCGGCATCTACGCCTCCGGCCAGGCCTACGAGCAGCTGATCCTGAGGCTGATGGCCTCGCCCCTGCCCGAGGCGCGCGAGTACGGCGGGATGATCCTGGAGGAGCTGAAGCAGGTGATGCCGAGCTTCGTATCACGGGTCGAGCGGCCCGACCGGGGCGGCGAGTGGATCGGCTACCTGCAGCAGCGCCGCGAGCGCACCGAGCAATGGGTCTCGCGGCTTGGCCTTGACCGGCGCGGGGGCGGCGAGGCGACGCCCTCGGTCGAGCTGGTCCATGTCGATGGCAGCGAAGAGGACCTGCTCGCCTCCTGCCTCTTCGAGTCGGCTGCGGTGCCGGAGACCGAGATCCTCGCCCGCATCGACGTGCTCGACCGCGGCGAGCGGGCCGAGCTGCTCGGCGCGATGGTGGGCGAGCGGCGCAATCGCCGCCACCGGCCCGGCCGTGGCTTCGAGGCGCTGCGCTACCGCTTCGAGATCGTCTCCGACTACGGCGCCTTCCGCGACCTGCAGCGCCACCGCATGCTGACCTGCCAGTGGCAGCGACTGGGGCCGGGCCTCGGTGCCGGTGTGCCCGAGGAGGTGCGCGAAGCCGGTGCCGGGGACGAGTTCGAGCGGGCGCTGGAGATCTCGCGCGGTGAGTACGAGCGGCTTGTCGCCGCCGGCATGCCCGAGCAGGCGCCCTACGCGCTCAGCCTCGCCTACCGGCTCCGTTACACGCTCGATCTGAACGCGCGCGAGGCGATGCACCTGATCGAGCTGCGCTCCGGCCGCGAGGGGCACCCGACCTACCGCGCGGTGGCTCAGGCGATGCACGAGCGGATCGCTGCCATACATCCCGGAGTCGCCGGAGCGATGAGCTTCGTCGATACCTCTCAAGAGCCGCGGCTGGAGCGAATCCTCAGCGAGATCCGCACCCAGCGCAAGCGCGCTGCGGCCACTACTCCGCCGGATCCCCGGGCTTAGGCTCGAGTTCGTCGGCGGCTTTCTCCCCGGGAGTCGGCCAGGGGATCGCTTCGCCGGCCGCCCAGGCCGGGGGTCTGCCCCCCGGCACCCAGCCGGCGGCCAGGAGGGCGAAGTAGAGGAACCAGAGCAGTGTGAACTGGATCAGCAGCAGCAAGGCGGCGATGCCGAGCGCCATCCCGAGCGAGCCCCAGAAGCGGGTCAGCAGGCCGGTTCGCATCGCCCAGAGGCAGCTGTAGGCGAGGGCGAAGGCGAGGCCGAGCCGGCCGCCGAGGCTGAGGCCGGTGGCGAGACCGCGAACGCCGGCATTGGCGACCGCGTTGGTGGCGGCGTCGTCTTCGACCTTTTCGGACGCGCACTCGCCGACGGCGGCGCGGCCGCCGCCGAAGTCGTCGCGGAACTGGGCCTTGTCGTCGCCGCGATCCGAGACGCATTCCCGGGTCGCCTCCTTGACGCTGAGGTCGGCACTCGCCTTGCCGTCGGCGAATTCCTTCGCCGCCTCGTTGGTCGCGATTGCGTTGCACAGCGCTCCCCCGGCGAGGAAGAGCGGCGCGGCAACGACGAGGCCGATCAGCTGGGGGCGCACCCGCTCGCTGCGGGCCTGGGCGGCACGGAACAGGTACACCAGCGGGAGCACGAGCAGGGCGAGCCCAAGCGCCTGGAGGATGCTGGAGAGGACGATGTCGGAGCTATGCGCGTCGGCCGCGCGCAGGATCTCGGCTTCGCCGTCGCCGCTGACCGAGCTGACCACGATCGTGGACACGATCAGCATCGCCAATGCGGCGAAGGTCGCCAGGGCGACGGGCATCGCCCAGCGCCGCTCGCGCTCCAGAACGGCCTCCCGGCTCGGCTGCACGTCCACTCAGCCGCGCTCGTGGAAGTAGAACTGCGGCAGGGCGCCTTCGATTACCTCCGCGGTCATCTTCTGCGCGACCTCAAGGTTTCCCGTGCGCACGGCAATGTCGTCGAGCGTGACGATGCCGGCGAGCCTATCCGCATCGACGACCGGAAGGCGACGCACCCGGTGGCGGACCATCAGCGCCGCCGCCTCGTCGAGCTCCATAGCGGGTTCACCGCAGACCAGTGGCCGTGAGGCGTACTCGGCCACCGGCTCGGCGCCGTCGACCCCCTCGGCGAAGACCCGCAGAGCCAGATCGCGGTCGGTGACCATCGCCACCGGAGAGCCGGCGGGGTCGACCAGGACCACCGAGCCGACCCGGTGCTCGCGCATCTGCCGGGCGACCGAGATCGCGCTCGAATCGGGCGAGGCGGTGACGACGCCAGGGGTCATGATCTCGCTCAGCTGCACTGCGCCGTACGCTACCGGCATGAGTGCAGAGCGAGCGACTGCGGATGGGCGGCGACGCACCCCCGTGGTGCCCCTCGAGGCGGGTGCCGGGCCCGAGAACCCGCCCTGCCCGGCCTGCGGCGAGCCGCTCTTCGGCTGGATCGACGCTCGACCCGGCCTGGCGGGTCCGGTGAGCCGCTGCGAGAGCTGCGGCCTCGGCGCGGTCGGCGCCGCCGGGAGAGCCGAGGAGGCGCTGGAGGCGCTCGACCGGATGCGCAACGGGGCGACGATCCGGATCGCCAGCCGAGCCAGCTTCTCGGCCTGGATCGGCGGCGCCGGCTGGGCCGGGCTGGAGCCGGCCAGCCGCTACCTGTTCACGCCGGAGTCGGTGCGCCGGCTCGTCGCCAACCGCGACCAGGTCGTCGCCGGGACCCGCTGGTCACCGGGCCGCGGCATAGCAACGATGTGGCAAACGGTCCTCAACGGCTTCACCTTCGGCCGCAACCTAGCCCTAGCCCGCCTCGGCCATGCCGAATCAGTCCACGCCGAGCCCCCCTGGCAACGCCGCCTAGACACCCTGATCACCCTCGTCGTAGCCATCCCAGCGTTGATAGCTGCCATACCACTGGAGCTGACGGCAGCAGCCACGAGTCGCGGCAGCACGATCTCGTTGGACCTAGAGCTGCTCTAGAGGCGGGGGCGGGGAGCCCCTCGGACGGGCGGATACTCAAAATGCCGGGCTAATTAGCCCGGCATTTGGACGGCCGAGGGGCTCCCCGCCCCCGCCGCCTTTAGGACAGTCCCTCCCGAGCCTCGCGCACCAAGGTGACCGACTCGGGGAAAAGGACGCGGATCGCATCGCGAACCTGCATCGCCTGCTCGTCGGGGCTGCCGGAGAGATCGAGGCGACCGATCGAGGCGACCGTCATCTCGACCGCGAGCTTGATCGCGTTGTCGGCCCAGGCAACGCGCTGGGAGGACTGCATCTGCTCGGAGAGCTCCTCCATGCGGGCGCGAAACTCGTCCGGATCGCCAAAGAGATTGAAGGGGCTGCCCTCCACCTGTCACATGAAAGCAGAGACCCAGGGGCAGCACGGTCCCGTGACGTTGTGCGCACCACGTGCGCGCTCGCCCGCCCTAGCGTCGGCGCTATGCACGCTGGGCGGGAAACGCAGAGGGGGTCGGCGAGCGTCGAGCATGCCGGCCTGGTCGCGCTTGTCTCGCTTCTCCTGCTCGTCGCCATCGCCGCCGTCGCCGCGAGAGGCGAGGTGGACGCCGGCCGCGACCTCGCCGGCACGATCGGCAGGCGGATCGCCTGCGGTCCCCGCCTCCCCGACGCCTGCCGCCACCACCCGCTCGTGCCCGCCTACGGCTGGCCGCTGGCGCGACTTGCCCGTGCCCTCGCGCCCGCGCTGGTGGCCAAGAGCGGCTCCTCCGGCCTCCCGCTCGTCCCGGTCGACTTCCGCCGCTGCCGGCGCGAGAGCTGCGCCGTCGCAGCGGACCCGCACCTGACCGCCTCCGGCCGTCGCACAACCGCCTTCACCCAGATCGTCGATCGCCGCCGCTCGCTCGGCTGGGTCGAGCTGACCTACTGGCTCTACCGGCCCAGCCTCGGCTGGGAAGGCGTAGTCCGTCGCGCCGGCAAGGCTCAGATCGACGCGGCCGCCGGCGTCCAGGTCCTGCTCGAGGACGACCCGGCCCTTGTCCCGCTGGAGACCCTGCCTGGGCGCAACCACTACGAGTTTCCCGCCTCCGAACGGCCGCCCTGGCAGTGGGGGGTCGACGGCCTCTACCCCGGCTGGTCGAGCTGATTGCAATGTGGCCCTTTGACGCTAGAATGTGGCTACATGGGCAAAACGGTCGGCATAAGAGAGCTGAAGAACAACGCCAGCCGGATCATCGAGCAAGTCGAGGCGGGCGAGACGATCACGATCACTCGCCGCGGAAAGCCGGTGGCGACAATGGTGTCGACAGACGTGCCTCCGGGCCTCGCCTCCCTGATCGCCGACGGGACGGTGCGACCGCCGCAAAGCCGCACCCGGTTTGTCCCGAAACCAGTCAAGCTGCGTGGACCGGGACCGACAGCCTCCGAGTACGTCTCCGAAGGCCGTCGCTGAGCCTCTATCTGGATACAAGCGCTCTGATCAAGCTACTCGTCGACGAGCCGGGCAGTGACATCGCCCATGCTTCCCACGTCGAAGCAAGCTTTGTCTCGACCAGCGCCATCACTCACGTCGAGGCCAGCGCCGCCTTGACAAGGATGCGGAAAGGTATGCGCCTATCCGGGCCAGAATTCGAAACGGCCCTTCAGAAGCTCGAGGAGCTGTGGAACCCGCTCTACATCCATGCGGTCACCGACAGGCTCATCCACGACGCCTCCGCGGCCGCGAAAGAGCACGCTTTGCGGGCGTACGACGCCCTTCACCTCGCCAGCCTCACGGCTTTCGCTGGGAGATCGCTGACGCTGGCCTGCTGGGACCTCGAGTTGCGAAGTGCAGCGCGAGAGCGTGGCGTCGCCCTCCTCCCCGCAGAGCTCTGACGGACGCGCCTACGGCACAGCCGTCGATGGCGTCGCCTTCTCCTCCCGCTCCGCCTCGTCCTGGGCCTGTTTGATCAGCCCCCGCCAGTCCGTGGTCCTGAACACCAGCAGGATCGCCGCGAAGCCGAGGACGACCGACCAGGCCGCCATCGCGATCTGGGTGCCGACCGAGTAGGAGAGGACGGCGGCGCGGGAGGGCCCGTGCAGGGTCGCCACCAGCAGCGCCTGCTGGGCGCCGGCGCCGCCGGGCGTGAAGGGGACGATGTTGGCGATCGCCTGGACGCTCATCACCAGCATCACGTTGCCGACCGAGCCGCCGATGTTGAACGCCTCGAGGAAGAACCAGAAGGCAGCGAAGCGACAGAGCCAGCCGAGGCCCTGCCAGGCGGCGACCTCGCGCAGGTAGCGGCGCGGCTGGCGCAGGATCGCGAGCCCCTGTTTGACCCGGTCCCAGAAGCGCCGCACGCGGTGGGCGAGAAAGTAGATGCCGATCGCGATCGCCGCCAGCAGCACGCCGGTGACGATCAGGAACGTCTTCGGGTGGTCCGCCCAGAAGGCGATCTCGAAGGCGGGCAGGTGTGGGATCCGGGGCAGCGGCGGCAGCAGGCCCTGGGTGATCGCGTAGAGGAGCACCAGCACCCCGACCGTGGTGTCGAAGACGGTCTGGACGAGGAAGGAGGAGGTGACCGCGGGATAGGAGGAGTGCGGGATCTGGCGCTTGACCAGGAAGACTTTTGTGACGTCGCCGGCGTGGGCGGGAACGATCGCGTTGATCCCCGCCCCGGCGAGATAGGCGGCGCTCAGGGGGATGAAGGAGATCCGCTCGCCCGGGTAGGCGGCGCGCAGGACGTTGCGCCACGCCCAGGCGCGACAGAGCTGCATCGCGAGCAGGAAGCCGAGCGCGATCGCGAACGGCGCCCACTCGATCTCGGAGAGATGGCGGAAGAACGCCGAGGCGGCGTTGAAGAACGAGTTGAAGCTGGATGCGAGATCGGCGTGGGACATCGCGGCTAGACTAGCCCGCTCGTGTCAGAGGCCGAGACGCAGATCCCAGCCCCCAAGGCGCCACGCGACCCCGCCGACGAGGCGATGTGCGCGCGAGCGCGCGAGCGCTACACGGCCGACCGCAAGAGCCGCTTCCGCCGCCGCCGCAAGCGCCATGCCGAGCTGCCGAACCTGATCATCATTGGCGGGCTGAAGTGCGGGACGACCAGCATCCACCACTACCTCGGCCTGCACCCCGAAATCCAGATGTCGAAGCCGAAGGAGCTCAACTTCTTCGCCGCCGAGCTGAACTGGGACCTCGGCCTCGACTGGTACGCGAGCCGCTTCGACGACCGCTTCAAAGTGCGCGGCGAGTCCTCCCCGCACTACACGAACCTGCCCCGCTTCGAGGGCGTCCCGGCGCGGATCAGGGAGCACTGCCCCGACGCGCGCCTGCTCTACATGGTGCGCGACCCGATCAAGCGCATCCTCTCCCACTGGGTGCACGCGACCGGCGCCGGCTATGAGACCGGCGACCTCGTCGAGGTCCTCTCCAACCCCGACTCCTCCTACATGAACCGCTCCAAGTACTGGCTGCAGTTGCAGCCCTACCTGGAGCTCTTCGACCGCGAGCAGATCGAGATCATCACCCAGGAGGAGCTGCAGTCAGAACGGGAAGAGACGATGCGCAGGGCGTTCGCCTTCGCCGGTGTCGACGAGACCTTCACCTCCGAGCAGTTCGACCGCGAGTGGGAGAAGTCGAGCGCCAAGCAGGGCGACAAATACCAGCTCATGGAGAAGCTGATCAAGCTGCCGGGCTTCCGTTCCTTCGACCGCAATTTCGACCGCCTGCCCGAGTCGATGCGCTGGATCGTCGAGAAGGTCGTCCACGACCCCGAGAAGCCCCCCGCTCCGAAGCCGACGCTCCCCGACGACCTCTTCGAGACGATCCGCTGCCGCTTCGGCACCGACGTCGCCGAGCTGCAGCGCTTCGCCGGCCGCGAGTTCGCCGGCTGGCACGAGTACTCCTGAGGCGCACTAGGCTCCGCAACAGTGCGGCGCCTGATCCCGAACCCCGGCGAGACCACGGTCTCCGAGCAGCTCGACTCCTACCGCCCCTGGGAGGAGCCACACGAGGAACGCCCGTTCGTGGCGACGAATTTCGCGGTGACGGTCGACGGGCGGGCGACGATCGGCGGGCGGTCGGGGCCGATCGGCTCAGACCTCGACACGGAAATGCTCATCCGCCTGCGCACCCGGTTCGACGCGCTGATGATTGGGGCAGGGACGATGCGGGTAGAGCGTTATGGCAGGGCGGTCGCAAGTCAGGGCCAGCGCGAGCGCCGAGAGCGTTTGGGTCTCCCGCCTGACCCGCTGATGGTGATTATCAGCGGCCGCCTTGATCTCCCTTGGGATGCGCCCCTCTTCGCCGACGGAGGGGGTCGCGTCCTGGTCTTCACCGCGTCGGAAGCGGAGCCACCGGAGACGGCGAGCGGCCTGGGCGTCGTCCGCCATGAGGGCAAGGTGGACCTCGCCGCGGCCCTGAGTTACCTGCGCGAGGAGCACGGCGTCCGCGCTCTGCTCTGCGAGGGCGGGCCGCACCTGCACGGCCAGCTCTGGGCCGCCGGCCTCGTCGACGAGCTCTTCCTGACGACGGCGCCGAAACTCACCGGCGCCGACGCGCCGCGCATCCTCGAGGGGCCCTCACTCCCCGGGCCGACAGAGCTGGAGCTCGCCTGGCTGCTCGAGCACGAGGGCGAGCTCTTCGCCCGCTACCGCCGCGGGTAGGCCTCCGCCGGTACCGTTCCGGCGACCCAGCCCCGAGGAGAGGACCCAGTCGATGGACTTCACGCCGAGCCCCCAGGTCGAGACGCTGCGCGAGCGCATCCTCGACTTCATGGACGAGCACGTCTATCCGCAGGAGCGGGAGATCATGGAGGCGCTCGACGCCGAGGTCGCGCCGGGGGTCCCCTTCCCGAAGATCCTGGTCGAGATCCGCGAGCGGGCCAGGGGCGAGGGGCTGTGGAACCTCTTCATGCCCGAGGAGCGCTTCGGCCCGGGCCTGACCAACTGGGAGTACGGCCTGCTCTGCGAGGAGATGGGGCGCAGCCCGGTCGCGGCGCCAATGGCCTTCAACTGCGCCGCGCCCGACACCGGCAACATGGAGATCCTCGCCGAGCACGGCACCGAGGAGCAGCGTGAGCGCTGGCTGGAGCCACTGTTGGAGGGGCAGATCCGCTCCTGCTTCTCGATGACCGAGCCCGAGGTCTCGGGCTCGGACCCGACGCTGCTGCAAGCGCGCGCGGTGCTTGACGGTGACGAGTGGGTGATCGACGGGCACAAGTGGTTCACCTCGGGCGCGGTCGGCGCCGGCCTGGCGATCGCGATGGTGGTCACCGATCCCGAGGCCAACCCCTACGCGCGCGCCTCGATGATCTGCGTGCCGACTGACAACCCCGGCTTCAACCTCGTCCGCCCGATCCCGGTGATGGGCCACGACAAGGGGCCGGGCCACTGCGAGATCCGCTACGAAGAGTGCCGCGTCCCCGCCTCCAACCTGCTCGGTGGGCAAGGGATGGGCTTCGTCGTCGCCCAGGACCGGCTCGGGCCCGGACGCATCCACCACTGCATGCGGGCGATCGGCACAGCGGAGCGGGCGCTGGAGATGATGTGTCACCGCGCCAACGAACGCCAGGCCTTCGGCGGCCCCCTGGGCGAGAAGCAGTTCGTCCAGGAGGCGATCGCCGCCTCGCGGATGGAGATCGACCAGGCCCGCCTGCTCACCCTCTACGCCGCCTGGAAGATGGACACCGAGGGCAAGCGCGCCGCCCGCCAGGCGATCTCGGCGATCAAGATCATCGCCGCCAACATGGTCATGGACGTCCTCGACCGCGCGATCCAGGTCCACGGCTCGCTCGGTATGACCGACGACACCCCCCTAGCAGCGCTCTGGCGCTTCAGCCGCATGTTGCGCCTGGCGGACGGCCCGGACGAGGTCCACAAGATGGTCCTCGCCCGCCGCGAGCTGAACCGCTGGGGAAAACGCGCCGAAGCCGAGGCTGCGGGAGAGCTGGACCCGAAGCACGCCCGGCGGGCGATCTGAGGAGGGAAGAAAGAAGGCCGGGCATGTGCCCGGCCTTCTTTAGTTCATATATCCAGTTGGTCTAGCCGATCTTCTGAACCAGGCCACCGAAGTAGCACTGGCCGGCATGTCCGGTGAGGTTGAACCCGATGCTCTGGTTTTGCGTGACGATCGCGGTGCCGTCGGGCGCCACTGCGATCAGGCCGGGTTCTTCGGCGATCTCGATCTCGATTTCGCCGGTGCCGCTTGAGTTGTCGTAGAGGAAGGCGGGGTTGTCGCTGACGTTGAACGGCGTGAACTCGGCGCCATTGTTGTCGTCCATCACAGCGCCGTCCACGGAGGTCAGCAGCTGCAATTCACCTTCGTCGGTTCCGCCTTCGTCGATGCGGCAGACGCCCTGAATCGTGAACGGGCCGACAGCGGCGATGTTGTGAGTCCCCGGCCCGGTGTTGACCGAGAACGGAATTCGGCCTGTCACGCTGTTGGCGACGTTGGCGTTGCTGGCGCTCGGCACCGTGCCCAGGGTCGAGAGGTTGATCTTGGCACCCGTCACCGCGCCGTTCTTGAGTTTGGCCGTGGTGACCGCGTTCTTCTTGATCTTCGCCGCTGTCACCGCGTTCTTCTTGATCTTCGCGGTCGTGACCGAGTTGCTCTTCAGTTCGTTGCTGCCGATCTTCTTCGCGGCGACGGCGCTAGCGCCTCCGAGGACGAGGAAGACGGCGATCGACGACATCACGTTTGCGTACGTGAGCCGCTTGCGAGGCTTCGTCAAGGGTCTCTCCTTTGGATAGCTGGATCTTTGTGTATAGCTGGATAGAGCTCGACTTGCCTTCGCGGCTGCTGCTTCGAATCCTGCCGGCCAACCGGCAACGCGTCACGGGTCGGCCGAAGACGTGCCTACTTGGCTCGAGTAATGGCGATGGCCACCGACACGGTCGAGCCTTCGGCGCAATCCGGGTCGCCGATCAGCTTGACGGCGACATCCTGCGTGACGCCGGGACTCGTCATCCCGAGTGGCGCGGTGGCACCGGTCACGGGGCGCAGCCCGCTCGGGTCCTCGGGCGTCGGTTCACCGGCGCTGACAGCGAAGAAGCTTTCAGCCATCTCAAACGCACTTTCGTTGACATAGGGCCTGACTTCAGGCGCGCAGGGTTCGGCCCCGGTCGCGGCGAGATCGTTCCCCCTCACCTCGACGCTGAGAAAGTCGACCACACCCGCCCGGGGCGTGAAGCTGGTCGTCCCGGTGAGGGGAATCGTCGCGGCCGTCGCGCTGTCTGCCGCGACCGGTCCGCCGCTCGCGGTCGCGATCACGTTCGTGCCCGTCGCGATCTTGCCGAAGCCCACGGCCCCATCGGCGATCTTTGCCCCGTCGACCGAGCCGTCCTTGATCTTCACGGTCGTCACCGCGTTCTTCTTGATCTTGCGATTGGTCACCGCGTTCGCCTTGATCTTCAGCGTGGTGACGGCATTCGCCTTCAGCTGCCTAGGGCCGACGCTGTGCCTGGGCACCTTCGCGGCGATCGCCGTGGCGCCGCCGATGACGAGGACTACAGCGAGGGTCGACATCACGTTGGCGTACGTGAGCCGGTTGCGTATCCGCTTCACGAGGCCTCCTTGGTGGCTGGGGAGCGAGCGAAGGCTCTAAGGATGGCATGACTGCTGACAACAAAGAGGGCGACCAAATGGCCGCCCTCTTTGAGCTCTTGACCAAAGCTCCCTGCGTATTTCTCGTTATCCGCGTTCCAAGGGCGGATGCCCCGGGCCTAGAAGATGCAGGTAGCCACCGGCCGGTATTCGGCGGTCGTCGCGCCGCCGTCGTAGCTGACTTCGACGGTCGCCGTGTCGGGGTCGCCGCTGCGGTCGATCGTCGAGACACCCACGAAGTGCCGCTCGTTGTGGCCGCCCCCAGCGGTCCAGTCGACGGACACGCTGAGCAGGTCCTCGCCGAAACCGCAGGACACGGTCGCCGAACTGATCGAGTAGGCACCGTCGTGGGCCGTCGCGTCGGTGATTTCGGTTTCCGGTCCGAAATGCTCGTGCACCGTGTCGAGCTCTTCCGCCCCCACGACGCTCGAAGCGATCTCGGACGAGCCGATCGCGTCAGCCGCAACCTCAGACGAGCCGACCGCGTCGGTCGCGATCTTCGGCGCCGTCACGGCATTGTCGGCAAGCTTTCCGGTGGTAACAGCCGCATCGAGCAGCTTCACGGTCGTAACGGCTCCGTTGCCGAGCTTGATGGCCACCACCGAGCCGTCGGCGAGCTTGTCGCTCGTGACCGCGGCGTTGACGATCTTGCCCGTCACCACGGATCCGTCGGCGAGCTTGGCGGTGATGATCGACCCGTCGGCGATCTTGCCCGACGTGACGACGCCGTCCTTGATTTTCGTTCCCGTTACGGCATTTTTCTTCAGCTGTTTGCTGCCGACGGTGTTTTTGCCGAGTTTGCCGGCGGCGAGCGCAGCGCCACCGCCGAGGACGAGGAAGATGGCGATCGAGGACATCACGTTTGCGTACGTGAGCCGCTTGCGTATCTGCTTCACAGGGTCTCCTTGGGATCTAGTGATCGGGATTGCAGGGGTTGGCCGTAGAAGCATTCCCCCGGCTGCTAGCTCTGACGACCCTTTCAGGTCGGCTGCGAGGATGTCAAGCGGTCTGGACGACTGCGCTCAACTGCGCCGCTCGGCCTCGTCCGCTGCCTCGGCGAGGCGCTCGACCAGGCGGGCGAACTCTTCTATGCCGGGGTCGACCTTGCCGTACTGGCCGGCCGCGTAGCGAGCGTAGACGCCCTCGAGGATGATCGCCAGCTTCCAGTAGCCGAGGGCGACGAAGAAGTCGAGCTGGGCGAGGTCGCGGCCGGAGCGCTCGGCGTAGCGGGCCTTCAGCTCCTCGCGGCTGGGGAAACCCGGCGCCAGGCTCGCCGGCTGGCCGAGGGCGACCAGCTCGTCGCCGGGCTCGGGCCAGTAGACCATCAGCAGGCCGACGTCGGCGAGCGGGTCGCCGAGAGTGCAGAGCTCCCAGTCGACGACTGCGGCGACCTCGCCGCTAGGGGCCAGGATCATGTTGTCGAGCCGGTAGTCGCCGTGGACGATCGTCGCCGGTCCCTGCTCGGGTATCCGCGCCGCAAGCCGCTCGTGAACGGCGTCGACCGCATCCAGCTCGCGAGTCTTCGACTTCTCCCACTGGCCGTGCCAGCGGTGCAGCTGGCGGGCGACGTAGTCCTCCTTGCGACCGAGGTCGCCCAGCCCGACCGCGTCGGGGTCGACGGCGTGGATCTCGACCAGCGTGTCGACGACGCGCTCGCCGATCGCCCGCCGGTCAGCCTCCTCGGGGAAGGCGCTGGCCTCGGCCAGGCCACGCAGGATCGGCCCCTCGACGAACTCCATCGCGTAGAAGGGCGCGCCGTTGACGCTCTCGTCCTCGCAGAGGCCGGCGACCGGGGCCACCGGCACGGCACTGGGCGCCAGGGCCGAGACGACCCTGTGCTCGCGAGCCATGTCGTGGGCCGAGCCGAGCCGCTTGCCCAACGGCGGCCGGCGCAGCGCCCAGCGCCCAGCGGCGGCGTCGCGCACGCCGTAGGTCAGGTTCGAGTGCCCGCCCGAGATGCGCTCGAAGGAAAGCGGCAGCTGCACGCCGGGAACATGCTCGGCGAACCAGGCTTCGACCCCACCCCGGTCGATGCCCTGCGGGGCCGCGTCGGTGCCGTCGGCCGTGCCTGTAGCCTCGTCGCCCATAGCCGCGCAAGCATATTCCCGACGCCGATTTCGCCTCAGCCCGTCGGTCGCCAACCGGCTGACGATCGGCTTCGCGATCGCCTTCGCGGTGCTCACCGGTCTCGCGGTGATCGGCGTCGCCCGCTTCCTGCAGCAGCGCCAGGACTTCGAGGACGCCACCGCGCGCTCCTACCAGGTGGAGATCGCCGCGCGCAACCGGCTGGCCGAAGGGGCGCCCCGCGGCCCGGCCGCGGCGGCGATCGTCGCCCAGAAACGAACTCGCCAGCAACTGCGCGACGACATCGACGGGGAGACCCGCGACACGGCGCTGCTGGTCGGCGCCGGCCTGATCGCCGGCCTGACCGGGGCGGCGCTGCTCTTCGCCGGACTGATCGCCTCGATGCGACGCCCGCTGGAGGAGCTGGTCGACGCCTCCGGGCGCCTCGCCGGCGGCGACCTCGAGACGCGGGTCAAGGTCGGCGGGCTGTCGGAGACGGCCGCCCTCGGTGAAGCCTTCAACGAGATGGCCACGGAGCTTCAACGGCGCGCCGGAGAGCGCGACCAGCTGGAAACGATGAAGGACGAGTTCGTGCTCACCGCCTCGCACGAGCTGCGCAGCCCCCTCACCTCGGTGCAGGGCTTCGCCGAGCTGCTGATGCTCGAGCGCGACAAGCTCAGCCCGGCCCAAGCCGACACGGTCGAGATCATCCTCGACAACACGCGCCACCTGGTGCGCCTGCTCAACGACCTGCTCGACCTAGCGCGCAGCGACGCGGGGCGCCTGACGATCAAGCCGTCGCCCACCGACGTCTCGTCCCTGGTCGAGGACGCGGTGCGCACGATGCGCAGCCAGACCGAGGCGCGGGGGCAGTCGCTGGACCAGCGGGTCGACCCCGGCCTGCCCCAGGTCAGCGTCGACCGCGACCGGATCCGCCAGGTGCTGGTGAACCTGATCACCAACGCCCACGAGTACAGTCCCGACCGCGCGTCGATCGAGGTGACGGCCACCCGCCGCGACGGAGAGGTGGAGATGGCCGTCCGCGACGACGGCCCTGGCATGGCAGCGGACCAACTCGAGCACATATTCGATCGCTTCACCCGGGGCGACGCGGGCCTGACCCAGCACGTCGGCGGCACCGGCCTCGGCCTGGCGATCTCCAAGTCGCTGGTCGAGCTGCACGGCGGCACGATCGCGGCCGAGTCGGTCGAGGGCCAGGGCTCGACGTTCCGCGTCCGCCTCCCGGCGCTGGCAGCCACTTCTGCCGCCGACGGGCCGAAAAGTGAAGCGCCAGTTGACATTTCGGCCCGCCGGCAGGAGGAAGCACGATGACGCGGGTCCTGATCGCCGACGACTCCGAGACGATCCTGCTGCTGATGCGGACGCGGCTGGAGATGGAGGGCTACGAAGTATTAACGGCCGCCGACGGCGTCGAGGTGATCGAGACAATGCGCGCCGCTGACCCCTCCCCGGACATCCTCCTGCTCGACGCAATGATGCCGCGCAAGTCCGGCATAGACGCCCTCCGCGAGCTGCGCGCCGACGGCATTGACACTCCCGTCCTCATAGTCAGCGCCCACCAAGACCAGATGGACGCGGGTGCCGCGAACGACGTCGAGGTCAGCGGCTACGTCACCAAGCCCATCGACTTCGACCAGCTCTTCAGCCGTATAGCCGAGCTGACGCAGGGATAACAGCCGCGCGGCCCCGTGGGTGGGGCAGGGGTCCCCTCCCAAAACACTCACGATCGGCCTCCGGCCGATCGTTTTGGGAGGGGACCCCTGCCCCACCCACACCCATGACGTCCGGGGCTAGTTCCGAGCTATCTCGAGGCGAATCTCTTTGCCTTTGAGCTTCGTGCCGTCGAGGAACTCGACGGTGCGCTCGGCTACCTCGGGGGAGACGCGGACGAAGGAGAAGCGGTGCAGGACGCTGACGTCGTGGATCTCCTCGTCGGAGAGGACGGCGCCCTCGCGGAGGGCCCAGCGCAGATCCTCCTCGGTGAGGCCGCTGCGCTCGCCTCGGTTGACGAAGAGCTTGACGGCAGCGCCCGGCTCGGGAGACTCCCCCCCGGCGCCCTTGTCGGACCCCGCCTCCTTGACCGGCTCCACGACGGCGGGCTTCGCCTCGCTGCGCTCGCGGCGGCGCGGGCGAGGAGCGTGCTCGAGCCGCTCCTCGGGCGTTTCCCACTCGCCGATCGTCGTCTTCACGTCGCGCTCGATGCGGCCGATCTCGTCGCGCTGGGCGGGGGTGACGAAGGTGATCGCGCGGCCGGTACGCCCGACCCGGCCGGTGCGGCCGATCCGGTGGACGTAGACCTCCGAGGAGGCGGGGACGTCGAAGTTGATCACGTGGGTGACGTGCTCGATGTCGAGCCCGCGGGCGGCGATGTCGGTGGCGACCAGCAGCCGCACCCGGTGGTCCTTGAAGGCGATCATCACGCCGTCGCGCGAGCCCTGGCTCATGTCGCCGTGAAGCGCCTTCACGTCGAGGCCTTTGTCCTTCAGCGTCTTCTCCAGCCGCGAGGCGCCGATCTTGGTGCGGCAGAAGATGATCGCCTGCTCGGGTTCTTCGGTCCGCAGCAGCTCGACCAGCCGCGCCGACTTCTCTTTGGCCGGCACCTCTACGAAGGCCTGAGCGATCGCGTCGACGGTCAGCTTCTTCGGCGTGATCCGGATCGTGGTCGGGTCGTACATGTAGCTCTCGGCGAGCCGCTGGATCGGCGGCGGCATCGTCGCCGAGAAGAGCGCCGTCTGGCGGCCGCTCGGGCACATCCGCAGGATCTTCTCGACGTCCTCGATGAAGCCGAGGTCGAGCATCTCGTCGGCCTCGTCGAGGACCACGTAGCGGGCCGCGGTGAGGACCAGCGAGCGGCGGCCCATCAGGTCCATCATCCGCCCCACCGTCGCCACGACGACGTGGGCGCCGGAGCGCAGCTGGGACTGCTGGGATTTGATCGGGGCGCCGCCGAAGACGGCGACGATCTCGACGTCGAGGTGCTCGGCGTAGGCGCGCAGCGCCTGCGTCACCTGGATGCAGAGCTCGCGGGTCGGCGTCAGCACCACCGCCTGCACCTCGTCGACGCTTGGGTCGACGTACTGCAGCAGCGGCAACCCGAAGGCCGCGGTCTTGCCGGTGCCGGTCTGCGCCTGGCCGATCACGTCGTGGCCGCCGAGCAGCTCCGGGATCGCCTCCTCCTGGATCGGCGTCGGGTCCTCGAAGCCGAGCTCGTCGATGGCCTGCTGGATCTGCGGCGAGAGGCCGAGCTCTTTGAAGGCGGTCATCGAGCCGGGTCCAGGAGGAGCTTGCCGGCGGTGCGGCGCGCGATTAGGTCTTCGTGGGCGCGGGCGGCCCCTGAGAGCGGGTAGACGTCGCCGACCGTGACCTCGAGCTCGCCGGCGGCGACCGCCCCGAGCAGCTCACCGATCATCGGGGCGACCAGCTCGCGGCGGGCCAGGAGGTGGACGAGCCAGAAACCGATCACGGACTTCGAGCCGCGCAGCAGCGCCGCGGTGGAGACCTCACGCTGTTCGCGCGAGGCGATCCCGAAGACGACCATCCGCCCCATCGGGGCGAGGATGCCAAGCTCGGCCTCGAAGGCGTCGCCGCCGCTCATGTGCAGGACCGCGTCGACCCGCTCGCCGCCGTTGGCCTCACGGATCGCCGCGCCAAGATCGTCCGAGCGCGAGTCGACCGTGGCGTCGGCGCCGAGCCGCTCGACCAGTGCCCGCTTCTCCTCGCTGGAGGCGAGGCCGATCACCTTGGCGCCGGCCCGCTTGCCGAGCTGCACCGCGAGGCTGCCCGTGCCCCCGGCCGCGGCCTCGACCACCAGGGTCTCGCCGGGCTCGATCCGGGCGCAGCGCTGCACCAACGCCATCGCGGTCAGCCCTTGCAGGAGCAGGCCCGCGGCCTGGTCGTCGTCGACCTCGTCGGGCACGGGAACCAGCAGCGCCTCGGGCACGGCCACCTTCTCCGCGTAGCCGCCGCTGCCCAGCAGCGCCGCCACCCGCCGCCCGTCGGCGGTCCGCCCGCTGATCTCGGCCCCGGGAGTCAGCGGCAGCGACTGCTCAGCCAGATAGTCATTCCGAGTCGCATGCGTATCCGCAAAGTTGATCCCGCTCCGCGCAACCTCGACCACGACCATCCCATCCCCAGCTACAGGGTCCTCGGCGTCGACGTGCCGCAGCACCTCAGGCCCGCCGAACTCCTCGATCTGAATCGCCTTCACCGCAGCGAGCATATTCGTCGGCCGCCGACGTAGCTCGCGCGGGTGGCGTGAGGGAGGGGGGTCGAGGACGGACCGTGGCCCGCCCGCAGCGCCCCCCTCCCCCACGACAGGACCCGCGCGCCGCTAACCTCCGCCGCCGAATGTCCCTCACAGTCGTCGGCTCAATCGCATTCGACTCGGTCAAGACCCCCTTCGGCGAGCGCGACCGGATGCTCGGGGGCGCCGCGGTGCACTTCTCCCTCGCTGCCAGCTTCTTCACCGAGGTGCGGCCGGTCGGCCCGGTCGGGGACGACTTCGGCGCGGCCGAGTTCGAGGTCCTGGAAGGCCGCGGCGTGCTCACCGACGACATCGAGCAGGTGCCCGGCGGGCAGTCCTTCTTCTGGCGCGGGCGCTACGACTACGACCTCAACGTCGCCCACACCGAGGACACCCAGCTCGGCGTCTTCGGCGAGTTCGAGCCGAAGCTCTCGGCCGCCTCGCAGGAGGCCGACATGCTTTTCCTCGCCAACATCCAGCCCGACCTGCAGCGCCAGGTGCGCGCCCAGTGCGGCACGGTCCGCTTCTGCGGCCTGGACTCGATGAACCTCTGGATCGAGACCGCCCGGGACTCGCTGCTGGCGGCGATCGCCGAGGTCGACTGCGTCGTCCTCAATGACGCCGAGGTCCGCCAGCTGACCGGCGAGCCGAACCTCGCCCGCGCTGCCCGCGCCGTGATGGAGCACGGCCCGGGCGCAGTCGTCGCCAAGCAGGGCGAGTACGGTGCGGCGCTGTTCACCGCCGACAGCTTTTTCGCTCTGCCGGGCATCCCCCTCGAGGACGTGCGCGACCCGACAGGTGCCGGCGACAGCTTCGCCGGCGGCTTCCTCGGCTACCTCGACAGCCACGAGGGCGCCCCCGACGAGGCCACCCTGAGGCGGGCGATGGGCTACGGCACGGTGCTCGCCTCCTTCAACGTCGAGCAGTTCGGGACCGAGCGCGTCGCCGCCCTTTCACGCGAAGAGATTGACGAGCGCTTCTCCGAGCTGCACGCGATGACCCGCTTCGAGCCCCTGCCGGCCCCAGCCGAGTAGCGCCATTCGGTTCTCCGGAACGCAACAGGCAGGGCGAGCCGAGCTGCGATACTGGCCCCTCCAGTTGAAACGGCTCGAGGAGGGGTGATGGCCACCGAGCAGCAGATCAAAGACGCAGCCGCCGACGGGGGCGCCCCCACCGGCACCGAGACCCTCACGGTCACCGACAATCGCACCGGCAAGACCTACGAGCTGCCGATCTCGGACGGCACAGTGCGGGCGATGGACCTGCGGCAGATCAAGGTCGACCCCGATGAATTCGGAACGATGGCCTACGACCCGGCCTTCACCAACACCGCCGCCTGCCGCTCCACGATCACCTACATCGACGGCGAGGCCGGGGTGCTCGAACACCGCGGCTACTCGATTGAGCAGCTCTGCGAGCGCTCCACCTTCCTCGAGGTCGCCTACCTCTTGATCTTCGGCGAGCTGCCGACCGGGCCGCAGCTGGATCGCTGGACCTACGACATCACCCACCACACCTTCGTCCACGAGGATCTCAAGCACTTCTTCGAGGGCTTCCGCTACGACGCCCACCCGATGGGGATGCTGCTCTCGGGCGTGGGCGCGCTCTCCACCTTCTACCCGGCCGCGAAGAAGATCGACGACCCCGAGGAGCGCTACATGGCGGCGGTGCGGCTGATCGCCAAGGTGCCGACCCTGGCCGCCTTCTCCTACCGCCACAACATGGGGTTGCCCTACGTCTACCCCGAAAACGACCTCAACTTCTCCGAGAACTTCCTCTCGATGATGTTCAAGAAGACGGAAATGAAGCACGTGCCGAAGGAGAGCCTCTCGAAGGCGCTCGACGTGCTCTTCATCCTCCACGCCGACCACGAACAGAACTGCTCGACCAGCGCCGTGCGCGGCGTCGGCTCCTCCGACGTCGACCCCTACTCAGCGGTCGCGGCCGGCGTGGCGGCGCTCTACGGCCCGCTGCACGGCGGCGCCAACGAGGCGGTGCTGCGCATGCTGCGCGAGATCGAGACGGTCGAGAACGTCCCCGCCTTCCTCGAGAAGGTGAAGGCGCGCGAGGCGAAGCTGATGGGCTTCGGCCACCGCGTCTACAAGAACTACGACCCGCGGGCGCGGATCATCCAGCAACACATGGACGAGGTCTTCGAGGCAACCGAGTACAACCCGCTGGTCGAGATCGCGCGCGAGCTGGAGAAGCGGGCGCTCGACGACGAGTACTTCACCTCGCGCAAGCTCTACCCGAACGTCGACTTCTACTCGGGGATCATCTACGAGGCGCTCGAGATCCCGACCGAGATGTTCACCGTGATCTTCGCCATCCCCCGTACGGCCGGCTGGGTAGCCCAGTGGATGGAGATGGTCGACGACCCCGAGCAGAAGATCTCCAGGCCGCGGCAGGTCTACACGGGCGAGCGCGGGCGGGATTACGTCGAGCTCGAGGGTCGTGAGGGGCCCGAAAAGATCGTCGGGCCGCCGGCGCGGCGTCCTAAACGGCCGCGGCGAGGAGCGTAGAGAGCACGAAGCGGTGGAGGGCTTTGGTCCTCCTCCCACGGAGACCGTCCGTCTTGCAGTGCCACTAGCTGCGGAAGCGGGTCGCTCCCACAGCCTCCGTGGGAGGAGGACCAAAGCCCTTTCGTATTCTGCGGCCCTTGAGCGCGTGGAAGCTGACGGTGCGGGACGGGTCGGATGTGGAGCACCTGAGCTTCGGGGAGCTTGGGGAGGCTGTGGCGGAGATGAGGCGGCGGGCGTTGGCTATTCGGGCCGAGGGGCCGGTGAAGGCTGTGTCGTCGCTGAGGGACTTCGCGCCGGAGGATCAGATTCGGGCTCGGCTGCAGCTGACTGGGAAGGGGTGGCTGCGCAAGCCAGTGGCGGGGGTCGACGTGCGGGGGGATGGGACCTTCATGCCCTACCGGGGCGGGGTGCGGCGCGAAGAGCTCGACCCCAGCGGGCACGACACGCCGTTTGACCTGGTGCGCGAGACTCTGGAATCGACCTAGGTGTGGCGACTTTTCCGTCACATGGACGTATAAGTCGCCACAGCCCCAGATGAACGAAGCCGAGACCGAGATTCCCAAGGGCAGCTACGCAGCCGGGCGGCGGATGAAGCTGCCGGCGGGCGCGGAAGCCCCGTACTCCGTCTTCGTCAACGGCGTCGAGCAGCGCGAGGGCGACGACTACCGGGTCTCGGCCGGCGAGATCGTCTTCACCCGCCAGATCGTCAAGGAGAAGGTCGGCACAGGGCGCTGGCTGGCGATGTACCTGGGCCTCTTCGGCACCTACCGCAAGGACGAGACGATCGACCTCCAGTTCCAGCGCAGCGGCAAGACCGAGCTGGTCTCCGACCTGCCGGTCCAGGCCGACTGACCAAGCCTATTTCTCATCAAGGGCCGCTCGCGCTTGCTCATACAGAGCATCCAATCCTTGGCCAAGAACCCGACGCGAAAAGTTTTCTGCTCGACGTTTCGCAACGTCCGACAATTGCGGGCAAACATCTGGGAACGACAGCATGAGATGCTCAGTGGGCTCCTCGTTTACCTGAATTCGCACAGCCTCCGGGATAGATGCATCCTTTGAAATAAAAACATCCAATATCCAAGCAATCTCTGCCATCGCCGGAGGAGCAGAGGCAAACACGAGACGTACGCTTGCAAATCCACCCCTCATATCGCCAATCTGACGAAAGCCAGGCGGTGGATTGCCAAGCTTCAGGTTAAGGCGGTTCGCACGAATGCTCACTGTCTCAGGAAGCGTTAGCTGATTGATCTGATTTTTGGTCACATCGAGCAGCACCTTCGCGACCGAGTTTCCTGCCTCATCGAGTTGTTGATGGATGTTGCTGTCTGGGTACAGGCCAGACAGCTTCCGAAGCTTGTCCTCCGGCTGAGGTGCCTGGGCTGTGAGAAGACTGTCCATAACGAGCTCCATTGCCTCTTGGGTAACTCGCGCGAGAAGTTCGACGAATCGTTGAGGGTTCCCAGAGTCAGCCTCCGCCAACGCATCTAGATATGCGTCTCTGCGATCCACAAAAACCAGAACTGGAACCGAAGCCGCCCGATACGTATATGCCGATGCCGCAGCCCGTGCCACACGCCCGTTTCCGTCCGCGAAAAGATGAATCGCAGCCAATGCGTAGTGGATGTACGACGCTTGGATGACGGGATGGGTCTCCCGAAAATCAGAGGAATCAACTTCGTCGACCAAACGCTGCATTTCAGCCTGGGTCCGATCTACCGGAGCGTAAGCATGCACCTCGCCGGTCTCGGTGCGGACGTGGTTCGGATACACCTTGTACTCGCCCTTTGGTAGAGGCTGCTCCTGCACTCCGAGCGGCGTATGTACTCTGTAAATCTCTTGAGGAGAAGTAATCTCCTCGTGAAGACGCCGGATCCAGGCCTGAGTTACTTTCGGCAAGCGTTCGGTGACTTGGTCGAGGACGAGCTCAAAAGCCGAAAGCTGGGCCTCGAAGAGAGCTCGGGCATCTGGGCCCTGCTTTGCAACCTCCTGCTCCCATGCAGCTGCTTGCGTGGCCACGGTCATTGTTAGACCTCGATCCGTGGAGTAGAGGCCCTCAATTGCCCCCGTATCGAAAGCCGCAGCGCGCATTGCGACGGCCTGAGCCTCCTTCAGATCCGCGTCCGCTGCACCGTTAGAGATCTCCTGGAACTCCAACCGGCTGTGCTCCCATGCATCGGCGCTCGGCAATTCCTTAGGCCAGTCCTCAAAAGAAGGGAACGGCCTGTACTGGGCGTCTATCTCAGCGAGTTCGGTTGGGTCAAGCGGCTGAACGTGGTTCTCGCGCATCGCGCAGACAATCGTACGCGCCCGGATCGACAGCCGGACTAGTTGAAGAGGTAGAGCACCGCGAAGGCGGTGATCACGAAGGCCGCCGCTCCGGCGATCATGCCCTTGTCTTTGGACACCATCGCAGCGATCGAGCGGTCGTCGGCGCGGTCGTAGATCAGGTAGAGGTAGCGGAAGATGCCGTAGACGACCGGGGGAATAGTCCACATCATCTCGTTGCCGACGATCGGCGAGTTGACGGCGTAGATCGAGTAGCTGATCACTGTGCCGGTGGTGACCATGGCGACCATCTGGTCGAGGAAGGGCAGCGAGTAGTGCTCGAGGACGGGGCGGCTGCTGGTGCCCTCGTGCAGCTCGGAGACCGCCTCCTGGCGGCGCTTGGTGAAGCCGAGGAAGAGGGCGATCATGCCGGTGCAAAGCAGCAGCCATTCGGAGGCGTGGGCGTCGACGGCGCTGGCACCGGCGGCAACCCGCAGGATGAAGAGGCCAGCGAGGGTCATCACGTCGACGATCACGATCTGCTTGAGACCGAGGCTGTAGGCCATCTGGGCGATGCCGTAGCCGACCACCATCACGCCGACCTCCCAGTTGACCGTGGCGAAGGCCAGGCCGATGCCGACGGCGGCCAGCAGCGGCGCGATCAGCTTCGCCGTGCTCTCGGAGAGCTCCCCCGCGGCCAGCGGCCGGAAGCGCTTCTTCGGGTGCTTGCGGTCGAGCTCGACGTCGATCAGGTCGTTGACGTAGTAGCCAGCGCTGGAGATCGCGCAGAAGGAGACGAAGGCGAGCGTCGCCTCCAGCACCGCGTGCGGCTGGTTGAACTTGCCCGAGAAGACCAGCCCGGCGAAGACGAAGAGGTTCTTGATCCACTCCTGCGGGCGCCCGGTCTTGATCGCCGCCCGCAGTGGCGATCGGCGCGGCACCACGGGCTCGTCCATCGAGGGGACTACTGGGACCGTCGGCTGTTCGGAGGTGATCGTTTCCACCGTTCGCGGCAGCGTAGCGCTGCTAAGAGCGACTAGCGAAACTCGTGTCTGCGGCTGGCGAGCGCCGGACCAAGCGGGGCAAGGACGCAGGGAGGCCGAATAGCAGCGCTATTTGGCCGACTGAGGACGCTGCAGCCGCGCCGTGTCCGCCGCCGCCAGACGCGGGCGGGAGTTTCGCTAGTCGCCTTAAGGGTCGAGCAAGACGCCGGGATTGAGCATCCCGGCCGGGTCGAGCTCGCCCTTCGCTGCGCGCAAGGCGGCAGCGAAGGGCGTGGGTCGCTGGCGGTCGTACCAGGGGCGGTGATCGCGGCCGACCGCGTGATGGTGGGTGATCGTGCCGCCCCCTTCGATCACGGCCTCCGAGGCGGCGGCCTTGATCTCGTCCCACTGCTCGACCTCGCCGCCGCGGATCGCGGGGGCGATCACGGTGAAGTAGGGCGCCGGCCCGTCGGGGTAGACGTGGGTGAAGCGACAGCTGACCCGGGGAGAGCCGTTGCCCTCGGCCGGCACCCCACAGACCTCGGCGACCTTCGCCCGCACCGCCTCCATCGTCTCGGCGTGGAACTCCTCGAAACGGTCCCAGGTGATCGCCGTCTCGAAGGTCTCCGAGAGCACCCCGCAAGCGACGAACGTGTCCCGCAAGTAAGGCGCCAGCAGGAACGCCCCCCGCCAAGCCCCAACCGCATCCTCGCTTTCTCCGCCGACGGGACGAAATCCCTCGCCAGGGGGACGATTTCGTCCCGTCGGCCCCGAGGTGCGGGGGTCGCCGGGGGTGCCGCCATGGGTGCGGGCAATGTCGAGGGCTAGGCGCATCGGTTCTTCGACGGGGAGCTGGGCGGACTCGAAGCCGAGCACGAGGAGGTTCTTCTCACCGGAACCCGCGCCGGTGGTTCCCGCCTCGAGGGCGTCGAGGAGGCGGCAGTTCGTGGGGTACAAGCCGGACTGGGAGATCTCGCGGATCGCTCGTGCCGCCGCGTGGAAGTCGTCGAACTCGACACCGCAGGAGCTCTTGTACTCCGGCCGCGGCCGCACACGCACCCAGGCATCGGCGATCACGCCGAGGATGCCCTCGGAGCCGATCAGCGCCCGATCCGGTGAGGGGCCCGCCCCGGACCCCGGAAGCCGCCGGCTCTCCCAGGCCCCCCGCGGCGTGATCGCCCGCACCGACTCGACCAGATCGTCGATGTGCGTATAGAGCGTCGCGAAATGCCCCCCGGCCCGCGTAGCAATCCAGCCACCGAGCGTCGAGTACTCGAACGACTGCGGAAAGTGCCGCAGCGTCAACCCGTGCTCGCGCAACTGGTCCTCCAGCCCCGGCCCAGTGGCCCCAGCCTGAATCCGAGCCGCCAGCGACTCCGCATCCACTTCCAGGACCCTGTCCAGCTTCCGCAGGTCCATCGAAACGAACGGCCTGTCCCCCAGCCGCCCCTCCACTCCCCCAACCACGCTGGTCCCGCCTCCAAATGGGATGACCGCCGCCCCCTCGGCCTCGGCCCAAGAAAGCACCACCTCAATCTCCGACTCGTCCCGCGGAAAAGCCACCAGATCCGGCGGATTCTCAAATTCCCCCCGAAACCCCCGCACCACGTCCCGGTAAGCCTTCCCCAGCCCATGAGCCACCCGCTCGTAATGCTCTTCCGTAAAAAGCTCCCCAAAAGCGTCCGGGACCTTCAACCGCGGAGCCCGCAGCTCAACTTCATCCAGCGCCACAGGCTCCTCAACCTCGCCCCCGAAACCAAACCGCTCCCTGATCCCGGCAGCAGCAGCCACAAGCTCATCTCTGGAGGGCGCCTGATCCTCGTACCCCCACCCCCAGTGCTTGAGCCGTCTCTCACTCATAAAAGGAACCCGTTCGAAGGGCGGCTGGGGACCTCTCCGACGGGCGGATACTCAAATTGCCGCGCTAATTAGCGCGGCAATTGGACGGCGGAGAGGTCCCCAGCCGCCCTACCAATGAACCCCTTTCATCAAATGAGCAAACGCCACAGCCTCGGTGGACGGCGCCCGATCCGGCGCCTCCTCGGTCTTCCCCTTGGCAGCCTGCGACTCCGGGAAAAGTCGATACGCCTGGTTGAGGATGCGATCTGAGACCGTAGGCGCCACCGCGTACAAAAGCTCGCCGAAGGTCCCCAACCGCGTCGCCACCTTCTTCGGCTGGTGGACCATCGCCCCGGCGATCATCTCCGCCGCCTCCTCCGGCGAGGCTGCCGGGAACATGTCGTACATCCGCGTCGGCGCGATCATCGGCGTGCGCACCAGCGGCATGTGGATCGTCGTCAGGTGCACGCCGTCGTCGATCACCTCGGAGGCGATCACGCGGCTGAACGCGTCCAGCGCCGCCTTCGAGGCCACGTAGGCCGAGAAGCGCGGCGGGTTGGTCTGCGTCCCGATCGAGCTGACGTTGATGATGTGCCCCGACTTGCGCGCCCTCATCGAGGGCAGCAGCGCCAGGATCAGCCGCACCGCACCCAGATAGTTGAGCTGGATCGTGCGCTCGTAGTCGTGGAAGCGGTCGTAGGAGAGGCCGACCGAGCGTCGGATCGAGCGCCCGGCGTTGTTGACCAGGACGTCGACCTGGCCGTGGTAGGCGAGGACCTCCTCGGCCATCCGCTCGACGTCCTCGACGTCGGACATGTCGCAGCGGTGGATGTGGGCGACGCCGCCGGCCTGCTCGATCTCCTGCTTCGTCTCCTCGAGCTTCTCGATCGAGCGTGCCACCAGCAGCACCGTCGCACCGGCGTCGGCGACCTTGACCGCGGCCGCCTTGCCGATCCCCGACGAGGCGCCGGTGATCAGCACCACCTTGCCCCGCACCGCGGCGCTCAGCGAGCGGTCCTTGAACAGGTCCGGGTCGAGGTTGCGCTCCCAGTAGTCCCAGATCCGGTCGGCGTAAGTGTCGAGCGGCGGCACCTCGATCCCCGTGCCCTCCAGCGCCGCCTGGGCGTTGGTCGAGTCGAAGTGGGTGGGGTAGCTGAAGTAGTTGAGAACCCCTGCGGGTATGCCCAGCTCGCCCAGCCCCGCCTTCATCATCCGCTTCGCCGGCGGGAAGAAGCGCAGGCTGGTGCGCACCAACGAGGTGGCCGGGTCGGTGACGCCGGAGTCGAGCCGCAAGGCCGCCTGCGGCGCATCGGCGGCACGGGCGAAGAGGTTGATCATCTCGCCAGCGCTCTTCGGCGCCGGGTCGGTGAGGTGGAATGCCTGACCGTCGAGCCCCGGCTGGTGGGCGATGTGGTCGATCGCGTCGGCCACGTAGTCGACCGGGACGATGTTGATCTCGCCGCCTTCGACGCCGACGGCCGGTAGCCAGGCCGGTAGCACCCTGCGTGCCCGCTGCAGCAGCTTGAAGGCGTAGTAGGGACCGTCGATCTTGTCGATCTCGCCCGTGCGCGAGTCGCCGACGACCACGCCGGGCCGGTAGACGCGCCAGGGCCGGTGGCACTCCTCGCGCACGACCCGCTCGGACTCGTGCTTGGTGCGGAAGTAGGGATGGGTGTCGAGGTGTTCGGCCTCCTCGAACATGTCCTCGCGCCACTCGCCCCTGTAGAGGCCCGCGGCCGCGATCGAGCTGACCTGGTGGAAGCAGCCCGCCTCGATCGCCCCGGCCAGTTCGACCGCGTGGCGAGTGCCCTCGACGTTGGCGATCTCCTGAGCTTCGGCGCCTGCCGCCAGGTCGTAGATCGCGGCCAGGTGGAAGAAGTGGTCGACATCGCCGCGCAGCGTGACCAGGTCCTCCTCGGAGACCCCGAGTCCCGGCTGGGCGAGGTCGCCGGCAATCGGCACGACCCGTGCCCCGTTCGGCCCCCAGGCCGTGCGCAGCTCCTCCAGCCGCCCCCGCGAGCCGGCGCGGACCAGGGCGTAGATCGTCCCCTCGCGCTGCAGGAGCCGCTGCACGAGGTTGCGGCCGATGAACCCGGTGGCACCGGTGACGAAGTAGTTCATCGCTGTTTCATACACTCATTCCAAGAATGGCGCAAACGGCGACCGTGCAGATCGAGATGCCCGAGATGGGCGAGTCGGTCACCGAGGGCATCGTGCTCGAGTGGCACGTCGCCGAGGGGGACTTCGTCCGCGAGGGGGACACGGTCGTCGAGGTGTCTACGGACAAGGTCGATGCCGAGGTGCCGGCGCCTGCGGATGGCACCATTACCAAGCTGCTTGTTGCCGTCGACGACGAGGTGCCGGTTGGGGCGCCGATGGCTGAGATGGAGCCGGGTGAGGGCTCGGGCGAGTCGGCCGCGGGGCCCGTCGCGGCCTCGGGGGGGCCTGCGGGCGGGGGCTCCGCCTCCGTTCTCGGCCCCCCCGAGTCCACGCCACCCGCGGAGGAAGCGTCAGGGTCCGGGGGCGAGGCCAACGGCGCGGACGGGATCCGAGCGACGCCTGTCGCTCGGCGGGTTGCTGAGGCCAATGGCGTCGACCTTGGCTCGGTAGCTGGTAGTGGGCCGGGGGCGAAGGTGACTAAGGACGATGTTTTGGCGGCTGGGAATGGCGCTGCGCCTGCCGCGATTGGTGAGGAGAAAGCTCTCAGGGGGCCGGCGGGGATGCTGGCTCAGGCTATGGACGAGAGCTTGGCGGTGCCTACGGCTACGTCGTTCAGGGCGGTCGCGGTGGACACGCTCGATGCCAAGCGGAAAGCCCTGAATGGGCTGCTGAAGGAGCGGGGGATGAAGGTTTCCTTCACGCACCTGGTCGCCTGGGCGATCGTGCAAGCCGCGAAGCAGCATCCGGTGATGACGCGGGTCTTCGAGCGGCGTGACGGCAAGCCGTTCGCGCTCGAGGGTGGGCCGATCAACCTCGGCATCGCCGTCGACGTCGAGCGCAAGGACGGCTCGCACAGCCTGATGGTGCCGGCGATCAAGGGCGCCGAGGCGCTCGACTTCGCCGCCTTCCACAGCTGCTACGAGGAGCTGATCACCAAGACGCGGGAGAGCAAGCTCACCGCCGACGACTTCCAGGGCACCAACATCTCGCTGACCAACCCGGGTGGGATCGGCACCGTCGCCTCCGTTCCCCGCCTGATGGGCGGACAGAGCGCGATCGTCGCCACCGGGGCGATCGCCTACCCGCCCGAGTGGGCCCACGCCTCGCCCGACCGCCTGCGCCAGCTCGGCGTCTCCAAGACGATGACGCTGACCTCGACCTACGACCACCGGGTGATCCAGGGCGCCGAGTCCGGTGCCTTCCTGCGCAGCATCGAGCAGCTGCTGCAGGGCGAGCACGGCTTCTACGAGGGGGTCGCGGCGGACCTCGGTATCGACGCGGCGCCGATCTCCTCCGCCCACCCGGCATCGGCCTCGGCCCCTCCCCTAGGCGTCCAGCAGCCGGCAGAGGAGATGGCCGTCACCACCACCCAGCCCGACGAGGAGCTGCTCCAAGCCGTCCAGGCCGCCACCTCGCTGCTCAAGGGCTACCGCACGCACGGCCACCTCGCCGCCCGGCTCGACCCGCTCGGGCGAGAGCCCAAGGGCGACCCGGCGATCCAGCCCGAGAACCTCAACCTGACGCCGGAGCTGATGGAGCGGATCCCCGCTTCGATCCTGCGCATCGGAGTGCCCGGCGAGACCCTGCTCGAGGCGCTTCCGCGGCTGCGCGACGCCTACTGCGGCACGATCGCCTACCAGTTCGAGCACCTCTCCTCCCACCATCAGCGCACCTGGCTGCGCGAGATGGTCGAGACCGGTGCCCACCGCCAGCCGCTTGCCGACGAGGAGAAACGCCGCCTGCTGCGCCGCCTCGTCGACGTCTTCGAGTTCGAGCGCTTCATCGAGAAGGCCTACCTGGGCCAGAAGATCTTCACGATCGAGGGACTCGACGTCGTCGTGCCGATGCTCGACGAGCTGGTCACCCTCGCCTACCGCGGCGGCGCCGAGGAGGTCGTCTTCGGCATGGCCCACCGCGGCCGGCTCGCCGTCCTCGCCCACAACCTCGGCCGCTCGGTCGAGTCGATCATGGCCGAGTTCGAGGGCGCGAAGAAAATCGATGCCGTCAAGGCGGTGGCCGCGATCCCCCATGGCGGCACCGGCGACGTCAAGTACCACTACGGCCACCAGGGGGTCTACGAGACCAGCGAGGGCGAGAAGATCGCAGTCCGCCTCTATCCCAACCCCAGCCACCTCGAGTTCGTCAACCCGGTGGTCGAGGGCGCCACGCGCTTCCTCCAGTCCGACTTCGAGGGCTCGCGGATCGAGCACCATCCCAAATGCGCGGTGCCGGTGCTGCTGCACGGCGACGCCGCCTTCCCCGGCCAGGGCGTCGTTGCCGAGACGCTCAACCTGCGCGCGCTCAAGGGCTACACGACCGGCGGCACCGTCCACGTTATCCAGAACAACCAGGTGGGCTTCACCACCGACCCCGAGGACGCCCGCTCGACCCCCTACGCGGCTGACATGGCAAAGGGATTCAACATCCCGATCGTCCACGTCAACGCCGACGACGTCGAGGCCTGCTCGTCGGCGATCCGGCTGGCGATGGCCTACCGCGAGCGCTGGGGCCAGGACATCGTCATCGACGTGATCGGCTACCGCCGCTACGGCCACAACGAGACCGACGAGCCCGCCTACACCCAGCCCCAGATCGCCGCCAAGATCAAGGCGCACCCGCCGGTCTCCGAGATCTATGCAGAAAAGCTCGTCGACGAGGGCGTGATCGCCAAGGAGGACGTCGAGACCTGCGCCGGCGAGCGCCACGACGAGATGTCGGCGGCGCTGAAGGACCTCCGCCACAAGATGGAGCTGGGCGACTACGAGGACCCGACCGTGACCACCTCCAGCACCGGCGAGCTCGACCGCAGCGCCAGCCCCCCGGTCCAGACCGCCGTCCCGATCGAGAAGCTGCGCGAGCTGAACCAGGAGCTGATCGAGGTCCCGGAGAGCTTCACCATCCACCGCAAGCTGCGCAAGCCACTCTCCAACCGGGTTGGCGCTCTCGAGGACGGCGGGATCGAGTTCGGCCACGCCGAGTCGCTCGCTTTTGCCTCGCTGCTGACCGAGGGTGTCCACATCCGCCTCACCGGACAGGACACCGAGCGCGGCACCTTCTCCCACCGCCACCTCGTCCTCCACGATGAGAACACCGGCCTGGAGTACTGCCCGATGCAGAACCTCGCCGACGCCAACGCGCCCTTCGAGCTCTACAACAGCCCGCTCTCGGAGATCGCCTGCCTCGGCTACGAGTACGGCTACTCGGCGGCCACCCCCAACTCGCTGATCCTCTGGGAGGCGCAGTTCGGCGACTTCGCCAACGCCGGCCAGGTGATCGTCGACAGCTTCATCGTCTCCGGCGAGGCCAAGTGGGGGCAGACCAGCCGCCTCACGCTGCTCCTCCCCCACGGCTACGAGGGCTCGGGCCCCGAGCACTCCAGCGCCCGCATCGAGCGCTTCCTCGCCCTCGGCGCCGAGGGCAACATCCGCATCGCCAACCCGACCACGGCGGCCCAGTACTTCCACCTGCTCCGCCGCCAGGCGCTGATCCGCAAGCCTCGCCCCCTGGTCGTCTTCACCCCCAAGGGCCTGCTGCGCCTCGACCGCGCAGCGGCGACGCCGCAGCAGCTGACCGACGAACACTTCCACTTCATCCTCGACGACCCGCGCGCCGGCGAGCGCCGCGAGAAGGTCGAGCGCCTGATCCTCTGCACCGGCAAGATCTACTTCGACCTCGATGGCAATGAACGGCGCGAGGGGGCCGAGAACGTGGCGATCGTCCGGGTCGAGCTCCTCTACCCGTTCGCCGAGGAGCAGCTGACCGAGCTGATCGCCACCTACCCGAACCTGAAGGAGATCGCCTGGGTTCAGGAGGAGCCACGCAACATGGGTTGCTGGAAGGTGATGTCCCGCCGCCTGCCCCACCTGCTGCCCGAGGGCGTCGAGCTCGGCTACATCGGCCGCCCGACCCGGGCCAGCCCGGGAGAGGGGTACTCCGGGGCCCACGCGAGGGAGCAGGAGCGGATCGTGCTCACCGCTCTCACTCCCGGCGCGTAACGCTCTCGGCCGCGGGTGACAGGTGTGAGAGCAGCGCGCCCTGGGTTGAAAGCTTTTGCAGCCTGAGCCGTTCTCTGGAGGCCGGAGTCGACTACCGCGACATGGACGCCGTTGCCGACGTGTAGACCGGGCCGCTGGCGGTTGCTGCGGTCAGGGGGACGGCGCCGCCTTTGCTCGAGGCGTAAGTGAACTGAGTCGTGGACTCCGCCGGGCCACTGGTTGCGATCGTCAGGGTGCCGCCCGTGATCGTGCCGCTGGTCGCCGTGACCGAGACCGTTTTGCCGCTTCCGAGGTTGCTAACCGTGTTGCCGGAGCTGTCGGTGATGCTCACGTTGGCTTTGAAGGTGCCCGAGCTTGACAGTTCGGTGCCGGTGCAGGTGAACAAGCAGGGCGAGCTGAGCGTGCCTTTGCTCACCGTTGCTTTCGTCCAGGCAATCCGCGCGGCTGTGCCAACACTGACCGTGACCGCCAGGCCGGAGCCATTGGTGATCGAGCCGTCGGTGACCGTGATCGAGGTGGCGCCGGCTTTGACCAGGGTCATGGCGCCGTTTTTGCCGGCAGAGACGGTGGCGACGCCTTCCGTGAAGCCGATCGCCGTGGCCGTACCGAAGTTGGTCGCGGTACCCGAGGAGTTGGAGACGGTCGCGTGGGCGCCGGAGGGGCTGTCGGCAACCGGGCCGAAGGTGAGGTTGTGCGAGCCGGTGTAGGAGGCGGAGGCGTTGCCTTTGGCGTCCGTGGCGGTGATCGTCAGGTTGTCGGCTTCGCCGGCTTTTGGAGTGGTGGTTGCGGCGGCGAGCACGAATTTCGTGGCCGGCCCGGAGGCAATCCAGCCCGTGTTGCCGCCCCCGTCGACGCTTTCGGCCGCCGCAATCGTGGTGCCGACGTTGGTGCTGTCGGACACCGCCACGAAGCTGACTTCGGCCGTGCCTTTGCGGTCGATCAGCCACGGAGTGCCGGGGCTCGCCGAGACCAGGCTCAGCAGATTGCCGGCTTTCCCTGCCAATTTGAGCGTGCCCTGGACGGTCTGGGTGTTGCCGGCGTTGAACGTCAGCGTGTCGGCAACGCTGACGACCTTGGTGAGGTTGTTGAAGGTCGTGTTGCCGGCGATGGCCTGGCCGGCGCCGACGAGATTGACCGTCCCGCCGTTGTGGATGAAGCTGCCGGAGTTGGTGAAGTCGCCGGCGAGCGACGCGGTCCCGCTCGGTGCCGTGAAGCTGGCGCCGGAGCCGATCGTGAACGTATCGGCAACCGTGAACGAGCTGAAGGTCCCGAAGTTGTATGACGCGTTTACGTCCAGGGCACCGGCGGCGAGGCCCGAGAACCCGGACAATTTGCCGCCGCTCGAGAGAGTCAGCGTGCCCGTGGTCGTCAGGGTGCCGGCACCGGACAGTGTCCCGTTCAGGGTGATCGAGCCGCCGCTGCCGGCGCTGGGGTTGGTGCCGAGGGGGAAGCTGCAACTGCTGCCGACGGTCTTGGTGCCCGATGTGTTGGAGAAGTCGACCAGGGCGAAGGTCGTGGCACCGCAGGAAATAGCGGAGCTATGGCCACCGTCGAAGAAGACGGTGGCGCCTTTGGAGTCGAACGTGGCCCCGGCGCCGACCGTGAAGTTGTTGGCAAAGCTGATCGATCCGGCTGCCGGCGTGTTGAACGTCGAGCCCGAGTTCAGCCTGAACTGGCCATTGAAGTCCGCCCCCGCCGGCACAGTCGCGGTCCCGCCGGTCTGGGTGTAGTTGCCGTTGACCGCGAAGGTGCCGTAGGAGCTGGCGTTCAGGGTCAGGCCCGCCATCGTCAGGCCACCGAGAGCAGTCAGGCCGCTGAAGCCGGAGAGGGTCGAGGTGCCGTTCAAGACGAGCGTCTGGGGGGCCGTCAGCGTGCCGCTGCCGGACAGCGTTCCGTTCAGCGTGACCGAGGCGCTGCTGTCTTCGCCCAGGCTCGGGTTGCCGCCGAGCGGCAGTGTGCAGTCGGTGCCGACTGTCTTCCTGCCGGCAGTGTGCTCGAACCTGACGAGGCTGAAGGACTTGTTGGCGCAGGCGAGGGCGGCGCTTGCCGTGCCGTCGAAGACAACGGTGCCGCCATTGGCGTTGAACGTGGCACCGCCGGCGATCGTGAATTTGCTCCCGAACGACGCGGTCCCCGCCGGCGCGATGAGGCTGCCGGTTGAGCTCAGCGCAAATGTCTTCTCGACCGCAAGATCGGAGTAACCGCCGAAGTCGTAGGAGCCATCCACGGTGAGCGCTTCCGCTTCCAGGGCCGAGAAGCCGGAGACGGCACCGCCGGCGCCGAGGGTGAGCGTTCCCGAGGTTGCAAGGGTGCCGGAGCCCGATAGGGAACCGTTCAGCTTGATGGGCCCGCTGGCGTCGGGGTCGTTCCCGAGGGGAAGGCTGCAGCTGGCGCCGACGGTCTTCGTCCCGGTGGTATGGGAGAAGACAACGTGATTGAAGACAGCCCCGCCGCAGGTCAGGACCCCCCCAGAGCCGCCGAGCTCAATCGTCCCGCCGTTGGCATCGAAGGTCGGGCTTCCGGAGATCTTCAGGGTCGAGCTGACGGACGTCGTTCCCGAGCTTGCCGTGAACGCCCCACCCGACAGGGTCAAGACCTTCAGCGTGAGTGCCTGGCTGCCCGCGTCGAAGCTCCCCGACTTTTGCGTGAACGCCTTCGACACAGTGAGGGATCGCGCCAGGCTGACCGTCCCCGCATACCCGGTGTTGATGGTGACGGTGGCAACCGACCCGGCGTAGCCGGAGTCCACTGTCGCGTTGCCGGGCGATTTCGCGCTGAACGCGGCCGTGTCCGCAGGGCCTGGAACGACGTCGCCGCTCCAGTTGCCGGCGCAGCTCCAGTCGGTGTCGAGGCCGCAGTCGCCGTCCCACGTCCTGGTGGCGGCGTCCGCACTGACCGGCAGGAGCAGCAGGATGAGGGCAAATGCAAGGTAAACAAGCGCCCCTCTGCGGCGGGAATTTGCGGCGGCAAATTGCACAGCTCTGGAACAGTACTCGTCCATCGGTCCAAAAGGCATACAGACATTCGTCCATCAAACCCCTCTGGTCCTAAAGGCGCCTCACCCGGTCCCAGGCTGGGAGCGGGGTATCTTGAACGCGATGAAAGGCTTGCCAAAGCCGACGCCGGGCCCCCTCTTCGCCTGGGTCAAGTGGATCTCCTGGATCGAGCTGGCGGTCTTCGCCGGGTTGCTCGCGTTCTGGCTGATCCCGGGATTCGACACCGAGACGATGTTGTTCGGCTGGGCCCACGGCCTGGGGTTCATCGTCCTCTGTCTCGTGATCTGGGTCGCCTGCGGCCGCCGCGAGGCGCCCTACACCCTGCTCGCCGCGACGCTCACGCCGGTGGGCCCAGTCGGCAGCGTGATCGGAATCGAGCTGATCGAGCGTAAGGGCCTGTGGGTAGATCCGCGTGGACGGGCTGGCGAGCACCGGACCGAGCGGGGCAAGGACGCAGGGAGGCCGAATAGCAGCGCTATTCGGCCGACTGAGGACGCCGCACCGTGAAGCGTCCGCCGCCGCCAGACGTGCGCGGGGATCTACCCACAGGCCCTAGGGCTGGGGTATTGCGGATTCTCCGCAAAGAGTTGCGGAATCGCCGTAGACACATCCTTACCGGCTTGACCGCGGGCATTCGGCGCGGTATAGGTAATCGTTGACTGTTCCTCTGGGCAGTCCCGTTTAGGGGAACGGCCGCGTCGGCATCCCTCCCTGGCTACCGACGCGCAGGTGCAGTGAGGGTCGCGCGGACCCCCCTGCCTCCCGCGGCCCTCCTGTGCCTCCTCCGGGGGTGCGGACGGCCCTTCGTCTCAGACAAATTAGTTTCTGAGATTCCGCAGGACGGTCTGCAGGATGCCGCCGTTGCGGAAGTAGTTGACCTCGTTGGGCGTGTCGAGCCTCACGGTCGCATCGAACTCGATTGCCGGGCCGTCCTCTCGCCGGGCGGTCACCGTCACGGACTTCGCCTCGCCGTCCTCGAGATCGCCGACGTCGAAGGTCTCCGCGCCGGTGAGGCCGAGGGTCTCCGCGCTCTCGCCCGCGGGAAACTGGAGCGGCAGCACCCCCATCCCGATCAGGTTGGAGCGGTGAATGCGCTCGAAGCTCTCGGCGATCACGGCCCGGACGCCGAGCAGCTTGGTGCCCTTGGCGGCCCAGTCTCGGGAGGAACCGGATCCGTACTCCCTGCCCGCCAGCACCACCAGCGGCACGCTTTCGCTCGCGTAGGCCGTCGCCGCGTCGTAGATCGTCGTCTCCTCCCCCCCTGGGAAGCGCCGGGTGAAGCCGCCGGAGCGCTCGACCAACAGGTTGCGCAGGCGGATGTTGGCAAAGGTGCCGCGGATCATCACCTCGTGGTTTCCGCGCCGCGAACCGTAGGAGTTGAAGTCGCCCGGCTCGACCCCGTGCTCCATCAGCCAGGCACCGGCAGGGCTTTCCTTCTTGATAGCGCCGGCCGGGGAGATGTGGTCCGTGGTGATCGAGTCGCCGAGCAGGGCGAGCACCCGAGCGCCCCGGATCGGCTCGACGCCCGGCGCCTCGGCCGGCATCCCCTCGAAGAAGGAGGGCCGGCGCACATAGGTGGAGTCGGGCCAGGTGTAGCGGTCGCCCTCGGGAACCTCGACCGCCTTCCAGTTCTCGTCGCCGGCGAGCACCCCGCCGTAGTTGCGGGTGAACATCTCCGAGGCGATCGAGCGGCCGACGATGTCCTTCACCTCGGCCGCATCCGGCCAGACGTCACGCAGGTACACCGGCTCGCCGTCGCTGTCCTCACCCAGCGGTTCGCTGGTCAGGTCGAGGTCCATCCTGCCGGCCAGCGCGTAGGCGACGACCAGCGGCGGGCTGGCCAGGTAGTTCGCCTTCACGTCCTGGTTGATCCGCCCCTCGAAGTTGCGGTTGCCGGAGAGCACCGCGCAGACGGCCAAGTCCTTCTCCTCGACCGCCGCCGAGATCTCCGCCGGCAGCGGCCCCGAGTTGCCGATGCAGGTGGTGCAGCCGTAGCCGACCAGGTTGAACTGCAGCTCGTCCAGGTACTTCGTCAGCCCCGCCTTCTCCAGGTAATCGGTGACGACTGTCGAGCCGGGCGCCAGAGAGGTCTTCACCCAGGGCTTGCGCGTCAGGCCCCGTTCGACCGCGTTGCGGGCGAGCAGGCCGGCGCCGACCATCACGCTGGGGTTGGAGGTGTTGGTGCAGCTGGTGATCGCGGCGATCACGACGCGGCCGTGGTCGAGCTCGAAGCTGCTGCCGTCCTCAAGCGTCACCTCGATCGCGTCCTCGCTCGTGCGCGGCGCCAGCGCCGTCGCGTGGGTGACCGCCGGCCGCGGCCGGCCGCTCTCGTCGTCGTGGTCCTCGGCAGGCGGGTCGGAGGCAGGGAATGACTCCTCGCCGGCCTCGTCGATGCCGTCGCCCATCTGCGCCGCCGCCTCGGCATCGAACTCTTCCATCGCCTCGAGGAAGGCCTCCTTGGCATCGGCCAACGGCACTCGGTCCTGTGGCCGCTTCGGCCCGGCGATGCTGGGCACGACCTCCCCCAGGTCCAGCTCGAGCAGGTCCGAGAAGGCCGGGTCGGGAGTGCCCTCCTCGAAGAACATCCCCTGCTCGCGCGCGTAGGCGTCGACCAACTCGAGCGTATCCGTGGGCCGCCCGGTCAGCTCGAGGTAGCGCAGCGTCTCGGCGTCGACCGGGAAGATCGCGCAGGTCGAGCCGAACTCCGGCGACATGTTGCCGATCGTCGCCCGGTCGGCTAGGCCCAGCGTCGCCAGGCCCGGCCCGAAGAACTCGACGAACTTGGAGACGACGCCGCGCTCGCGCAGCATCTCGGTCACGGTGAGGACGAGGTCGGTGGCGGTCGCCCCCTCGGGCAGCTCGCCGTGGAGCTGGACGCCCAGCACCTGCGGGATCAGCATCGACATCGGCTGGCCCAGCATCGCGGCCTCGGCCTCGATCCCGCCGACGCCCCAGCCGAGCACGCCCAGCCCGTTGACCATCGTCGTGTGCGAGTCGGTCCCGACGAGCGTGTCCGGATAGGCCTGCCCGAGGCTGTCGTTGACGAACACGACGCGCGCGAGGTATTCGAGGTTGACCTGGTGGACGATGCCGGTGTCGGGCGGGACGACCTTGAAGTTGTCAAACGCTCCCTGCCCCCAGCGCAGGAACGCATAGCGCTCGCGGTTTCGCTCGAACTCGAGCTCGGCGTTTCGCTGGAAGGCGGCACTGGTGCCGAACACGTCGACCTGTACGGAGTGGTCGATGACGAGCTCCGCGGGGACCAGCGGATTGATCTTGTTGGGGTCGCCGCCCATGTCCCCCATCGCGTCGCGCATCGCCGCCAGGTCGACGACGGCGGGCACGCCGGTGAAGTCCTGCATGAGCACGCGCGCCGGCGTGAACGCGATCTCGTCGCTGGGCTGAGCGCTCGCGTTCCACTTGGCGAGCGCCTCTATGTCCTGCGCGCGGATGGACTCGCCGTCCTCGTTTCGCAGGAGGTTCTCGAGCAGGATCTTCAGTGAGAACGGCAGGCGCGCGACGTCGAATTTGGCCTGCAGTGCGTCGAGCCGGAATATCTCGTATGAGCGGTCCCCGACGCTGAGCGTGGCCTTTGCATCAAAGCTGTTGGATGACAACTCTCAGTCTCCTAATCAGGTGGTCACGTCTACTCTAGAGATGGACGTCGGATCGGCCTCACCACCCTTCCTACAACCGTCTTATCCAGGTCTTCGCGGGCGCTTCGCTCGCTCGCCGATGGTGGGTGCGCAACCAACGTCGCCCTGCCCTTAGGAGACCTTTGATGAACGTCATCCCCCGCATGCTCACCGCGCTTGCGATCGGCGCCGTCGGCGCGCTGACGCTCGCCGGCGTCTACGCCGAAGCCCACCGCGCCCCGGACCAGCCGTAGCGCGATGACCTCAGGCACGATCTCCTACCCCGCGCGCCAGCGGTCGCTCTCGCGGCCGCGCTTCGGCGCGCTGCTGAGGCAGCGGCCCGAGCTCCTCGGTCTCCTCGGCGTGGCAGCCGCCCTCAATCTCTGGGGGCTGACCATCAACGGCTGGGCCAACACGTACTACAGCGCCGCAGTGCGCTCGATGAGCACGAGCTGGCACGACTTCCTGTTCGCGTCGCTGGACAAGTCCGGCCTGATGACGGTGGACAAGCCGCCGCTGGCGCTCTGGGTTCAGGCCCTGTCGGCGCGCATCTTCGGCTTTCACCCTCTCAGCATCCTCGTGCCTCAGGCGCTGATGGGAGTCGTCGCGGTCGGCCTGTTGTACGACCTGACGCGGCGGCGGTTCGGCCGTCCGGCCGGGTTCGTCGCCGGCCTGGCGTTCGCGACGACGCCGGTGATCGTGGCGGTGTCCAGACACAACAACCCCGACGAGCTGATCGTGCTCTGCTCGGTGGCCGCGATCTGGTTCGCGCTACGCGCGCTCGAGACCGGCCGTACCAAGTGGCTCGTATTCAGCGGCGTC
>JANWHD010000011.1 GCA_025450585.1 Solirubrobacterales bacterium
CGGTCGGCGCGGAGTACTCGGTGTTCGCGCCAATCGCGTCCGCCGAGGCACCCGCGGGCAGGGCCAAGGCCAGTGCCGCAACGGCCATCAGGGCTGCAGGGACGCCGATTCGCGTGCGCAGCCGTTTGAGAATCATCGGTTTCGACCTTGCGGACGGTCCCTTCGAAGTGCCTCTCACTTGTCTCTCCTTGTCCCTTGAGCCCCTGCAACAGCCGCTTCCCGGCGGCTCGGCGACTCGGTTTTTCCCTGTGGGGTTCCTCCCCTGCATGCCCCCCAGTGAGGGCACGACGAAGGCAGAATACCCGTGTCGTACCGGAATTGCAAGTTGACGTTTCTCATCCAAGCCGTGGACGTTCCGGCCGATTGGGGCGTCCGGCAATTCCAGTCATGAGTGAAATGCAGGGAAGACGTGCACCACCCGCAAGGGCGCGGATGCGCGCCTGAGCGACCCCGGAGAAACGGCGCTCTTAGAGCGAAGCTAGGGTTTGACGACCCGGAAGATGAGCTTCTTGAGCTTGGTGCGGGGTTCGCCGCCGGTGGGCGAAAATGTGAATTTGACTTTGATCCGCAGCTGGCGGCCTTTGGCTTTTTCGAGCTCGGCCATGCCTTTGGCGTTGAGTTCGAGTTTGAGCGTGAAGCTGCCGGCGGATTTGCCCGTCGCTTTGGCCGTTTTCATCAGGTCGGCGGTGGCGGTGAAGGTGCCGCCGCTGGAGACCTTGACCCTGATCGTGACGACGCCAGTCGAGGGGTGCTTGACCTTGCCCAGGTTGAACTTGTTCGACGGCAGCGGGGTGCAGTAGGGCGGCGTGCCGGTCTGCCCTTTGGGGCACCCGGCGGCAGAGGAGGCGGCCGGAAGCGCAAGCGCGATTACGGCAAGCGCCCCCGCGAGCAGAAGAAGCAGTCTGTTCCTCATCCTCACTACGACGGACCTCCCATTCCGGCTGCAACCCTAGCAGGCAGGCTGGCGAGCCGGCCTTGCCTGGCCCGCGCCCGAAAGGCGCCCTCGGGGGCGTCGATCCGGACCAGGAAGACCCGGCGCGGCCCTGCCGCCATGTGGACCAGCGGCGCCCAGCCGTGCCGGGTGCGCCGCTCGAGGACGAGGCGGCCCGCCGCGGGCGCCTTGCCCCAGAGGAGCACCTCGCCGCGGCCGCGCCGCGCGACGAAGGGGAAGCCGAAGGCCCGGTAGGCCGGCTTCGCCACCCCGTCGCGGAAGAAGAGGCCGCTTTGCTGGGTCGCGCCGTACCCGGCAGCGCCCGGGGCCTGGTCGCGCAGGTACCACCAGACCACCGCGCTGACGCCCTGGCGCCAGAGTTCGTAGAGCGATTCGGCGAGGAAGCGCGCGTGGCGGCGCAGCGGCAGGCCACCGGAGTCGGGCGGCGAAGAATCCCACCACTCCTCCATCGCGAAAATTTTCTTCGGACCGGCCGGCAGCGCCCGCCCGGTCGCAACCGCCCTGCGTACGATCGAGGTGAGGCGGCCGATGTCCGGGGTCGAGACGTCGAGCGGGCTGACGGCGCCTCGGCTGGGCGCCCAGACGTTGATCGGGTTGTGGGCGGCAACGTCGAAGCGGGCGGGTTCGGGACAGGCGAGCGGCCGCAGCTCGGGGCCGCGCAGGCAGAGCAGGGCGCGCCAGAACCAGACCGGCGGGACGCGGCTCCCCCCCGCCACCGCGTCCCCGTAGGGCGCCAGGCCGCCGACGATGACGCGGGCGCCGGGGTTGGCGGCGTGGACCGCGGCGTAGGCGGCGTTCAGCATCGCCCGGTAGTGCTGCGGACCGACCAGCCTGCCGCCTTCCCAGAGCGGGTTGAGGTGGACCGAGAGGTTCTGCTCGGCCCAGACCTGGAAGTAGCGGACGCCGGGGAGCGGGCCGGCGCCCGGGTCGGCGGGGTCGGCGAAGACGCCCGTGTAACGAGCCGCGAGCGCGCGGGAGAAGCTCCCCAGCTCGGCGGGCTGCGGCAGCCAGGTGCCGGGCGGCGCCACGGCGGTGCCGGGACGGTTCGGGCCCTCCGCCCATCGGGGGGCGAAGTTGACGTCGAGCACCGGCTCCAGGCCTCGGGCGGCGGCGGCGCGGACGGCGCCGTCGAGGGTCTCCCAGTCGTAGGCGGGGTCGGCGGGGTCGGCGGGGTCGAAGCCGGCCGGGGGAACCTTGGGCGCAATGCTCGACCAGGCGACGCCGAGCAGCACCAGGTCCGCCCGCGCCTCCCGCGCCCTGGTCATCCATTCGTCGCGCAGCGCCGCGTCGGCGCCGTTGAAGGCCGAGTCGGCGAGGCCGAGCTCGAGGCCGCGCGGTGCCGCGACGGCACCCGGCGCCTGAACGGCGAGCGCCAGCGCCACGAGGGCGAAGGCTCGGGCGGCCAGCTTCACCGCGTCACGAAGCCGCGCCACCTGGCGGCGGCGAAGGCGATCGCGCCCGCGGCCGTGAACACCAGCACGAGCGGGAAGAGGGCGCCGAGGCCCTGGTCGTCGGGCACGCGCACCCCCGAGGCGGGCGCGGCGGCCTGCGAGCCGTCGCGGTCCCCGGCCGCGCCGGGTGCGGTTTTAGCGACCACCGTCGCGACCGCCAGGCCCTCAGGGCCGCGCTCGCGCAGGGCACGTTCGGTGGCCTCGCTCAGCACCCCGTCGCGCACCGCGTCGCGCGTCTCCTTGGCCGAATCGGGAGCCCGCGGGCCGGTCGCGCCGGGCAGCGTCTGGTAGTACTGATCGGCCTCGGAGTTGCCCGGCGGCGCGACGACCCGGACCGCGGCCCCCGCGGGCAGTGGCATGGCGAGCACAAGCAGGAGGGCGAGTGTGGTGGTTTTGCGCATGCCGCGTCGCATTATGCCCTCATAACACGCCGCGTCAGAACTCGATGCCGTGGCGGGAGAGCCAAGATCGAACGCTCTCGACTAGCGTCGGAAGCGCTGCCCGGAGCCCGCTCAACCGCCTCGCGCACTTCCTCGGCGTCAACGTCGGGTGAGGCGTGCTCCAAACGACCCTTGAGCACGTAAAGCTCATTCGAAGCCCTGCTCGATTGCAAGGTCGAGGGCCTTGCGGTGTTTGTTGATGGCTTCGAAGAATCGTGCCAAGCGCGCCTGCTCGACCACACGTGCCTTGGGAGAGGCATTCGGCGAAGGGTCGCTGCTCATGCGCTCAGCTCCGCGATCGCCTGGCGAGCGCCGGCCACCTGCCGACGGTGGGCGCGCATGGCGCGGGCGTGGATCGCGCGACGGCGATCGCGGAGCTGCGACCAGAGGCCGTCGCGGTCGACCAGGACTCGGCCCTCATCGAGGATTCGCTCCAGGAGCAGTGGGGCCTTGGCATCGACCCGTTCCAGCCTCGCGATGTCGACCGTCCGCTCGGCGACCGGCCTTAGGCGCGTGGCCAGCTCGAAGGCATCCGAAGCATGATCGCCGTGCAGCGAGACCAGCAGGTCGAGATCGGACCCGCTGTCCTCATCGCCGCGTGCAACCGAGCCGTACAGCACGGCCAGCCGCACTCGGCGCTCAGAGCGAAGCGCCTGCCGAAGCGCAGCAATCAGCTCCCAGTGACCTTCCAGGTACTCGCGCTCGCCTACCTCGAGCCGAAGTCGCCGCGGACCCCTGCGGCTGCAGCGCAGCGTCCCCTGGGAGACGGCGCGGCGGAGGGTGCGCTCCTCGGCGCCAAGCTCTACCGCCAGTTCCTGAACCGCGCCCATGCGGGCATTGTACGGATCTATATGTCCGTTGTCAGCATAAAAAGCATCACGTTTAACCGGGGGGTCGGTTCGGCTGCCGAGTGTCGTAGTTTGCGCAGGGCCTTGGCGCTGGAAACACCGGAGCACGTAAAGGAAAGCACCGCACCGGCCGATCGCCGTCCGGCGGTGTCCTCATTCGACTGGGGCGGGGCCGCGACCGGGCTGCTCGCCGCTTTTCTCGTCGTCTACCTGGCGCTGGAAAACGGCGGCTATGACCCGATCCCGCGCGACCAGGTCGGGGTCGCGGTCTGGTGGCTGGTGCTGCTCGCGGTCGCGGTGGAGGCGCTGCCGGTGCCGGGGCGGACCCGCGCCAGCCTCGCCGTGCTCGGCCTGCTGGCGGGCTTCGGGGTCTGGACCGCGATCTCGCTGGGCTGGACGCAGAGCGCCGAGCGGACCGCCGATGAGCTCGCCCGGGTCGCCACCTACCTCGGCGTCCTCGTGCTGGGGGTCTGCTTAGTCACCAGGCGGCGCGCCGGGGCGCGGCAGATCCTGCACGGGGTCGCCTTCGGCCTCGGCCTGATCGCGGCGCTCGGCGTCCTCTCCCGCCTGCAGATGGCCTGGTTCCCGGTCAACGAACTGGGCACGGTGCTGCCGGGAATCGAGATCGAGCGCCGCCTCTCCTACCCACTGGGCTACTCGAGCGCGATCGGGGCGCTGGCGGGAATGGCCCTGCCACTGCTGCTCGCGGCGACCGCCTCGGCACGCACGCTCGCCGGTCAGGCCCTCGCCGCGGCGACGATTCCGCTCGCCGGCCTCGCCCTCTACCTCGCCACCTCCGGCACGGGCGCGATCGTCGCCGTCGCGGCGATGCTCGCCTTCCTCGCCCTCGCCCCCGACCGCATGCCGAAGCTGCTCACCCTCGCCGCCGGGGGTGGCGGCGCGGCGATGCTCGCCCTCGCCGTCCACAGCCGCGAGGCGCTGGCCCGCGGCCTGCCGACCCCGGCCGCCGAAGCGCAGGGGGACGAGATGATCTGGATCGGGCTGGCAGTCTGCGCCGCCGTCGCCGCGATCCAGGTCGGGATCGGGCTCGCGGCGCGCAGCCTGCGGCGGCCCCGCTGGCTGCGACCAAGCCGCGGCGAGGCGCTGGTCGCGACCGCCGTGGTGATCCTCGTCGCGATCCCGGTCGCGTTCGCCGCCGGGCTGCCGGGCGAGGCCTCGGACCGCTGGGAGGTCTTCAAGAGCCACGGCGAGGGGGCGCAGGCGGCGCCGAGCTCGCCGGCCTCGATCCTCGACTCGACAAGCAGCGGCCGCTACCAGTTCTGGCAGTCGGCGGTGGACGCCGGCGAAGCCGAGCCCTGGCAGGGGATCGGCCCGGGGACCTTCGAGTTCTGGTGGGCCCAGCACGGCTCCTACAAGGGCTTCGTCCGCAACGCCCACTCGCTCTACCTGGAGGCCTTCGCCGAGCTGGGGATCGTCGGGCTCGTCCTGATCGGGGGCTTCGTGCTGGCCGTGCTCGGCACCGGCGCGGTGCGCTCACTGCGGGCCCCGCCGGAGGAGCGCCTGGTGCTCGCCGCGGCGACAGCGGGGGCGGCCGGGTTCGCGATGGCCGCGGCCCTGGACTGGGTCTGGCAGCTGGCGGCGCTCGCCGTCGCCTTCATGCTGCTGGCCGCCGTCGCCGTCAGCGGCTACTCGTTGCCCGAACCGCACCGGCGGCGGCGACGGACCAAACGCCGCAACCGCCACCGGCTGCAGCGCGCCGCGGTCGCCGCGGTCGCGGTCGCGGCCCTGATCGCGATCTGGTTCCCGCTGCAAGGGGCAACCCACCTGCGCCAGAGCCAGGTCGACGCCGCCCAGGGCGACCTCGCGGCGGCCCTCCAGCAGGCGCAGGACGCCGCCGACGCCCAGCCCAACGCAGCGGCGCCGCTGCTGCAGGAAGCGCTCGTGCTTGAGCAGCAGGGGAAGCTCACACCCGCCGCCACGGCCGCCGCCGAGGCCACCCGCAAGGAAGAGGCCAACTGGCGCACCTGGACGATCCTGGCGCGGATCGAAGCCGAGCGCGGGCGGGTCGAGCGCTCGCTGCGTGCCTACGGCCGGGCCAAGGCGCTCAACCCCAACTTCATCCTGTTCAGAACCGGCTAGCTTGCCGGGATGACCAAGATCCTCTTCGTGGTCGGCATGGCCCGCAGCGGCAGCACGCTGCTGGCCGCGCTGCTGAACCGGGTCGACGGCTTCGCTGGGCTGGGCGAGACCCACGTCTACTGGGAGCTCGCCGGGGGCGAGGAACGCTGCGGCTGCGACCGCAGCCTGGCCGAGTGCCCGCTGTGGGGAACGCTGTACCGGGAGCAGCGCGAGCGGGGCGTCGACTTCGCCGAGCTGCAGGATTCCTTCCGCGACTTCGTCCGGCCCCGTCCCAGCTCGCTGCTGCGCGGCCTGCGGGCCCGGCGCGGCGGTCTTGGGACAGACCGCCTCGGCCGCTACCTGGAGGCCACCGAGTCCACTTATATGTGGATGGCGGAGAGGACCGAGTCGACGGTGCTGGTCGACTCGACCAAGCTCCCCGCCGCGGCCGACCTGACCGCGGCGATGCCGAGCGCCGACGTCCACCTCGTGCACCTGGTGCGCGACCCGCGGGCCGCCGCGCAGTCGCTCGCCCGGCGCCACCAGAGCGGAGGCGGCGGGCGCGGCTCGCTGCGCTACCTCGCCGCTGTCGCCAGGGCGGCGCTGGACTGGACGCTGCGCAACGCCTACGCGGAGGCGAAGCTGCGGCGGCACTTCGCGCGGCGCTACCTGCGGCTGCGCTTCGAGGACCTGACGCGGGAGCCACGCGAGACCGTGGCGGGGCTGCTGGAGTTCGTCGGCGCCGAGCCCGCCCCGGAGATCTTCGTCTCCGAGGACACGGTCGAGCTCGGCGAGAACCACATCCTCACCGGCAACTCCGTCCGCTTCCAGCGGGGGCCGGTCGCGGTGGCGCCGGCGGAGAGGTGGCGCGCCGAGATGCCGCTGCACGCCCAGGCCCTGGCGACGCTACTGACCCTGCCGCTACTCGCCTTCTACCGCTACCCGCTCTTGCCCCGGCGTGGCTGAGCCGGGGGCGGCCATCTCGCCGATGCGGATCCTCCTGCTCTCCTACTGCTTCCCGCCCGTGCCGCTGATCGAGGCGCAGGTGGCAGCCAAGGTGAGCGGGCACCTCGGGGCCGAGGTCTCCGTCGACGTGGTCGCGGCCGAGCCCGGCCTCTGGCGGCTGCCCGCCGACCACAGCCTCGACGAGTACGTCGAGGAGGCGTTCGAGCCGGTGACCCGCCTGCGCCGCCCCGGCATGCCGCTGCTGCTGCGGACGCACGGGCGCGTGCCGTTCCTCAGCGAGCGGCCCGACGCGCTCACCTTCCTCAACGGCCGCGTGCTGCGGGAGGTGCGGCGGCGCTCGATCGAGGAGTACGACCTGCTGGTGACGCGCGGGCAGTTCCACTCGATCCACCTGGTGCCGCTGCGCCTGCGCCAGCGGCCGCCCTGGGTGGCCCACTTCAGCGACCCCTGGGTCGGCAACCCGACCCGGGGCGACGCGCGCCGGGTGCGCTGGATCAACGAACGCAAGGAGGCACGCGTGGTCGAGGCGGCCGACCGGCTCGTCTTCACCTCGGCGACGGCCGCCGAGTACACGGTCGGGCGCTACCCGAAGGCGGTCCGCGCCAAGACCCGCCACGTGCCGCACTGCTTCATGCCGGAGCTGTTCGAGCGGGGGGCCGCCGGGGATTCGGAGCCGGGCGACCCGCGGGTGCTCGCCCGCCACGTCGGCAACCTGCGCTGGAACCGCCACCCCGAACCGCTCTTCCGCGCCCTGCTGGAGCTGGAGCGGCTGCGGCCCGGCGCGCTCGCCGAGCTACGCGTCGACCTGCTCGGGCTGATCAGCCCGGCGATGCTGCAGGGTGAGGCGGCGCGGGCGCTCCCGGACGGCCTGCTCGAGGTCTCGCCGGCGGTCGACTACCGCGCCTCGCTGCTGGCAATGCGCGAGTCGGAGCTGCTGCTGGTGACCGAGACCGAGGCCGCCCGCAGCGTCGACCTGCACGCCAAGATCGTCGACTACACCGGAGCCGGGGTGCCAATCGTCGGCATCGTCCCCCCGGGCCCTACGGCCGACCTGATCGGTGCCCTCGGAGGCTGGCACGGTCACCCCAGTCACCCCGAGCAAGGCGCACAGGCCCTGCTCGCCGGCCTCGAGGAGGCCCACCGACGACGCCACACAAACAACCCCAGCCTTTGGGGCAACCCCACCGTCCGCGCCCGCTACAGCGCCGAAACGGTCGGGCGGGAGCTGGCGGCGGTCTATTCCGAGTGCATTGGCAGGGTCTCAACGACCCGGGGTGCAGAGAAATAGAAACGGGCTAGGTATTGACAAGAAACTAGTTAGTACCTTAGTATTCGTGGCCCGATCGAAGGCCGAACGGGAACTGTTGGGAACTGGGAAAACGGAATTGGCGTCCAGCCTGGCACCTGCGTGGCATCGGTGCACTCGAGCGGGGCGGTAGGGGCCCTACATGATCGAGAGACAAGCTGACTGAATCTGTCTAGGCAGCCTCTGGCTGCGCGTGTCGGCCATCGCTGGCGCTTTTGGGGCAAATGACCGACATGCTCGCCAAATGTTGCGTCGCCGGCTCCGCATCTCCAAACGCCGGATACGACGACTACGATTCCTGCGTCATGGCCGCGGCAGACGAGATTCTGATTGCCGAGGCGGGGCGTCGTCTTGCCGAGGCCGCCCCCGATGCACGGGTGATCCTCTTTGGTTCTTATGCCCGGGGTGAGGCACAACCAGACAGCGACCTCGACCTTCTTGTCATCGAGCCAAAGCTGCGGAGTCGCCGCGATGAGTTTGTGCGCCTGCGGAGGAAACTACGCGGACTCAAAGTACCCATCGACCTCATCGTTGTCAGCACCGACCACGTCGAAGAATGGGGGCACTTCGAAGGCACGATGCTGAATGAGGCGTTGAACGAGGGACGGGTCCTTGCCGGAGCGTGATCCAGCCGATCTGGCGGCGCAACTCGCCGGCAAGGCGCGGGATGATGCGACTGCCGTCCGCGAGTTCGCCAACAACTCACAAATCGCTGACAGCATCATTGGCTTTCACGCTCAGCAGGCAGTCGAGAAGTGGCTGAAGGCAGTGATGGCGTTGAGAGGGATACCTCAAACGCGTATTCACGATCTTGCTCGACTAGCCGACATCCTCGAAGAGAACGGTGTCGAGGTACCTCTCTCCGGGGACCAGCTCGATGAGCTGACCCGATACGCCGTCCCGCTTCGCTACGAGGACCTGTTGGACGCTGAGCCGTTGAACCGCGATGCCGCTTTGTCCTCGGTCGACGAAGTTGGAAAGTGGGCAGCTGCCGAGCTTCACCCAAGTGGCTGACTGATTCCACGAGGAATCGACCATCTAGGGTTCGTGCGCGATGTCACGCTGGCCCGACTTCCTCCTCGTCGGCGCACCCAAGTGCGCGACGGGGACGATCTACGAGCTGCTGGGACGCAGCCCGGGCGTGTTCGGGGCGCCGAAGGACCTCTACTTCTTCGGCTCCGACCTCGCCACCACACAGCCTCGCCTCTCCCTCGCCGAGTACCACGCCCAGTTCGAGGCCGCCCCGGCGGGCGCCCGGCTGGCCGATTCCTCTGTCGGCTACCTCTGCTCGGAGCGCGCCGCGGGCGAGATCCACGCAGCCGTGCCGGGGGCACGGATCGTGATCGCGCTGCGCAACCCGCTCGACGCGATCCCCTCCCTGCACCGGCACTGCCTCTACTACGGGCTGGAGGAGATCGAGGACCTCGGCGAGGCGCTCGCGGCCGAGGCCGACCGCGCCGCGGGGCGGCGCATGCCCCGCCGCTGCGCCCACCCCTGGATGCTGCTCTACACCCACGTCTATCGCTACGCCGAGCAGGTGCAGCGCTACTTCGACGCCTTCGGCCGCTCGAGCTGCCATGTCGTCGTCTACGACGACTTCCGCGCCGAGCCCGACGGGACGATGGACGCCCTGCGCTCGTTCCTCGAGCTGCCGGCGCCCGAGCCAGAGGAGGCCGCTGCCGACGAGCCCGCGCCCACCGAGCTCCGTGTCAACCGGGCGCGGCGGGCGCGCAGCCGCCGCCTCAGCGCCCTGCTCACCGACCCGCCGCCGCTGGCGCGGCGGCTGGTCCGCCGCCTCACCCCGCAGCCGCTGCGCAGGCGGGTCGCGGAGGGGGTGCTCGCCGCCAACACCGCCGGCGACGCCCCGCCCCCGGTCGACCCGGCCGTGCGCGCCGAGCTGGCGGCCGCCTTCGCCGCCGAGGTGGAGAGCGTTTCGCGCCTGCTCGGCCGCGACCTCGGCCACTGGCTGACGACGCCCCGCGAAGCCGCCGGGACGGCTCGCTGAGACGTGCCCCGCATCGTCCACATGATCAGCACCCCCAGCGGCTTCGGCGGCGGCGAGGCGGTGATGGTGGCGCTGCTGCGCGGCGGCGCCGAGCGGGGCTGGGAGCAGGCCGTGCTCAACCCCTTCGCGCGCTCCGGCGAGGAGGAGCTGGCGAAGCGCTGCGCCGAGTTCGGCTACGAGGCGTTCCCGGCGCCGGGGCCCCGTCCCGTGGCCCTGCCGCCGACGATGCGCTGGGCCCAGCGGCGCCTCGACGAGCTGGCCCCCGACGTGACCCAGGTCTACCTCGTCCACGCCCTCGTCCTCGCCGCCGCGCTGCCGCGCTCCAGCGGCGGCCTGCGCATCCTCAGCCACCAGCACGGCAATCACTTCGAAGCCTCCGGGCGCCGGTTCGGAGAGACGCTCGACCGCCACGCCGGTAAGCGCTTCGACCACGTCGTCGCCTGCTCGGAAGCGGTGCGCGACTTCCTGCTCGAGACCTACCGCTACCCGCCGCAGCGCGTCACCTGCATCCGCAACGGCTGGTCGGGAACGCCGCTGCAGCTGCGCAAGGACCCGCGCCCGACGATCGTCTGCACCGCCAACTTCCGCACCCAGAAGGGGCACCCGGTGCTGATCGAGGCCTTCGCCACGGTGGCGCAGCGGATACCCGAGGCGCGGCTGGTGCTGCTCGGCGACGGTCCGGAGCTGCCGGCGGTGCGAGGCCTGGTGGGCGAGCTGGGCCTGACCGAGCGGGTCGAGCTCCCCGGCCCCCAGGCCGACGTTTGGCCCTGGCTCGCCAAGGCGCACGTCTTCGCCCTCGCCTCCCACTACGAGCCGCTCGGGATCGCGGTGCTGGAGGCGATGGGAGCGGGGCTGCCGGTGGTCGCGACCGGGGTCGACGGGCTCGCGGAGCTGGTCTGGCCGGGCGTGACGGGCGAGCTGGTCCCGCCGGGCGACCCGGCGGCGATGGCGCGGGCGCTGATCGCGGTCCTCGAGGACCCCGGCGCCGCCACGCGCATGGGGACAGCCGGGCGCGCGGCGGCCGAGGAGAACCGGATGGAGATCTGCGTCGAGCGCTACTTCGAGCTCTACGAGCGTCTGCTCGGCGAGCGGGGCGCTGCCTAGATGGCGGGCAGGGTCGTGATGGTGACGCCGTCGCCCTCCCACGAGGGCGGCGCCGCCAAGCACACGCGGACAATCGCCACCGGCCTCGCCGAGCGCGGCTGGGAGGTCACGGTCATCGCCCGCGACGCCGAGGGGCGCCGGCTGGCGCGGTCGCGGGTCGGCGGGGCGAGGCTGATCGAGATCCCCGGCTTCGGCCACCGCCTGGGCGCGATCGCCTTCCTCGTCCTCGCGATCCCGCTCGCCCTGCTGCGCGGGCGCCGGGCCCCGTACATATCGCTCGAACTCGCCTCGCAGGGGATCGTTGCCGCGACCTGCGCCACCCTCACCGGCCAGCGCTACGTCGGCTTCAACTTCTCCAGCGGGCGCAACGGTGAGATCGAGCACTTCCAGGCCTCGCGCCTCTGGCCGCTGCGGCGGGCGCTGCTGGGCCGAGCCAGCTACCTGGTGGGGCAGACCCCAGCCGCCGCGGAAGAGCTGCGGGCGGTCGTGGCGGAGGACCGGCTGGCCGTGGTGCCGACTCCCGTCGAGGAAGTCGAGGCGCCGGCGCTGAGCGGCGAGCCGCGGGTGCTGTTCACCGGCCGGCTGACCGGGCAAAAGGGTCTAGAGGGCCTGCTCGATGCCTGGGAGCTGGTGCTCGACCGCGTCCCCGGGGCGCGGCTGACGATCGCCGGCAGCGCCGAGGGATGGGGCTCGCTCTGGCCGCCGGTGGAGGACGAGCTGAAGCGGACCGTGGCTGCCTCACCGCGGCTGAGCGAGACGGTCATCTTCACCGGCTGGGTCGCCGACGTCGCCGCCCTGCTCGCCAGCCACGACGTCTACGTTCTGCCGAGCCGCAGCGAGGGCATGTCCAACGCCCTGCTCGAGGCCGGTGCCTGGGACCGCGTGATCGCAGCCTCCGACCTGGCCGCGAACAAGGCCGTGCTGGGCGAGGACTATCCGCTGCTCTTTCCCGTCGACGACGCGGCGGCGATGGCGGAGCGCCTCACCGCCGCCCTCAGCGACGAGAATGCCCGCACCGAGGCACGCGAGCTGGTTCGCGCCCGGATGCCGGCCTTCTACGCCGGCGGCGTGATCGACCGGATCGAGGAGCTGCTCCGATGACCAACCTCCTGCGCAGGGCCTACGGCCACCCGCTCCTCTACAAGGGGCGCCGGCTCGAGTGCCCGGTCTGCGACGGCAGGTTCCGCCGCATGCGCCACGGGCGCGGCCGCCGCGACGTGCAGTGCCCGCGCTGCGGCTCCTACGAGCGCGTGCGCGCGCTCTGGCTATTCCTGCGCGAGGAGAGCGGCCTGGCCGAGGGGAGCCACCGTGTGCTGCACTTCGCCCCCGAGCCGAGCATCGCCGCGGCGATTGAGGCGATGCCGGGGGTCGAGTACCTCAGCGCCGACATCACCCCCGGGGTGGCGATGGAGGTCGTCGACATCACCGCCATCCCCTACCCGGAGGACTCCTTCGACACGGTCATCTGCAGCCACGTGCTCGAGCACGTCCCCGACGACCGGCGGGCGATGGGCGAGGTCTTCCGCACCCTGCGCCCGGGCGGCACCGCTTACTTCATGCAGCCGGTCGACTTCGGGCGGGCCGAGACCCACGAAGACCCCTCGATCGTCACCCCCGAGGAGAGGCTGCGCGCCTTCAACCAGTACAACCACGTGCGCGTCTACGGGCGCGACATCCGCGAGCGCCTGGCTGGCGCCGGCTTCGAGGTCGCCGAACGTCGCTACACCGAGGAGCTCGATTCCGCCGACCGCGCCCGCTACGCACTGCAGGACGGCGACGCGACCGAACGCGAGGACGTCGTCTTCGTCGCCGTCAAGCCGAACCCATAGCGGCCGCCCTGCGCGGGCGAACCTCGCGGAAGACGACGGCGAGGAGGGCGAGGCCGGTGAGGCAGGCGAGGGCGACGCGGACTGCGTCGCCGGCGAAGTTGCCGGGGAGGGCGAGGGCGAGGGCGACGAAGGCGGCCCCCAGCGCGTAGTGGGCGATCTCCGAGGGCCAGCGCCAGGGCACGTCGGCGACGCGGGACGCCGCGACGTCCATCGCCGCGGCCTGGAAGCCGATCGCCAGCACGGTGGCGGCGCCCGCGCCGATCAGGCCGAAGGGCGGCAGTAGTACCGCCACCAGCGCCAGGTTGAGGACCGCGGCCACCGGGGTGATCCAGGCCAACGGCTTGGTGTGCTTGGTCCAGAAGAGCACCTGGCTGCGCGGCAGATAGGTGGCCCAGGGCAGGGTCGAGAGGGCGAGGACCGCGGTGATCTCGGCGAGGAAGCTGGGATCGTAGTCCGCCGGCGCCACGACCGAGAGCAGCGGCCGCGCCAGCAGGGCGATTACGCCGCAGGTGAGCGCGGCCAGCCGCGTCACTAGGGCCGCCGTCTCCGCCAGCGAGCGCCAGCGCAGGTGCTCCTCCGCGCCGAAGGTGATCGGCACCCAGGCGTTCTGCAGCGAGGAGAGGAAGTTCATCCCCAGTCCGCCGACCGCGTAGGCCAGCTGGTACTGGCCGACGGCGCTGAGCCCGGAGACGATCTGGATCACGACCCGGTCGCCGAGCGCGAGGACGAAGACCGAGAGCGTGTGCGGGACGGTCGGCAGCCCGTAGGCGATCGCGCCGCGCAGGGCCGGGCGCGGCGCCGGGCGCGTCCGGACCGCCCCGGTCAGCGTCGCCGCGCCCAGCGCGGCGATCGCCATCGCCGTCCCGTAGCCGAGCAGGTAGGCGACCGCGCTTTGGTCGACCAGGAGGCCGACGATGCCGAGGATCTGGGCGCCGAAGTTGGCGACCAGGGTGATGCAGATGAACTGGACCGGCCGTTCCTGGACCCGGATCAGGGCCAGCGAGGCGGTGATCACCGCCCCCGGCAGGGCGATCGCGATGCCGAGCATCACCGCCGCCGGTTCGTCGGGGACCAGCAGCGGCGCCCAGACGAGCGCCGTCAGCAGCCCCAGCGCGGTCCCGCCGAGGCCGAGCACCGCGGTGCTCGCGATCAGCTCCCGGGCGGTCGACTTCCCGTCCTCCTCGGTCTCGAAGTAGGTCCTGGTCAGCGCGGCGGGCACGCCGAGCGCGGAGAGCGTGGTGACGAAGAGCTGGATCGTCAGCGCCAGCGCCACCGTCCCGTACTCGGCCGGGTCGAGCAGGCGGGTGACGATCGGGATCGCGAGCGCGGACCCCGAGAGCTGCAGGACCGACCCCAGGGTGTAGATCGAGCCCTTGCCGAGCAGGTGCTTGCCCTGCCCGGTGCCGCTGGAGGTCGCGCTCACCCTGCTGCCCGCTGCGGCGCTCCGTCCCAGATCGGGGCGTCGTGGACGAACCTGGCGACGAGCTGCGTCAGGTCCGGGCGCCGGTCGAGGAAGGCGACGATCTCGGCCAGGGGGAAGAGTGGGGCGCTCGCACCCAGCTCCTCGTAGACGGCGCGGCAGAGGATCAGGTCCTCGGGGTAGTCGACGGTGAGACGGAGGTCGGTGCGGCGGCAGGCCGGCGGCGGCTCGACGATCTCGACCTTGAAGAGGCGCTGGTTGTAGCGGCCGTAGTTGGAGACGAGCTCGCTGCGGTCCTCGTCGAGGCCCTCAGCGTGGGAGCGCCGCAGCGCGTCGACGGTGTAGATCTCCACCGCGGTGCCGAGCGGGACGTGGTCGACGATCGTGATGTCGTTTTCGTTGGCGACGTGCCGCTCCCAGGCCAGCTCCATACCGTCGAGCTCGAAGAAGGGGGACTCGGTGGTCTTGCGCAGAAGGTCGGTCGCGTCGTGAGCCTCGGCGGCGGCGATCAGGCGCCCGAGCACGTCCTTCTCGCTGCCGAGCACGTAGGGCGTCTCCAGCTCGGCGGCCGCCAGGCGCAGGGCGGTGTTCTCCTCGGACTCGGCGATCGCCAGCACGACCTCGGCAGGCACCGGGGCCGCCCGGATGCAGGCGACGATCTGGGCCAGGATCGTCACCTCGGGCGCGAGGTTCTGCAGCGGCTTGCCGTAGAGCCGGGTTCCGGTCAGGCGGCAGGCGAGGCCGGCGATCAGCTTGCGGCTCATGTTGTGGCTCATGATGCGAGGTCGCCGCGGGTCAGCGGCGCGTCCGCGGCCAGCGGCGACGCGAGAGTCGCGCCCTCGGCGTCGCCGAGGCGGAAGAGGACATCGGCGGGAGGATCGGGGACGCGTTTCAGGGCGAGGTCGGCAGCAGCCAACTCGGTACCGGCCGGAAGGTCGCGGGCGGCGACGACGTGCTTCTTCATCTTCAACCGGTAGGCCTGCTCGGCCTCCCCCATCTCATCGGCGGCGGCGGGCTCGCCCAGCGCCGCCTCGGCCAGGTACACGCTCTCGACGAACTGGGCGAAGCGGTCCGGCGCCAGCGCCGACTCGTGGTCTGGGTCGCGCAGCACGTGGGCGACGGTGATGTGCTTCTCGACGTAGGTCGCGCCAAGGGTCACCGCGAGCGCGGGCAGCCACGTAGCCGCGTCCTCGCCCTTGCCGGTGTGGTCGGCGAAGCCGAGGGCAACGTCGGGAAACGCTTCCCGCAGCAGGCTCACCCGCCGCAACCGGTTCTCGGCGACCGGGGTCGGGTAGGACTGGAAGCCGAGCACCACCGTGACCCGCTTGCCGCCGAGCAGCTCGACCGCCCGGCCGACCTCCTCGACGCTCGTGCCCCCCGCCGAGACCAGGACCTCGGGAACCGCGGATGCGGCGACCTCGCGCAGCAGAGCCTCGTTCAGCATGTCGCTGCTGTGGACCTTGACCGCGGCGACCCCGAGCTCGGAGGCGAGCTCGAGTCCCTGCCTGCCGAAGACGTCGAGCAGAAGCTCGATCTCCATCTCCCGCGCCCGCTCGGCGACCGCGCGCCAGCGCTCGGGCGGCAGCTGCAGGTCGCCGACCAGCCCGTAGAGCGGGTGAGCCGGCACGAGCAGCTCGTCGGGGTGAAGCAGCTGGAACTTGATCGCGCCGGCGCCGGCGCGAGCGGCGAGCTCGACCAGGGCGAGCTCCTTGTCCCAATCGGCGGCGTAGCCCTCGGCCGCCTCGGCGACGATCCTCAGCCGGCCCACGCGCTCTCCAGCTCCTCGATGCAGGAGACCACTCTCAGACCTTCTCCGAGGGTGCAGACCGCGTCCCGATCCGGCCCAAGCATCGCCAGGTGGAGGTCGGCATAGGTCTTGGTCCAGTCAATCTCGTACCGCTCCCCGGCGCTCGACGTTCTGCACTCGCCGCTGAGCAGGTCGGCTTCGAGGGTATCCGACGCGGTCGTCACCCGGACCCTGCGCTCGGGCAGCCGGTCGAGGTAGCTGAGCCGCAGCGTCGCCAGCGGGGCGCGCTCCAGACCGAGCACGGCGCAGGCGGCGGTCTCGGCGTCGATCCCCAGATCGCCGAGGTTGCCTCCCAGCGCCATCGCCTGCCGCGGCTCGCCGAAGAGCCAGAGCATCAGGTCGATCTCGTGCGAGAGGTCGCGCAGCACGCCGCCGCCTCGCGCCCGCGAGCCCGAGGCCGTCTCGCGGTGGTCGCGGCCGGGCCGCCAGTCGGGGAGGAAGCTCTGCGCGGCCAGGTCAACGACCAGGGCGGACTGGCCCTCGAGCTGCTCCCTCAGCCAGCCGACGGCGGGATGGAAGCGGAGGTTGTAGCCGACGCCGACCCGTTCGAAGCTGGCCTCGGCGGGGAACTCACCCGATCGCACGGCGACCGGCTTCTCGACCAGCAGCGTGCCGGCGAACCCCGCCTCCGCCAGCGCCTTCACGTCGGCCGCGTGGTCGCTGGTCGCCGATGCGACCACGCAGTAGTCGAAGCCATCGCCCGCCAGGGCCGCCTCGATCGAGGCATGCGTCGTCGTCCCCTCGGCGCTCTCCCTCCTGGAGACCGCCTCGACCGTGGCGCCAAGCGCCTCGAGCACGCGCGCGTGGGTGGCGCCGATCGATCCGAGCCCCACCACCAGCGCCCGAATGCCCGACAGGGGGCTGCTCGTGACCGCGGACATCAGAGCGGCGAAGCCTAGCGGCGGCGCCGGGCTGTGAACCGGCCCGGCACTATCATCGAGCTGCCTGTGACCCGCCCGCGCATTCTCGTCGCAGCCACGATCGGCAGAGCGGACCTGCTGGCGATGTTCGCGGGGCTCGCCGAGCGAGCGGACCTGACCTTCGTCGAGTACGAGTCGAATCCGGGCGTGTCCGAGGAGCTGTACGAGCCCTACGGGCGCCTCACGACCTGGGAGCAGCACGGCTCGGCCCGGGCGCTGCTGCGGGCGGTCGAACCGGACCTGCTGGCGATGCTGTCGATCGGCGTCCGCAACCAGCTGGCGCTGCGCCGCGAGGCCCGCCGCCAGGGGACCCGCACGATCCACGTCGAGCACGGCTACCGCCTGCCGATCGCGACGCAGCGGCTGCTCAGCGCCGACCGCGACAAGGTCGCGCACGCTGGCGGCGCGACCGGCGGGCGACGCTCCTCCCTGGCGACCAACCGCTTCCTCGCCGCCTCGCTCCTGCGGCTGCCGCCCGGCGAGGCCGCTCGCATCGCTCGCTTCGCCCTGCCCAGCGTCGGCGGCGCCTCGCTGGAGACACTGAGCGCTGCCGCCGAGCTGCGCCGGCCCGATCGCTACGTCTCCTTCTCGCCGGAGTGCTTCGCCTTCCACCGCGAGCTCGACCTGGTGCCCGCCGAGCTCGCCGAGAGCACGGTGTTCACCGGCATCCCACAGTTCGACTGCTTCCGCGCCGGGCCCGGCGAGAGCGAGCCCGACGCCGGCACGGTCGTCCTAGTCGACCACCAGCTCCACAACACCGGCTTCATGGGCTGGGATCCCGAGCACCACCGCGCCTGGGTGGAGGGAATCCACACCGCCGTGGTGTCGAGCGGTCGCCGGATCGCGGTCAAGGTCCACCCCGGCGAGCCGAACTCGCCCTGGGCCGGGTACACCGACGGCAGCGTGGAGATCGTGCCCAGCATCGAGGAGCTGGAGCAGCGGGCGCGCTCGGCCCGAGTCGTGCTCGGCATCATGTCGACGTTGCAGCTGCCGCTGGCCGGACTCGACCACATCGCGACGATCACGGTCGAGATCCACCCGCGCCCCAACCAGGTGCTCTCCAGCCGCCTGGTCGAGGCGGGCGTCGCGCACCCGGTCGCTTCCTTCGAGGAGCTTCGCGCGGCGCTCGACGACATCCCCGCCCTGCACCGGCGCCAGCTCCCGCACAAGGCGGCTTTCGTCAAGCGGTTCCTGCACCGGCTGGACGGCCGGGCCGAGGAACGACTGACCGAGGCGCTGCTGGCGGAGGCCGGCGTCGGCGCGGCGCCCGCCGTGGGGGCCCGGTGAGCGCCCCAATCGTCACGGTGATCGCCGGTCGTTCGAGTCCGTGGCGATTGGGGCGCGAACGAGAGGTCATTCAGTGAGCGAGCTCGGGCTGGGAACGGCCCAGCTCGGCCTCCCCTACGGCGTCTCCAACCACACGGGGCAGCCGTCCGAAGACGAAGCCGTGGCGATCCTGGCGAGCGCGCTCAACAGCGGCATCCGGACGATCGACACCGCGCCGGCCTACGGCGACTCGGAGGAGCTGCTGGGTCGCCTGCTCCCCGCCGGCGCCGCCGTCCGCATCGTCACCAAGACCCCGCCCCTGCCGGGCAGCGAGGTGAGCGAGGACGACTGCGACGCCGTTCGGCACTCGGCGGAGCGCTCGCTGGAGCGGCTGCGGCGGGACCGCCTCGACGCGTTGCTGGTCCACCACGGCTCCGACCTCACCCTGCCGGGGGGCGAGCGCCTCGCCGGCACCCTCGCCGGGCTGCGCGATTCCGGCCTCGTGCAACGGCTCGGCGCCAGCGTCTACGACCGCGCCGAGCTCGACGCGGCCCGCGAGCGCCTGCCGCTCGACCTCGTACAGCTGCCGCTCAGCGCCTTCGACCAGCGCTTCCTCCGCGACGGCACCCTGGAGGAGCTTCGCCGCGAGGGGATCGAGGTCCACGTCCGCTCGGCCTTCCTCCAGGGCCTGCTGCTGATGGACCCGGAGCGGCTCCCGGCGCACCTCGCGGCCGCCGAGCAGCCCCTGCGCCGGTTCCACGAGGAGCGCCTGCGGGCCGGCCTCGGGCCGATCGAGGCCGCGCTCGGGTTCGTCGACGGGGCTCCCGGCGTCGACGTCACCCTGGTGGGCACCAACTCGGTCGCCGAGCTCGAGCAGTGCGTGACGGCCCTGCGCGGCCGGCCGGCGCCCGGCATGGACTATGCCCCCCTGGCCCTCGACGACCCCAACCTCATCGACCCCCGCCGGTGGCCCACATGAGCGAGCTGCGGCTGGGGCTGCTCGGGATCAGCGAGGGGAACGGCCACCCGTACTCCTGGGGAGCGATCGTCAACGGCTACGACGAGGCCGAGATGGCCCGCTGCCCCTTCCCGGCGATCCCGCGCTACCTCGCCGAGCACCGCTTCCCCGAGGAGGCGATCGGCGGCGCCCGGGTCACGCACCTGTGGACGCAGGACCCCGCCGCCTCCCGGCAAGTCGCCGCCGCCGCCCTGGTCGAGCACGTCGTCTCCGGCCCAGAGGAGATGCTCGGCGAGATCGACGCGGTGCTCCTGGCCCGCGACGACGCCGAGCACCACGCCGAGCTCGCCGGCCCCTTCCTCGACGCCGGGCTGCCGGTCTACGTCGACAAGCCGCTGGCGACGAGTGTCGGCGCGGCGCGCGAGCTCTTCTCCCGTCAGGCCTCCCCAGGGCAGCTCTTCACCTGCTCGGCGCTGCGCTACGCCGCCGAGCTGCGCCTCGACCGGGCTTCGGAGGAGGCGATCGGCCCGATCCGCCAGGTGCTCGCCAGCTCCCCGAAGCGTTGGAGCCGCTACGCCGTGCACCTGATCGAGCCCACCCTGGCGCTGCTCGGCGAGCCGTCCCCGATCGCCTCGCACAGCACCCGCACCGAGGGAGGCGCGACCCGGTTGCACGTCGAGTGGGAGTCGGTAGTGCAAGCCGAGTTCGCGACGCTGGGCGAGGTCGAGGCCCAGATCGAGCTCCGCGTGATCGGCGAGCGCGGCGAGCGGACGCTCACCTTCACCGACTCCTTCGCCGCCTTCAAGACGGCCCTCGAGCGCTTCGTCGCGATCGCCCGCGGCGAAGCCGAGCCGATCCCCGAGCCCGAAGTGCTGCGCGTAGTCGAGCTGATCGAGCTCGGAATGGCCTCCGGCGCCCCTTAACTCGTTCCGGTGCGCCTTTTCCGGTCATAGACCGGAAAAGGCGCACCGGAACGAGTGGTTTACGATTCCCGGCGATGCTTGGCGCTGTCTCCAGCGTTCCCACGCGCACCCGGAAAGCCGCGAAGAAGCTGGTTCGCGAAGGCCCTCTGAAAGAGAGCCGCGTCGTCCACCGGGTTCAGCACGCCCGCGCCTATCGCGGAGTCAAAGTTCGCCCGGAGCTGACCCAGCGCCCCGACCTGCTCGAGGAGCTCGACCGCGAGGGCATCGCGATCGTCCCCGACTACATGCCCGCCGACCAGATCGCCGCGATGCTCGCCGGCGCCGACGAGGCGATCGAGAAGGCCAAAGGCGGCGAGCTCGCCGACCGCACCTTCACGATTCAGCCCGACATCGTCTTCCGCATCGGCCACGTCGACGAGCTGGTCCCGGCGACGCTGCCGTTCTTCGAGGACCCGACCATCAGCAGCGTGATGGAGGCCTACCTCTCCCCCCGCGTGGTCTCCTTCCGCCGCGAGCTCGAGAACCGCTTCGGCCTCTCGAAGATGGCCCAGGCCGACCTCTTCCACTTCGACAACTGGCGGCCGATCTGCAAGGCGTTCCTCTACCTGGTCGACGTCGGCGAGGACAACGCCCCCTTCCGCTTCCTGCGCCGCTCCCACAAGGACGGGCCGTGGCGCACCCGCTACGCGATCGAGTTCGACGCCGGCGGCACCAGCGGCCGCTACGGCCACTTCTTCCCCCAGGAGATCCGCACCCTGCAAGAGCAGCAGGGCTGGGAGGAAGTCGTCTGCACCGGCAAGGCCGGAACGCTGATCCTCGCCGACTTCCGCGGCCTGCACAGGGGGACGCCGCTGAAGAGCGGCCGGAGGGTGTTGCTCAACAACACCTTCGATTTGATGAACGCTTAGCACGGGCTGTGTGGGGAGGGGCGTCGGGGGTACCTCCCAAAACGCTCGGCAGGAGCCTCGCTTGAGTGTTTTGGGAGGTACCCCCGACGCCCCCCATGCACCGACGACCGAGCCGCGCGAGCAGCGAAGCCGGCACCGAGCTTTCGCAAGCACTCGAGAAAAGAGAGCTTGGGTTTCCCGAGATGGCCTCAGGCTGCGAGGCTGATTCCGGATTCCACAAGCTTTTAAGAGCATGGGATACCCGAAAAGGCACTCAGGCTGCGAGGCCGATTCCAGGCCTCACAAGCTTTTAGAAAAGAGCTTGGGTCGCCCCGGACGACGCTTCGAATCTAAGGCTCTCCGAACCTTGCGTGCTTCGGAGAGGGCTGTCGGCACTCCTCCTCAAAACACTCAAGCGAGGCTCCTGCCGAGCGTTTTGAGGAGGAGTGCCGACAGCCCTACCCCGATACGGGCGCTACGTCAGCCGCCATTTCGCGAAGCTGCTCCGCATCGAGCCAGTCGTCATTGGAGTCGCTGGCATAACGGAAACCCGGCGGCAGCTCTTCCCCCGGGGGGAAGCCGGTCGTGCGCCAGTACGGGAAGGCCGGGTAGACCGCGTAGTAGGTCTCGAAGCGGACGGCGTGGCGGGCCTCGTCGGAGGTCAGGAGGATCTCGTGGACCTTCTCGCCGGGGCGGACGCCGATGATCTCCTGCTCGACCCCCGGCGCGAGCGCCTCGGCCAAGTCCATCACCGACATGCTCGGGATCCGCGGCACGAAGACCTCGCCGCCCTGCATCCGCTCCAGGCTCGCGATCACGAAGTCGACCGCCTCGTCGAGGGTGATCCAGAAGCGGGTCATCCCCGTGTCGGTGATCGTCAGCTTTCCCTCCGTGGCCTGCCGTTTGAACAACGGGATCACGCTGCCGCGGCTGCCGACCACGTTGCCGTAGCGAACGGTGGAGAAGCGCACGTTCGAGTCGCCGGCGTAGACGTTGCCCTGGGTGACGATCTTCTCGGCGCTGAGCTTGGTCGCGCCGTAGAGGTTGACCGGGTTGACGGCCTTGTCGGTGCTGAGCGAAA
>JANWHD010000012.1 GCA_025450585.1 Solirubrobacterales bacterium
CCCTGCACGCCGGTCATCGCCGGCCGGAAGAAGCCGATGTCGTCGATGTCGGCCTCGGTGCCGTTCTGCATCGCCAGGATCCGCTCGTGCTTGCGGAAGGAGCCGTCGACCATCCGCACGTAGGCGATCACGCCTCGGTACTGGTCGAACTCGGAGTCGAAGATCAGCGCCCGGGTCGGGGCCTCGGGCTCCCCCTTCGGGGCCGGGATGTGCTCGACGATCGCCTCCAACACCTCGACCACCCCCTCCCCGGTCTTGGCGGAGATCCAGAGTGCTTCGCCGGGGTCGCCGCCGGTCAGGTCGGCGATCTCCTGCGCGACCCGCTCGGGCTCGGCGCCCGGCAGGTCGACCTTATTGATGACCGGAATCAGCTCCAGCCCGTTCTCGATCGCCAGGTAGGTGTTGGCGACGGTCTGCGCCTCGACTCCTTGGGCGGCGTCGACTACGAGCAGGGCGCCCTCGCAGGCGGCGAGGCTGCGCGAGACCTCGTAGGAGAAGTCGACGTGGCCGGGGGTGTCGATCAGGTGAAGGTGGTAGGTCTCGCCGTCGGAGGCCTTGTACTCGACCCGCACCGCCTGCGCCTTGATCGTGATCCCGCGCTCGCGCTCGAGGTCCATCGAGTCGAGCATCTGCGCCTGCATTTTCGTCGGGTCGACGGCGCCGGTGATCTCGAGGATGCGGTCGGCCAGGGTCGACTTGCCGTGGTCGATGTGGGCGATGATCGAGAAGTTGCGAATGTGGTCCATCTGGGTGCCGGAGTATGGCGGGGTTGGCCGGCGGGTCCTGTCGCGGCGGGAGGGGGGCACTACGGGCAGTCCACGGGCTGTCCTCGACCCCCCTCCCACCACGCCACCCACCGGAGAAGCCTGCTCACCGGCACGCCGATGGATCCAGGGGGCTCCTTAGCTTGTAGATGACTGTCGGCGGGGTTCGCAGGACCACTGTGGCGTTGGGAGCTCGGGTCCAGCGGGCGGTGGGTGGGTATGGGGACTTGCTCGGTTCGATTCGGTCTCTGGACGTGACCACGTAGTCGTAATCGCCTTCGTTTAGGAGCTTGCGCCATTGGCGGCAGGTGGTGGGGGCGGTGAAGCCGCCGTGGGGTTGCTCTTCGCCTATGTAGTCGACCTCGTTGCTGAGGTCGCGGCCGTAGAGGGGGTACTGGCGGGTGCTGGTGGTGGCGATGCGAGCGTCCTCGATTCCCTGGGCCCACTTGAAGGCTGCGTTGAGGCCTGGAGTGGTGAAGGCCGGGTTCTCGTAGCGGTTTTCCAGGTAGTGGTGCTGGACTGGGTAGCCGACGGCGACGGCGATGAGGGCCAAGAACCCCCCAGCCACCGCATAGCGGTCGTACTTTCGACCGCTATGCGGTGCAAAAGGCGACCGCGGCGCCGCGGTCCGGGTCGATCGCCCATAGCGGTCGTCATTTCCTCCGGTATGCGGTTGAAAAGGCGACCGCGCTCTGTGGACCGCGCGGCGGAAGGCTGGAGCGGCTGGGAGAAGGGCGAGGCCCAAGACAAGGGCTGGGGCGAGGTAGCGGAGGCCGGACTCGAAGCCCCGGGGGATCCCGTCGGGACCAGAGGCGGAGGTCGGGGCGATGAGCCAGGCGAGGGCGGCGGCCAGGCCGGCGAGCGCCGCAACCCTGAGCGCCGGGTCGGAGCGGCGGCCAAGGCATAGGACCAAGCCCGTGAAGGCCGCGGCGCCGATCACGGGCCAGAAGATCGTGAGTCCGTCGTGCAGGCCGGGCAGGAGCCAATCGGACCAGACCGATGCGTCGCCCAGATAGCCGAGGACGCTGTGGCCTTCACGGCCACCGAGTGCCTGCTCGGGGCCCGGCAGGGAGATCGGGCCGACGTCCTTGATCCAGGGCAGCGGATTGCCGGTGTGGACGAGGTTCCGCAGGTACCAGTAGCCGCCACCGGCGAGGGCGGCCAAGCCGGAGACGGCAAGCGCTCGCCCCCTCCCCCCTCGCGGCGCGATCACGGCGAGGCCGACGACGAGGACAGCGGCGGGAAGCAGGAAGTTGAGCTTTGTGCCGGCCGCGAGACCGGCGGCGAGCCCGATTACAGCCACAGCTCCCAGCCCCAATCGCTCACCCTCCCCACGGGCCGCCCAAGCATTGAGAGCAACGGCAACAGCAGCAAGTAGGAAGAAGATCCCGACGATGTCGTTCCGCGCCTCGCCGGCCTGGTCGCTCAACGCGGGCAGGCTCAACGCGATGGCACCCAGGGCCAGCGAGAACGGGGCGACCCGGTACGGCCGCCCAATGCACCAGCTGGCGACCAAACACCCGATGAACCACCCAAGGTTGAGCAGCGGAGACAGCAAATCTCGGTCGAACGCGACCATCCCGACCCCGTGGAGCAACTCCGAATTCGCCGGGTAGAACCAAGCCAGGAACTGGGGTGCGATGAAGTGCAAGCTCCACGTGTCTCCTGTCTGAAAGAACCCGGCCGCGAACGGCCCGTGGTACCAGGTGGAGTCGAACCCGGTAATGCCTGTCGATAGATGCGGCTTCACCTCCAACCCGAACTTGACGACCGCGACAGCGGCTATCGCCAGGGCCACCAGAGTGGCTGGCGAGGGAGGGTGGGGGTGTCCCTCCGTCTTGCTGGGTTTTTCGCCAGGTGAGGTTGCGGCTGTCCGCAGGCGTCGCCGGGGCGAAAAAGAGGACGCCGCTGCGCCGGAGGGACACCCCCACCCTCCCCGCAGGCGCAGCCGGAGGCCCGATCCCATGACGGCTACGAAGGCGAGGTACGGCACGGGCTCGAATAAGCCGAAGCTGCCAAGCAGCTCTGCGGCCCAGAGCAGTAGGGCCAGCGCGAGGACCGCGCTGGCCAGATGAGCCGGCACTCCCTCGAAACCGGCCAGCAAGCGACGACGCAGTGTTGCTGCTCCCAGCCAAGCGAAGCCGACGATCAGGCCGATCTCGGCAACGCCCAGCAAGTACGGCCCCACGCCCAGCATCTAGCGCCGCCGCACGAGACGCATGATCTGCTCCAGCTCGGCGATGCGCAGGAGCTTCGCGACGCCGAGGTAGACCAATCCGCCGAGTCCGAGGGCGGCGCCCAGCGAGACGATCTGGCCCAGGAGCCCTCGCCCGAGAGCGTTGTCGAGCACGTCCCAGACACCGAACGAGACGATGGCAAGGGCGACTGCTGCCGCCGCAATGCGGAGGCCCGTGTCGAGCAGGCGGCCCAGCTCGAGGCCGCCAAGCAGCCGGCGCAGGATCACGCACTGGGCCACAACGCTGGCAACCGTGGCGATCGCGGTCGCGGCGACGATCCCGCCGACCCCGAGGTGGTAGAGGCCGAGCGCGGCGAGTGCCGTGACGGCGAGGTTCGCCGCCGCGATGCCGGTCGGCACCCAGGGGCGCTGCAGGCTGAAGAAGGTCCGGGTGAGGAGCAGGAAGAGGCCGTTGGCGGGCAGCGAAAAGGCGAACCAAAAGAGCGCGGTCGCCACCAGCGTCGTCTGCTCTGGAGTGAACTCGCCGCGCTGGAAGACGAGCCGGACCATCGGGTCGGAGAGGACGAGGACGGCGGCGGCGGCCGGGATCAGGACGAAGAGGATCTGGCGCATCCCGTTGGCCATCGTCGCCCGCAGGTTGTCGTGCTCTCCCCGGGCGGCGAACCGGGCCAGGGTCGGGAAGAGGACGGTCGCGATCGCGACCGAGAAGATCCCCTGGGGCAGCTGGTAGATGCGGAAGGCCTTGTCGATCGCGGCAGGCGCCTGGTTGCTGACGAGGGTGCCGAAGAGGCTGTTGATGATCAGATTGAAGTTGATCAGGCCGAGGCTGATCGTCACCGGCAGCATCAGCAACAGGACCCGCCGCACGTCGCGGTTGCGCCACTCGAAGCTCCACTCGAACTTGAACGGCGTGTTGCGCAGGTCCCAGGCGGGGATCAGGAGCTGGACCAGGGTGCCGGCGAGGATGCCGATCGCGTAGGCGTAGATCCGGTCCTGGCCCTCGAACATCGGCGCGAGGACTACGACGACGAGGATGATCGTCAGGTTCCAGAACAACGGCGAGATCGCGAAGGCACCGAAACGGTCGTAGCTGTTGAGCACGCCGACCACGACGCCGCTCACCCCGAGCAGGATCAGGATCGGGAAGAGGACCTGGGAGAGGGTGATCGTGAGGTCGAGGATCGCCCCTTCGAAGCCGGGGGCGACGAGCGGCATGATGACCGGCGCGGCGAGGACGAAGAGAGCCGTGATCGCGCCGAGGACGAGGGTGACGAGCAGCAGCAGGGTCGAGGCGAGCCGGAAGGCCTCGCGGTAGTTCTTCTTCTCCAGCTGCTCGGTGAAGATCGGCACGAAGGCCGGCTGCAGGGCCGCGTCGGCGAAGAGAGCCCGGACCAGGTTGGGAACCTGGAAGGCGACCGTGAAGGCCGACATCGGGCCGTTGACTCCGTAGTAGGAGGCGGCGACGATCTCACGGCCGAGGCCGGCGACCCGCGACGCGGCGGTCGCGATCGAGAAGAACGCGGTCGACCGCCCGATCCGTCCGGGCGACGGCTCGGGCGAAGGTTCCTCGCCGGGATCGAAGGCCTCGGCGGCGCCCAGCGCGGCGTCCGCCCCAATGTCGCGCCCGTCCGGCGTCTCGGGGGTCTCCAATACCTATCTCACTCGCTATAGTCGGCCGCCGGAAACATGGCGAACATAGCCTCACAGAAGAAGCGGATCCTACGCAGCGAGCGCGAGCGCACGGAGAACCGCCTGCTCACGAGCACGGTGAAGACCTACTTCCGCCGGCTCGAAAGCGCGGCCGAGGACGGCGACGCGAGCAAGATCGAGACGGAGCACAAGGCTCTGGTCTCCAAGATCGACAAGGCCGTCCAGAAGGGCGCCATGCACAAGAACACGGGCGCGCGCAAGAAGTCGAGAGCAGCTCGAATCGCTGCCGCCCCTGCGGCCAAGTAGCTACGCCGCTGCTCCGGCGGCGCTCCTGATCGCCAGCGTCAACGCCAGCTCGTCACCGTAGTCGGCCCCGCCGCGGCAGGAGACCTCTAGGTCCGCCAGCGTCGTCGTCGCATCGCGCAGGTCGCCGAGGCTCGCCTTGCCCAGCCTCGCCACCAGCTGCTTTGCCCCGTAGGGGTGCATCCCGAGGCTCGCCTCTACCTGCTTCGGCGGCACCCCCTCCTCGAGTTGGGCGGCGGCGGCACAGGCCTTGCGCAGGCGGGAGGCGAGGCCGTAGATCAACCCGGTCACGTTCTCCCCCTGGGAGATCAGCTGCTCGGCCAGTCGGCTCGCCTTTGCGGGGTCGCGCTCCAGCAGAGCGTCGGAGAGCGCCCAAACTGCGGCCTCGGAGGTGTCGGAGACCATCGCATCGAGGTCGACCGCGGTCACCTGCCCGCCCTCTCCTGCCCAGAGCGCCAGGCGGCCGAGCTCGTTGCGCAGTCGCACCGGGCTGGCCCCCATCCGGTCGACGAGCATGCGGGCGGCGGCGGGCTCCAGCGCGAACCCGAGGTTCTTGGCTTCGCCGACCATGAGACGCGGCATGTCGCGCGCCTTCGGCGCCTCGAACTCGTGGATCTCCCCCTTCGCCGCCTTGACGGCTTTCGCAAGCTTCGCCGGGGCCTTGGCCCGGGCGATCAGGACGACGGTCAGCTCGGGCGGCAGAGCGCCGACCGCGGCGGCGACGGCCTCGAGCTGCTTGTCGCGCCAGCGCTCGACGCCGTCCGCGAGCAGGTAGCGCCGGGTCTCGGTCAGCGACATCGCCGGGATCGCCGCCAACAGGGCCTCGTGGTCGGGAGCCCCTCTGCCCTCGCTGGGCTCGAAGACCTCCAGCGCTCCGGCGCCTCCGTCGCCTTCGGCGCGGGCGCGCAGGCGGGAGCGCGTGGCGTCGATCTTCGCCCCGTCGGTGCCGGCGATCAGGTACAGCGCGGATGAGCCATCGGCCATCGCGGCCGAGTCTAGTGGGCCTTCCAGCCCTTTCCGCCGTGCTTGGGCCCGTGATCGCGGTCTTCTGGAGCCGAGTCGGGTTCGTCGTCCACGGGCTCGACTTCGTAACCGGCGCTTCCCTGAGCACCCTCGTCGCCCTTGGGCTTGCGCACTTCGTGACCCCGACCGTGGTCGTCGGCTCTGGAGTCTCGGCCTCCTCCACCCCCTCGACCGTGCCCGTTTCCCTTGCTCGACTTCACCGGCGCGTCTCTCTGCGGTTCGGGTGGTCTCGAGGGGGCGGTCCCAGCATCCCCGTCGGTGGGTTCTCCGGTGCTGCCCACTGGAGCCGTGACGACGACTGTCTCCGGCTCCGTCGTGCCTGTCGGTTGCACCACCGGATGCGAGGGAGTCGGGCTGAAGGGCGGGCTCGACTCCGCCGGAGCTGGCTCGGTCTGGCGCGAGGGTGCAAGCCCGGCCTCCGAGGGCACCGAAGAAGGTGTGCCGCGGGTGCCTCGATGCCGAGCAGCGACGACCCGGGCCCGCGCGACGTCAACGCCGGCGCGTACAGGAGCTCGCGGCATCTCGATTGAGTCGTTGCGCACGACCCCGACTCCCGGCCCTTCGGGGATCGGCCCGCTGAACACCGTCGGCCAACCGAGCTGCAAGATGAAGGCGACGAGCCCAAGACCGATGACGGCGACGACAGCCAGCAGAGCGATCGAGGTGCTGCGAAGCCTGACCAGGAGGCCGTCCCCGGCCAGGCTCGAGCCAAACACGGTCTCAGACAGCGCCTGTCGAAGTTTGAAACGCACCTCTACGAGCATCGACGGTTGCTGCCTCCTGCCCGAGCCGGGAGACGAAAACCCCTAATTTTGCCTCGAAGATTCGTTGAGATTTCTCAACCGTTGGTGTCGACCCCGACGGAGCCGCGGCTGACCCCGAGCGAGATCGTCCCGTCGAGGTCGGTACGCAGGATGGGGATGCGGTGCGCGGCGAGTGCCTGCAGCGTGGCGGGTGTCGGGTGACCGAACGGGTTGTCCTCGCCGACTGAGATCACGGCCAGGCGCGGGTCGGTGCGGTCGAGCAGGGAGTCGAGGCCGGCGTCCTCGCTGCCGTGGTGGGCGACCTTGAGCACGTCGACCGGGCCGGGGTCGACCGGGACCGCCTCGGCCTCTGCGTCGGCGGAGAGCAACAACGAGAAGTGGCCCCAGCGGACGAGGAGGACGAGGGCCTGCGCGTTCGGGTCGATGCCCGCCAGCGGGGCGGCGAGTAGCTCGCGCGGCGGCCAGAGGACCTCGAGCTCCAGCCGGCCGGCGCGGAGCACGCCGCCCGCGGCGATCCGCACCGGAGCGACACCGGCCGCCTCGGCCTCACCGCGCAGGCGCCGGCCGATCCGGGCATAGGCGAGCTCGGCCACGGGGAAACGGCCGAGAAGCTCCTCGATCCCACCGGCGTGGTCGGACTGTTCGTGCGTCACCACGGCGACTCCGAGCGACGAGACACCGGCCGCGCGGAGCTTGGTCGCGAGATCGTCACCGGGCGGCCCCCCGTCGACGAGTACCGCGGGGCCGCGCGCTGGCTGCAGCAGGATCGCGTCACCCTGGCCGACGTCGAGGAAGGTCACGCGCAGTCCACTCGCGGGACCGCTCGCGCCGACCCCACCGCCCGCCCAGGCCAGCACCACGACGGCGGCACCAGCCGCTCCCGCAACCCAGCCCCTCCGAAACCCCCGCCGACGGGACGAAATCACGCCTATATGGCGGGATTTCGTCCCGTCGGCGGGGGCGGTGCGGCGGCGACGGAGGGAGGCGAGACGATGGCGGCGCAGGAGGGCCGGAAGGCCGACGGCGGCTACGACGAGAACGACGTAGGAGGAGACGAGGCCGCCGGGGCCCAGCCGCACGTGCAAGTAGGCCCAACTCGGACGGCCGCACCAAGCTGCCACCTGGGCGATGTAGGCGAGAAGGAGAGCGTTGACCGCGTTGAGGAGCCCGACCGGGAAGCCGGGAACCTGACCGCCGGCCGCCGCCAGCATCCCCAGCCACATCGCCGGCGCCACCGCGGGCAAGGCCAGCAGGTTGGCCACGAGCGTCGTGGTCGAGACCGCTTCGAAATGGAAGGCGATCAGGGGCGCCGTCGCCAGGGTGGCGGCGATGGTCAGGGCGGCGCCCTCGGCGAGGGCCCCGCGCCAGCCCCGCCCGCCGATCCGGGCGACGATCGTCCGGCGCAGTGGCGAGGCGAGGGTCAAGATGCCGAGCACCGCGGCGAAGCTGAGCTGCCAGCCGACGTCGCCGGCGACGCGCGGGTCGATCGCGAGGGCGAGGGCCGCGGCCACGGCAAGCGCGTAGAGCCGTGAGGAGCGCCTGCCCGCCAGGGTCGCCAGGACGCCGAGGCCACCCATCACGCCCGCGCGCAGGATCGAAGGCCCGGCGCCGGCCAGCGGCACGTAGACGACGATCGCCCCGAGGATCCAGACGAGACGGGTGCGCAGCGGCATTCCAAGCGCGGCGAGCAGCGGCATCGCCAGCAACGCGAGCAGCGCCACGTTCTGGCCGCTGACTGCGAGCAGATGCGAGAGACCCGAGCGGCGGAAATCCTCGACGGTCGCCTCGTCGATCCGGTCGTCCTCGCCGAGGACGAAGCCGCGCGCCAGCTCGGCCTCTCGGGAGGGCATTCCGTTGCCGAGAGCGTCGCCGGCGCGCTCGTGGATCTCGTCCCTATGGGCAAGCGCGAGCGCAACCACCATGACGACCGCGAAGACGACCAAGCCCGCCGACCGCCCGCCGCGCATCGCGCACCTAGGGCTGGAGCCGTGCTCGCAGCGACTCCATAGTCGCCGGCCCGATCCCGCTCACCCGGTCGAGCTGGTCGACCGAGGCGAGGCCACCCTGCCCGTCGCGGTATTCGAGGATCTTCTGAGCGGTCACGGGGCCGATCCCGTCGATCGTTTCCAGCTGCTCGGCCGTGGCCGTGCCGAGGCTGATCGGATCGTCCTCGCTGGTTGTCCCCGCGACTCCGAGTGGCGCGCCCCCGGGCCCCGCCTTCGGCACGACGACCTGCTGGCCGTCGGCGAGCCGGGCCGCCAGGTTGATCGCTTCCAGCAGCGCACCGCCGCTGGGCCCGCCCGCCCGCGAGACCGCGTCGGTGACCCGTGCACCCATCGGCAGCCGGTAGACGCCGGGCCGGGCGACCGCGCCGGTGACGTGGACGACGACGTCGCCGCCGGAGGAGTCGAGACTGAAGCCGCCGCTCACATCAGACGATTCGCCGGATCCGAAGCTCGGGGCGGGCTGGTAGGCGGAGTCGCTCCCCTCAGCCCGTATCGCCCGTGCCCCGAGCAGGAGCAACAACACCGCGACAGCGCCGTAGACGGCGATCTGCGACCTGCTCAGCTCGGGCATTCCCGAACCGTCCCCCATGCCGGCGCGCGCGTGGCGCGCACAGTCACACGGTTTAGTTACAAGTCTTCATCGTCATAACCAGCTACCTCCGCCAATTGGTCGCTGTAGAGCTCAGAGGCCGCCACCGGCGGCGACTGCACCGAGATGCAGGCGAGTTCGCCCTCGCCGTCGTTGGCGATCGAGTGGTCGGTCGCGGGCGGGACCAGGATCAGGTCGCCCTCGGTAACCCGCTGCGTGTCCCCGGCCACGGACATCGAGCCCGCTCCCCTCACCACGATGTAGGCCTGCTCGGCCTCCTCGTGAGAGCGCAGCGACTGCTCGGCGCCGGCGGGGAGCTCCAGCCAGGTGACCGAGAGGTTGCGCGAGCCGAGTTCGCCCGCGTCCATCAACACATGTGTGCGCAGGCGGTGCCACTCCTCCACCGGCGCCTCTGAGAGCCTCCTCACTTGCACGCGCGCTTTGTACCAGTTCTCGGGCCTACCGGGCCACTAGATTGACCAATTTGCCTGGGACGACGACCTCCTTGACGACCTCTTTGCCGTCGAGGAAGCGACTTACCTTCTCGCTGGCGCGGGCCAGCGCCAGCAGCTCGTCTTCCGGGGCATCGGCGGCCGCCTCGATCCTGTCGCGCAGCTTGCCGTTGACCTGGACCACGAGGGTCACGGTCTCGCTGACCAGCAGCGCCGGGTCGGCCTCGGGCCAGGGCTGCTCCCACACCCGCCCGCCCGCGAGCCTCTCCCAGATCTCGGCGCCCAGGTGCGGGGCGAAGGGGAAGACGAGAGAGGCCGCCGTGGCGGTGGCGAAGCGCACGGCCGCGGTTCCCCCGGGGTTGCCGTAGAGGCCGTCCTTCAGCCGGTAGGCGTCGTTGACCAGCTCCATCGTCGCGGCGATCGCTGTGTTGAACTGGAAGCCGCGCTGGAAGTCGCGCGTCACCTTGTCGATCGCCCAGTGCGCCTTGGCGAGGAGGGTGCGCGCATCGCCCTCGGCCGCGGTGGCGTCGAGCTCGCCGGCCCCCTTCGGCTCGACCTCCTCGCAGAGCCGCCAAAGGCGCGAGAGGAAGCGGTTGACGCCCTCCACCCCCTCGTCGGCCCAGTCGGCGTCTCGCTCGGGCGGCCCCATGAAGCAGATGTAGGTGCGGGCGGTGTCGGCGCCGTAGCGCTCGACGTACTCGGCGGGACTGACCGTGTTGCCGCGCGACTTCGACATCTTGGCGCCGTCGCGGGTGATCATCCCCTGGGCGAAGAGGTTGGCGAAGGGCTCCTGCACGTCGAGCTGTCCGCAGTCCGCGAGCGCCTTGGTGAAGAAGCGCGCGTACATCAGGTGCAGGATCGCGTGCTCGACCCCGCCGATGTACTGGTCGACCGGCAACCAGTGGTCGGAGGCGGCGCGGTTCCAGGCGGCGGCCTCGTTGCGCGGATCGAGGTAGCGGATGAAGTACCAGGAGGAGTCGACGAAGGTGTCCATCGTGTCGGTCTCGCGGCGCGCGGCCTTGCCGCAGCGCGGGCACTCGGTCGCGACCCAGTCCTCGGCGGCCGCCAGGGGGCTCTTGCCCTGTGGCGCGTAGTCCTCGATCTCGGGCAGCTCGACCGGTAGGCGGTCCTCGGGCACGGGCACGATGCCGCACTCCTCGCAGTAGACGACCGGGATCGGGGCGCCCCAGTAGCGCTGGCGCGAGACCAGCCAGTCGCGCAGGCGGTAGTTGACGGAGGTCTCGCCGCGGCCCTCCTCGGCGAGCCAGGCGACGATCTCCTCGTAGGCATCGCGGTTGCCCTTGCCGTCGAAGCGCCCCGAGCCGGTCATCGGCCCGTCGCCGGGGTACGGCAGGCCGGCGTCGTCGCGAGCGACCTCCGGATCGGTGCCCTCGATCACCCGCCGGACCGGCAGCTCGAAGGCCTGGGCGAACTCGTAGTCGCGCTCGTCGTGGGCGGGCACGGCCATGATCGCCCCGGTGCCGTACTCCATCAGCACGTAGTCGGCGACGAACATCGGGATCTCCTCGCCGTTGACCGGGTTGACGACGGTACGGCCGAGCGGCACGCCGGTCTTCTCGCGATCCTCGGCGCCGCGTTCCTCGGCCGACTCGCGGGCGGCGCGGTCGACGTACTCGCGCACCGCCGCCTCGGCGGCCGTGCCGGCGACGAGCCGCTCCAGCTCGGGGTGCTCGGGGGCCAACACGAAGAAGGTGGCGCCGAAGAGGGTGTCGGGCCGGGTGGTGAAGACGGGGAAGTCGAGGCCCAGCTCCTCGCAGCGGAAGACGACCTCGGCGCCCTCGGAGCGGCCGATCCAGTTGCGCTGCATCGTGATCACGTGCTCGGGCCAGGACTCGAGCAGCTCGAAGTCGGCTAGCAGGCGCTCGGCGTACTCGGTCGTCTTGAAGAACCACTGCTCGAGCTTGCGCTGCACGACCTCGGTACCGCAGCGCTCGCAGCGGCCGTCGACGACCTGCTCGTTGGCGAGCACGGTGGCGTCCTTCGGGCACCACTGCACCGGCGCCTCGGCCCGGTAGGCGAGGCCCTTCTCGAAGAGCTGCAGGAAGATCCACTGCGTCCAGCGGTAGTACTCGGGCGTGTGGGTCGCCAGTTCGCGCGACCAGTCGATCGAGATTCCCCACTCGCGGAACTGGCGCTGGAAGGACTCGATCGAGCGCTCCGTCGCGACGCGCGGAGGCTCGCCGGTCTTGATCGCGTTGTTCTCGGCCGGCAGCCCGAAGGAGTCGTAGCCCATCGGGTGGATCACCTCGAAGCCGTGGCGGCGGCGGAAGTGGGCGATCGCGTCGCCGACCGCATAGCACTTGAGGTGACCGACGTGGGGCTGACCCGAGGGGTAGGGCAGCATCTCCAGCACGTAGGACTTGGGCTTGGCGGCATCATGGCCGGGCTGGCCGGGATTGGCGACCTCCCAGGTCTTCTCCTCGGCCCAGACCCGCTGCCACTTCGTCTCGATCGCCTTTGGGTCGTAGCCGCTCATCGCGCGATCTTATGAGAGGTGTCGCGCGCGGCGGGTCCTGCACGGATTTGGTACCACCACCCGCTGCGGGGGCGGCTTCGTCGCCTCCTCGGGGTGGTCCCAAATCCATGCCACCCGCCGCGAGATGCACTTTCAAGTGGCGCGATGACGTCAAACGACTGAGGAAAGAGCTTCCAGAATGTGGGGCCAGACGTAGACCTCAACCGTCGCCGAGACGACGAGGACGGGAATCGCGAGCAGGACGGTGATGAAGGTGGCGGCGAGGAGCTGGTTCCACTCGCCCCGGCGGCTGGCGATCAGCCAGGCGGCGAGCGGCAGGAAGAGGGCGGTCAGCTCGGGGATCGCGTGGGGAAGGACGCTGAGGATGAGAGCGGCGTGGGAGATGTGCAGCTGGAAGGCGATCGCCGACCCCTGGAAGCCGAGGTAGAGCGCTTGGGTGCTGAGCGAAAAGAGAGTGACGGCGGCGACGAAGAGGATCGCGAACTTGGCCGTCTTGACGTGGATCCACTGCGAGAAGCCGCTCCGCTGAGCCGCCGCGATCGGCATCGAGGCGCCGGCGATGAAGCCGGCTACGCAGGCGGTCCCGTGCAGGGCCAGGACCAGCGAGTTGCGCCAGAGGATCGGCAGCAGATCCCCCGGCTCCGACGGTTCTGTCAACCCGGCAAGGTGGATCGGGGTGATATCGGGCGTGAGCATGCCGGCGACGACCCAGACCGCTCCCAGCAGGGCCAGCGCGATCGCCAGGCTCAGGGCGGTCCAGCCCCGCAGGACCGCCCACGGCCGTCCGTTCCAGGCCTCCAGCGCCGCCCGCGTGTCATCCATCCCGTGCGAGAAGACGTGCTCGTTGCCTGCGTTCATCGGTAGGTCATCGGCAGCATCGAGCACCAGTCTGAGCAGTGGAACTAGTAGCCGGGCTACTCTCGAACCCGGCTTTTACCCTCAGCCGTCGCGGAGGGCGAGGGATCTGGCAGGCGAAGCATGCGGAAGGAAGCGAAGAGACCGATCAGGGCGGCGAGAAGCGGAACGACCAGCGCCACCTGAAGGGCGAGCGGCCTCGCATCCGTGTTGATGCTGACGATCTCCTCCCGAACGTCCTTGGGCTGGCCGGCGAGCAGTTCTTCCAGCTGGTCGTTGCTCATCACCTGCGCGTCGTCCTCCAGCGCAGCGGCGACCCGCTGTTGCTCGGGCGGGGTCAGCACGTCGCTCGCCTCTGACTTCTGGGTGAAGGCGATCGAAAGCGCGGCCAGCATAATTGCGCCGGCGAACGCCAATCCCAGCGATAGGCCGAAGGACCCGGTTGCCGAGTTGACGCCGGCCGCCTCCCCCACCCGCTCCTCCGAGATCGGGGACAGGGTGTAGTTGTTGAGCTGAGACACCAGCAGGCCGAGCCCCGCTCCGGCGAGCACAAGCGGAGCGACGAGGTACCAGCCGCTGTCGGCGCGCGGGACGATCGGGATCAGCAGCAGCATCGACGCCGAGAGCAGCGCGAACCCGGTCAGGATGAGGCTGCTGGGCCGTCTCCTTCCCGCCCTTTTCCCGGCGAGCAGCGCTACCGCGAACATCGTCAGTGAGAGTGGCGCCAGAGACAGGCCCGCCTGCATCGCGTTGTAGTCGAGCACCATCTGCAGGTAGATCGGCAGCGCGATCAGCATCCCGCCCAGAGCTATCTGCTGGAGGATCCCCTGGGAGATCCCGAAGCTGAACAACCTGGATTCGAACAGGTGCGGGTCGAGCAGGGCGGGCTTGCCTTCGCGCTTGCGGCGCAGCAGCCAGTAGGCCAGGGCACCCATCGCGGCCAGCCCTGAGGCGAGAAGCAGACCCACTGACTCGCCGCCCTCCTGCCAGGCCAGGACGCCGAGCACGAGGCCGCCCATGCCCAGGACCGAGAGGGCCGAGCCGACGACGTCCACGCCCCGCTCGCCCGTGTACGGCACGTCGAGGAGGAGTCGCCTGCTGCCGAGCAGCACGACGGCGATGATGGCGGCCTCGAGCATGAATCCCACACGCCAGGACAGATAGGTCGTCAGGAAGCCTCCGAGCAGGGGCCCGATAGCGGCGGCGATCGCGGCCGAGGCCCCGACCAGGGCATAGGCCTTCGCCTGGGCGGTTCCTTCGAAGTTGCCATGGATCAGGGACTGCATAGCGGGTAGATATAGAGAGGCGCCGAGACCACCTATCACCGCCCAGAAGACGATGATCGCGGCCAGGTCCTGGGCGAACACCATCGCCAGAGCGCCCGACACGTACAGAAGCAGGCCGAGGATGTAAGCCCGCTTGCGGCCGAAGAAGTCGCCGATCTTGCTGCCGATCAGGATGAAGGCGGCGGAGACCAGCGCCTCGATCGCGATTGCCGACTGCACGCCGCTCACGGTCGTGTCGAGGTCTCGGACGACCGCCGAGATCGAGACGTTCATCAGCGACGTGTCGATGACGAAGACGAACATCGCCATCGCGAGCAGGAGGGAGAGCCTCGAATTACCAGGCCCCTTCTCGGCCACATCGCTGCTCGCTTGCTCGGCCACGAGGGGCGACATCATGTCAGCCGGCAACCGGCTTAACTCGCGCCCGGGATATGGAGCTGAGGGGGCTCGAACCCCTGACCTTCGCGCTGCCAGCGCGACGCTCTTCCAGCTGAGCTACAGCCCCGGGAACTTCGCTGGCCAGTTTAGCGCCGGCCCTGCGGTTCAGGCCGGGCCGGACGCGAGCGTGGCGAAGGTCATCCCCGCCCGCTGCAGCCGGTCGAGCAGGGCGTCGCCCATCGCCTGAGCGGTGGTGACCTGGCCCGCGGTCTCGGGCAGCTCGTCGAAGGCGAGGCAGAGTGCCGACTCGGCGAGCATCTTGGCTGTCTCGTCGTAGCCGGGGTCGCCGCCCGACACCTCGGTGAGGACCTTCCGGCCGCCGCCCTCGCCGACGAAGGTCACCTTGAACCAGCTCTTCGCGCGCACCGCCTCGCTCGGCCCCTCGCCCGGCGATTTCGCCTTGAGCAGGAGCTTGCGGGTGGGCGGCAGGAGTGCCAACAGGAACGCCGGCGGGATGCCGGCGGCACCGGCGAAGAGCACCGGCAGGTGCTTGACGACGAGGTTGTGGCCGTAGCTGAAGTCCGGCCCGTAGCGCTCCAGCGCGGCTGCGGAGCGACGGACGATCGGCCCGTCGATGGTCGGGAACGTCACTGCCCAGCCGCCCAGGTCGGCGTCGCGTCGCAGCCGGGCGGGAGCCGAGTGGACCCGGCGCTCGGACGGCCGCTGCTCGCTCCGGCGGCGGCGGCGAGCGGCGCTCACCGTCTGTCGCACCCGGCCAAACGCGTTGATCGCCGAGTGGAAGGTGCCACCGGAGAACTGACCCTCGACCCGGACGTAGCCGTTGACGGTCAGCGGCACGCCCTCCGGCAGCTCCTTGACCGTGAAGTAGGCGCCAAGGTCGTGCGGGATCGAGTCGAAGCCGCAGCAATGGACGAGCCGCGCCCCGCTCTGCCGCGCTTGCTCGTGGTAGCCGAGCCACATCCGGTCGACGAACTCCGGCTCGCCCGTGAGGTCGACGTAGTCGGTGCCGGCCGCGGCGCAGGCGGCGACCAACGGCTCTCCGTAGAAGGCGTAAGGACCGACCGTGGTGGCGACGACCTTGGCCGCCTCGGCGACCTTCGCCAGGGCAGCCGAGTCGGCCGCGTCGGCCTCGAGCAGATCGGGCGCCGGAACACCGGGTCGGAGAATCCCCTCGAGCCCCGCGCGGACAGCCTCCAGCTTGGCCCGGTTGCGGCCCACGAGAGCCCAGCGAAGCCCGTCGGGGCCGTTCGCCGCGAGGTACCGCGCGGTCAGCCCACCGGTGAATCCGGTCGCTCCGAAGAGCGCGAGGTCGTATTCCCGCTCGGCCGCCACCGGGCGCATTCTTACGCAAGGGCCTCGAACCGGCGGCGCGACTCGGCGCCGGGCTAAGTGTCGGCGCGGCGGGCGATGTAGATCGCCTTGGTGTGCTGCGCGGTGTCGAGCGGCTGTTTGGGAATGCCGTCCAGACCGTGACCGTAGATGTCAAGGCACTCCAGGCCGGCCCGCTCCAGCGCGGCCAGGACCTCGGCTTCGGGGAAGTGGCGCTGGCGGTGGATGGCCGTCTCGCCCTCGGCGACGCCCGCCCCCTCCTCGCCCTCCACTTCGAGGCGCGATTCGCACACCGACCCAGCGGGAACGCCGGCCGGAGCCAGGCCGCGCCAGACGAACCGCTTTCCACCCTGCTCGACCACCGAGGTCTCGGCGTAGAAGGTCCGGTAGACGAGCAGCTCGTTGACGTCAAAGAGGAGCAGTCCGGTGGCGGCGAGGTTGTCCCGCATTCCCCGGAACGCCTGCTCCAGTTCCTCCGGGCTGAGGAGATAGTTGATCGCGTCGTCGAGCGCCCAGACGAGATCGAACTCCCCGAGCTTCGGCAGCTCCCGCATGTCGGCAACCGAGAGCCCGACCGAGTCGCCCACCTTTTCCTCGGCCAGGGCCAGCATCGCCGGCGACAGGTCGCAACCGGTCACCTGCCAGCCGCGCGGCAGCATCGGCAGGAAGCTCTTGCCCGTCCCGCAGGCCACGTCGAGCAGGCGCTTCCCCGCCAGCCCGTTGAGCTCGAGGATCTTCAGCAGATCCACAAGCCATCCCTCATAGTCGTGATGGGCGGTGAAGTCGTCGTAGACGGGCGCCATCGCCTGGTATGTGTTGAGCGCCCAGTCCCCTCGCGAGTCGGCAGTCGTCGCCTCCATAGACAGAAGACCGGGCTATTGCTCAGAAAAGTTCCAGCATCGATTGGGCGATGGCCCGGATCCGGGCTCATAAACCGGATCCACATTGGTCTAGGATGCGAGCGCGCCGGCGGGGAAAGCAGAACGCTACACGCAATTAGCGCGATAGCAATAAGTCAAGGGGGGTGTGCAAAGCGAAGTGAAGCCCCGACAGGGTCGAACATGAGGACTGTAAGCATCGGGGGCCAGAGGCTTGCGAGGCTCTCCGTGCTTCTGATGCTCGCATGCTGCCTATCGGCAGTCGCAGCATCGAGATCGAGCGCTGCTGAGCTCCCACTCGCAGAACGCTGTATCGCCAATGGACTAGTCGACTTCCAGGAAACGACTGGCTCTACCTTCAATCATCATCCGGAGAAACAGCGCGAACTAAGGAGCACTGACCACTTCCTCACTTCGCTGGAAACGGATACCTCGTTTCAGGGCGTGATCGCCGACCTCCCCGTCTATTGTCAAGGTAGCTTCCACCGCGAGGGCTCGATCAAGCTGCTGTTCAAAACCACCAAGCACAGCTGGCGCCCGATCAATAAAGGCTGGGAGCCGCTCACCTGGGAAACACACGATCTTTATGATCGAACGACTTCACAGCCAGGTCCAGAATACTTTCCCGACGAAGAACTGGGCGGTGGTGAAATTCACTACGATGCTGCAAGCTCTTATGACGATGGTGGCACTCCCAGCCCCTGGGTCCGCACTGGGACACATCAAAACACGAACACCCTTGGCCTCGGCTGCACCATTGCCAGTCGCGCCCGCATCAGGCTGCTGATCGTCGACGACCGAACTTCGGCGATCATCGCCGCCAGGCTCTACACCATTCCCATCCAGGTCGAAAGCTGGTATCTGGCTCGCTGCCTCAAGAAGTTCTCCCTTGAGTCCCAGGCCCAGGCCAAGAGCTGTCCTGAGCGCGCCATTGCAGGTGGGCCTTCCCTATGGAGGGTCAAGGTCAAAGGGGTCAGCTGCAGGGAAGCACGGGCAATAGGTCAGCAGGCATTGCAGCTTCCTCCCTTCTCGGAAGGGATAACAACGGCCCAGCGGATCGGCAGCTGGCAGTGCTACTACGCGCTCCGTGGCGCTGTTTCCTGCAAGCGGGGCGACCATCATATCTACACCCAGTTGCGGGGAGGCGCAGGAGACAAGTGCGACAAGTCAGTCGTTCCGGCGGGAGTGAAGTCACTGAAAGCTTTGGGTGCACCTTGTTCAGCGGCGGCTGAGTTGGCGAGCGCTGTCCTGGCTGAACCTGGCAGTCAATCGCCGGTCCGCAAGGAGATCGGCGGCGTCTCTTGGAATTGTGCCTCGAAGCGCTACTTCGAATATGAAGACCGGACGATCCACGCCTATAACTGCTTTTCGGATCAGGCTGCTGTGTATTTCCGGTTCCCTAAGCCGAAGCAGCGACTTATCCCGACTGAGCAAGTGGCGGTGTCAGCCAACGTCATCTTCCCCGGTCAAGGACCCAAGCAGCTGTTTGCGATCACGCCTGAGATCACATTCTCAGAACACGTGAAGTGGACCAAATCCAAGATCCTCCTTCCTTCCACTGTCGAGCCGGCCTTGGTAGGGCAAAGGGCACACCTCAAGCTGGAAACGCTGACAGCCCAATGCGAATGGACGAGTGACGAAGGCCAAACCAGCCCGATTTGCCCATCGACGCGTCGCATCGGCACTGCCACGCGCAGCATCGCGCTCAAGGACTTCCAGACCATCAACGTGGGCCAACGCAAGCATCGGGGAAACTGGATCTACCGCCTGACGATTTCAACGCCGGCCTTCAGTCTGAGCTCCCTGGCCTACAAGAAGACCAGTCATACGCTCAATTTCTGGATGATCAACGCCGCCACTCACTGCGAGCGAAACCCGTGGTGCCATCCACATAAGAAGCACGGGTAGCTGAAGGACTCGCTGCCCGCGATCGACCGGATCGATCCGTCAGCCCTCGTAGCGTTCCAGCTCGCCGACGGGCTCAGTACCGCGCTCTCGTAGGCCGGCGACTACGGCGTCGATGTCCTCGACGAGGAAGGCGAGGTGGCGGAGGCCTGGAGCGTTCGCGGGCGCGTGCGGGTCGCCGGTCTGGGTCGGCGGCGAGTGGAACTTCACCAGCTCGATTTCTCCGTGGCCGTCCGGGGCCCGCAGCATCGCGAGCTCCGCCCTGACGCCGTCGAGCCCCACGATGCGGTCCACCCAGCGGCCCTCGACCTGGCCCTTGCCTCCCGGCTCGAGTCCGAGCTCGACAAAGAACTCGATTGCGGCTGCGAGGTCGTCAACAACGATGCCGACGTGTTCCATCCGTTGGATTGCCATGTGCTCGATAGTAGTCCTCGACCTCCTCGCTAAAGATCGCCTCGGCCGCACGGATATCGTGCTGTCATTCGTTGGCCCCTCCGAGGGGTGGGCAGGGGGCGCTCCCCGAGCCCGAGTCCTGAAGAAACCCGTCCTCTCGGGGGTCCCCGCGGCGCGCAGGAGACTCGGCTCAGGCTCTGAACAGCGGCTCTAAAGGAGAGAGAAGACGACGCCCACCGTCGCGGTGACGGTGGAGTTGCCAGGCTTGGTCGGTGGCGCCGCGCAACCGGTGCGTACGCGCTTCGGCGTTCCGGACACGGGGGCCGACGCGCATTGCGGGCTGGACACGCCCTTGGCCGAATCTTCCTGGACGACTTCGGCGTCGCCGCCCTCCTGGATGCTGAGGGCCGGGCCGAGCCCGGCACCGGCCTGCGCCGCCAAGGCTTCTGCCTTCAGCTTCGCCTTGTCGAAGGCCGCGGTGAGAGCTTTGGCGTAGGCCGCTTCGGCGTCGCCGATGAAGAAGGTGGGGCCGCTGACGCCGGTCGCGCCGGCGCCGACCCCCGTGCTGACGAGCTCTCCGGCGCGGCCGGGCTCGTGCAGGGTGACCCGGATCCCCTCCGACGCCCGGTACAGGATGCGCTCGCCGCGGGAGGTCTTGCGGACCGAGATCCGCCCGGTGCTGACATCCCCCTCGCCGACGCCAGGGATTCGCTGCACGGCGACGATGACGCTGCGCAGGCGGCTGGAGACGACTCGCAGAGCTGCCCCCCGACTGCGCCGTTCGGCGCTGACGGAGAGGCCGACGCGAGCGGTGTCGTTCGGCACCCTGAGCGTGGCGCTGGCGTTGACGGATACGGTCCGTTCGACGGCGCCCGCGCTTGCGGGTGGCAGCAGCGCAAAGGCGATAAGAGCGAGGGGGAGGAGATTTCGAATACGGGATCGCATTAGTCGTAGCCCGGCGACATCTGCACTTCGAATCCACGAACCGCTTCACTTCGAACCATGGCTGCGAGAACCGGATAGCTGCTGTCTTCGCCCACGGGGGAAAAGCCGATCGCCAGCCAGTAGCCCCCTTCCCATTCGACGGCATTGGGGTAGAGGCGTTCCAGTTGTTCGAGACTGTCGCCAATGCGGATGCCGCGGCTCGTCTGCCACCGCTCCGCCGTTGAACCCTGGATCAGTGCTGATTTGGCGACACCCCGGTTCGCCCCGCAGGCGGCCGTTTTTCCGCCACCGCCGCCGTAGTAGGCGAAAGTCATCTTCAGCCCGATTTTTTTTCTCCAGAACACCTCACAGCCGCTTCCTCCATAGCGAGGCTGGCGCGAGGACGGGCGGCCGAAGGCTTTGACGGCGGCTCCTACGGTGGGATTGCGAAGCGGATGAAAGCCACCGAGGTTCTGGACTCCGGCATCGTTGGCCTCGATCACCAGGACCGGGTTGGCCAACAGCGTCGTCTTCGCAGCCGGGCTAGCCGTTGCCGTAGCCCCGAGCACGAGAGACATGCCGAGGTAGGCGACTGCGAGTCCCCTCATCAAGCGGCTGATGGGATTCGAACCCACGACCTTCAGCATGGCAATTACGCCGGCTCGTACCGCATCGCCACCGCGCCTGAGCCGAACTCCTGCCGGTCCACGAGCCTCAAGTCGACATGCTTCGACAGTCCCGCGAACAGCGTCGGCCCGTGGCCCACCAGCCTGGGGTGCACCACGAACTCGTACTCATCGATCAACCCCTGCTCAGCCAGCGCCAGAGGGAGCTGCACGCCTCCCACGCCCAGTCCCTTGCCCGGCTCCTGCTTCAGCTTCTGAACCGCCTCCCCGAGATCCCCACGCACGAGCTCCGCGTTCCAATCGACCCTGTCCAGGGTGCTCGACACGACGTACTTCTTCATTGCGTCGATCGTGCGGCCGAAGGGCGCCACCCAATCGGGCATCTCCTCCATCTGTCCCGGCGGCCGCCAGGCGGACTCCATCAACTCGTAGGTCACCCGGCCGAGGAGGAGAGCATCGGCCCGGTCGAGACCCTCCGTCGCGTGACGATGGGTCTCTTCGTCCGGGGACATTGCACGGTGATCGCAGCACCCGTCCAAAGTGACGTTGATGGAATACCGAAGAGGTCGCATTGCGTAAACATACTTTCCGGTCGGACTGCCGAGGTGTCGCGCAGGTGCCCTGCCGGCCTGAGCTTCCCGTGCGGCGAACTGATCTCATAGGTCAAGATTGCCGTCCCAGATTCCGATTCTTGGAAAGTGGTATCTGGGCTGAGCCAGCGCGAGCGAAGGACCGTCCTTGTCGGCGGCCTCCTTGCCCTCTGCCTGCTCACCGCCTTCATCGCGCACGTCGCGGTCGGATTTGGCGGTCGCAGCACCGATGCGCTCTTCAACACCTGGATCTACAGCGCCCTGATGCTGACGAGCGCCGCCGCCTGCCTGCTGCGGGCTGCGCTGGTTCGCCGCGAGCGGGTTGTCTGGGCACTGCTAGGCGTCGGCTTGCTGCTCTATACCGGCGGGGAAATCTATTACGCGGCAGTGCTCGCCGGGCGGGAAACGGTGCCGATCCCCTCTCCCGCCGATGGCGGCTACCTCGCCTTCTATCCGCTCGCCTACGCGGCGCTGATCGCTCTTCTGCGGGCGAGGGTCGGAGTCTTTCCGGTTGCGCGGTGGCTGGACGGCGCGATCGTCGGTTCCGCCGTCGCGGCGCTGGCGGCAGCGTTCGCGCTCGGGCCGATCGTCGATGCCTCAAGCGAAGGCCAGACGCTTGCCGTCGCGACCAACCTGGCTTACCCGATCGCCGACCTGACCCTGTTGACGATGGTGGCAACCGCCGCCTCGTTCACCGGCTGGCGACCGGGGCGCAGCTGGGCGGTCGTCGGTGCCGGTCTCTTGCTGCTCGCCGTTTCCGACGGCGTCTATCTGCTGCAGGCCGCCAATGGGACCTACGTCGAAGGCACGATTCTCGACGCCGGCTGGCCGTGCGGTGTTCTGCTGGTGGCTTGCGCGGCGTGGATCGAGCCGGGCACCGGGGAGCCACTGCGATCGCGGGCGGTGCGGATCATCGCGATACCGGCTGCTGCAGCCCTGGTCGCGATCTGCATTCAGGCAGCCGAACGATTCACCACGGCCCCTACCGCAGCGGCAGTCATCTCCCTGCTCACCCTGATTGCGGTCGTCGTGCGGCTGGTCCTCTCGTTGCGTGAGAGCCAGGGGGAAGTCCGCACGAGAGCGCAAGAGTCGCGTACCGACGAGCTGACCGGGCTACCCAACCGCAGGGCACTGACATTGGACCTGGAGCGCGCGATCACGCGGCCGGCAGCAACCGGGTCCCTCCGGCTCCTCGCGCTGTTCGACCTCGACGGCTTCAAGCTCTACAACGACACCTTCGGCCACCCGGCTGGAGACGCCCTGCTGGAACGGCTCGGCGGGCAACTGGAGCTCTTCGCGGCATCGAAAGGCAGCGCCTACCGGCTGGGTGGCGATGAGTTCTGTCTTCTGGTCGAGTGCACGGCGGCGGAGGTCGACGCGATCATCGCCGGCGCCGGCGCCGCGCTCTCTGAGCGCGGCGAGGGTTTCGCGATCGCGGCCTCGCAGGGAAGCGTCCTGTTGCCGAGCGAGGCCGGCTCGATGAAGGAGGCGATGCAGCTCGCAGACCGGCGGATGTACGCGAACAAGGCCAGCGAGCGGACCTCAGCTGGCTCGCAGTCGCGCGACGTGCTGCTGACGGCGCTGCGCGAGCGCCAACCGCAGCTGGCCGAGCAAGCCGTCGACGTCGCCGAGCTGGCGCTGGCGGTCGCCGGGGAGCTGGGAATGGAAGCCGAGCAACGCGACGAGACCTACCGCGCCGCGCAGCTGCACGAGACGGGGAAGATGGCGATCCCCGACGCGATCCTGAACAAGCCAGGCCCGCTCGAGGAGTCCGAGTGGAAGTTCGTCCACCGGCACACCCTGATCGGCGAGCGGATCATCGCCTCTGCGGCGGCGCTCGTGCCGGTCGCGCGTCTGGTTCGCTCAAGTGGCGAGCGCTGGGATGGCAGTGGCTACCCGGACTCCTTGCGCGGCGATCAGATCCCGCTCGGCTCGCGGGTGGTCGCCGTCTGCGAAGCCTACGCGGCGATGGTCTCAGAGCGCCCCTACAGCGTCGCGATGCGTCCCTCGCGAGCCCTCGAAGAGCTGCGCCGCAGCGCCGGCTCGCAGTTCGACCCTGAGGTCGTTACGGCCTTCGAGCAGATCGCCCGGCAACGCAGCCTTCCCATCGGGTCTGAGCCAGAGAAGAGGCCGGGCGGGGCGACGCGAGCCGCGTCCACCCCGTCCCCATAGTCGATACGCGAAAGCTATGTCAAGCCGGTTATCGAGGATTCTCGGAGAACCACCCTCGTCTTTTGGCTCTACGAGACGGACTTAAAAGCGGCTGATGGGATTCGAACCCACGACCTTCTGCATGGCAAGCAGACGCTCTAGCCAGCTGAGCTACAGCCGCGCGGACGGCGAGTATAGCTGTGGAGCGCAGGGCCGCTTGCGGTTTCGGTCTGTGGAATTACTACTCAGTATTTGGTAGACTGCCTGCAGTTCCGGCGGACGGTCGCCGGTCCAGCAACAAGAGGGGGCTCAGCATCTCTGACCCAAAGGCCCTCGTTGCGTCGTGCAGGGTGCTTGTTTGTCGCGGCGGTCCCTCCCTCCGTCGCCTCGGCGTGAGCACCCCGTGGGGCCGGCGGCCGTCCACCCGGAGCCTTCTCGACCGGAGGAGCCGGCGCTCTAGGCGCCCAGCTCGGCCAGCAGGCCGCCGAGGTCCAGCGGCCGCGTGTACATCTCGACCTTCTGGCCGGGCTGCGGCGCCGGCCACTCCTCCCTGGGCCGGTCCCAGTAGAGCTCGATGCCGTTGCCGTCGGGGTCGCTCAGGTAGAGCGCCTCGCTGACCCCGTGGTCGGAGGCGCCGCTGAGCTCGACGCCGGCGCGGCGCAGCCGGTCGAGCGCTCCGGCCAGAGCCGCACGGGTCGGGTAGCGGATCGCGAAGTGGAAGAGGCCGGTCGAGCCCGGCGGGGGAGGCGAGCCCCCCTTCGAGTGCCAGGTGTTGAGGCCGATGTGGTGGTGGTAGCCGCCCGCGGAGACGAAGGCCGCTTCATCTCCGTAGCGCTGCTGCAGCTCGAAGCCGAGGACGCCGCAGTAGAACTCAAGCGCGCGCTCCAGGTCGGCCACCTTGAGGTGGACGTGGCCGATGTCGGCACCGGGATCGATCGGCTCAGGGCCCATCGAGAGCATTGTTGACGAGACGGTCCGCCTCGGCGTTGTGCTCGCGGTGCACGTGACGGATCGACCAGCTCTCGAAATCGCGCAGCGCCGCCTTCACCTGGGCGTGCAGCTCCCGCATCGTCGCGTCCTTAACCTTGTACTCGCCCTTGACCTGCTTGACGACGAGCTCGGAGTCGCCGACAAGCTCCAGCTCTCCGGCGCCGAGGGCCGCGGCGCGCTCGATCCCCAGCAGCAGCGCCCTGTACTCGGCGACGTTGTTGGTCGCGCGGCCGATCCGCTCGCCGCGCTCCTCGAGCACCGCGCCGCCGGCGTCCTGGACGACCGCGGCGATCGCGGCCGGCCCGGGGTTGCCGCGCGCGCCGCCGTCGACGTTGACGACGACCTTCACCGGCGCCTCAGCCAACCCATGCGGCGGCGGCGCACCGGGGAGCCGGCCGTGCCGAAGACCACGCGGGCGTCCTCGCCCAGGCTCGCGTTCCAGTGACGAGCGGAGCGGTCGAGCTGCTCGACGCTCTCGCCCCTAGCGATCTCCGTCACCGGCCGGCGCGCCTCGCTGACGTCGACGCCCCACTGGTACCAGCAGAGGTCCCAGGCGACGGTGATCCGCACCTCGCTCGGCGAACCGGCGGCAGCGCCGACCGAGACCGAGGGACGGCCCAGGCTGCGGCTCAGTCCGACCACAGTGCGGGCGGCATCGCTCTCGTCGAAGCGGACGACCGCCCGCTCGAGCCGGCTGCCCGGCGCCTCCTCCTGCCGCCGCCTCACGTTCGCCCCCGGAGCGGCTGGATCGCGCTGATAGATGCTCACATCTGAAAGCTAGTTCACCGGACTCCACGCGACGTGGTTCAGCCGGCGGCTGAGACGACTTTTTCGGCCAGGTGGGCCGGCACCTCTTCATAGCGGTCGAACTCGACCTCGAAGTCCGCCCTGCCGCCGCTGATCGAGCGCAGGTCGGGCGCGTAGTCGAGCACCTCGGCCATCGGCACCTCCGCCTTCACCTCGGTCATCCCGCCCTTCGGCTCCATCCCCAGCGGGTGGCCGCGGCGCGAGTTGAGGTCGCCGATCACGTCGCCGACGACGTCCTCGGGGCAGTTGACCGCGAGCCGCACGATCGGCTCCAGCAGCACCGGGTCCGCCGCTTCCATCGCCTCCCTGAAGGCCATCGCGCCGGCGATCTTGAAGGCCATCTCCGAGGAGTCGACGTCGTGATGCTTGCCGTCGACGAGCCGCACCCGCACCCCCTTCACCGGATAGCCGGCGACCGTGCCGTGCGCCATCGCCTCCTCCACCCCCTTCTCCACCGCCGGGATGAAGCTGCCCGGGATCGACGCACCCTTGATCTTGTTGACGAAGTCCAGCTCGGTACCGTCGCCGGCCGGCTCGATCTCGATCTGGCAGTCGGCGAACTGGCCGCGCCCACCGGACTGCTTCTTGTAGCGGGCGCGGGCGCCGGCGGGGCGGCGAATCGACTCCTGGTAGGGCACGCGCGGCGGATGCAGCTCGATCTCGACCCCGAAGCGCCGCTTCATCCGCTCGACCATCACCTCGACGTGGATCTGGGTGAGGCCGGCGATGATCTGCTCCCCGGTCTGGGCGTCGCGGTGGACGTCGAGGGTCGGGTCCTCCTCGGTCAGCCGGCGCACCGCCGCGGCGGCCTTCTCCTCGTCCCCCTTGGACTTCGGCTCGTAGGCGAAGGCCATCACCGGGTTGGGAAGGTCGAGCGGCGGGAAGGAGATCTCCTCCTGACCGGCGCAGAGCACGTCGCCGGCGTGGGTCTCCTTCAGCTTGGCGACCGCGCCGACGTCGCCCGCCCCCAGCTCCGTGGCCGGCCTCAGTTCCTTGCCGAGCGGCTGGCCGAGCTGTCCGATCCGCTCCTTCTGGCCGCCGCCGACGTTGAACGCCTGCGAGTCCGAGCCCAGCGTCCCGCGGTAGACGCGGAAGAGGTTTACGCGACCGGTGTATGGGTCGGCGAGCGTCTTGAAGACGTAGGCGACGAGCGGACCGTCCTCGTCGGGCTCGATCTCGATCTCCTCGCCGCCGGCCCCGCGCGCCGCCACCGCGCCGCGCATCGCCGGCGAGGGCAGGTCCTCGACCAGCGCCTCGAGCAGCCGGCTGGTACCGAGGTTGCGCGTCGCCACCCCGCAAGTGACCGGGAAGATCCGCCCGTCGGTCACCCCCTGCTTCAGCACGCGCACGATCTCGTCGTGGTCTATCTCCTCGCCCTCGAGGTAGCGCTCCATCAGCTCGTCGGAGTTCTCCGCCACCTCGTCCATCAGCCTCTCCCGGTGCTCCTCGGCTCGCTCGCGCAGCTCGACCGGGATCTCGACCTCCTCGGCGGCACCGGGCCCCGTGCCCTCGTAGACGAACGCCTTCAGGTCGATCAGGTCGACGACGCCACGGACCTCCTGCTCGGCGCCGATCGGGATCTCGGTGGCGACCACGTGGGGGCCGAACGCGGCCTTCAGCGAATCAAGGGCGCGAAAGAAGTCGGCCCGCTCGCGGTCGAGCATGTTGACGTAGACGAGCCTGGCCAGGCCCTCGGCGTCGGCGCGGCGCCAGAGTCGCTCGGTGTGGACCTCGACTCCCATCACCGCGTTGACGACGACCACGGCCGCGTCCGCGACCCGCAACGCCCCGATCGCGTCGGCGACGAAGCTCGGCTCCCCGGGCGTGTCGATCAGGTTGATCTCGCGGCCGCCGTGCTCGAAGCAGGCGACGGCGGCGTTGATCGACATCGCCCGCTCCTGCTCGTCGGGCTCGTGGTCGGAGACGGTGGAGCCGTCGGTCACGTTCCCCAAGCGGCCGACCGCCCCGGCCTCGAACAGCATCGCCTCGTGCAGGCTCGTCTTGCCACAGCCCCGGTGCCCTATCAAAGCGACGTTTCGAATCCGGTCTGCAGCCTTATGAGGCATGTCAGTGTGAAGGTACACCCGGCGCGGGGCAATTCAAGCGGGGGGTGGGTTGGGGGCGGGGGGGGGGGGGGGCCCCCGCCCGCCCGCCTCGAAACACCACAAGCTTCAGAAGCTCCACGACTCGAAGCGCCGTTTCGGCCGCCCCAAGCTCTTTTTAAAAAGCTTGGGGACCTTGGCACCGCTTCGCAGCTCCGGACTTGCTGAGAGCTGTTGGAAAGGAGCCTGACCGAGGGACCGGCGCTATACGGCCTGGAGGCCGGATTTGAGGCGCATCACTGCCTTGGTGTGCAGCTGGGAGACGCGCGACTCGGTGACGCCTAGGACCTCGCCGATCTCGCGCAGGGTGAGGTTCTCGTAGTAGTAGAGCGCGACGACGAGCTGCTCGCGCTCGGGCAGCGAGGCGATCGCCTCGGTCAGGCGGTCCTTGACCTCACTGCTGGCAAGCGATTCCTGGGGGTCCTCGGCGCGCGGGTCGGAGATCGTGTCGAGCAGCGAGACCTGGTCGCCGGAGGAGTCCGAGACCGTCCAGAGCTCATCGAGCGCGTAGACCGAGGAGTTGGCGATCTCCAGCAGCGAAGTCTGCAGTTCGTCCTCGTCGACGCCGAGCTCTTTGGCCAGCTCGGCCTCTGTGGGCGCCCGCTGCAGCGTGTGCTCGAGCTTGGCCTGCGCCGCCTCGATTTCGCGAGCTCGCGAGCGCACCGAGCGCGGCACCCAGTCGAGCGAGCGCAACTCGTCGATGATCGCGCCGCGGATCCGGGTCATCGCAAAGGTCTCGAACTTGATCCCGCGCTCGGGCTCGAAGCGCTCGATCGCGCCGATCAGGCCCATCAGGCCGTAGGAGATCAGGTCGGCGTCGTCGACATGGGACGGCAGCCCGGCCCCGAGGCGGCCGGCGACGAACTTGACCATCGGCGAGTAGGCGACGACCAGGCGCTCGCGGGCGCTCGCATCCCCTTCGCCCTTGTAACGGCGCCAAAGATCGCGAAGCTCAACCTCTTTTACCCCTGTTTCCATGGCTCCGGCGTGATTCTAGAGTTGCTGACGGGTGGTTTGCCGATCATGCCCGCGGATGGGTCGCGGCGTACGCGTCGCGCAGGCGGGCGGCATCGACGCGAGTGTAGACCTGTGTGGTCGAGATCGAGGCGTGGCCGAGCAGCTCCTGGATCGTCCGCAGGTCGGCGCCGCCCTCCAGCAGGTGAGTCGCGAAGCTGTGTCGCAGCGAGTGCGGCGAGACCCCGGCGGCCAGCGCCGCCTCGCGAACCCAGAGCCCGAGGCGGCGGGTGACGTCGGAGTTGGAGAGGCGCCGGCCGCTCTTGGAGAGGAAGAGCGCAAGCTCGCGCGGGTCGGAGGCCAGGGCGTGGCGACCGCGCTCGGTGTAGCGCCGCAGGGCCTGCTGGGCGGGCTCGCCGACCGGCAGGAGGCGCTCCTTGGACCCCTTGCCGAGCACGCGAAGCTGCTCGGTCTCGAAGTCGAACGCACCGACGTCGAGGTTGACGATCTCCTCGCAGCGCAGGCCGCAGGAGTAGGCCAGCTCGAGCATCGCCCTGTCGCGCAGCTCCAGCGCGGTGCGGGCGGGGATCCGCTCCAGCAGGTCGCGCACCTGCGTGGCCGAGAGCACCCGCGGAAGCTTCTCCTCGCGCTTCGGGCTGGAGACGAGGTCGGCCGGGTTCTGGCCGACCCGCTCGGTGCGGACGAGGAAGTCGAAGAGGCCGCGGATCGCCGCCAGCTTGCGGGCGACCGTCGCCGGCGCCATTCCCGCCGAGGAGAGGCCAGCGGCGTAGCGGCGCACGTCGCGGTGGCGAATGTCTCCGGGGGCCCGACCCTCCACCCACGCGACGAACTGCCCGAGGTCGACGCCGTAGGCCCGCCGCGTGCGCTCGGCCGCGCCGCGACCCCTCAGGTCGCGGTCGTATGCAGCTAGCGCTTCCTCCCAGGTCACCAGACTGAGTTCGCCGGCCGCTCCGGCGAGCCTCTATCCAATGTAGATGGGGGTGCCCACTTCGACCCGGTCGTAGAGCTCTTCCACGTCGGGAATCGCCATCCGCACACAGCCGTGTGAGGCCGCCGAGCCCAGCGAGTAGGTCTCTTCGGTGCCGTGGATGCCGGCGCCTTCGAAGATCCCCATCCAGCGCGCCTTGATCGGGTTGGAGGGGCCCGGCGGGATGTCCTGGCCGGCTAGGCTCCCGGCCCAGTCGGATTCGGGCACGTGCCAGGTCGGGTTTTCTTCCTTTTCCTGGATCGAGTAGAGGCCTTCCGGGGTTTCGAGCCCTTCCTGGCCGACCGCCACCGTGTAGGTCTTGGCCAGCTTCAGGTCTTCCCAGAGGCGGAGCGTGTAGGAGCCGCGGTCGAGCGTCAGGTAGGAGGGGTAAGAGCTGGCGACTTCCTGGGTGGTCACCTCGGGTTTCGTGTAGTGGGTGCGGGCGGCGATCGTGTGGTCGGCATCCGCGTTGAGGACGGCGGCGTGCAACTGGCGCGTGAGCAGGTTGTCGCGCAGCTTGCGTCCGTTCCGCGCCTTGACCACGACCAGCGATTCGGCGCTGGGTTCGACCGTCGCGTCCTCGGCTTCGCGGTTGACGGCGGCCGCGACGCGGCGCACGAAGCGGTTGATCGCGCGCTGGGAATAGGTGACGTCGGCGCCGATCCGCTCTTCGACGTCGCCACCGGTCACGTAGCGCACCAGCCGTCCCGGAAGCCCGCCCTCGCGACTGTCCTCGAGCGCTTCTTCGACCGCGGCGTCGAGATCGGCGTGGACCTTGAGGGTTCCGCCGTGGAGCTCCCAGCTGTCGCCGTCGTAGCCGACGCGAATCGAGTGGCGCAGGGGGCGCAGCAGCTGGACGCGCACCGCCCGCCTCGCTTCCTCGGCGTCCATGCCGCCGACGTCGACGCCGGCGATCGTCACACCGTCGGCGATCTCGTCCTGTTGCGTGGTGTCGTAGGCATAGCCGGCGGACACGCCCAGAACGAGCAGAGCCAGGATCGCGACGATCGCAATTTTGCCTTTGCGACCCACTGTGGAGAGTTTAGGCACACGATCCGGTCGTTATGGCGGATATCGTTCCGGTGAGCGATGAGTACCAAGGCCAACGCCCGCAAGGGCTCCAAGGACGACGTCCGCAAGGAGGTCTGGAAGGCGATGGACCGCGAGGGCGTTTCCCGCTTCCCGGGCGCCGAGGGCCGTATCCCCAATTTCGCCGGGGCGAAGCTGGCGGCCGAGAAGCTGGCCGGCTACAGACTCTGGAAGCGCGCCCAGGTGATCAAGGCGAACCCCGACTCCCCCCAGACCTACGCCCGGCGCATGGCCCTGGAAGAAGGCAAGGTCGTGATCATGGCCGTGCCGCGCCTGCGCGATCCCCATCCCTTTCGGGTCCTCGACCCGAAGAAGCTCACCAAACGCGCGGTGAAGGAGGCGGCGACGATCAAGGGGGCGCTCAAACATGGGCGCGTGACGGCCCTCGACGAGCTGCCCGAGATCGACTTCGTGCTCTGCGGCTCGGTCGCCGTGAACCTCAGCGGCGCCCGGGTCGGCAAGGGCGGGGGCTACTCCGACCTCGAGTACGGCGTGCTGATCGACGCCGGCAAGATCGACGACCACACCACGGTGGCGACGACGGTCCACCCAACACAGGTCCTGCACCGCCACCTGATGATGACGTCGCACGACCTGCCGGTCGATGTGATCGCCACGCCGCGCGCCGTGATCGAGGTCGAGCGCCAGTACGAGCGGCCGCGCGGCATCCTCTGGGATCACCTACAGCCACCGCAGATCCGCGAGATACCCATACTCGAACGTATGGGCTATGCCTGAGAAATCGCCCGACGACTACGGCAACCCCGATCCCGAATGGCTTCGGATCGACTGGCGCCCCCATGTACGTCAGGTCGATCTGCCGGGCGCCACGGTCAACTACACCGAGATCGGCGAGGGCGATCCGATCGTCTTCGTCCACGGCATCTCCGGGTCCTGGCAGAACTGGCTGGAGAACCTGCCTCACTTCGGTCGCCGGCGGCGGGCGATCGCGCTCGACCTGCCCGGCTTCGGCGCCAGCCCGATGCCCTCCTGGCCGATCGACATGTACGCGTACGGCCAGCTGCTGCACGACTTCTGCGAGAAGCTCGGGGTCGACCGGGGCGCGACGCTGGTCGGCAACTCGATGGGCGGCCTGGTCGCCGGCGAGGCGGTGCTCTCCTCGCCGGAGCGCTTCGACCGGCTCGTCCTCGTCTCGGCCGCGGGCCTGCTCAACACCTGGCTTCCCCACGAGCGGGGCAAGGCGACCTCGCAGGCCTGGGGCACGTTCGGGCCCGGGTTCGGCAAGCTCGCGCGGGAGGTCGTCACCCACCGCCGGGCTCGCTACGCGATGTTCCGCTTCTTCATGCGCCACCCGGGGCGGCTGCGCAAGGAGCTGCTCTGGGAGCAGATGGCCTCAGGACTTCCCGCACCGGGTTTCGCCGACGCGCTCGATGCGGTGATCGAATACGACGCCCGCCACCGGCTGGAAGAGATCGAGATCCCGGTGATGATCGTCTGGGGCACCGACGACTGGGTGATCCCATCGGTGGCCGCGCACAGCTACAACCGCCGCATCCCCCACTCCCGCCTGGAGATTTTCGAGGAGACCGGGCACGTGCCGCAGCTGGAGCGCCCGGCGCGCTTCAACGCGCTTCTGGATGAATTTCTAGCGGAGTCGGCAGGGCCAGGGGGTTCCGCTTAACTTTTTCGAGAAGCGGTGAACGGCTGGCGCGTCAGGCGGAAGCGGCGAAAAAGTACAAGACGCTCCACCCCCTGGCCCTGCCGACCCATCAGAACGCACCGGGTCACGCGGTGACAGCGCCTTTTGAAGCTGATGAAACGGTGGCAGCGTACTTGGCCATTACGCCGGGGCCGAAGGGGGACGGCGGGGAGCTGTACGCGGCCACACGCTCGGCGATCTCCTCGTCGGAGAGGTCCACGTCGAGGCGGCGGCCGTCGATGTCGACCGTGACCTTGTCGCCCTCATGAATCGCGGCTATCGGGCCTCCCCTTGCGGCCTCGGGGGCGACGTGGCCGATCATCAGGCCGCGGGTGGCGCCGGAGAAGCGCCCGTCGGTGACCATCGCCACGCTCTCCCCCAGCCCCTCGCCGACGATCGCCGCGGTGACCTGCAGCATCTCGCGCATCCCCGGGCCGCCGACCGGGCCCTCGTTGCGGATGACGACGACGTCGCCCGGCTCGATCTTCTGGTCCTTGACCGCTCGGAAACATTCCTCTTCTGACTCGAAGACACGGGCGGGGCCCGTCTGCTGGGTCCGCTCGGTGCCTGCAAGCTTCACCACGGCCCCTTCGGGCGCGAGGTTGCCGCCCAGGATCGCCAGGCCCCCTTCGCTCTTCACCGGATTGCCGAGCGGGCGCACGACCTCCTGGCCGGGGGCCTCGGTTGCCTCGGTCGCCACCTCGCCGATCGTCTTTCCGGTGACCGTGATCGCGTCCTCATGCAGGCTGCCCGATTCGGCGAGCCGCTTGAGGATGACCGGCACCCCGCCGGCGGCGTAGAGGTCGGTGGCGACGAAGCGCCCGCCAGGCTTGAGGTCGGCGAAGAGCGGGGTCGCGCGGGAGATGCGCTCGAAGTCGCCCATCGTCAGCTCGATCTCGAGCTCGCGGGCGAGGGCGATCAGATGCAGGACGGCGTTGGTCGACCCCCCGGAGGCGCAGACGCAGGCGATCGCGTTCTCGAGCGAGTCGCGCGTGATCACCTTGCTTGGTCGCAGGTCGTCGACGAGAACGTTCAGCACCAGCTCACCAATCCGCTCGGCGACTGTCCCCTTGTCGTCGTCTTCGGCCGGCACCATCGCCGAGCCGCCGGCGCTGATCCCGAGAGCCTCGAAGGCGCAGGCCATCGTGTTGGCGGTGAACTGCCCGCCGCAGGCGCCGGCGCCGGGGCTGGCCACCCCCTCGAGCTCGTGCAGTTCCTCGTCGCTCATGTCGCCCGCGTTGTGGGCGCCGATCGCCTCGAAGATGTCGAGGATGGTGACGTCGCGGCCGTGCCAGTGGCCGGGGGCGATCGAGCCGCCGTAGAGGACGACCGACGGCACGTCGAGCCGGGCCAGCGCCATCGCACAGCCCGGGATCGTCTTGTCGCAGGCACAGAGGGCGACGATCGCATCGAACTGGTAGCCGCGCGCCATCAGCTCGATCGAATCGGCGATCACCTCGCGGCTGATCAGCGAGGCCTTCATCCCCTGCGTGCCCATCGTCACCCCGTCGGAGACGGCGACGGTGTTGAACTCCATCGGCGTGCCGCCGGCGGCACGCACGCCCTGCTTTACGTGTTCGGCGAGGCCGCGCAGGTGGAAGTTGCAAGGCATTGCCTCGGTCCAGGTGTTGGCGATCCCGATCGTCGGCCGGCTCAGCGCGTCGTCGTCGAAGCCGATTCCCTTCATGTATGCGCGCGAGTGGGCGCGGTCGGGCCCGTCGAAGACGACACTGGAGCGCGGGCGGGGAAGCTTGGTCGTGGTGGTGGCGCCGTTTGAGCTCATGCCGGAAATCTACTCGCAGACGATTGAAGGGTTTCCGGGCCCTGACCCCGGAAACCCTTCAATGAAGGCCGAAAACGTCAACCGGACCCGGCCCGGCGCCGATCTCACGCAGGCCGTGGGCGACGGCGGCCGAGGCGACCTCGCGTGCCTTGCGCGCCGCCTCCAGCGGGGTCTCACCCCGCGCCAGGAAGGCAGCCAGGGCAGAGGAGTGGGTGCAGCCGGAGCCGTGGGCCGCGCCATCGGGATGCCGCTCGCCGGCGATCTCGACCGAGTCGCGACCGTCATAGAAGAGGTCGACGACGCGCTCGCTGTGGCCGCCGGTGACGACCACGGCGCGCGGCCCGAGGGCGAGAACCTCGCGCGCAAGGTCGTCCTGGGACTCACCCGCGCCTGCCCCCGCAAGCGCCTCCGCCTCGGGAATGTTGGGCGTGACGACCGTGGCAAGCGGCAGCAGGCGCTCGACCAGCGCCGCGCGGGCGTCGTCGTCGAGCAGGATGGCGCCGCTCTCGGCCACCATCACGGGGTCGAGGACGACCGGCGCCTCACCGACCAGCCCGAGCGCCTCGACCACCGCGTCGACGGTCTCAACGTTCCCCAGCATCCCGATCTTGACCGCATCGACGCCGATGTCTTCGGCGACCGCGCCGACCTGGGCCACGATCGTCTCCGGTGAGACCGCCTCGACCGCCTCGACCCCAACCGTGCTCTGGGCCGTGATCGCCGTGATCGCGGTCATCCCGTGCACCCCGCAGCGCGCGAACGCCTTCAGATCCGCCTGGATGCCGGCGCCCCCGCCGGAGTCCGAGCCGGCGATCGAGAGGACTGCTGGTATGCGATTTTCACTCACGATTCGTCAAGCAGCCACTGCAAATTGCAGCGACAGCGATCCTCTCTGTGTCGACGCGGCCTTGAGAAACTGTTCATGCGTAGCAAGGTCACACCATCCTTACGGCACCTTGCCATTTTGCAGATGCACTCTTATCCGGGTGGCCTAATGGGCTGATAGGGGCCCTCCCAGCTAGTGCCACCCATGTCTTCTTCCGGAATATTGATCACTAGCTTTGGCTTCTTCTGTTTTTCGCGCCAGTCAGGACCAATCACGGCCCAAGTCAATACTGCCAGTGAAACCCCAGCCGCCACCCAGGTCCCAACTGCCTCAAGCGCAGGCCAGTTGAGTGCCATCAATAGAGCCAAAATCATCAGCGGGTCCTCTCAAATCCAGGAGTCAGATTTCCACGAGTGGACTAGCGTCGGCTCGAAGGACCCCGAATGCGCAGCTTGCCGCCGTCCCGCCGAATCCTGATCGGAAGCGCGACCAGTGGCGTTACGACAAAGCCGAGAAACGCAGCCATGGCCATGCCGGCCCAGAAGATCGCGCCACTCGACCAGTTCCATGTGTTCGATGCAGCGGCGAGCACAGCCCCAAGCCCCACGGCAAATACCACGCCGATCGCCATTCGCATTCGGATTTCAGGTCGCATGCGCCTCTCCGATCCTAGTGCAGCACCAATTCGACCAAGGTCCACGTGAGAGCCCCTGCCCCCGAAAGCCCGGCACCTATCTGCATAGATTCGCCAGCGTCGAAATAGAGGCTTGGTCTCCGCCAAATGGCGATGAGCCAAATCAGATACGCGCAGACCGCGCCGACACCGGACCATGAGGCGATGTAGGCGACCTGATCTTCGGCGGGCAGCCAGGGTTCGTCGCACTTCACAACCCTCATCCCCCCCGGGGCTGCAGCAGGGTCCGCGCATAGGAGCCGACCAAAGAGCAGGTGACGTAGCCGAGCGCCTCGAGGGTCGCCAGGGCGGACGCGGTCTCGGCGCCGGAGAGGTCCAGACGGGCGGCGACCGCATCGGAGGTCTCCTCTCCCTCCTCGATCGCCGCCAGCACCCGCAGTTGCTCGGGACTCAACTCGGGACCTGTCCGCTCGGCCTTGCGGACGCCGGGGCCGAGCATCGCGTCGAGCACGTCCTGGGCGTCGCGGACGAGGCAGGCGCCGCCGGCGAGCAGGTGGTTGGCGCCCGCCGAGGCGCGCGAATTGACCGGGCCGGGCACCGCGCCGAGATCGCGACCGAGGTCGGCGGCGAGGTCCGCCGTAATCAGCGATCCGGATCGCTGCGCCGCCTCGACCACGACGGTCATCCCGGCCAGCGCGGCCATGATCCGGTTGCGCGCAGGAAAGCACCAGCGCCAGGCTCCGGTCCCCGGCGGCATCTCCGAGACGACCAGGCCGTCCTCGCAAATCCGCCGCCAGAGCGAGCGGTGCGAGGCGGGGTAGGCGATGTCGGCCCCGCAGCCGAGCACGGCGATCGTGGTGCCCGCCTCGAGTGCGCCCCGGTGCGCACAGGCGTCGATGCCGAAGGCAAGCCCGCTGACGACGAGCAATCCAGCGGCGGTCAGCTCGCGTCCCAGCTCACGCGCGATCTCGCGGCCGTACGTGGTGGCCCGTCGCGCACCCACCACCGTGACGATCCCCTCCGGCTCGAGACGGTCCAGCAGCGCCGGGTCGCCACGGCCGATCAGGGCCCAGGGCGCATCGGGAGCGTCGTGCAGGCCGGCTGGGAAGCGCCGGTCGTGCCGGCAGCACGCCCAGCACTGCGCCGCAACGAGGTCGGCGAGAAGGCGACTCTCGGGCACCGCACCGACCTCGGCCAGGATCTGCGCCGCCACCTTCGGCGCGACTGCCGCGGCCAGGTCCTCGTTGGAGAGCCGCAGCAGTTCGGGAGAACGGGAACCCACCGTCCCGCTGGCGATCTTTTCGATGTATGGGGCCAGGTGAGCCAGCAGGCGCGAGCGGCGCAGGCAGTCGGGGCAGGCGTGCGGCTCGCTCACTCGGTGTCCCTCCGGCGCAGCTGCAGCGCCTGGGCCATCTGCTCGCGCCCGATCGCCTCGGCCCCGGCGAGGTCGGCGACGGTGCGGGCCAGTCTCAGGACCCGGTCGTGAGCGCGGGCGCTGAGCCGACGGCGCGAGTAGGCGTCGGCGAGCAGCGCCGCCGCGGGCTCGTCGAGGGCGCACTCGCGCACCTCGCTCGGGGTCATCTCGGCGTTGCTGCGCCCCGAGCCGAGGCGGCTTTCCTGACGCTCTCGCGCCGCGGCCACCCGCTCACGCACCGCGGCGGAGGCCTCGCCCTGCGGGCCGGCGAGCTCCTCGGCACTGGGCTGGCGGATGGCGGCGAGGAGGTCGATACGGTCGGCGAGCGCTCCGCTGAGGCGCGCCTGGTAGCGACGCACGGCCAGCGGTGCGCAACTGCACTCGGGGTCGGCCTCCCCGCGGCCGCACGGGCAGGGGTTGGCGGCAGCGACGAGCATGAAGCGGCAGGGCAGGTAGCGCCACGAGCCGGCCCGGGCGATCGAGACCCAGCCGGTCTCCAGCGGCGCCCGCAGCGCCTCCAGCGTGTCGCGGCGGAACTCGCAGAGCTCGTCGAGGAAGAGGACGCCGCGGTGGGCGAGCGTCGCCTCACCCGGCGAGGGCGGGTTACCGCCGCCGACCAGGCCCGCTGGGCTGACGGTGTGGTGGGGCGCGCGGAACGGCCTCCCTCCGGCCTCGCCGGCGCCCAGGCGCCCGCAGGCGCTGGCGATCCGCGCCACCTCCAGCGCCTCCTCCGGGGCGAGCGGCGGCAGGATCGAGGGAAGCCGGCTGGCCGCAAGCGACTTGCCGGCACCGGGAGGGCCGACCATCAGCAGGCTGTGACCGCCCGCGGCGGCGACCTCGAGCGCGTGGCGGAGGTGGCGCTGGCCGCGCAGGTCGGCGAGGTCGGGAACGCCGGCGCCGGAGCTGAGCCGCAGCGGCATCGGCTCAGGCCGGTCCGGCATCCACTCCCCGGCCGCCAGTGCCGAGAGCTGGGCGAGGTTCTCGAGGCAGATCACGCCGACTTCCCCGGCAAGCGCCGCCTCCGGCCCGTTCTCGATCGGCACCACGATCGTCTCCATGTCCCGCTCGCGCGCCGCCTCGGCGATCGCCAGCACCCCCGGCACGGCCCGAACGGCGCCGTCGAGCGCCAGCTCGCCGACCAGGGCCAGCTTCGGCAGCCGCCCCAGGTCGAGCTGGCCCGAGGCGACGAGCAGCGCCGCCGCGATCGCCAGGTCCATCCCGGGGCCCGCCTTGCGCAGGCTGGCCGGGGCGAGGTTGGCGACGATCCGCCGCAGGGGAAAATCGAAGCCGCAGTTGACCATCGCCGCCCGCACCCGCTCGCGCGCCTCGCGCACCGCGGGGTCGGGAAGGCCGACGACGGAGAAAGCCGGCAGGCCGCGGTGCACGTCGACCTCGACCCGGACGGAGCGAGCGGCGATGCCGTCGAGGGTGAATGTCTGAGCCGTGGCCAACACGGAAACCACGCTATGGAGCCAAATCCGACGCGTGGGCACCACAGTCGCGCGGTTGTGTCAATCCTTTCGGCCCGAGGGCGCGCAGCGGCCGGCGAGCCCGCCGAGCACCCCTATGGTCGGGCTCGATGACCGTGCAGAGACAGCGGATCGGCCGCGCCGCCGAGGACCTCGTCGCCGACCGCCTTGCCGCCTCGAGCTGGGAGATCGTCGAGCGCAACGCCCGCACCCGCTTCGGCGAGCTCGACATCGTCGCCCTCGACGGCCGCACGCTCGTCTTCGTCGAGGTCAAGGCCGGCCGCGCCGGCTCGGCCTTTGGCCCCGAGCGCCCCGTCCTCGGCGTAGACCGGCGCAAGCAGCTGAAGGTGAGGCGCCTGGCGACCGCCTGGATGGGCGAACGCCGCGACGTCCCCCGCTACACCGAGATCCGCTTCGACGCCGTCGGCGTCACCTTCGATCGAAACGATCAGGTAGTTGACTTTGAGCACTTGGTCGGCGCGTTCTGATCAAGCAGGTCAAGGACGCAGGGAGCGTGGCGTGCTCTGCACGCGAGCGACCGAGGACGCCGAGATGCGCCGGTCAGAGCGCGCCGAGGCCCAGCTGCGCGTACGCGACCGACTGGAAGGACCGCCGGTGCAACGGCGAGATGCCGATCCGCTCGATCGCCTCGCGGTGCTCGGGGGTCGAGTAGCCGACGTGCTCCTCGAAGCCCCAGCCCGGGTGGTCGGCGGCGGCGCCGTGCATGTAGCGGTCGCGGGTGACCTTGGCGATCACCGAGGCGGCGGCAATCGCGGCGCTGGTGCCGTCGCCTTCAACCACGGCGCGGTGGGGCACGGCGCAGCCGCGCAGGGAGAAGCCGTCGACCAGGCAGGTCGCCCCCTCGCCAGGCCGCAACTGCTCCAGGGCGCTGGCCAGGGCCTCGATGTTGGTCACGTGCAGGCCGCGGTCGTCGATGCCGCGCGCGCAGCGGACAACGACGCTGACCCTCTCGGCCGCGCGCAGCACGCAGGGGAACATCTCCGCGCGCTTCTCGGCCTTCATCTGCTTGGAGTCGTGCAGGCCGGCGAGGGCGCGGCGGTCGGCGTGGGAGAGCGCCTCGTAGTCGATCAGCACCGCGGCAGCGACAAGAGGGCCGGCGAGGCACCCCCGGCCGGCCTCGTCGGCACCGGCGACCAGGCGGCTGCCGAGGCCGCGGTCGAAAGCGAAGAGCTTCCGCGTCCGCGCCAGCCGGCGCTGGTGGGTCCTGCCGCCGGGGGGCGGCTTAGAAGATGCCGACGCGGTCGGGAGGCCAGTAGGTGGCAAAGGCCTTGCCGATGATCCAGTCGCGGGGTACGGGACCCCAGTAGCGGCTGTCGTCGCTTTCGCCACGGTTGTCGCCCATCATGAAGTAATGGTCGGGTGGGATCGTGATCGTTTTCGGCAAATTGCAGACTGTGGCCGAGCCGCACGGCCTGGTGTAGGACTCTTCGCTCTTTTCTTGGCCGTTGACGACCGGGTACCCGTTGCGGACGGAGAGCGTGTCGCCGGGGCCGGCGACGATCCGCTTGATGAAGTTCTGGTCGGAGCGGGCCAGGGTGGGGCGCGGGCAGGCTTCCCGCGGCCCGTGGGGGACGCCGCACTGGGCGCCGTTGTCGACCCCGGCCGGGGGATGGAAGACGACGATGTCACCGATCCCGGGATCGGTGAAGCGGTAGAGAAACCGGTTGACGAGGACTCGCTGGCCGACGTCGAGCGTCGGTTCCATCGACTGCGATGGGATCTGGTAGGGCTTGATCAGCCAGGCCTGGATGGCGAGGGCCAGGGCAAGGGCCAGGGCGACGATCACGGCCAGCTCGATCAGCCCGCCGCCTCGGGTCTTCGGCTTGGGGATCTTGGGGGTCAGGCCGGGTCTCCGCCGGAGCCGTCGGAATCCTCGTCCGTCGTCTCTTTCTCGGCATCATCCGCCGCGGCGTCGTCCTCGGTCTCCCCCGCCTCGGCCGCCTCAGCGTCCGTGCCCTGCTCAGTCTCGCCTGCGGCCCCAGGCACAGCCGCCTCCGCCTCGGGCGCCTCTGAAGTCTCCGCCTCCGCCTCGAGCTCAGCCTGCTCCTCCTCGGAGCCCTCCGCGGCGGTCTCCTCAGCCACCTCCGCCTTGGGGGTCTCAGCTGCCTCGGACTCAGAAGCGTCAGCCTCCTCCGAATCTGCCGCGGGTGGTGTCGAGGATGGGGAGTCGCCCGCAGCTTGCGAGGACGACTCGCCGTCCTCGGCGACAGGACCCGCGGCCCCATCCGCCTCGGCCTGCGCAGCGTCTTCCTCAGCCTGAGTCACACCCTCGGCGTCCACCGCTTCAGGCTCCGCCGCCGCGGTCGGCGTAGAGATCAACTCCTCGTCGATCCCCCAGCGCCGCTCGGCGACGCGGGCGGCCTTGCCGATGCGGCCGCGCAGGTAGTAGAGCTTTGCCCGGCGCACGTCTCCGCGGGCGGCGATCTCGAGTTTCTCGATCTTCGGCGAGTGCAGCGGAAAGGTCCGCTCGACGCCGACGCCGAAGGACTGCTTGCGCACGGTGAAGGTCTCACGCACCCCCGAGCCCTGTCGCCGCAGGACGATTCCCTCGAAGACCTGGGTGCGGCGGCGGCTACCCTCGACGACCTGGAAGTGGACACGCACGCGATCGCCGGGGTCGAAGGACGGGAGTCCCTTCTTCAGCTGACTGCGCTCGATGTCTTGAATGACGCTGCTCATATCGGTTCCTTCGCGCTTCGCTCGCGAAAAAAGACCGCCGGGCCCGGGCCGGGCGCCGCGCGGTGGCGGAATGGTAGCTACTCGGGGCCTTTTTCGAGCTGCTCCGCCCGCGCCCTGCTCTGCTCCGCCCTCCAGAGCCGCACTCGCTCGTGGTCGCCGGAGAGCAGCACGTCGGGCACGTCCCAGCCCCGGTAGACCGGCGGGCGCGTGTAGTGCGGGTACTCGGGCGCACCCTCCAGAACCTGGCTGAAGGACTCCTCGACCGCACTGCGCTCGTGCCCGAGGGCGCCCGGCAGCTTGCGCATGACCACGTCGGCGAGCACCATCGCCGGCAACTCGCCGCCGGCCAGCACGTAGCGCCCGATCGAGACCTCGTCGTCGGCGAAGTGCTCGTGCACCCGCTCGTCAAACCCCTCGTAGCGCCCGCACAGCAGAGCCACGTGGGGCTCCTGGGTCAGCTCGTCGGCCAGCTCGTCGTCGAGCAACCGCCCGGTCGGCGAGAGCAGCACGACCCGGGGCCGCTCCCCGTTTGCGTAAACCGCCTGCAGCGCCGCGTCGACGACATCGACCCGCAGCACCATCCCGGCTCCCCCGCCATAAGGCGCATCGTCGACCTGCCCCGCACCCAATGGCGTCGTGTCGCGGTAGTTGAAGAGGCGAAGCTCGTTGCCTTCGGCGATGGCGTTCTGCACCGACCGCTGCGAGCGGAACCAGTCGAAGGCCTCGGGGAAGAGAGAGAAGATGTCGAGCTTCATGGGCACCGCCCCAAGCGCTCTCAGTCCAGGATGTCGACTATGACACGCCGGTCGAGCCGGACCGCGGCGGCCTTGGCGATCGTCCGGATCGCGTTGGCGACGCGGCCGCCCTTGCCTATGACCCGTCCCAGGTCGTCCTCGGCGACGGTGATCTCGTAGATCAGGTCGCCGTCCTCTTCCAGCTCCTCGACCACGACCGCCGAGGGATCCTCGACAAGCGACTTGACGAGGAACTCCAGGAGCTCCGTCACGGCTAGCTGCCCGAGGCGGCGATGCCCTTGGTGCGCAGCAGCGTGGCGACGGTCTCCGACGGCTGGGCGCCGTGCTCGAGCCAGTGCTTGGCGCGCTCCTCGTCGAGCTCGATCGTCGAGGGCTCCGTCTGCGGGTTGTACTGGCCGATTGTCTCGATCGTGCGGCCGTCGCGCGGGGAGCGTTTGTCGGCGACGACGATCCGCCAGATCGGGTTCTTCTTCGACCCGACGCGTCTTAGTCTGATTCGGACTGCCATATGGACTGCGGCAGGTTACAGAACCTGGCGCCGCCTCCTCTGCTCCCGCGCGACCGCGCTCATCATGACCGGCGATCTCGCGGCCGCGCGTCCGCGTCCGGGGGCGGCTATCTGAACCTTTGGCGGGGACGCTTTTCGCCGGACATCGCGGCCAGCTGCTGCGCGTCGGGCATCTTGCCTGAGGTCATGTGGCGCATCATCTTGCGCATCTGGTCGAACTGCTTGACCAGCTGGTTGACGTTCTGGACCTTGGTCCCCGAGCCGTTGGCGATGCGTTTGCGGCGGGAGCCCTTGATCAGCGCGGGGTTGGCCCGCTCTTCGGGGGTCATCGAGAGGATGATCGCCTCGACCCGGTCGAGCTCGCGCTCGTCGACGTCGGCGTTCTTCAGCTGCTTCATCGCCCCCATGCCCGGGAGCATCCCGATCAGGCCGCTGAGCGGACCCATTTTCCGCACCTGGCGCATCTGCTGCAGCATGTCCTCGAGCGTGAACTGGTTGCTCTTCAGTTTCGCTTCCAGGTCGAGGGCCTGCTTCTCGTCGATCTGCTCCTCGGCCTTCTCGATGAAGCTGAGGACGTCGCCCATGCCGAGGATGCGCGAGGCCATGCGGTCGGGGTGGAAGCGGTCGAAGGCCTCGAGCTTCTCGCCGGTCGAGGCGAAGAGGATCGGCTTGCCGGTGACCGCGTTGACTGAGAGCGCGGCGCCGCCGCGGGCGTCGCCGTCGAGCTTGGTCATCACGACGCCGTCGAACTCGGCCGCCTCGGCGAAGGACTCGGCGACCCCGACCGCGTCCTGGCCGGTCATCGCGTCGACGACCAGGAGCACGTCGTGCGGCTTGACCCGCTTGCGGATCTTCGCCAGCTCCTCCATCAGGTCGCTGTCGATGTGGAGGCGGCCCGCGGTGTCGACGATCAGCACGTCGCGCCGCTCCGCCTTGGCCTGCTCGAGGGCCCAGCCGGCGATCTCGACCGGATCGGCGTCGGTGCCTTTCTCGTAGACGTGGGCACCGACCCGCCCGCCCACAGTGACCAGCTGGTCGACCGCAGCGGGGCGGTAGACGTCGCAGGCAGCGAGGGCGATGTCCTTCTTGCCGTTCTCGCGCAAGAAGCGGGCGAGCTTGGCGCAGGCGGTCGTCTTGCCCGAGCCCTGCAGGCCTGCCATCAGAATCACCGTCGGCCCGGAAGAGGAGAAGGCCAGCTCGCGGCCGGTGCCCCCCATCAGCCCGGCCAGCTCCTCGTTGACGATCTTCACGACCTGCTGCCCCGGGTCGAGGCTCTCCAGCACGTCGGCGCCCAGGCAGCGCTCCTTCAGCGTCGCCGTGAAGGACTTGACCACCTTGAAGTTGACGTCCGCCTCGAGCAGCGCCAGCCGAATCTCCCGCATCGCCGCATCGACGTCGGACTCGCTCAGCTTCCCCCGCGAGCGAACGTCCGAGAGCGTCGCCTGGAGGCGGTCTGAGAGCTGGTCGAACACCCGGCGGAGCTTAGAACAGCGGCGGGTTGAGGTGAATCACATCACCGGATCCACTTCTGGATCCGGTTGTTAGCGGTGTCGGCAACCCAAACATTGCCTCCGGCGTCGGTGGCGATGCCGAGCGGTTCCCAGAATTGGCCGCTGCCAGAGCCTTCGCTGCCGAATTTGAAGAGGTATTCGCCTTCGGAATCGAACGCTTGGATGCGGCTGTTGCCAGAATCGGCAACCCAGACGGCGCCTTCGGGGTCGGTGGCGATGCCATAGGGATAGAGGAACTGGCCGTTGCCGCTGCCTTCGGAGCCGAATTGAGCGAGGTATTCGCCTTCGGAATCGAACTTTTGAAGGCGGTGATTTTCGGTGTCGGCGACCCAGACGTTGCCTTCTGGATCGACGGCGATGCCGAATGGGAAGAGGAACTGGCCGTTGCCGGTGCCTTCGGAGCCGAATTGAGCGAGGTATTCGCCTTCGGAATCGAACTTTTGGACACGGTGGTTGTAAGTGTCGGTCACCCAGACGTTGCCTTCGGGGTCGGTGGCGATGCCGTGGGGATAGAAGAACTGGCCGTTGCCTGAGCCTTCGGAGCCAACTGTGCGGATGAATTCCCCTTCGGAGTTGAACTCCTGCACACGGTGATTTCCGGTGTCGGCGACCCAGACGTTGCCTTCAGAATCGACGGCGATGCCGAATGGGAAGAGGAACTGGCCGTTGCCGCTGCCTTCGGAGCCGAATTTGCCGAGGAACTGACCTTTGGGGTCGAACGTTTGAATTCGATTGCCGCTGGAGTCGGCAACCCATACGTTCCCTTCGGGGTCGGTGGCGACGCCGCCGGGATAGAGGAACTGGCCATTGCCTGAGCCTTCGGAGCCGAAGGCAAAGGAGAAGCTGGGCCCTGTAGTCAGCGTTTTGTCGGCGCCTTTGGCGACTCCCGCTTCGTTTTCGGCCACGACCCTGAAGTGATAGGTCGTAACTTGGCTGAGGCCGATCGGGGTCTGGCTGACTTCGACGTTGGCGGTACCCGAGCCTACCGAGACCGGCGAGAGCGGGATTTTGGTCCCGTATGAAGTGGTCGGGCCGTATTCGAAGTAGTAGCTGGTCGCCAGGCCTTCGGGATTTACTTTGGCGTTCAGGGTTGCCTGGGTTGATTTGATCGCAGTGGCCGCTTCGGTGATGGCTTTGGGTGGCCCGAGGGTTTTGAGCGTTTTGTCAGAGCCAAAGACGGTGCCCCCTGCGCTTTCGGCCACGGCCCTGTAGTGGTACGTCGTGCCTTCACCGAGGCCGGTCGGGATCTGGCTTACGGCGACATCTTCGGTACCCGAGCCGACCGAAGCCGGCGAGACCGGGATTTTGGCACCGTAGGCTTCGGTTTTGCCGTATTCGAACCAGTAGGCGGTCGCCAGGCCTTCGGGGTTGACTTTCGCGTTGAGAGTGGCCTGGGTACGTTCGACCGAGGTGGCAGCTTCGGTGGTGGCTTTGGGGGATTTGAGAGTCGTGAAAGTTTTATCGACTCCGTATGCCGTGTCGACTTCGCTTTCGGCCACGAGGCGGAAGTGATAGGTCGTCACTTCGCTCAGACCGGTCGGGGTCTGGCTTACCGCGACGCCGACGGTCCCTGATCCGACTGATATCGGAGTGACCGGGATTTTTGTGCCGTAAGAAGTTGTGGTGCCGTATTCGAACCAATAGCTGGTGGCAGAGCCTTCGGGGTCGACTTTGCCGTTAAGGGTGGCCTGTGTGGCTTTGACGGCGGTAGCGGCTTCGGTGATTGCCCTGGGTGCTACCAATTCAAAGGTCTTGTCTTCACCCTGCACGGTCCCGGCTACGCTTTCCGCAACGGCTCGGAAGTGGTATTCCGTGTTTTTACTCAGCCCCGTCACAGGTTGACTGACTTTCACCGCCGATGAACCCGAGCCGATTGCTTCCGGGGTGATCGGGACTTTGGTTCCGTAGGCCGTCGTGGTGCCGTATTCGAACCAGTAGCTGGTGGCCAGGGCTTCTGGGTCGATGTTGGCGCGCAAGGTCGCCGAGCTGGCTTTGAGATCCTCCGCCGGTCTGGCAATAACGTCGGGTGGTTCGGCCTTGACCGTCCAGCCCTCCACACGGTCGTTGCCGGTGTCGAGGATCAGGGCTTTCTGCGCGGCAGGGGTCGTGATCCCGGTCGGATTGCTCAGCTGTCCGATACCGGTGCCTTCTTCTCCGAACTGATCCTGGTATTCGCCGTCTAGGTTGAACTTCTGCGCCCGGTCGTTGCCCGAGTCGACGACCCAAAGCCGTCCCTGAAAGTCGCTCACGATTCCCGTAGGGGATTCGAACTGACCTTCGCCGGAGCCTTTTTCGCCGAATTCAGAGACGTAATTGAATGTTGTTGCGTTGAACTTCTGCACCCGGTTGTTACCTGTATCGGTGACTAAAATATGGCTTGACTCAACCACAACCCCCGTGGGAGATTTGAACTCGCCATCGCCTGAACCTTCTTTACCGAACTGGGCCAGGAATTTGGGTGTGCTATTGAGATTGAACTTCTGCACCCGGTTGTTGCCGGAGTCGACGACGAAGCCGTTGGTCCCCGAAAAGGTAATGCCAGCGGGAGAGTTGAACTGACCTTCGCCGGAGCCTTTTTCCCCGAATTTGAGAAGATATTCGCCTTTCGAGTTGAACTTCTGCACCCGGTTGTTGCCGGAGTCGACGACCCAGATATTTCCGGAGGGGCCGATCGCGAGTCCCTTCGGAGCTTTGAATTCTCCGTTGCCGGTACCTTCTTTGCCGAACTGGGCCAGGTATTCGCCTTTGGAGTTGAACTTCTGGACTCGGTTGTTTTCGGTGTCGGCGACCCAGATGTTGCCTTCGG
>JANWHD010000013.1 GCA_025450585.1 Solirubrobacterales bacterium
TCCGAGGGCGCCTTCTACATGAAGGGCGGCATCGACCAGGTCACCGCCGACGCCGGAGCGGCCGCGGCCGCCTAGGGGAGACGCGTGGCCGCCGAGCACATGGTCGACGTCGAGGTCCTCACCCCCGAGGGGGAGGTCTTCAGCGGCGAAGTCCGCCAGGTCTCGACCCGCACCGCGGTCGGTGAGGTCGGCATCCTCGCCAACCACACGCCGCTCCTGGCGGCGCTGAAGCCGGCCGAGCTGCGCCTGCACGTCAGCGACTCCGAGACGAAGCGCTACGCCCAGGCCCACGGTTGGCTGCAGGTCTTCGGCAACCACGCCAAGCTGCTGGTCGAGGAGGTGCTTGCCCCCGAGGACCTCGACACGGCAACGCTGAAAGAGCAGCTAGCCGACGCCGAGCAGCGCCTCGCCGAGTCCGAGGAGGGCAGCGGCGCCCAAAACCGGGCGCAGAAGGACCGCGACCGGGCCGAAGCGTTCCTGGCTATCGCCGAGGGGTAGACCCCTCAAGCGCGCCCCTCGGTCGCGCAAGAACCAGATGCATATCGCCGCGCCTACCGGGCGACATTCCTCCAGCGGGTGGGCATCCCACGGGACTGGGCTGCCGCTCTGTTGGCGAGCTTGCTCTCCGGTTTGCAGGAGGACCGTCACCCCTTGACGCGCCTCCGCTATCTAGTATCTTCAATAAGGTAATTAAACTTATTAAGGCTAATAATGAACAAGAGCTTCGAGCTTGAGGACGATGTGATCGAGGGGCTTACGGAGGTGGCTGAACCGCTGGAGGACGTGAACAGCGTCATCCGGCGCCTGCTGCGCACAGGAGTGAGGCAGGGGGGCATGACGGTGCCGTCCTCGAAGAAAGGGGGCAGGGCATCGCCTGGCAGCATTCTCTCCGAGCGTGAGTATGAGCTCCCGATCTTGGAAGAGCTCCTCGCTAAGAAGGGCAGGGGGCATGCGACCGAGATCACCGACGGGGTTGGCAAGCGTCTCGAGGGAAAGCTGACGCGGCTCGACTATGACTTCTTGGATAGCGGAGACGTTCGCTGGCGCAACAGGACGCAGTTCACTCGCCACACCTTGAAGACGCGTGGGCTTATCAAGGCCGACTCACCGCGCGGAATCTGGGAGCTCACGGATGCAGGGCGCGCGGCGGCCGAAAAATCCGGTCGGGTGCCGCGGTAGGAGCCGGATCCAGTGCGCTTGCTTCGTCCTGTCCGTCCCGCTTCGCTAATCTATACCTCTAGAGGTACGAATTATGCCACCCGCCCCACTCCTCACGAGAAACGAGATCGCTGAGATCAGCGGTGTCTCGATCAATGCCGTGAACAAGGCGCTTGAGCAGCGGGTGGCGAAAGCTCGACGACAGCGGGGGCGAACGTTGCTGGCGGCCGATGAGGCGGCGGCATTGGCGTTGCTCTCGGAACTTCCGATCGGCTTGTCGATCAAGTTCAAGCGCGAGGTTCGCAACTGGATCGTGAAGCGAAATCCCGCGAGGGCTGAGGAATTTGAGCTTTCCCGTGCTCTGCGGGTTGCGATGACCGAGAACGCCGCTGATGTCGCCAAGCGGGCATTCGACTATGTGCGAATGCGTGAGAAGTACGTCGAGGTCGACCCGGGCAAGATGGGGGGCGTCCCCGTCATCCGAGGGACGCGTGTCCCAGTGCGGACCCTGGCTCAACTTGTCGAAGGAGGGGAGAGCCGCAAGGCGCTCAGAGAGGACTACCCGCACGTTCCCGAGGAGGCGCACGACGTTGCCGTGCTGTGGGCAAAGGGCAACCCGCGTCGGGGACGCCCAGTCGGGAAGGTTCGAACCAGGTCTGCCGGTCGCACCGCAGTGGCGTGAAGCTCTGGGTTGACGAGTGCCTCTCGCCGACCCTCGTTGAGCGAGCCAATCGCCGTGGCTACTGGGCAACCTGTAATCGCGACCGTGGCTTGCTCGGCGCCTCCGACAAGCTCCTGCACGAGCGCGTCATCGCAGAAGAAGCCGTCTTCGTCACCAACGACGAGGCTGATTTCGTCGCTCTGTACCGGCAGGTCGATCTGCATACAGGCCTCTTGATCCTGCCGCAGGCCGAGAGGCGGGAGGCGCTACTGCCTCTGCTCGATGCCGCCCTCGACTACATCGAGCAACGGGCCAAGGCAGCAGGCGAGACACCGGCTGAGTGGATGCTCAACAAGCGGGTTGAGATGGACCTGAGTGGCACGGCGACGAACGACGATCTACCCGGCACCGGGCGATGACGGGGGCGGCGCGCTGAGCGCAGCGGCGATCTCACGGTTCAAATACCGTCCGAGCATGCACGCCCGGCAACCTTCGACGAGCAGCGGGAGCCCGACATGAGCGATGAGCTCGTAGCGCTCGCCACGCAGCTGCTTGGCTACGACACCTCCGAGCCGGAGGGGGTGCTGGAAGCTGCGGGGTTCGTCAACGGCTGGCTGGAGGCTCGGGGGATCGAGGCCTCCAGCGACGAGGTCCGCGGGCTGCCAGTGCTTCGGGCCGAAGTCGGTCCTGAGGATGCCCCGACGGTCGTCCTGCACGGGCACCTCGACGTCGTTCCCGGGCTTCCCGGCCAGTTCGATCCCAGGGTCGACGGCGACCGGCTCTACGGGCGCGGTGCTTACGACATGAAGGGAGCGCTGGCGGCGATGCTGCTGACGACCGCCGCGATGCGTGAGCAGCATGACGTGCGGGTGCGGCTGGGGATCGTCGGCGACGAGGAGTCCGAGGAGGAAGTCGACCGCGGCAGCGACCGGCTCGTCGACAGCGGCTTCATCGGGGACTTCGCGATCACCGGGGAGCCGACCGACCTGCACATCGGGGTCGAGGCCAAGGGGGTGCTGGCGCTGCGCGTCCAGGTCAGCGGCGTCGCGGCCCATGGCGCCACCCCGTGGCTGGGCGACAACGCGGTCCTGCGGGCGATTGACGTTTTCCGCAGTATCGAGTCGCTACCGTTCGCTCGGCACAGCTCTGAGCTGTTCGACCGCCCCTCGATCAATCTCGGCCGGATCCTGGGTGGCGACGCGCTCAACAAGGTGCCCGACCGATGCGCGATCGACGTCGACATTCGCTACCTGCCCGACCAGGACCCCGCCGACCTGCTGGAGCAGGTGGAGGGTCTCGGTGCGGCCGAGGTCGAGCAGCTCTTCACCCGGCCGCCTGCGGTGGTGGACCGCGACCTGCCCTATGTGCGGGCGCTGAGCCACGCCGCGACCGAGCACCACGACGGCGAGCCGATGAGCGTCGGCCGCGACGGCGCCTCCGACGCCGTCTCCTTCCTGCGGGTCGGTGTGCCGGCGGTCGAGTTCGGCCCGGTCGGCGCGGGCCATCACGGGCCCGGGGAGTGGGTCTCGGTCTCCTCCCTGCACACCTACCGGCAGACGCTCGACACCTTCCTGCGCTCGCTCCCTGCCCAGCTCGACGCCTGAGCCGTGGCTGATACCGGCCTCAGCAAGCCACCGCCCTCCGGCGACCACGAGCCGCCGCCGAAGCCGAAGCGCTTCTGGTGGCGCTTCACGCTCGGCTCGGTGGTGATCGTCACCACCGTTGCCGCGGCCACCGCCGCCAGCATCCTCCTCTACGTCGGCAGCATCGCCGACGCCCTCTCGCACAACGACGTGCTGCAGAACAAGGTCCAGCGCATCCTCGCCAAGACCCAGGGCGGGGAGCCGCAGAACATCCTCATCATCGGCTCCGACAAGCGGGCGAGCGAACCGGAAGACACGGGCCGCTCCGACACGACGATCCTGCTCCGCCTCGACCCCGACAAGAACGCGATCGCGCTGATGTCGATCCCGCGTGACCTGGAGGTCGAGATACCGGGCGTGGGAACCGAAAAGTTCACCGCCGCCTTCGCCTACGGGGGGCCGAAGCTGACCCTTCAGGTGGTCAAGGAACTGACCGGGCTGCCGATCAACCACGTCGTCAACGTCGACTACCTCGGCTTCGTTCGCGCCGTCTACGCGATCGGCTGCGTCTACGTCGACATCGACCGCCGCTACTACCACTCCAACGCGGAATCCTCCGAACAGTACGCAGAAATCAACGTGCAGCCGGGATATCAACTGATGTGCGGGAAACGGGCGCTGGAGTACGTGCGCTACCGCCACACCGACACCGACATCGTCCGTGCCGCCCGCCAGCAGGACTTCCTCAGCGCCGCCCGCCAGCGGGTGCCGATCAAGGACCTGGTCCTCGGCAGCAACGAACTGATCGACGTCTTCACCCAGTACACGACCTCCGACATCAGCGACACGAAGGCGATGCTCGAGGTGCTGGAGCTGTTCATCGCCTCGCGCAACGCGACGATCAACGAGGTCGACTTCCCGGCTGAACTGGGTCCGAGCTTCGTCTACTCCTCGCCGGAGCAGATCGCCGGCGCCGTCGACAAGTTCCTCGGCATCGAAGCCAGCGGCGGGCCGCGTGGCTCCCTGGACGAGGCCGAGAGCAAGTCGAGCGGCAAGGGCAAGGGGAAGGGGAAGAAGAGGCCGAAGTCAAAGCCGAAGCCGAAGGTCAAGCCCAAGCCACCCGGCGACGACGGCCTGAGCCCGGCCGGCGAAGCCGGCAAGGCGGAGGCGAAGGTCGTGGCCCGCAAGGTCAACCACGGCTTCCCGGTCTTCTACCCGAGTCGCCTGCCTCCGGGCGCCGCCTACGAGGAAAGCGACCCCTACCTGCACATCCAGGATCCGCGCGTCTACCACTTCAAGGACACCGACGGCAACCGCCATGGCGCCTACCGGATGGTGATCACCCTGGACCTGCCCGACGGCACCCATTACTTCGGCATGCAGGGGATACAGGGCTGGAGCGACCCCCCGATCCTCGGCGGTCCGAGCATCGAGCAGGAGATACGCGGCCGCGACTATGAGATCTTCCTCGACGGCGACAGGATCAAATTGATTGCCTGGCACCGGGGGGATAACACCTACTGGATCTCGAACAGCCTGCTGCGGGTGCTGACCAACGACCAGATGGTGGGGATGGCACGCTCGGCACAGGTCGTCATTCCGAACAAGAAGCCGAAGAAGGGAAGGGTGCAGCAATGACAGGGGATAGAGAGCAGATCGGAGTGATTGGAGTCGGCTGGGTCGGCCTGGTGACGGCGGCATGCTTCGCCGACCTCGGTCATCCCGTGGTCGCGCGCGACATCCTGCCTGAGAAGGTCGAGGCCCTCTCGCGCGGCGAGACGACGATCCACGAGCCCGGCCTTGAGGATCTGCTTGCGCGGAACGCCGAGCGGCTGACCTTCACCACCGAGATGGCGCGGGTGCTGGAGGCGGCGCGGCTGCTCTTCGTCTGCGTGGATACGCCCCCGACCCCTTCCGGCGACGCCGACCTCTCCAGGGTGCGCTCGGTCGTCGAGGAGCTGGGTGCCGGCGGCGAGCACGTGCTGGTGATGAAGAGCACCGTGCCCGCGGGCACGGGCCAGACGATCCGCCGCGAGCTTCCCGGCGTCCCCTACGTCTCCTGTCCCGAGTTCCTCAAGGAGGGATCGGCGGTAGAGGACTTCCTGCACCCCGACCGGGTGGTGATCGGCGCGGACCCCGGCGACGAGTCCGCCGGCGACGCGGTGGCCGGCCTCTACGAGCCGCTCGGCGGCGAGATCGTGCGCACGGACGTTGCCAGCGCCGAGATGATCAAGCTCGCCTCCAACGCCTTCCTCGCCACCAAGATCTCCTTCGTCAACGAGATCGCCAACGTCTGCGAGGAGGTCGGTGCCGACGTGGCTGAAGTCGCCCGCGGCATGGGCCTTGACCAGCGCATCGGCCCGGCCTTCCTGCGCCCCGGGATCGGCTACGGGGGCAGCTGTTTCCCAAAGGATCTCAAGGCACTCAAGCAGCTGGCCGGCAACACCGGCTACCACTTCCAGCTGCTCACCGCGGTGATCGAGGTGAACGAGCTGCAGAAGCGACGGGTCGTCAAGAAGCTCCAGCATCGCCTCGGATCGCTCGCGGGCAAGCGCGTGGCGCTGCTTGGCCTCGCCTTCAAGCCCGATACCGACGACATGCGAGAGGCGTCGAGCCTGGTCCTGGCGGCGCGGCTTCAAGGCGAGGGTGCCGAGGTTGCCGCGTACGACCCGGTTGCCGCAGATGCGGCGAGGGGCCTGCTCGAGGACGTCGAGTTCTGCGACTCCGCGATGGACGCTCTCGAAGGGGCCGACGCCGCAGTCCTGGTCACCGAGTGGCCCGAGTTCGCCGAGCTCGACTGGGCCGAGGCCGCCGGTCGCATGGCGCGGCCGCTTCTGGTCGATGGGCGCAACTTCCTCGATTCCAACCTGCTCAGGAGCGTCGGCTTCGAGTACGAGGGCATCGGCAGGGCGGTTGAGACCTCCATCCAAGCGGGACCAGCGTCCTAGTGCCCTTGGCCAAGCAGACCAAGGACGCAGGGAGCGTGGCGTGCTCTGCACGCGAGCGACCGAGGACGCCGGTGTGCGCCGGCCAGGGGCACTAGGTGCAGGCAATCGTCCTGGTGGGAGGCGAGGGGACGCGGCTGCGGCCGCTGACCGAGACGGTGCCGAAGCCGGCGCTGACCCTGGTCGACCGGCCGTTTCTCGCGCACATGATCGAGTGGCTGGGGGGGCACGGGGTCACCGAGGTGGTGCTCGCCTGCGGCTTCCTGCCCGACGTGCTGAGCGAGGCGCTGGCCGGCGAGGAGGAGCGGGCGGGGGTCGCGATCCGCTACGTGGTCGAGCCCGATCGCCGCGGCACCGCCGGAGCGATCCGGTTCGCCGCCGATGAGCTCGGCGACCGGCTCGAGGACCGCTTCCTCGCCCTCAACGGCGACGTCCTCACCGACCTCGATCTCACCGCGCTGCTCGGCGCTCACCGCGAGCACGGGGCGCAGGCGACGCTCGGCCTCCACCCGGTTGAGGACTCCTCCGCGTACGGTCTCGTGCGCTGCGGCGATGGGGGGGAGGTCCTCGAGTTCCTCGAGAAGACCGGGGAGCGGGTGCCCGGGGAGATCAACGCGGGGATGTACGTGCTCGAGCGCTCGGTGCTCGACCTGATCCCCCCCGGCGAGGAGGTCTCGATCGAGCGCGACGTCTTCCCCCGCCTCGTCGGCGACGGCCTGCACGGCCTCCGCCTCGACGGCTACTGGATGGACATCGGTACCCCGAAGCGTTACCTGCAGGCGAGCTGGGACATTCTCGAGCGGCGGGTCGAGACTCGCGTGGAGCCGACGGCGCCGGGGATGCTGGTGGCTTCCGGCGCTGAAGTGGCGAGGGGTGCGACGGTGGGTCCACGGGTCGTGCTCGGGTCTGGCTGCCGTGTCGCGGACGGTGCCGCGGTCCGCGACTCGGTGCTGCTCGACGATTGCACCCTCGGCGAGGGTGCACGGGTCAGTGGCTCGATTCTCTCGGCCGGCGTCGAGGTGCCTGCCGGTGCCACCCTGGACGGTGCCGTGGTCGGCCAAGGGGAAAGAGTTCCGGCCTGAGGGTCGAAGTCCGATCTCATGCTCGACGACGTCCTCGCCATACCCGACCACCTGCGTGACGCCCTCTGGCGGGTCGAGTCGGCACGGCTCGAGCCTGCCGACGCGGCCGGCTTGATGGTTTGCGGCATGGGCGGCTCGGCGATCGGCGGCGACCTTGCCGCCGCGGCCCTGGGCGACCGGCTCACCCGCCCGCTGCTGACCGTACGCGGCTACGAGCTCCCGAGCTGGGTCACCCCCGAGTGGACGATCCTCTGCTCCAGCTACTCCGGCGATACCGAGGAGACGCTGGCCTGCTTCGAGGCGGCCGGGGCTCTCGGCGCGCGGCGGATCGTCGCCAGCACGGGAGGGGCCCTGGTCGAGGCCGCGCGTGAGGCCGGCGTCCCGGTGATCGGGCTGCCGGGGCTGTTGCCCGCCCCGCGGACCGCGGTCGCCTACATGCTGGTCTGCACCGCCGAGGTGGCCGCCCTCGGGGGAATTGCCCCTCGGGTTCACACCGAGATCGACGCCGCTGCCGCCTTCTTGGCCGAGCGGTCCGCCGACCTGAGGGCTCTCGCCTCCGATCTCGCCGCCCGCCTCGACGGGACCGTCCCCGTGATCGTGGGATCCGACCTCACCGCGCCGGTCGCCCGTCGCTGGAAGACGCAGATCAACGAGAACCCGAAGCTCCACGCCTTCTTCTCCGAGCTGCCCGAGGCCGACCACAACGAGATCTGCGGCTGGGCCGGCGATACGTTCTCGGCGGTGCTGCTCGAAGACTCCGACCAGCACCCGCGCGAGCGCCGGCGCTTCGAGCTGACCGGAGAGGCGATCGCCGAGGCCGGCGCCGAGGTACTCCGCATCGAGACGCAGGGGGAGACCCGCGTCGCCCGCCTGCTCTGGGCGACGATGCTGGCCGACCTCGTCTCGCTCGCCCTAGCCCAGGCGCGTGGGGTGGACCCGCTCCCCGTAGAGGCGATCGACAGCTTCAAGGCGGCGCTGGGTAAGCCCTAAGTGCCGGGGGGGGGTGGGGCCGTCGGGGGTCCTCTTCAAAACGCTCGGCAGGAGCCTCGCTGGAGTGTTTTGAAGAGGACCCCCGACGGCCCTGCGGGCCGCGAACCTGGTCTCAGGAATCCCAAGCTTTCAACGAAGCGACGTCCCTCGGCGGCGCCTCGGGGTCCGGAGGAGGCAGAGCCTCGGCCGGGAGCTCGCTCTCCGAAGCTTGTGAGCTGTCGAGGGGACGCCGGGGCCCCCTCCCCAAAACACTCCAGCGAGGCTCCCGCCGAGCGTTTTGGGGAGGGGGCCCCGGCGTCCCTACATCAACCGAAGCTTCCGCCCTGCGCCCTTCCCACCAGGCCCACACAGCCATCACCGCCCCGGCGTAGATCCAGCCGAGCAGGACGTCGAAGAAGTAGTGCTCGCCGGTTGCCATCAGCGTCAGGCCCATCGCCACCGGGTAGAGCGCCAGCAGGGGACGCCAGATCGGGCGGACCCGGCTCCAGAGGAACATCGCCACCAGGGCGACGAACGCCGTGTGCAGCGAGGGCACCGCGGCGACGAGATTGACACCCTCCTGGCCCTTCTCGAAGATGCCCGACGTCCCCACCGAGAGGATCTCCCAGCCCTTGCCGGTGGTCCGGTGAACCTCGCCGAGGAGCCCTTGCTCCCCGGCCATCCACGGGGGCGCGGCGGGAAAGAGGATGTAGGTCGCCAGGCCGGCCAGCGCGAGGCTGACGAGGCGCCGGGTGAACTGGAGGAACGACGCCCGGTCGCGCGCCCAGAGCGCGCCCGCGACGGCGAAGGGGACGATGAAGTACGAGGTGTAGACGAGGGTGAAGGCGACGTCCCACCACATCACCGCCTCCGGTCGGTAGAGGTGCGCCTGCAACCACTCGGTCGGCGTCTCGCCGAGAAAGACGAAGCGGTCGAAGTCGATCATCGGCCAGAAGTTGACGCCGATGCCCAGCGAGTCGGCCGCGCCGCGAGTGAAGTCGTAGACGGAGAGAATGGCCACCAGCGGCAGCCAGTCGAGGAGGAGCTGGCGGATCTCCCGCGGTGGTCGGCCGATCGACACGCAGGCCAGTGCGCCGCAGGTCCAGGCGATCACGAGCTCCCGCTGCACGGGGACCCCGTAGGCGGCGGTGTAGGCGACCAGGGCGACCGCGTAGAGGACGAGTGCGCAGCGTCGCACCGCCGTCCAAGGCGTTGTCATTACCCTGGGTGACGACTCTGCCCCAAGCGCCGCGAACTCAGCTGTACTCATGCCCCTCTTCCTCTCTCCAGGCGGGCAGCCTCTCAGATCCGGCGACGCTTGGCCTCACCTGGCGCCGCCATCACCGTATTCTTCGCACTTCCCGACGTGAAAGGAACCGATGGCAACCGCCACCGCAAACCATAAAGTCGCTGACATCGGCCTCGCCGATTTCGGGCGCAAGGAGATCGCCCTCGCCGAGGTGGAGATGCCCGGCCTGATGCAGATCCGCGAGGAGTTCGCGGCCGAGCAGCCGCTGAAGGGGGCGCGGATCACCGGCTCGCTCCACATGACGGTGCAGACCGCCGTGCTGATCGAGACCCTGAGCGCCCTCGGTGCCGAGGTCCGCTGGGCCAGCTGCAACATCTTCTCCACACAGGACCACGCCGCGGCCGCGATCGCCGCCGCCGGCATCCCGGTCTTCGCTTGGAAAGGCGAGACCCTGGAGGAGTACTGGTGGTGCACCGAGCAGGCCCTGCTCTGGCCCGACGGCGAAGGCCCGAACATGATCCTCGACGACGGTGGCGACGCCACCCTGCTCGTCCACAAGGGCGTCGAGTTCGAGAAGGCGGGCGCCGTGCCCGACCCGGCCTCGGCCGAGTCGGAGGAGTTTCGCGTCGTACTCGAGACCCTGCAGCGCTCGCTCGAATCCGACCCGCGGCGCTGGACCCAGATCGCCGAGGGGATCAAGGGGGTCACCGAGGAGACGACCACCGGCGTGCACCGGCTCTACCAGCTGGCCGAGACCGGCGACCTGCTCTTTCCGGCGATCAACGTCAACGACTCGGTCACCAAGTCGAAGTTCGACA
>JANWHD010000014.1 GCA_025450585.1 Solirubrobacterales bacterium
CCCCGGGCGTGGGGCCAGGGGGTTGGTCTGGGGGCGGGGCGTGGGGGGGGCCCGCCCCCCCCCCCCCCCGCCACCGCCCGGCGCCCCCGCCCCCCCCGACGGCCCCCACCGCTTCGGGTCCACCCTGGACGGCCCTCCTCAAAACCGCCGAGTCAGAAGGCGAAGAGACCGAAGCAATCACTCGGAAGCTCCTCGAGGAAGAAGCGGAAGCCGGCGTAAAACGCAGTGCCAAAGACATCACCGACGAAGCGAAACGAGCTGGGCGGCGCCGTCGGACAGAGGTCCTCGACCTTGGCCTCGAGCTGGTGGCGAGTTGGTTCCGAGATCTTGCCGCGACAGCTTCGGGTGCCTCAGAAGTCGTCTACAACCAGGATCGAATCGCCGAGCTGCAGGCTTGCGCCGCCACCCTCGACCCCGCGCGACCCCGCCGCGCCGCCGAGCTGGTTCAGGACACCCGCCGCCGCCTCGACCTCAACGTCTCCGAGGAGCTAGCTCTCGAGGCGCTCGCGTTTCGCCTCGCTGCCGTTTTCGCCTGAACCGGCCTGCTGGCGGGCCTTCTCCAGCGCCCGCTCCTGGGCCAGTCGCGTTATCTGCGCTGCCTGGCGCGACATGATCACGCTGAAGTTGAGCGCCAGCCCGAGCAGGAGCAGCAGCACGATCGAGAAGAGGGCGACGTTGGTGTCGCGCACGCCCATCGCGTCGGCGACCAGCTCCAGCAGGCCCGGGAAGGCGGCCCCGGCCAGCATTCCCAGCCCGGCGACGAACCAGACGACGCTGTAGCGCTCCTGCAGCTTGTCGCGCCGGATCAGCTCGAGGATCAGGACCATGAAGGCGACCGCCAGTACCGCCGCGATGATCCGCGTCTGTGCGGTGAGGTGAACCTGTGGAGCCTGGGCGGCGGCGACCGTGAGCGCGCTCATCGGCCCGCCTCGGCCCCCCGCCGGGGGCGGAACTGCCCGACCATCAGCACGATCAGGCCCTTGAAGATGAAGAAGGCGGACCGCACCGGCGTCAGGAACGAGGCCCCTCCCGCCCGCTCCAGCATCCGCACCGGCAGCTCCTCCACCCGCAGGCCTTCGCGCACGGCCAGCTGTAGCGACTCGATCTCGGCGAAGTCGGGCGAGTAGCGTTCGCTGAACAGCGCCATCACCCTCCGGTTCGCCGCCCGCATGCCGCTGGTCGTGTCGGTGAAGCGCTGGCGCGTCGCCAGGGTGAGGAAGAAGCGGAACACGCCGATGCCGATCCGGCGCGAGATCGTCGGTTTGTAGTCGTCGCTCTCGGCTGGGCCGGGGTCGCGGTAGCGCGAGCCGATCACCAGGTCGGCCCGGTCGGCGCGAACCTCCTCCAGCAGCCGCGCCACCTCGGCCGGGGGGTGCTGGCCGTCGGCATCGAGGTGGGCGCAGAGCTCATAGCCCTCGCGCAGGGCGTACAGGTAGCCGGTCTGCAGCGCGGCGCCGAGGCCCTGGTTGAAGGGCAGGGAAGCCACGAGGGCCCCCGCCTCGCGCGCCCGCTGGGCCGTGGCGTCGGCCGAGCCGTCGTCGATCACGAGGACGTCGGCCCCGGGCATGCGGTCGCGCACGTCCGCGATCACCGCGGCGACCGAGTCCTCCTCGTTCCAGGCAGGGATGAAGACGAGCGTCCGCACCAACCGATTCTCCCACGAAGGTCCGGCGGTCCCGACCCACCCTCCGGGGGCGTGTCTGAGTTTTCCCGCCACATGCGGTGGGAAAACTCAGACACGCCCTGCCGGAACGGCGTTTGTGTTAGTAACTCCTCATGAGACGAATCGGGATGAGGCTGTGGCTCGGCGGCGCGTTCGCGGCCGTATCGCTGATCACCGCCTTTGCCGTCTACCTCTTCGGAGACGACCAGCGTGCCCTGGTCGTCTCGGTCCTGATCGGCGTCCTCGCCGGCTTCCTGATCGCGGTCGCGATCACCCACCGCGTCTCGCGCCTGGCCCAGGCGGCGGCGGAGATGGCCTCTGGGTCCTTCGACGTGCCGCTGAAGGTCTCCGGGCCCGACGAGATCGGCGACCTCGCCCGCGCCCTGGAGTCGATGCGCGCCTCGCTCAAAGAGAGCTTCGGCGTGCTCACCGCCGACCGCAACAAGCTCGAGGCGATCTTCGACGGCCTCACCGACGCGGTGATGGTGGTCGACGACGAGGGCCCGGTGCGCTTCTCCAACAGCGCCGCGGTCGAGCTGCTCGAAGGCGGCAGGCCGCCGGAGGCGATGCTTCCCCAGCTCCGCCGCGCCGCCGAGTTCGGCTTCGCGGCCCACCCGGCGCTGCGGATCGGCGACCGCGCCTACGCGATGCAGGCGCGCGCCCTGCCTGGCGAGCGAGCGGTCCTCGCCGTCGTTCGCGATCGCACCGAAGAGATGCGGCGCGAGTTCGCCGAAGCCGACTTCGTCTCCAACGCGGCCCACGAGCTGCGCAACCCGCTGGCCGGGATCTCCGGCGCGATTGAGGTGCTGCAGGACGGTGCCAAGGACGACCCCCGGGCCCGCGACCACTTCCTCACCCGCCTCGGCGAGGACGCCGAGCGGATGAACCGCCTCACGCAGTCGCTGCTCACCCTCGCCCGGGTCGAGTCGGTCGGGGCGGGAGAGACCGAGGTGGTCGACGTGCCGGTCGCGATCCGCGACGTCGTCGCCGCGGTCGAACCACCCAAACACCTCGATCTCGTCGTCGAGGCCGAGCCCGATCTGGCCGCCAAGGGGGACCCGACCCTGCTGCGCCAGGTGATGATCGGCTTGCTCACGAACGCGTTCAAGAACACGCCACCCCCCGGCACCGTTACGGTTCGCGGCCGTCGCGACAGCGAGACGAACGTGATCATGGAAGTCATCGACACAGGAACGGGCATCCCCGCGGCGGAGATCGAGCGCGTCTTCGAGCGCTTCTACCGTCGCAGCGAGACCCGCAAACAGGAGGGCTTCGGCCTTGGCCTGGCAATCGCCAGGCGGATGGTCGACGTGATGGGCGGCCAGATCGGCGCCACCTCGACCGAGGGAGAGGGCAGCACCTTCTGGGTTCGCCTCCCCATCGCCCAGCCGAGCCCGACCCCGGTGGCATGAGCGCGGAGCGAGCAAGCGTGCATATCTGGTTCTTCGCGCCGCGAGCGAAGCGCGATCGGGTGTGCCTGTGAGTATCGGACGCATCCTCGTCGCCGACGACGAGCCCTCCGTCCGCGAGTCGGTCGGCTACGCGCTCGCCCAGGACGGCTTCGACGTCGACGTCGCCGAGGACGGCACCGAAGCCGCCGAGAAAGTCGCCGGCGACACCGTCCCCTACGACCTGCTGATCCTCGACATCATGATGCCGGGGCCCAGCGGCCTCGACATCTGCCGCGAGGTGCGATCGCGCAGCGCCGTGCCGATCATCGTCCTCACCGCCAAGGACGCCGAGGTCGACAAGGTGGTCGGCCTGGAGGTCGGTGCCGACGACTACGTCACCAAGCCCTTCTCCGTCCGCGAGCTGCTCGGCCGCGTGCGCGCCCAGCTGCGCCGCCGCGAGCTCGACCGCGGCCCGCTCAACCAGGCCGTGCGGATCGAAGCCGGGCCGGTGGCGATCGACCTCGTCCGCCACGTGGCGATGGTCCGCGAGGTGCCGATCAGCCTCACCCGCTCCGAGTTCCAGCTCCTCCGCCTTCTGGTCAGCCGCCCTGGCGAGGTCTTCGCCCGCCGCCAGATCATGGAGGAGCTCTGGCAGACCGAGTTCGACGGCGACGAGCGCGCCTGCGACGTCCACATCTCCAACCTCCGCCAGAAGGTCGAGCGCGACCCCCAGCGCCCCGAACTGGTCGTAACCGTACGCGGCGTCGGCTACAAGTTCGAAGGCGGGAGCGACATGCCGGGCGTGGTCTAGTCGAGGATCGCGAAGCGCTTGCGGACTGGCTTGGAGGTGTTGGCGGCCGAGTCGGTGGCGCGGAGGACGGCCAGGTAGCGGCCCGGGCGGGCCTTGAAGTGCTTGCCGTGGGCGCCCAGGAAGAAGCGGTTGATGCCGATAAACGCCTTCCACTCGGCGTAGCCGTTGAACTTGCGACCGCCCTTGGGACGGAGGCGGTAGTACTCGGCCTCGAGCGTGCCGCGCTCGCTGATCTGAGCCGTCGCCGCCGCGCCGCCGCGGCCGTGCAGCTGCTGGCGCTTGACGCTCACCGCACCCAGGGTCGGCCTCTTCACGTCGAGGTTGAGCGGTGCCTGCGGCCCAGGGTCGGAGCTCGGGTCGCCGGGCACGTCGGAGACGACCACCTCTCCCCGCACCGCGGTATGCAGCTTGCACTGGAAGAGGTAGCTGCCGGGCTGGGGGAACTGGAGCGTGAAGGTGTCGCCGAGCTGGTGGCTGGGCGCGTCGGTGGTGGGGTCGGAGTCCCAGCCCAGCGCGTTGGCGGAGGTCCCCGTCACCGAGTGGGCCAGGTCCGGCCCGATCCAGTCCCAGGTCACTTTCTCTCCCAGGTCGATCTGGACCTGGGCCTTCGACCAGGCGAAGTTGGAGATCGAGACCCGCGTGTTGGCGGCGTGTGCGGCGGGCGCCGCCGCCAGCGCCGCCAGCAGCGCGGTGGTCAGGAGACGACGTACCAACCGTTCATCCCCTGATGGAGGTGCTGGAAGACGTGGCAGTGGTAGAACCAGCGGCCCGGGTTGTCCTCGGCGATCTCGAAGCTGAAGGAGTCCGCCGGGCCGAAGGTCCTGTTGTCGACGATCGTGCCATCGGGCTCGGTCCAGCGATGCCCGTGCAGGTGGAAGGTGTGAAAGAAGTTGTCGACGCCGTAGACGTGGAACGCGACCCGCTCCCCGACTTTCGCTTCCAGAGTCGGCGTGTTGCCGGCGTAGGCCTTGCCGTTGACGCAATAGTAGGTGTTGCGCAACCCCGTGGTCGAGGGGTCCCAGGTGTGGAAGGCGAGGAAGAAGTCGCGGTTGGGGGCCGCTTCCCCCGCCTTGCGGATCAGCAGGGGGCCGAAGAGGCCGCGGAAGACCGGCAGCGGGTCCATCGGCCCGTGGTCGTGGTAGAGCCAGGTCCCCTCGGTCCCCTCGCGGCATTCCCAGACGTAGGTGAAGGTGCGGTCGTGCTGGACGAAGCCGCCGGGGTCGGTCCATTTGCCCTTGTAGGCGCCGTCCATTTCGTTCGAGTAGAAGATCCCGTGCGGGTGCACGGTCACCGGCGCCTTCAGCCTGTTGCGGAAGTGGACGACGACCGTGTCGCCGACTTCGGCCTCGATCAAGGGCCCGGGCACGGTGGCCGGCCCGAGCGGCGCCTCGAAGCCGGGCGAGTAGGGACGGTAGGCGTAGGCCTCGAAGGTGCTGTGGCCCTTGACCGGCTCGGCCATCATCTGGTCGCGGTGGGTGGGGACGATGTTCCAGGGCCGCTGCTCGGCCGCGATCCAGTACTCGCGGACCTGCGCGCTCGCCGTCGCCACCGCGGCGGCCGAGGCCGAGGCGGCGCTGCCGTTGGCCGCCGCGACCCGCGGCGGCACCTCGACGCCGCCGGCCAGCCTGTCGACGTCGATCTGTCCCTCCTCGGTGCTCACCCGCTGGCCCGCCAGCGTGCAGACGAAGGCCGCCCCGGTGAGACCGAGGAAGGAGCGGCGGTCTAGCGGGCTGGGACTCACCGCCGCCTACTTCTTCACCGTCACCGTCATCTTCATCTTCGTCGGGTGGATCGTGCAGATGAAGCGGTAGCTGCCGGGAGTGGGGAAGGCCTTGACGAAGGTGGCGTTGGTGACCGCCGTCGTCTTGGTCGAGTACGTGGCCTTCTTCTTCAGGCTTTTCGGGCCCTGCTTCAGGTGCACGTCGTGGGACTCGACGTTGGTTGCCGCCCACACCCACTTGACCTTCCCCTCTTTGCGGATCGTCACCGCGCTCGGCGCGAAGAAGAAGTCGGCGACTTCGACGACCTTCGGCTTCGCCGCCGTGGCGGCATAGGCCGGCGCGCCGGCACCGACGGTGCCGGCGAGGGCCAGGCAGGCCGCACCTGCCACAGCCCATCCCCGGATGCCCCTCACGGGCACGTCACCTCTCCCGGCTGGGCCGGGACCTCGACCGGCGTGAAGCCCTCGAACGCTGGGTGGGCCGGCACACGCCGCACCCAGCTGCACTCCTGGTTCTGCGGCGGGCTCTGCCCGGCGTAGCCGAGGATCGTCGCCGGGTCACTGAGGTCGGTGAGGACGACCTGGATGCCGGCGAAGAGGTTGATGCTCTGCACCCGGTCGGCCAGCACGGGAGCCTGCGGGCAGCCGGGATAGATCTGGCCCAGCGGCACCGAGCCGTTGCCCGGGGCGAAGGTCGAGCCGGCGCTGTTGCCGGCCCAGCAGTTGCCGCCGCCGGTGGCGTCGCTGAGGAAGTCGTATTCCCCGTTCGGGTCGGCCCCGCCCTGCCCCATCGTGTTTTCGGCGATCTGGTTGTTGATGCTCTTGGCGTCGTTGCCCTCGTTGGCGACGAAGGATTCCCCCGGCCCCGAGAAGGCCGCGATGCCCCACTTGTAGTTGCCGAAGACGTTGTTCTGCCGGACGATGTTGCCGGCGCCGCCGTAGAGGATGATGCCGGTCCCCATTGGGTAGTTGATCGTCAGGCCGGAGAGCTCACCCAGTCCGGCCGAGATCGTTTTGAAGGACGAGGCGGCGAGGAAGTAGTCGTAGTTGTTCCAGAACACGTTGTTCTGTTCGATGTAGTTCCACCCGTTCGGCTCGTACCCCTCGCTGTCGAGCGTGTTGGGCACGATCCCGGCCCCGTTGTTGAAGAAGTTCGAGTCGACGATCTTCACGTACTTCGAGTTGGTGCCGGAGTAGCCGAGCACGTTTTCGTAGCTGTTCAGGTCGCGCAGGACCGTCCACTTCGGTTTCGCCTGGCATGGCGCCGGCGCGTCGCCGTGGTTGGTCCAGGTGGTGGTGTCGCACGGCGTTTCGCCGATGTAGAAGGCGGAGTCGCCGTGGCGCCAGCCGCTCGAGTGGAGCATCTTGCCGCCCAGGCAGCCCTTGGCGAAGAGGCCGTAAGAGCGGTTGCTCGAGGCGAGCAGGTTTTCCATCTTGAAGCCGTCGCATTCCTGCCCGGCCTGGGTCGCGGCGTGGATGAAGAAGCCGTTCGATTCGTAGTTGCGCGCCCACAGGTTGCGAATCACGAGGCCGTTCACGTCGACCGCCTCGATCCCGTTCTGGGCCGGTCCCAGCTCGCCCTTGGCGTTCTTGCCTTCGAGGATCTGCTTGTGCGGGTCCTTTTTCAGCCCGACGATCTTCAGCCCGTCGAACTCCTTCTTGCGCAGCCGCCCGTCGAGCACCACGCCCTCCACGTACTTGCCCGGCTTGACCTTGACGATCGCCTGCACCTTGCCGTTCTTCTGCTTGTCCTTGAACGACCCCGCGGCGTCCACCGCCCGCTGGATCGTGCGGAATTTGCAGCCGTGCTGGCAGGCGAGGAAGACCTTGTTCTTGGCCTGCTTTTCCTTGCCCTTCTGCTTGGCGCCCGAAGCGTCTGGACCCGCCCCTGCCGGTGCTGCCGCCAGGCAGGTGAGGAGTGCGACTGCGAGGGCCGAAACCGCGAATCTGCGCTTCATATCTCTCCTAAGCTCCGGGGGAACGACACGACGTGTCCCGGCCCCCCACGGGCCCCTGCACAGGAAGACTTTAGCGCTTAACTGCCGGGTGAACGAAGAGTTCGCCTCGCGCCGAGAGCCGACGGTTTAAACATCGGGGAGCTAATCGGTGAGGTAGGGCTCGATCCAGTCGCGGAAGGGGCCGATGAATTCACGCGAGCTCTCAAAGATCAGCACGGCGGCATGATGGACACTGCCGGCCGGGACGCGCACGTAGAAGTGCTCGATCGACGAACGCGCCTTCTGAGCTTTCTGGAGACGGGCGGCAAGGGCTCGACTGATCACACCGGCCTCGGCAAGCATGGCGAAGGCGTTGGTGGCCTCGCCATTTTTGTGGACCATCGTCAGCTCGGCGAGCTTGCAACCGTCGATCGCAACCTCGGCGATGTAGTTCTGGATTCGCGCCAGGCCACGCTCGACCGCCTGGGCGCGGTTGTAGGCGGCGAGATCCGTCTTGCTCTCGTAGGCGCTTTTGAACTGCTTGAGGTCGAAGTCCGGCCCGAACTCCTCCATCGCGCTCTGCAGCGCTTCGTGCTGGCGCGGGAAGTCCTCGAGGCGCTCGGTGATCCGAAGTCGCCAACGTCTGATGTCGACCCTGCGCGGCGGAGCCATCAGGGCTTGCGGATTCTGTCGATGCCGGCGAGAGCCTCGCGCCGGCGAGAGCGTTCGCTGCGTTCAGCGGTACGCAGCAGCGCCGGGGCCTGGGCACGAAGCTCCGACCAGAGGTTCTCGCGGTCGATAACAACTCGCCCTTCCGCGACCAGCTCCGCCATCAGCTCGGGCTTGGAATGAGCCTGCTCGAGGGCAAGCAAGTCGGTACGGCGATCGAGTGCGTCTTCGAGCTTCAGCTCGAGACGCAACAGCTGATCGAAACCCGGTTCCCGCAGCCCGACGATTAGGTCGACATCGCTGCCGGCATGGTCTTCGCCGCGCGCCGTCGAGCCGATCAGCGCCGCGAAGGCGAGGTTCTTCTCGGTCCGCAGCACTTCACGGAGGCGCGAGAAGAGTTTCCAGGAACGCCTCACGTAGGACTTCTCGGCGGCAGAAATCTGAATCCGCCGAGGGCTAGACCAATTCGCATGTAGGGCGCCTTCCTGCGCTGCGCGTCGCAAAGTGCGCTCGCTGACCCCAACCTCCTCGGCTAGAGAGGTGAACTCTGTCATGTGTCCATTGTAGGGACCTCATGTGTCCGTTAGACAGGAACGGAAGCAAAACCTGTTTCGGACATATTCGGGACACGCTTTGAGAACGAGCCATCCGTCTCAAGGTGAATATTTCGATTTGCAGGAGGTCTAGAAGCCGACGCCCGGATTTGAACCGGGGACCCCTTCATTACGAGTGAAGTGCTCTACCAGCTGAGCTACGTCGGCGGGTCTGGAACATTGTAGGAGCGAGGCGGTGGCCCCGCCCCGCCCTAAGCGCGTGTCCGGCTTGAGCTCCGCGCCTCGGCGCAGATCGGGCAGTCGGGCTCGGGGACGACCGGCTCGCGTTCCACCGCCATCGTCCGCAGGTCGTAGATGTGGCCGGCCCCCAGCGTCGAGGGACGGGCGAGGCCGGTCAGGTGGTGCATCACGTCGAGGCCGACCTGGCCGCCGATCAGGCCGCACGCCGGTCCCAGGGTCGCCGCGGGGGAGGTGTGGCCTCGCTGCTGCTCCATCGCCACGTCGAAGAGCGGGTAGGTGCGCCTGTAGCCGGCCTCCTGACAGGCGAAGCACCCGGTCACCCCCGGCACGTACAGCGGCCCGACCCGGGCGACCGGCGGGAAGTGGCTCATCGCGATGAAGGGAACGCCGGTCGCGAAGCAGGCCGAGTTGATCCAGTGCTCGATGTCGTGGGCGGGCCAGTCGCAGGCGTCGATCACCATGTCGTAACCGGCGACCGTCTCGGCGACCGCCGCCTCGCTGTCGAGCTTCTGCACCCGCGCCTCGACCCTGATCGAGGAGTTGAACCCGCTCAGGCGCTCGGCCGCGGCCTCGGCCTTGAAGCGGCCGAGGTCGGCCTCGCTGTAGAGGACCTGGCGGTTGAGGTTGCTCAGCTCGACCCGGTCGAAGTCGAGCAGCAGCATCTCTCCGACCCCGCAACAGGCCAGGTTCAGCGCCGACCAGCCTCCGAGGCCGCCGACGCCCAGGACGGCGACTTTCGCGGTTTCGAGTCTCTCCTGACACTCGGATGCGGTCGGCCCGGTCGAGATGTCGCTGAAGTAGCGAAGCTGGCGGTCGAAGCGCTCGAAGACCTTCTCGGCGATCCGCTCGTCGTCCGTGGCGTCCTCGACAACGCCCAGCTCCTCGAACTGGGCGAGCAGGTCGCAGACCTCGTCCTCGCCGAACTCCTCGATCAGCTGCTCGCGCGTGCGGGTGCCGTCGAGCGCCTCGAGGAGCATCCTGCCGGCCTTGCCGGGCCTCTCTATGTGGATGTCGGTGCCGGCACTCGGCCGAAGCAGATAGAGGTCGCCGTTGGGCGCATCCAGTTTTTGGGTCGTGCGCTTGATTCGCGGTCGGTCCATCGCGGGCCCTCCTTGTGGCTTGCACCGCTTGAGACCGAGCTAATGCTCAAATTCGTTTCAATTAATTAACGGTACTTAGGGAACATAGATGACTGCCCCGAGATAGATGACTGCCCCGAGCTCGCGGGCTCTTCCGGCCGTCTCGCTAGGTAATCGCCAACTCGCGCGCGCGAGCAAGGACGGCGTCGAGCATCGGCTCGGTGAGGCGGCCAGTGAAGGTGTTCTGCTGGCTCGGGTGGTAGCAGCCGAGCAGGGCCCAGCGCCCAGCTGAGACCTCGGCACCGTGGCCGAAGCGGGGCCTCGGCCGCGGTGCCTCGCCGTCGAGTGCCCGGATCGCCCGCAGCGCGCCGTCCCAGCCGAAGGCACCGAGGGCGATGATCGTCCGGCAGCGCTCGAGCAGCGCCAGCTCCCGCTCGAGGTAGGGCAGGCAGTTGTCACGCTCCGCCGGCGCTGGCCGGTTGGCCGGCGGGGCGCAGCGGACGACCGCGGTGACGTAGGCGTCGCGCAGCCGCAGCCCGTCGCCGCGGCGCTCCGAGTTTGGCTGGTTGGCGAAACCCGCCCGGTGCAGCGCCGCGTAGAGCCACTCGCCCGAGCGGTCGCCGGTGAACATGCGGCCGGTGCGGTTGGCGCCGTGGGCGGCGGGGGCGAGGCCGACCAGGGCCACGCGCGCGCCCGGGTCGCCGAAGCCGCTGAGCGGCTTGCCCCAGTACTCCTCGCCGCGGAAGCGGGGGGGCGGATCGGCGGCGCGCTCCTCGCGCCACTCGACCAGGCGAGGGCAGAGGCGGCAGGCATGGATCTCGGCGGCCAGCGCCTCGAAGCCCTCGCTGCCGGGGTGCCTCTGGCTCGGTAGTGCGGCCATCGCGCTGGAACTGAATCATGTCGCGGATACTGAAGTCGGAGGGGCCCGATCCCGTCAGCTGAGATCGGGCCCACCCAACGTTTTCTAACGGCCCTTGATGGTCGAGAGCACGGGAACGACGCCCTCTCGTTTTCCGATCTTCACCCTGCCTCACCCCCTTCGCAATCGTCAGCACTTGCGGTAGGGAAGTCGCGACTCTCCCGAACTAGATCCTTAGACCATTCGATTACTGGAATTAGTTCCAGTAATCATTGGAAAGATCGCAAAAAGGGGTATCTGGTTTGCAAATTTGGCTTTGCGTCTAATAGGATGGAGTGCTAGAGGGCCACGAAAACGAATCGGAGGAGTCGCTTTGGCCATAAAGAGCAAGACCAAGTCAGCAAAAAAGGGCAAGAAGACCAGCGGCGTCGATCAAAAACTGGTCAAGGCCCTAGCCCACCCGCTCAGGGTTGAGATCCTGATGATCCTCAACGAGCGGATGGCAAGCCCCAACGAACTCTCGAAGGAGCTAGAGGAGGGCCTTAGCCAGGTCAGCTACCACGTCAAAGTTCTCAAGGACTTCGATTGCATCGAGATGGTGAAGACCGAGCCGCGTCGCGGAGCTGTCGAGCACTACTACAGAGCTACTTCTCGAGCCTTCCTCGCTGATCGCGACTGGAAGCACCTGCCGGACTCGATCAAACCCGGGGTGAGCGCCTCCGTTTTCGAGAGCATGGTCGCTGACGTGGTCGGTTCGATGCAAACGGGAAAGTTCAATAAGCGCGACGACGTGCATATGAGCTGGACACCCGGTGTCATCGATGAGCAGGGCTGGGATGAATCGACGGATCTCGTCAACGAAACGCTTGAGAAGATCATGAAGATCCACAGCGGGAGCGCCAAACGTCTGGCCAGATCCGGCGAGGAAGGTATCCCCGCTACCGTCGTGCTGATGAACTTCGAGGGCGCGCCAACTGGATCGAAGTCCGGGCAGACGACCAAAAAGTCCAAAGCGAAAAAAGCTTCCAAGAAGGCCTAGCGACCCCAGTAAACGCAGTACGAGTACATAAGCTTCGCGCCCTCGATGGGCATGGAGCCGATGGGCATGGAGCCGAAGGGAACGGAAGTCGGTGGGCGGCGCGGCGTCACTTGCCGCGTCGCCTTCTTTTTCGCCGCAACGGCGCTGGCCCTCGCCGTTGCGGGCTGCGGGAAGAGCGGCCAGGGCGCCAAGACCGACCCCGAGAAGGCCGCCGACGTGGAGATCCTCAACGGGCTCCTCGCGCAGGAACTGACCCTGGCCGGCGCGTATGGGCACGGCCTCGACCACCTGCAGGGCCCGATGCTTGCCGCCGCCGCCGAGTTCCGCGGCCAGAGCCAGGCTCATGCCGACGCCCTGACCAAGGCGATCCGGGGCCTGGGTGGCGAAACCGACGCCGAGCCGGATGACGGCGCGCCTCTCCGTCCGCGGTCGAGGGGGGAGGCATTGACGCTCGGCTACGAAGAGGAGAACAGGGCCCTTGCCCTGGCGCTGGAGGCGTCGCCGCGCCTGCAGTTCGATGCCCCCCGGACGCTCGCCGCGGCGCTCGCGGCCAGCCACTCGCAGCACCTGGTCATCCTGCGGCAGGGCCTGGGCGCAAGCCCCGCCGGCTCGGTTCCCGAGCCGTTCGAGACCGGCGAGCGACCGCCCCCCGCAAACCCCGCCGACGGGCC
>JANWHD010000015.1 GCA_025450585.1 Solirubrobacterales bacterium
TGATCCTCACCGCGAAGACGATCGTCTCGGCGGTGCGCCCCCCTTATCCCTATGGCGAGGAGCTGGTCTGGCAGTTCCTCTTCGTGCTCAAGCTCTCCTGGTTCCCGCTGCTGATCTCGACCTTCGCGCTCTGCCTCGGCGCTCCCGGCCTGCAGGCGGCGGGTGTGCTCTCGCTGTTCGGCGCCCTCGACCGCCTCGGTGGCTTCTTCGTACTGACCGCGATCCGCTGGATCGGCCCTCTGGTGACCGCCGTCGTCGTCGCCGGCGTCGCCGGAACGGCGATCACAGCCGACCTCGGAGCTCGCAAGATCCGCGAGGAGCTCGACGCCCTGCAGGTGCTCGGGGTCGACCCGGTCAAGAACCTGGTCGTGCCGCGCTTCCTGGCGTTGATGGTCATCACCGGGCTGCTCGACATCTTCGCGATCGTCTTCGGCCTCACCGCTGGCATCGCCGCCGAGCTCCTCTACAAGCAGTCGCTGGGGGGCTTCTTCGCGACCCTCTTCGCCAACGCCTCGATCACGGACATCTGGGGCTCGATCCTGATGTGCACGATGTTCGGCGCGATCATCGCCGTCGTCTGCTCCTTCAAGGGGATGACCGCGTCCGGCGGCGCCGAGGGCGTCGGCCGCGCGGTCAACCAGGCGGTGGTGATCGCCCTCGTCGCGGTCTTCTTCTTCAATTTCGTCTTCACCGCGATCCTCCTCGCCACCAACCCCGAACTGCAGAGCATCCGATGAGGGCCAAGGAAGCGATGATCGGCTGGCTCGACGTCCCGCGCGAATGGCTCGACGCCTTCGGCGAGATCGCCCGCTTCGGCTCGCGCGTCGCCGGTCACGTCTACTCGGGTCGGGTGCTTCGCTACTTCGGCGAGAGCCTGCGCCAGGCCGGGATCCTGATCCTCGGCTCGGCGATCGTGATTTGGGCCTTCGTCTTCATCCTCGGCCTGCAGTGCGGCCTCCAGGGCGCCTACTTCAACCGCTCGATCGGCGCCCCCTCGCTGGCCGGCCTCTTCTCCGCCTACTGCGACCTGCGCGAGGGCCTGCCCTACGCGTTCGGCTACATCCTCTCCGCCAAGGTGGGCACGGGGATCGTCGCCGAGCTCGGCGCGATGCGGATCTCCGACGAGATCGACGCGCTCGAGGTGATGGGGATCCAGCCGGTCACCTTCCTCTGCGCCACCCGCCTGCTCGGGGCCTGGATCGCGATCCCGTTCCTCTATCTGGTCGGGATCGGCGTCGCCTACTTCGCCAGCTACTTCTCAGTGGTCCAGCAGGTCGGCGACGTGTCGTCGGGCGGCTACCTGCTGATCTTCTGGATGTACCAGGACCCGCTTGACCTCAGCTTCAGCCTGATCAAGGGGCTGGTGATGGCGACCGCGATCGTGCTCGTCGGCTGCTACTACGGCTACACCGCCTCCGGCGGCCCGGTCGGAGTCGGCACCGCGACGGCGCAGTCGATGGTGGTCAACATCATCCTCGTCCACATCATCGGAATGTTGGGCACAGTCGTCTTCTGGGGCTCGACCCCACGGGCCCCGATTGGGGGCTGATAGCCGCGATGTGTATTCGGTGCGTTGACCGGCGCAAATTTGTGACGGTGGAAGAACCATGGGTGCGGATGGTCCGTTCACGATCCGTGATAGATGGCCTCTGCGTCCACAGCTCCGCTCACGGATCTCGTCTCTGGGGCAGCAGGCGTCGTCGTGGTGCTCAGCGGGGTATTCGCCGGAATCGCCAGGGCCTACGCAGTCCTCTGCGGAGCGGATCCAGATCGCGTCGAGCGAGCGACTGCCGTTGGATTCCTGGTCGGTGCTGCGCTGGCGGTGGTGCTCCTCATAGGCGATCTCATGTGGAGCTAGGATGGTGAACGTGATCCGCAGATGGTCAATTCCCTTTGCAGTGATGGCGGTGGCCATTCTCGCGCTCGATGCGGTTTTGAATCTCGCTGGCGCTGGACCCAGTGTTTTTTTCGCAGCCATAACCGCGTTTGCGATCGCGGGCGGCTGCTATGTCGGTCGTCGCGTGGTGTCCGAAGACAAACCCCAGCTTCAGAATCGCACCGACCGGCGGACGCGCGGGGCTTCTCTGTAGTCGGAACGTCCTACTCGTAGCAGTCGCGGGTCCGAATCCCGGCGTAGAAGACGCGACGAGGCCGGTGTATTTTCGCGATGGACCCGCCTAGCAATGCTGTGGCCCGTCCCAGTAGGGGAGCCGCACGATCCGCACCGAGCGGTTGTTGCGCTCGTTCGACTCGAAGAGAAGGTTCTGCGGATCAACCCGCATGACGAAGGCGAAGCAGCCCCGCAGGCCGCTGACGTTTACCCACTGGCGGTCGTAAGTGGAGGGGTAGATGTCCGACCAGCCGACCGAGGTGCCGAGGCGGACTCTCTGGCGCCCCGGGTCCTGGCTGCAGGCCGGGTAGACCCGGTGCCCCGGGGAGCGCCTCATCGCCCGGGTCCGCTCGAGGTCGCGGAAGCAGTAGAAGACCTTCGGCCCCTTGCGCACTCGCTCCAGCGGCTGCCGGTCCTCGCCCAGCGACCAGATCTCCATGCTGAGCGGGTCGTGCACCTTCCAGTAGGAGCCTCCGTACTCGTAGCCGACGCTGTAGAAGTGGAGCTTCGCCTCGGTGCGGAAGATGGTCACGCCGCCGCCGACCCGGTAGATGGCCTGGTTGGCCCGCATCCAGTTGCGCTTGTAGCGGAGCCCGCGCAGCTCCATCGGCCCCCGGCCGCGGGAGCGGATGTCGTTGCCTGCATGCAGCAGCGTCCCGCCTCCGTATCCGTACCCACCGCCTCCGCGCTCGACGAAGAGATCGGCGGCGGGGCCGACTCTCAGATCCGGACAGAGAAGCGCCGCGGCTTCGGGTCCTTCGCAGGGGTTTTCGCCGGCCGCACCCGGGGCCGGGCCGGGGACGGCAAACGCCGCCAGGCAGAGGGCGGCTAGGCAGAGCGAGAGGCGGCGTCTCACCGGCCCCAGGCTATCCATGACCGCTGGTAATGTCGCTCACGATGGACGACCTACCCGAGAACTTTCAGACGGCACCCCTCGCCGAGGTCGACCCGGCGATCGCCGCGGTGCTGGACGGCGAGTTGAAACGCCAACAGGACACGCTGGAGATGATCGCCTCGGAGAACTTCGTGCCCCAGGCGGTGCTCGACGCGGTCGGCTCGGTGCTGACCAACAAGTACGCCGAGGGCTATCCCGGGCGGCGCTACTACGGCGGTTGCGAGGAGGTCGATGTCGCCGAGCAGCTGGCGATCGACCGCGCCAGGGAGCTGTTCGGCGCCGAGCACGCCAACGTCCAGGCCCACGCCGGCGCCCAGGCCAACAACGCCGCCTACATGGCGCTGCTCAAACCCGGTGACACCTTCCTCGGGATGGCGCTCGACCACGGCGGCCACCTCAGCCACGGGATGAAGATCAACGTTTCCGGCAAGCTCTACAACCCGGTGCCGTACCACGTGCGCCGGGACGACCTGCTCGTCGACATGGACGAGGTGGCGCGGCTCGCCGAGGAGCACAAGCCGGCGCTGATCGTCGCCGGCTGGTCCGCCTATCCGCGTCAGCTCGACTTCGCCGCCTTCCGCGCGATCGCCGACTCGGTCGGAGCGAAGCTGATGGTCGACATGGCCCACTTCGCCGGTCTCGTCGCCGCCGGCGAGCACCCGAACCCGGTGCCGTATGCCGACGTGGTGACGACGACGATCCACAAGACGCTCTGCGGACCGCGCAGCGGCATGATTCTGAGCAAGGAGGAGCACGCCAAGGCGATCGACAAAGCGGTCTTCCCCGGCCAGCAGGGCGGGCCGCTGATGCACACGATCGCCGCCAAGGCGGTCGCCTTGCGGATCGCCGCCAGCGAGCAGTTCCGCCAGCGCCAGCGCCAGACGATCGCCAACGCGCAGGCCTTCGGCGCCGGCCTCGAAGCCAACGGGGTGCCGGTGCTCACCGGTGGCACCGACGTCCACTTGGTGCTGGTCGACCTGACCCCGACCGGCCTCGACGGCCAGACGGCCGAGGACCGGCTCGAGGCGGTCGGCATAACAGTCAACCGCAACGCGATCCCATTCGACCCGCGGCCGCCGATGAATCCCTCCGGCTTGCGCATCGGCACGCCGGCGCTGACCACTCGCGGCCTGGTCGAGGACGACATGACCGAGATCGCCTCGGTCATCGCCACCGCCCTCTCCGACGACTTCGATGGCCAGAAGGACGCCCTCTCCGAGCGCACCCGCGCTCTGATGGACCGCTACCCGCTCTACTCGCAGCTCTCGCCCGCTTCGGTCTAAGGGCCTATCCCGCTAGGTGATCGCACCCCTGGATACAGCCCAGGACGCGGCGGATTCGGCCCCGTCGCGAATCCCACATGGCGCCGCCATGCGGAATCCGCGCCGTGACCGCCCCGCTTGGTCCTGAACCGTCCCAGGGGCACGCCCCCTAACGGGATAGGCCCTGAGCAAATAGGGTCGCCAGATGCTGGTCTGGGTCGATTGCACTGCGGCAGCGCACCCGCTTGTTTTGCGGCCGCTGATCGAGCGCTTCGAGGCGCGGGGAGACGAGGTGCTCGTCACTGCGCGCGAGTACGGCCAGACGCTGGGGGTTCTCGACCGGCTGAGCATCCCGTATGAGTCGGTTGGGCGCCACGCCGGTGCCTCCAGCCTGAAGAAGGGCACGGCCCTCGCCGGCCGGTCGGCGACCCTCGCGCGGCTCGTCTGGAAACGGCGCCCCGGCCTGGCCCTCGCGCACGGCTCGGTCGACCTCGCCGTGGTCTCCTCGCTCTTCCGCATCCCCTCGGTGCAGATGCAGGACTACGAGTTCGCCGGTTGGCAGCGTCAGATCGCTTTCCGGGCGGCACGCCGGGTGTTGGCGCCGGATTCGATCCCGCTCGAGCGGCTGCGACGGATCGGCGCCAAGGAGCGCAAGCTGGTCCGCTACCCGGGCCTGAAGGAGGAGTACTACCTGGCCGACTTCAAGCCCGACGCCGCGGTGCTGGACGAGCTCGGACTCGACCGCGAGAAGGTGCTCGTTGTCCTCCGGCCGCCGCCCGAGACCTCCGAGTACCACGCCCGCAACGACCTCTACGGTGAGGCGATTCGCCACCTAGCCGCGGCCGGCGAGGTGCAGGTGGTGGTAATCCCGCGCACCGAGCGCCAGGGCGCCGAGGTCCGCGCGATGGCGGCTGCCAACCTGATCGTCCCCGAGCGGGCGATCGACACCCAGAGCCTGATCGCCCACGCCGACCTGGTGGTCAGCGCGGGGGGGACGATGAACCGCGAGGCGGTTGCTCTGGGCACGCCCGTCTTTACGACCTTCGCCGGCCGCATGGGCGGCGTCGACGAGGCGCTGATCGCGGAAGGGCGCATGCGCGTGCTCGGCGACCCGGCCGAGCTGCCGTTGCGCAAGCGTGAGACGCCGCTTGGCGTACTCAATCGCCGCGATCCCGAGCTGCTTTTCCAGGGCGCGCTCGGGGCTGTCGCAGACGTCAAGTAGCCTGAGCCGGCCCGCTCGCTCCGCGGGTTCCGCGAATGGCAGCGACAACCGACGCCATCCTCGCCTTTCTGCTCGCCGCAGCGGTCGCCTGGCTGCTTGTCCCATACGCCGAGCGGCTGGCCCACAGGATCGGCGCGATCGACCTGCCGAAGGAGCGTGGCCTGCATGACAAGCCGATGCCGCGACTCTCCGGTTTGGCGATTTTCGCCGGGGTCGAGGTGGCGGGCTGGATCTGGCTGCCCAGCGACGGCGAGACCCGTTCGATCCTGCTCGGCGCGGCGGCGATCGCGGCGGTCGGGGTGGTTGACGACGTGCGCGGACTCCCGGCGCTGCCCAAGCTGGCGGGCCAGGTCGGCGCGGCGCTGATCCCGGTGGCGGGTGGCGTCCGGGTCGACGTCCTCACCCTGCCCTTCGTCGGCGGCTTCGAGCTCGGCTGGCTCGCCTACCCGCTGACCGTGCTCGGCATCGTCGCCGTGGTCAACGTGATCAACTTCATCGACGGCGTCGACGGCCTGGCGGCCGGGGTTTGCGTTATCGCGGCGATCGCGCTGGCGGTGATCGCCCTCTCGCTCGACCGCAACGCCGCCGGCGTACTGGCGGCGCTGACCGCGGGCGGCGCCCTCGGCTTCCTCCGCCACGGCTTCCCGCCCGCCTCGAGCTTCATGGGCGACACCGGCTCCAACCTGCTCGGCTACCTGCTCGCGGTCGCCTCGGTCCAGGGCGCGCTGAAGACCAACGCGGTCGTCGCCCTCGTCCTGCCCCTGGTCGTGCTCGCGGTGCCGATCCTCGACACCGGCTTCGTCGTCGCCAAGCGGCTCAAGTATCGCCAGCCGATCTACCAGGCAGACACCTGGCACTTCCACCACCGGATGGCGAACGTCGGCTTCTCGCAGCGCCGTACCCTGGCCTACCTCTACGGCTGGACCCTCGCCCTCGCGGCCCTCGCCCTCGCCCTGCGCTTCGTCCCCTACAGCGACGACCGCGGCCACTTCGACGCGCTCTGGACCGCCGTGGTCGTCGTCTTCGGCCTGCTCGCGCTCGCCACCAGCGTCTACCTGGTCTACGTGCTGGAGATCCTCAAGCTGCGCCGGGTGCGGCTGCGCCAGGTTGCTGGCATTCGCCGTCAGGCCCACGCACCGCCCCCTGCGACCGGCGAGGTCGACCGCGCCGTCGAGGAAGAGCTGGAGACCGGGACCTTCCCCGCGATCGACCCGGAAACGGGGGAGTTCGGCGCGATCGACCCGGAACGTGGCGAGAGTTAGTAACAGGTTGTAACAAGCCTCACGAACTGGCTCTACAAAGCGGATCGTCGGCCCTTTCGGATATAGTCGCCAGTCCGCCCGCTCAACCACGACGGGCGTCTTTTATGTCCCCTTCCAAGTACGCCGACCTTCTGGTCCTTGCCGCCTCACTCGCCGTTTTTCTGCTCGGCGGCCTGCCCATGCTCGGCTTCGCCGCCGGAGCCGGCGTCTGGCTCCTCCAGCGCGGCATCCAGGCTCTCGCCGAGCGCCGTGCCAACCGGGAGCTGGCGGCGGGGAACCGGCAGCGGGCGATGGCGACCGTCGCGGTCTCCACGCTCGGCCGCGTCGGGCTGATGGCGACCGTGGTCCTGGTTGCAGGGATCGTCGAACGGGAGGCTGGCCTCTCCTCGGCGGTCCTCGTCGCGGTCCTTTTCACGGTCTCCCTCGCCGCCCAGGGAATCGCCCACCTCTTCGACGAAGAGCCGCAGGCGGGCAAGGCATGAAGACGAAAACCAAAGTCCTGATCGGCCTCGGCACCTACTTCGCGATCGCGATCCTGATGCTGCTGATCTTCGGCAGCTCCGGCAAGAACGAAGCGTTCCAGCCGCAGAACGAGTTCAAGCTCGAACCGTGGATCTCGCTGGAACTCGGCGGTATCGACCTCAGCATCAACAAGGCGGTTCTCTACCTGATCCTGGCCAGCGCGCTGACGGTCTTCACGATGGTCTGGATCTCGCGCCGGATGCAGCAGAAGCCGAACCGGGTGCAGACCGCGATCGAGGTCTCCTACGACCTGACCAAGAACAACATCACCGGCGGCAACCTCGACCCGGCCACGGCCGCGCGCTGGTTCCCCTTCCTCGCCGCCCTCTTCTTCTGGATCTGGTTCTCGAACATCATCGGATTCCTGCCGCTGCCGACCAACACCGAGCACACGGTCGACGTCTTCGGCGTCGCGATCCCGTCGTTCGCGATCTACGCCGCGACCGCGAACCTCTCGATCCCCCTAGTCCTCACCCTGGTGGTCTGGATCTCCTACCACGTCGAAGGAGTGCGGGCCAAGGGCTTCATCCCCTACCTGGCCAGTTGGCTGCCGCCCGGCCTCGAGGAGATGAACCCGATCGCGAAGGCGTTCATCTTCGTGATCGAGGCGATCTCCCACTTCGCCCGGCTGATCTCGCTCTCGGTGCGACTCTTCGCCAACATCCTCGCCGGCCACCTGCTGCTGCTCTTCATGGGCGGCGGGCTCGCCGTGCTGCTCGGCATCGCCGCGCTCGGCGCCCTCACCTTCCCCCTGGCTTTCTTCTTCTTCATCCTCGAGGTGGGCCTTATCGCCACCCTGCAGGCGTTTATCTTCTCGACTCTCACCGCTATCTACCTCGGCGGAGCGACCTCCGCCAGCCACTGAAAAAGGAGCGCTACCTCACATGGACCTGTCCCCAGTTGTCGCCGCGATCTCCGACGAAGGGATCGAATCCGCCGGCAAGGCGATCGCCCTCGGCGTCGGTGCCGGTCTCGGTTCGATCGGCGCCGGCATCGGCATCGGCATCATCTTCGGCAAGGAGATCGAGTCCGTCGCCCGCCAGCCCGAGATGAAAGACGAGCTGCAGAGCATCCGCTGGCTCGGCTTCGCCCTGACCGAGGCCGTGGCCTTCTACACCTTCATCTTCGGCCTCATCGCCTTCTTCCTCTAGGTCGATCGCGTGGAGCTCATCGCTGAAATAGCGGCATGGTTGCCCCTCGCGGCGGAGGCCGCGCATGGGGAGGAAGAAGGCGGCAGCTTCCTGGTCTCGCCGGGCCTCGGCCTGATGATCTGGACGCTGGTCCTCTTCCTCTTCACCATGTGGGTGCTGAGCAAGGTCGCCTTCCCGAAAATCCAGGAGGCGCTCGACA
>JANWHD010000016.1 GCA_025450585.1 Solirubrobacterales bacterium
CGGCATTGACGAAGAAGGAGATGCGCCCGCAGACCTTGGGGAAGTCGGCCTCGGCGACCTGGCCGCGCGCCTTCACCTCGTCGAGCACGGCGATCCCGGTGGAGAGGGCGTAGGCGATCTCCTGAACCGGCGTCGCCCCTGCCTCCTGCAGGTGGTAGCTGCAGATGTTCGTCGGGTTCCAGCTCGGCACCTCGTTGACCGAGAAGGCGACCATGTCGGCGATCAGCCGCATCGAGGGCTCGGGCGGGAAGGCGTAGGTGCCGCGCGAGAGGTACTCCTTGATGAGGTCGTTCTGGGTCGTCCCCTTCAGCTTGGAGCGGTCGACGCCGTTCTCCTCGGCCACCGTCACGTAGAGGCCCAGCAGCCAGGCGGCGGTCGCGTTGATCGTCATCGAGGTGTTCATCTCGTCGAGCGGGATGCCGTCGAAGAGCTGGTGCATGTCGCCCTTGTGGGCGACCGAGACGCCGACCTTGCCGACCTCGCCGCGGGCGAGGACGTGGTCGGGGTCATAGCCGGTCTGGGTGGGCAGGTCGAAGGCAACCGAGAGGCCGGTCTGGCCCTTGGCCAGGTTGCCCCGGTAGAGCTCGTTGGAGCGCCGGGCGTCGGAGTGCCCGGCGTAGGTGCGCATCACCCAGGGGCGGTCGCGCTCGGGGAGGCGGTGCTCGCTCACACCCCAATCTTATTTGGGTCGCCCCGAAATACGCCGTTCACCGGCCCTCGGGCCGCATCTTTCCCCCTCGCCTGTGTTTAGGCTGCGCAGGAGCGCGGAGCGAAGGAACGTGCATATCTGGTTCTTCGTGACTGAGCGAAGCGCGACATTTATGGCTATGAAGGCACTACGCACAGGCGCGCTCGTCGCTCTGCTGGCCACGTTGCTGGCCCTGGTTCCAACGGCCGGGGCGGCCCTGGTCGGCGTCTATCGCAACGGCATGGAGAGCAAGGGGCAGCTCTCGCAGATCGCCAAGCTCTCCGGGAATCGCTGTGGCCGCGGTGGTGCCGAGCGGGCCTTCGGCATCGTCATCGGCAAGCAGACCAAGGAGTGCTCCTACCGCACCCCGGTGGTCGGGCGCGACCTGGAGATCGCCGCGACCGAGCGGCTGCTCGGCAAGACCCCGAAGTCCGTGCAGAAGGCTGCCTACCTCGGCCTCGACCTGCGGGCTGGCGGCGGTGCGCGCTACCAGCTGGCCGCCTACCCGTTCCAGCGCAAGGCCCAGCTGCGCAAGATCCTCCCCGATGGCAGCATCGAGTACCTGCAGATCGCCAAGGACGTGCCCGGAATCGAAGGGGTCGATCGCGAGAACGACCTGCGGCTTCGCGCCTTCAACGTCACCGAGGGCGAAGAGAAGGGGAGCTGCCACATCCTCGCCTACGTCGGCGGCGAACTGGTTGCCGATGTGACGGACGCGGGAGCGGGAGAACTGACCGGCCGTGCGTCGGGGTTCTCGGTTGGCTCCGCCAAGGTTGCGAAGGGTGCGCAGGCGACGGTCGACAACGTCGTGGTTCGAGTTCCCAGCCCGTTTTAGCGGGGCGGTGTTTGTGGGAGGATGCCGGTGCCTCTACCCAAAACGCTCGGCGGGAGCCTCGCTTGAGTGTTTTGGGTAGAGGCACCGGCATCCCCTCGACAGCGCACTAGCTTTGGAAGCTCCCTGCCCAAAGCGTCATCCCGGCTCCCGAAAAGCTTCAGATGCCCCAGGTGTCGTTACGGACGCCCCAAGCTTTTAAAAAGCTGGGGGACCCTGGGGCCGGTTTCGCAGCTTGGGGCGTTATCGGGGGACGTTTCGGGCGTGGGGTCGGCTTGGCGTGCAAGGGCCATCGGGGTCCCTCCCCAAAACACTCGAGCGCGGCTCCTGCCGCGCGGTTTGGGGAGGGACCCCGATGGCCCTCCCGGCTTAGCTCCCTACTCGTCCTTCTCCTGTGCCTGATCCGTCAGCCTGTAGACGTGTTCCACGGTGCCCCGGCGGGGTCGTGTTTCGGCCAGCTCGATGCAGTCCAGGTTCCTCAGCACGCGGACGTGGTAGGCGACGGTGCGAACGTCGAGGTCTAGTCTTTCGGCGATCAGTTTCGGACTGTCGACTCCCTCGGCTATGAGGCTCAGGGCTTCCGCTCGCAGCGAGCTGGAGAGGGCTTTTGCCAGGCGCTGGTCAATCGAGACAGGGTGCGGTCGCACGGGTCCAAGTCTCCGGAATAGTTTGCATTGGTCATAAGAAGTCTAAGCCATAACTAACTTGAGTAGTTAAGTACACTTTAAGACGAATGGTGGAGCCCCCCTCGGTCGCGCCTTCCCCGGTGCAGCAACTTTCCGCATAATGGCGAGCGTGTCGACTTCGACGGTGGAGAGGCCGCGCACCGACGGGCCGGGCTCGGACCTGGGTGGCGACTGGCGCGTGATTGTCCGCAACGACAGTCACAACACCTTCGACCACGTGGCCCAGTCCCTGGCGCGCGTGCTGCCGGGGGTTTCGCTGGAGAAGGGCCACCAGCTGGCCGAGAGCATCCACAACAATGGCCTGGCGATCGTCTGGTCGGGGCCGCGCGAGCCGGCAGAGCACTACTGGCAGCAGCTCAAGTCCGCCGGCCTGACGATGGCTCCTTTGGAGCGAGCCTGAGCCGGTGGGCCCTACTCGGCGACGAGTAGTTCGTGCCAGCTGGGCAGGATCGGCAGGTCGTAGAGGTCGATGACGGCGGCCCGGGCCGCCGCGATCTCCTCGGAGAACCAGTAGCGCTCGAAGTCGGCGCGGCTCTCCCAGGTCGAGGACTGGCGGATCGCCAGCGGATCGTCGGTCGAACGGGTCAGCGACCAGCTCTTGGCGCCATAGGCCGGCATCTTCGCCGCCGCCGGCTCCCAGAGGTCGAGAAAGCGGTCGGCCCGGAAGGGGGCGACGTGCCAGTCCAGTACGCAAACCTCGCTCATCAGGCTCCCACCTCCGCCCGGATCGCGCCCGGGCCGTCCTCGTTGCGGCCCTCGTCCTCGGACTCGGCCCCGACCAGGATCGAGATCTTGCCGAGGTGCTTGTTTTCGTGCAGAAGCTGGTGCGCCTCGGCGACTCCGTCGAAGCCCATCGTCTGCCAGATCACCGGGCGGACCTTGCCCTCGGCCATCAGCTGGTTGGCCTTCATGCACTCGTAGGCGTTGGCGAAGTGCGAGCCGATGATCTGCTTCTGGCGCATCCACAGGTAGCGCACGTCGAAGTCGAGCTGGAAGCCCGAGGTGGCGCCGCAGATGACGACCTTGCCGAACGGTTTGACGACGAAGACCGAGGTCGGAAAGGTCGCCTGGCCGACGTGCTCGAAGACGATGTCGGGGGCGTCGCCGAGGATCTCCTTGACCCGCTTGGCGAAGCCGCGCGAAGCCTTGAAGCGCTCCTTGTCGGCGGCGGGGTCGGTGAGGTTCTCCGGCGTCCGCATCATCTCGCCGAACTCGGCCCGGTTGATGTAGTCGACGGCGCCGAGCTGCTTGATCAGCTCGCCCTTCTCCTCGGAGGAGACGACGCCGACCGCGTTGGCGCCCGCCGCCTTGCAGAGCTGCACGGCGAAGACGCCGAGGCCGCCGGCCGCGCCCCAGATCAGCACGTTGTGGCCAGGCTGCAGCTTGCACTGGTCGATCAGCATCCGGTAGGCCGTGAAGTAGGTCAGTCCGTAGGCGGAGGAGTCGGCCCAGGAGAGATTCTGGGGGCGGGGGAGGAGCTGCTGCGCCTGCACCTTGGTGAACTGGGCGAAGGAGCCCCAGGTCGTCTCGTAGCCCCAGATCTTCTGGCTCGGCGCCGCCAGCGGGTCGAGGCCGTGGACCTCGACGTCCTCGTAGGAGGCCTGGTTGCAGTGGACGACGACCTCGTCGCCGGGCTTCCAGCGGGTGACGCCCTCGCCGACCTTCCAGACGATCCCGGAGGCGTCGGAGCCGCCGATGTGGTGGCCGTACTCGGGGTGGTCGCCGTAGGGGAAGACCGAGACCGGCTTGCCGAGCGCCGCCCAGACGTTGTTGAAGTTGACGCCGGCCGCCATCACGCGGACGATCACCTCGAAGGCGCCCGGCTCGGGAACCTCGATCTGCTCAAGCTGGAAGGCGTCGTTGGGCTCGCCCTGGCGCTCCTCGCGGATCACCCAGGCCGCCATCGTCTCCGGCAGGGTTCCGGGCTCGACGTCCAACTTCGCGACTGTGCTCGTGTCAACGGCCAACTGGGGTCCTCCGCGGTCTTCGGGTTCGGGCCGCGAATCCTAGTCAAGCACGGGGGTGTCGGCCTCGCGCAGCTCGGGCGCCGTGATCTCGCGCACCGTGATCTCGACCGGTTCCGGCGGCTCGATCGCCTTGCTCGGGGTGACGCCCAGCGACTCGACCTTGCGCAGCTGGGGCAGCAGGCGGCGCTCCATCGAGCCGACCGCGGAGTCGTAGGCGTTGGCTGCCGAGGTCAGGCCCCTGCCGACCTTGTCGAAGTCGCTGAGGAACTTGGCGAAGCGAGCGTGCATGGTCCCGGCGGCGTCGGCGATCTCGGCCGCCTCGGCGACCATTCGCTCCTGGCGCCAGCCGAGCTCCATCGTTCGCAGCAGGCCGATCAGCGAGGTCGGGCTGACGAGCAGGACGTTGAGCTTCAACGCGTAGTCGAAGAGCTCCGGGTCGGCGGTGAAAGCGGCGTGCAGCGCGGGCTCGTTGGGGATGAAGCAGATCACCAGGTCCGGGGTCTCACCGGCCTTGAACTGTCCCTGGTAGTCCTTCGAGCTGAGCGCGCGGACGTGCTCGCGCGCCTGCCGGGCGTGCCGTTCGAGGTGGGTGCGGCGCTCGCTCTCGACCTCCGCCTCCTGGGCGTCGAGGAACGCGTCGAGCGGGACCTTCGAGTCGGCGACGAAGCTGCGCCCCTCGGGAAGGAGGAAGCGCGCGTCGGGGCGCAGGCGGCCGTCATCGGTATGCAGCGTCTCCTGCATCTCGAAGTCGACGTGCTCGGTCATGCCGGCGATCTCGATGCAGCGGCGCAGCTGCAGCTCGCCCCACTGGCCGCGCGTCTGCGGTTGGCGCAGCGCCTTCTTCAACCCGGCGGTCTCGGTGTTGAGGTTGCCGACCGTCTGTCCCATCTGTTCGAGCAGGGTGCGCGTTTGCAGGTCGCCTTCGCCCCGCTTGCGCACCTCCGCCTCGATCTTTTCCTGGCCCTTGGCGATCCTCTCTGCCAGCGCCTTGATCTCCGCCTGGCGCTTGTCGAGGGTCGCCTCCGCCGCTTGCGTGTCGGCCCTGCGCGACTCCTCGTTGACCCTGAGCAGATCGGCGACGGCCTTCGAGGTGGCCTCCTGGATCGCCGGCCCGTGGTCGAGCGCGGCCTGCGGCTCGGGGCGCCGGGCGACGACGTAGACGAGCGCCGCGGCGAGCGCGAGCACGGCTATCGCGAGAACGATGGTCACGCGAACGATGGTGACGACCGGCCCAGACGTACCGGCGCCGCCGGAAAGTCGCTAATTACGGCAGCAGCAGGTCGTTCTGCGAGGAGGTGCGGCGCGAGCCAACAGAGAAGGGGGCAGGCTTGGCGCCCGGGATGTCGGCGGCGCTGATCGTGTAGGCGCCGGTCGGCAGCGAGGTGAGCATCGTGCCGTTGCCGTTGGCGACAAGCAGCCCCGACGCGGCGTCCTTGCGGCCGCGGATCTCCAGCTTGGAGTCGAAGTCGGTCAGGTTGGCGGTGACGAAGACGACGTCGACCGGCGCGTCGGAGTCGATCGAGGGCTGGTCTGCGTGCACATTCTGGGGGATCTGCTGGTTGGGTTCGGGGCCGATCGCGATGCGCGGGGGCTGCACGGTGATCGCCCTCGGCGTGATCGTGACGCTGACGCGGGTCGGCGGCTGCGGCCGCGGTTCGTTGGCGTTCTCCTCGGCTCCGCACCCGGCTGTGGCCAGAGCCAGCACTCCGAGTACGCATCCGGCGGCGAATCTGCTCCCACGACCCATCGGGCGGAATCTAGCCGAAGGGCAAGTCGACCACGCGGGCCGTAACGCCATCTTCACCTACGGCCAGCTCCGCGCCCGGCTCCGCCTCGCGGCGCAGGACCGCGAGCGCGATCGGTCCGTGAAGCGGGGAGACGCAGCTGCTGCCGACCCTGCCCACCTCCTTGTCGCCCAGTGCCAGCGCGGCGCCGGCAGGCACCGGAGCCGAGAGGCGCAGTCCGCGCAGGTGCCGGTTGGGCTTGCCCCTGTAGTGCAGGCGGGCGACCGTCTCCTGGCCGATGTAGCAGCCCTTCTCGAAGTCGACGGCGCTCTCGACGATGCCGGCCTCCGCGGGCATCGTGCCGCCGTCCATCTCGGCGCCGAAGCGCGGCGTCCCCGCCTCGATGCGGAGGATCTCCACCGCCTCGGGGCCGACCTCGACCGCGTCGGCGTCGCCGAGTGCCGCGCGCAGTCGCCCTGCGTCGTCCGCCGCCGCGATCAAGTCGATGCCGCCGGCGGTGCCGACCGCCAGGCACTCGGTGCCTCCCACCGCGATCGCTTCGCTGACGTGCTCCGGCAACGGCGGCGCTCCCGCCAGATCGGCGCTGCGCGGCCCGATCAGGGAGAGGATCGCCCGCGCCCCGGTCACGTCCTCGAGCTCGACCTCCCGCCCGATCTTGTACGTCTCGAGGTGGCGCCGCACGAGCGGCAGCGGCTCCGGCTCTGTGTCGATCCATATCGCCTGCTCCCCCTCGGTTCCGGTGCGCTTTATGCCACCTATCGGCACATAAGGCGCACCGGAAAGGTCGAGGACGCGCATGTCCGACTGCATGTGGCCCTTGCGGTCCAGCAGCGCCGCGTAGCAACCCTCGCCAGGCTCAAGGCCCTCGACGTCGTTCGTCAGCTGCCCCTGCAGATACTCCGCCGCCTCAGCTCCCCTCAACAGCAGCTTCCCCCGCCCGGAGCGATCGAGCAGCCCACACTCCTCGCGCAACTGTCGGTACTGAGCATCGAGCTCGACTGTCGTTGCTTCGGCCATGAACCGATTCTAGGAACCCGTGTCGGGGGCCATGGGGATGACCCCCCGACGAGCCTCCCCGCAGTTGCTCGGCCGGGGGTCAACCCCATGGCCCTACCCCACCGTCTTTTAGATCTGTCAAAATCATTTAGACGTGTCTAAATCTCTGACAGGGGCAACCGAGTGAGTTCCCGCCTCAGCAGGCGCAAGATGCTGGGCGGCGCCCTCGCAGCGGGAGCGAGCCTGCCGATCGTCCAGGGCCTGCTGCCGCGCGAGTCCGGCGGCCTGGGCACCGCCGGCGCGAAGGCGGGCCACAGCGGCCACGCCGGCCACGAGGGCTTTGCCCACGCCGGCTTCGCCCCGGGCCGCTCGGTGAACCACCGCGCCAACGGCTTCGACCCGACCAACCTGCTGCGCGACTTCGACTACGGCAAGACGCGGCGCTTGGCCAGTGGCCGCGTGCTGCGCGAGTGGGAGATCGTCGCCCAGGACAGGGAGATCGAAGTCGCGCCGGGGGTCAAGTACGAGGCCTGGACCTACAACGGCCGCGTCCCCGGGCCGACCCTGCGCGCCCGCGAGGGGGAGAAGCTGCGGCTGCGCTTCCTCAACGCCTCCGACCACCCGCACACGATGCACTTCCACGGTATCCACACGGCGCTGATGGACGGCATGCCCGGGATTGGCGAAAACCGCGGCGGCGGTCAGGTCGGCCCAGGCGAGGAGTTCACCTACGAATTCGACGCCGAGCCGTTCGGCGTCCACCTCTACCACTGCCATGTCTCGCCGCTGGCCAGCCACATCTCGCGCGGCCTCTACGGCGCCTTCATCATCGACCCCAAGAAGGGCCGGCCCGAAGCCGACGAGATGGTGATGGTAATGAACGGCTTCGACACCAACTTCGACCTCTCCAACGAGGTCTACGCGGTCAACACGGTCGGCTTCCACTACGTCAACGAGCCGATCCAGGTCAGCCGCGACGAGCTGCTGCGCATCTACCTGGTCAACGTGCTCGAGTACGACCCGCTCAACTCCTTCCACGTCCACGCCAACTTCTTCCAGTACTACCCGACCGGAACCTCGCTGGAGCCGAGCGAGTACACCGACACGGTGATCCAGGGCCAGGGCCAGCGGGGCATCGCCGAGATGAAGTTCCCCTTCGACGGCGACTACATGTTCCACGCCCACGTCAGCGAGTTCGCCGAGCTGGGCTGGAGCGGCTTCTTCCGGGTCGGCAACCCCTCGCGGCTGACCGCCGCGGCAGCGTCGGCCGCGTATTGCGATCTGCCCTGGGGCGGCGCCGGGAGGAAGGCCTGATGGGGAGGAAAGCCTGATGGAGGCGGCGGCGCAGGCCGAGCGCGCCCCCGGCGGGCGCCTGCCGGCGTGGCTCCTCGGTCTGATTCCGCTCGCCCTGATCGGCGCGGCGATCGGCGCCTTCGCGCTGCTCGGCGGTCCCGGGCTCGGCGAGCGGACCGGCCCGCCGGTCGAGGAGGTCGTCGTCGAACGCACAACGCTGCGGCCCGGCGAGATCGAGCTGACCCTGCGCAACGACGGGCCCGACCCGGTCGAATTCGCCCAGGTCGCGGTCAACGACGCCTACGCATCCTTCACCGCCAGCGACGGCACCGAGGTCGGACGGCTCGGCTCGACCACGCTGACGATCGCCTACCCCTGGATCGAAGGTGAGGCCTATGAGATCTTCATCCTCACCTCATCCGGGGGAACGGTCGACGCGTCGATCCCGGTTGCCACCGAAACGCCTGAGGCCGATCTCAGCTTCTACGGCCTGATGGCGCTGCTCGGGATCTACGTCGGCGTGATCCCGGTCAGCCTCGGCATGCTCTGGCTGCCCTTCGTGCGGCGGGTCGACGCCCGCTGGATCGGCGCCCTGATCGCCTTCACCGTCGGCCTGCTGGCGCTGCTAGCGATCGACGCTGCGCTCGAGGGCCTGGACATCGCCGCGGCGGCGCCGGGCGCCTTCGGTGGCGCCGCGCTGGTCTTCGCCGGGGCGCTGGTCGCCTACCTGCTGCTGGCCGGGGTCGACGCTTACCTGGCTCGCCGGCGGGCGAACGCGGGCGGGAGCGCCGCCCAGGGCGGCCTCTACATGGCGCTGCTGGTCGCGATCGGCATCGGCCTCCACAACCTCGGCGAGGGCCTGGCGATCGGCTCCTCCTACGCGACCGGGGCACTCGCCCTCGGCGCCTTCCTCGTCGTCGGCTTCGCGATCCACAACACCACCGAGGGTCTGGCGATCGTGGCGCCGCTGCGCGACGGTGTCGGGCCGACGGGCGGGACCCGGTTCGGCCACCTCGCTGTCCTTGGCCTGATTGCCGGCGCCCCCGCGATCCTCGGCGCCTGGATCGGCGCCGCCGCTTTCAACCCCAGTTTGGCTGCGCTGCTCTTCGGGGTCGGCGTCGGCGCGATCGTCAGGGTGATCGTCCAGATCGCCCCGGCGATGCGCAACGACGAAGGACGGATCCTGCACCCGCTCTCCGTTGCCGGCCTGCTTGCCGGGATCGCCCTTCTCTACGTAACCGGCCTGCTGGTCTCGGTCTGATGGCGACCGGCGGGACAAGTCCGAGGCGGGCGCCGGGAACCGAGGCGATCGAGGACTACGCGAAGGCGATCTACACGGTCTCCAGCAAACGCGCCGGCCCGGTCACCAACGGCGAGTTGGCCGAGCGGCTCGGGGTGGCGCCGGGGACCGCGACCTCGATGCTGAAGCGATTGGACGACCTCGGCCTGGCCGAGTACCTGCCGTACAAGGGCGTCACGTTGACACCGGCGGGGGAGAAGGTGGCGCTTGAGGTGATCCGCCATCACCGCCTGATCGAGGCTTACCTCTCCGAGGCGCTGGGGATGCCCGACGACCGCGTCCACGAGGAGGCCGAGGTGCTCGAGCACTACATCTCCGAGGAGCTGGAGCTCTTGATGGCCGCGAAGTTGGGCGAGCCTAGTCACGATCCGCACGGGACGCCTATTCCTGGGCCGGATTTGCTGCCGCCGGTGGAGTAAGACGGACGGGGACCCCTCTGCTGGGGCTCCGCAGCGGGAGCGTGATGGCGGTACAGAGGTTGAGTTGCTTCGCGAGTTCCCATCAGAGGGGTCCCCGTCCGTCTCGCCGGGGGGGGGGGGGGGGGGAAGTCGTCGAGCCGCGTGCCGACCGGGGTGGGTAGCACCCGCGCCCTGCGGGAGCGGGGGATTGCTTTTGTGATTCCGGCGGCTTCGGCGGATTTCTTCGTCTCCACATCTATGTGTGAGTAGAAGCCGAGGACTGGGATGGGGGCGGCTGCAAGGGTGTTGAGGTCGGCGGTGTCCAAATCGCAGACGATTGCGTCGGCCTCCAGGGGGTCCGGAAGGGCGGGGACGACGGATACCTCGTGGCCTGCGGCCCGCAGGCTCTCCTCGACCCGGCTCGCCAGCATCAGGTCGCCGACGATGGCGAGGATCTTCGCCATCTAGAGCGAGCGGCGTTCGCGGAACTCCTCGCGAACGCTCTCGGGGCGGCCCCACATCTGCACGACCTCGGCGCGGCCCTCGCGGACCTCGCGAACCGCCATCTCGCCGCCGATTCCGTCGGCGTCGAGCTTGGCGAGGGTGCCCTTCACGGTCTCGGCCGCGGCGGCGTGGCCGAAGCTGTGCGCGACGAGCAGGCGCCAGTCCCAGTCGGCCTTCGAGTAGGGCTGCGCGTTGACCTGGCTGAGCACCACCGCCGCATCCACATAGCGGCTCTCGTCGTCGATCCGCAGGTCGAGCTCGAGGTCCGTCCAGTCGGGCGGCATCGCGTCGAGGACCTGCTGGAAATCCGCTGCCAGGCTCACGGGCGAAGCGTATCTGGAAGAGCCGTCAGGGTTCGGAGAACGCGGCATCGATGTCCAGCGGCCGCTTCAGCAACCCGTGCTCGAGGTCCCAGGCGGCCCAGGCGCGAAGTACCTCTGGATCGAAGGGGGCCGGTCGCAGATCCCGCCGCAGGACGTTCAGCTGCCCGGCCTGTTCTTCGCGGTCGAGGGCTGGTGCCGCGGCCAGCAGATCGTCCAGCGCCCGGCCGGGCTCGGCGGCGGCGAGCTCGTAGCCCCGCCGGGTGGCATCGACGGTCGACTCGACCAGCTCGGGGTCGTTCCGGAGAGTGTCGCCGCTGGTCGTCAGGACCAGCTCTGGGTAGGAGGGGGCGCCGTAGCGGTCGACCTTGAAGATGTGGATGGGAACGCCACGAGCGCGCAGCGCCACGCCCTCCGCGTTCCAGAAGCCGGTCACGGCATCGACCTTGTCCGCCACCAGGGACGGGACGGCGCTGAAGCCGACGGTCACCCGCTTCACCTCTGCCGGGTCGCCCCCGTCTGCGCTCACCTCGGAATCGACGACGGCTTCGTCGGAGGGCAGGCCGGTGACGCCCACCGCCCGCCCCGCCAGCTCGCTTGGCCTGTCGATGCTTTCGGCGGCGATCACCGCGGCAAGCGGCCGCTGGACCACGGGCATAACGCCGACCAGATCGAGGCCGCGCTCGCGGGCGATGCCGAGGTCGTGGATGTCGAGAATCGCGAAGTCGGTGCGGCCGGCCTCCAGCAGCTTCGGCGCGTCGGTGGATTCGCCGGGCTGGCGGATCGTCAGGTCGATTCCCTCCTCGCGGTAGTAGCCCCGCCGCTGCGCCGCGTAGATGCCGGAGTGGACGGCGTTCGGCGTGAAGTCGAGCACCAGCGTCGCGCCGACTGGCGCGCCCGGTTCAGCGCCATCCCCGCCGCAGCCGACGATGCCGGATAGCAGCAGGGCGGCCGCCAGCAGCGCGACGAACACCCTCATTGAGGCGGGCAGCATATTCCTTCCTTCGATCTGGGTAGACTGGCGCCGCCCAGTCGAATCAAGGGATCTAGGAGGAAGAGAGTGCAGGAACGAGGACTTGCGGCATACCTTGCTGAGCTGATCGGCACCTTCTTGCTGGTGTTCTTCATCAGCACCGTCATCGTGCTCTTTCTCTCGACGGGAGAACAGGCGAGCTTCGGCACCGACTTTGCGGTGATCGGCCTCACCCACGCCTTCCTGCTCTTCGGGCTGATCGTCATGTTCGGCGTGGTCAGCGGAGGGCACTTCAACCCCGCGGTGACGCTGGCCGCGATGGCGATCAAACGGATCTCGCCGATCGACGGGCTGATCTACATGCTCGCCCAGCTCTCCGGCGGCGTGCTCGGCGCGCTGCTCTGCAAGGGGCTGCTGCTCGACGAGGGTCGCGCCACCAACTACGGCGCCGCCCAGGTCAGCGGCCTGCTCGCCGGCAACTTCCAGGGCGCGATCATCGAGACGATCGGCACCTTCTGCCTGGTTCTGGTGATCCTCGCCGCGGTCTTCTCGAAGAAGAGCCTCAAGGACTGGGCTCCGCTAGCGATCGGCACCACGCTCGGCTTCATCGTCATGGTCGGCGGCCCGCTCGACGGCGGCGCCTTCAACCCGGCCCGCTGGTTCGGCCCGGCGCTGGTCAGCAACGAGTGGGGCGGTGTCTGGCCCTACCTGCTCGGCCCGATCGTCGGCTCGCTGCTCGCCGCGGTCGTCTTCAAGTTCGTGCTGGAGGCCGGCGGACCGTCCCCGGCCGAGCCGCCCGAGCGGGTCAAGCCGGGCTCGGCTTCAAAAGCCACTTCCTAGAGCTTTCCGGATCTTCAGCTGCACGCGCCGGTCCTAGACGGCGCGTGCGGTAGCGTCCCTCGCCGTGCGCCGGGTCACCTTCTCGCGGAATTACACGCTCTCCCTCTCGCGGACCTGTCAGTGCTACTGCAAGTACTGCGCCTTCGCGACCCACCAGGCTCATATCCGCTCGCCCGAGGAGGTTGAAGGCCTTCTCGACGAAGCTCTACGACGCAATGCCAAGGAGCTCTTGGTTCTCACCGGAGAGCGCCCGGAGGTAAATCCCGTCGTAGCTTCGAAGCTGGCGGAATGGGGCCACGAGGACTTCACCTCATATGTCGTCTGGGCTTGCGAACGAGCTTTGGAGCGGGGAATGCTCCCGCACACGAACATCGGTGTGCTCGACCGCACGGACCTGGCTCGCCTTCGAGAGGTCACCGCATCGCAAGGCCTGATGCTGGAGTCGGTCTCGGAGAAGCTCATGGACACGGTCCACGCCGGCTCTCCAACCAAGCATCCGGCTCAACGCCTGGCGACCATCGAGGCCGCTGGCGAGTTGAAGATCCCCTTCACGAGCGGAATTTTGGTTGGCATCGGAGAGACCGAGCAGGAGCAGGTGGAATCCCTGGAAGCGCTCGCCAAGCTTCACAATCGCTACGGCCATCTGCAGGAGGTGATCCTGCAGAACTTCGTCCCGCATCCGAAGTACTACGGCGCTGAAGTGGCGGATATCGCGGATGAGGCTGCTCGGGAGCGGTGGGGGGACGACGGGGACCCCTCTGCTGGGGCTCCGCAGCGGGATCGTGATGGAGGTACAGAGGTTGAGTTGCTTCGCGAGTTCCCATCAGAGGGGTCCCCGTCGTCCCTGCCAGTTCCATCGTGGGCGAGCCCGGTCGGCGTTGACGACATCAAGCGGTTGATCCAGGAGTGCAAGAGGCTTATGCCGGATGTCGGGATGCAGGTGCCACCGAATTTGTCGGATAGCTGGGATGAGCTAGTTGAGGCTGGGGCTACGGATCTCGGCGGGTTGTCCGCTAACGGAGACCACATCTCTCCTGAGCACGCGTTCCCGAGTCCGCATGAGGTCAGGAAGTCCCTTGCCCCCAAGGGCTATGCGCTCACGGAGCGCTTGTGCGTCTACCCGCAGTACATGGACTCCGAGTGGATGGAGCAGGGGGTCCTGGACGTGATCAAGCTGAAGTACTGGAGCTTCATCCCGCGCAGAGGGTCTGGGCGCAGGAGTGAAGAGACTCTGGATGGCGGGCTTGCGCCCGAAGCGATTGCCAAGGGACGTGAGGGTCATGAGCTGTCCGAGGATGAGCTGACGGCCCTCTTCTCGGAGACGCGGCCGGAGGTCGTTGAGGAGATGCGGGTCGCTGCGGATGAGCTTCGGCAAGAGCTGGCGGGGGACCGGGTGACTTTTGTGGTCAACCGGAACATCAACTTCACGAACATTTGCGTCGTTGGCTGTGCCTTCTGCGGTTTTGGGCAGGGGCGGCGGTCGCCGGATGCTTATGAGGTGTCCGAGGAAGACTTCGCTGCGCGGATCGAGGAAGCGGTCGAGTTCGGGGCTACGGAGCTCTGCATGCAGGGGGGGATCCATCCCGACCTGACCCTGGAGGAGTACGGGAAGTGGTTGCGGTTGGCGAAGGAGGTGGCGCCGCAGTTGCACCTGCACGCCTACTCGCCGATGGAGGTTGACCACATGTGCGAGCGCTCGGGGAAGAGCGCGGATGAGGTCTTCGAGTACCTGATCGAGTGCGGCCTCGGCTCGACCCCGGGGACCGCCGCCGAGGTGCTCGATGACGGCGTGCGGCAGCGGATCTCGCCGAACAAGCTGCCGGCGCAGCGCTGGGTCGAGATCATCGAGGCCTCCCACCGGGCCGGCCTGCGCTCGACCTCGACCGTGATGTTCGGCCACATCGAGGAGCCGCGCGAGCTGGCACGCCATATGCGAGTCGTCCGCGCACTGCAGGGGCGCACCGGCGGCATCACCGAGTTCGTTCCGCTCAGCTTCATCCCCTTCAACACGATGCTCGGCCGCACCCACGGGATTGAGGAGATCTCCGCTGCCGAGAACCTCAAGCACACCGCGGCATTCCGCCTGGCGCTGGGCAAGACGATCCCCAACCTGCAGGCGAGCTGGGTGAAGATGGGCCTCGATGCCGCCACCGAGGCGCTGCGCTGGGGTGTGAACGACCTCGGCGGCACGCTGATGGAGGAGAACATCTCTCGCATGGCCGGCTCCCAGCACGGCGTCCGGCTGGACCCCGAGCAGCTGATCGCCGCCGCCCGTGCCGCGGGGCGCGAACCGGCACAGCGGACGACGCTGTACGAGATCATCGAGACGTATGCGAGCGATGATCCTCGAGAGACAGCGGGAGCCGCTTCGGCTCGCTGAGCTGTCCGAGCCCTCGGCCGGTCCCGGTCAGGTGCTGATCTCTGTCGCCGCCTGCGGCGTCTGCCGTACCGACCTGCACATTGCCGACGGGGACCTCGAGCGGCCGAAGCTGCCGCTCGTCGCCGGGCATCAGATCGTCGGCACGGTGGCCGAGGCGGGGGAGGGAGCGGAGCGGTTCGCGGTCGGGGAGCGGGTCGGCGTCCCCTGGCTGGGCTGGACCTGCGGCAAGTGCCGCTACTGCACCGGTGGGCGCGAGAACCTCTGCGACCGTGCCCGCTTCACCGGCTATGACCTGGATGGCGGCTACGCCGAGCTTGCGGTCGCCGACGAGCGCTTCTGCTTCCCGATTCCCGATGGCTATCCCGATGAGCAGGCTGCACCGCTGCTCTGCGCCGGACTGATCGGCTACCGGGCGCTGCGCTTGGTTGGCGATGCCGAGCGAGTCGGCTTCTACGGCTTCGGCGCCTCGGCCCACATCCTCTGTCAGGTGGCGGTGCATCAGGGGCGACGGGTGTTCGCCTTCACCCGCCCAGGCGATGAGGAGGGGCAGGCGTTCGCGCGCGAGCTCGGCGCCGAGTGGGCGGGGTCCTCCGAGGACTCGCCGCCGGAGGAGATCGACGGGGCGATCGTCTTCGCCCCGGTCGGTGCCCTGATGACGACGGCGCTGCGGGCCAGCGCCAAGGGCGCGCGGATCGTCAGCGCCGGCATCCACATGAGCGACATCCCGAGCTTCCCCTACGCCGAGCTCTGGGGCGAGCGCTCGCTCGGCTCGGTCGCCAACCTGACCAGACGGGACGGCGAAGAGTTCCTGGCGCTTGCGCCGCAGGTTCCGGTTCGGACGGAGGTCGAGGTGTTTCCACTCGAACGGGCGAACGAGGCTCTCGACGCGATCCGCGACGGCCTCCGCGGCGCCGCCGTGCTGCAAGTGGGCTAGCGGAAGAGGTCTTCGCCTTGAGGCCGGCGTATCGCGGCGGCGCCGGGTCCGTCGTCCGTGGTCATGAAGCGGTCCAAGCCGCGGACGATCGCGACGGGGATGCGGCTGTCCTTGCTGCGGACGAGGTCTGCGGCGGCTGCAGCTTGGTCGGCGACGGCGATCAGGGTTGCTTCGAGCTTGCGACCGCTGGAATCCCGCCGGCCGCGCCAGTCGTCAAGGGGGGTGAGGCCGGCACAGCCAATTGCCACCTCGGCTTGGCCCAACCGCCAGGCCCGCCCGAAGCTGTCGCTGATCACGACGCCGATCGTGGTGTTGAGTTCGGAGCGGATGCGGCGGGCCGAGGCATCGGGGTCTTCCGGGAGGAGGCAGACGGTGTCCGGGTCGGGGAGGTTGGAGGTGTCGATGCCGGCGTTGGCGCAGACGAAGCCGTGGCGGGTTTCGGTGATCAGGACGCCACGCTCGGCGCGCAGTACTTCGGCGCTCTCATCGAGGATCAGCTGGACCAGGGCCGGCTCCTTGCCGAGTACCGCGGCGAGTTTGCGGGCTTCGGCCCCGGGGATCGCGGAAGAGAGGTGGCGCACACGCCCCTCAGCCTTGGAGACCGCCTTCTGGGCGATTACTACAAGGTCTCCGTCTTCGATCTCGGCGGCGGCTGCAATCAACTCGCCCAGCTTGGCCCCGGCCTCGATCTCCGGCAGGCCTTGGACGGGAATGACGCGCAGCTCTCCGGTGGACTCGCTCATATCCCCAACGCCCTCGCGGCTCGCTTCCCCCGCTTGCCGCCCGCCGCCAGTGCGCGGGTGAGGGCGACGACGTCGGCGGGGGTGTCGAGATCGAGCGCCAGCGAGGGCAGGTCCTCGATCGCGTAGGGAACGCCCGCCTCGCGCGCCACTCCGACGTGGCGGGCGCAGCTTCCCTCGCCGAAGGCGGGCTCGATCGCGTCGGGCGGGGTGAGGGCCAAGGCGTTGGTTCCCGTCCCGTGACGATCGGGGACGACGGCCACGAAGCGCTCGGGCATGCCGGTGAGCAGGCGGTCGAGCTCGCGCGGGTCGAGCAGCGGGCAATCGCCTGGCAGGAGGACCACGCAGCCGGCGCCGAGCTCCTGGGCGCGGGCGACGCCGGCCAGCGCGGCGCCGGAGTGGCCGCCCTCGTCCGGGTCGGGGAGGACCTCGGCGCCCTCAGCGGCCGCCAGCTCGACCGCCGCCGGCTCGCTGGTGACGACGATCGTCCGCTCGATCGAGCGAGCTTCGCCGAGCGCTTCGAACACGTCTTCGAGCATCGCGGTGACCACCGCGATCCGGCGCTCGTCGTCGATGCCCCCGGCGAGCCGCTGCTTGGCGGCGCCGAAGCGCTTCACGGGTAGGACTGCGGTTGCTTTCAAGCCTCGGTCAGGCTAGCCGCGTAGTCGAGGACGACGCGCGCCAGCCGTGCGCGCCCGGCGGCGCCCTCCATCAGGGTCGGCACCGCGAGCGTCGGGATCTCCGCCGGAGGGGGGTCCGGGTCGCCGTCGTCGACGACCATCGCGTCGATCAGCCCCGCGTAGAGGGAGGCGACCCCCGCGGCGGTCGACGGCCGGCCAAGCGCCTGCATGAAGCGCTCTGTCGGCCCCTTGACCACCTGGCCGGCGACGAAAGGGCTTACCGCGACGACCGGGGCGTTGGAGGCGGCGATCGCCTCTGTCATCCCGGGGGTCGCGAGGATGGGGCCGATGCTGATCACCGGGTTGGAGGGGCCGATCACGATCGCCTCGGCCCAGCGCAGCGCCTCCAGCGCCTCGGCGCTCGGCTCGGCCACCTCGATCCCCTCCAGCTCGACGCCGTGGACCTCCGGTTCGCCGCGGTCGACGATCAGGTACTCCTGTAGGGCGCGGCTGCCCGCGGCGGTCAGCACCTTGGTCCGCACCGGCGCCTCGCACATCGGCAGCACCCGCGCCTCGACCCCGAGCGCGCGGGCGATCTGGGCCTGCGCGTCGGTGAGGCGGCCGCCCTCTTCGAGGAACTGGCGGCGGTAGAGGCAGGCGGCGAGGTCGCGGTCGGAGAGGCCGAACCAGCTCGGCGCGCCGAGCTTGGTCAGCCGGTCGAAGACGGTGAAGCTGTCGTCGCGCAGCCCCCAGCCGCGCTCCTCGTCGATCTCGCCGCTGAGCCAGTAGGTGATCAGGTCCGGGTCGGGGGAGACGTGGACGCCGAGCGCCTCGATGTCGTCGGCGGTGTTGGCGATCACCGCCAGGTCGGCGCCGATCTCCTCCTGCATCCCGGCGGCGAGCTTGGCACCCCCGGTGCCGCCCGCCAGCAGCGCGACCCGCACGGCTTGCCTACTCCCAGTGGTCGCCGTCGGGGAGGCCGGTCAGCTGGATCCCCGCGTGGGCCTTGTAGCGGACGTTGACCGAGATCAGCAGCGGCGTCAGCTGCTCGACGATCCGCGCCATCTCCAGCGGTCCGGCGTTGACCGCGCGCAGACCCGGGATCAGCTCGATCAGGCGCGCGACCCGGGCCTTGTCGGTCTTGCGGTCGCCGCAGATCAGGACGTCCTCGGCGAGCTCGGTATCGGCGTCGGCGAGCGTCGGGGCGCCGATCGTGTGCAGGGCGGCGACGACGGTGACCCCGTCGGGAACCATCTCCTGCGCCTGCTGGGCGGCGCTGCCCTGCCAGACGCCGAGTGAGCGCGTCGCCTTGCCGCTGACCGCGGCGGCGAGCGGGACCGTGCAGTCGACCAGGATCTGTCCCGGCTGCAGCGCCTCACGCAGGTTGTTGAGGTTCTCCGACTGGTTGCGGAAGGGGACGGTGAGGAAGACGATCTCGCCGCGCTTGACGGCGTCCTCGTTGAGCAGGCCCTCGACCTGGGCGCCGGGCACCTGCTCGCGCAGCTTCGCCGCCGCCTCCTCGGCCCGCTCGGCAGAGCGCGAGCCGATCGCGATCGAGGCGCCGGCCTGGGCCCAGCGCAGGGCGAGGCCGGCGCCGAGCGCTCCGGTGCCGCCGACGATCGGGATGGTGGGAAGGTCCGCCACGGACGCGCCAGTCTATGCTCCCGCCCGATGCGGCTGGAGGGACGAAAGGCGCTGGTCACCGGCGGGGCGAGCGGGATAGGCACCGCGATTGCCGCTCGCCTGGCCGCGGAGGGCGCCGAGGTCTGGGTTGGCGACATCGACGTCGAGGGCGCCGAGCGGGTCGCGGGCGAGGTAAACGGCCATGCGCTTGAGCTCGACGTGACCGACTTGGAGTCCGCCCGCGCGGCGGTCGAGGCCGTCGGCACGCTCGACATCCTCGTCAACAACGCCGGCACCGACGAGTTCGGCTTCTTCACCTACACAAGCCCCGAGCAGTGGCATCGGTTGATCGGGATCAACCTCATCGGCGTCTTCAACTGCACCCATGCCGCGCTCCCGGCCATGCAGGAGGCGAAATACGGCCGCATCCTCAGCATCTCCTCGGAGGCGGGGAGGGTCGGTTCCAAGGGTTCCGCCGTCTACTCGGCGACGAAGGGGGGCGTCGTCGCCTTCATGAAGGCGATCGCCCGCGAGAACGCCCGCTACGGCGTCACCGCCAACTCGATCGCCCCCGGCCCGATCGAGACCCCACTCCTGATGGGGGCCAAGGAGTTTGGCGAGATCGGCGAGAAAGTGATCGAGACGATGAGGTCCTCGACCCAGATGGGCCGTCTCGGCCAGCCCGAGGAGGTCGCCGCGGCCGCCGCCTTCCTCGTCTCCGACGACGCCACCTACGTCACCGGCGAGACCCTGGGCGTAAGCGGCGGCCTGGGCATGGTCTGATGAGCGGGTCGGAGCCGACGCTCATTCCCGGGATCGAGCGCAGCGATGAGTTCACGGTTGCGCCACCGCTCGTGACGAACGTCGGCGGCACGATCGGCATCGGCGTGCTCTCGACGCCGGGCATGATCGGGATGATGGAGGGCAGCGCCCAGATGCTCGCCTACGAGCACCTGCCCGAGGGGAAGGCGACGGTCGGCTTCGAGGTCTGCGTCAAGCACGTCGCGGCGGCCGCGGAGGGCGTGACCTGCCGGGCGCACGCCACCTTGCGCGAGGTCGTCGAAGGGCGCAAGCTCCGCTTCGACGTCGAGGTGACCGAAGGCGAGCGCACGATCGGCGTCGGCACCCACGAGCGGCGCGTGGTCGGCCAGGCCGGTCCGCCGACCGCGTAGCCTCGTCTCGATGAACCCGCTGCCGAGCAACGTCCGCATCCGCGAGGTCGGGCCTCGCGACGGCTTTCAGAATGAGCCGGAGACGATCGCCACCGCCGACAAGGTGAGGCTGATCGACATGCTCTCGTCCAGTGGCCTGAAACGGGTCGAGATCACTTCGTTCGTGCGGCCGGACGTGATTCCACAGCTCTCCGACGCGGAGGAGGTGCTGACCGGCATCCAGCGTCGCGACGGTGTCGCCTTCTCGGTGCTGGTGCCGAACGAGCGCGGCCTGGAGCGGGCGTTGGCGCTGCGCGACCGCTTCGACGAGATCAGTGTCTTCCTCTCCGCCTCGGAGACCCACAACCGCAAGAACGTCAACCGCTCGATAGGGGAGTCGCTTGCGGGTCTGGAGCAAACGCTGGAGACGGCGAGGGAGGCAGGACTGCGCCGCGAGGGTGTGATCGCGACCTCCTTCGGCTGCCCCTATGAGGGAGAGGTGCCGCTCGACCGCGTGCTCGGGATCGCCGAGCGGCTGGCTGCGGCGGGTTGCGAGGAGGTCGGTTTCGGCGATACGACCGGGATGGCGAACCCGCGCCAGGTCGGCGAGTTCTTCGCCGCCGCCCGCGAGCGGCTCGACGGGGTCGAGCTGACCGCCCACTTCCACAACACCCGCGGTCAGGGGCTTGCCAACGTGCTGGCAGCGCTGGAGCAGGGCGTGGACTCCTTCGAGTCGAGCTTCGGCGAGCTGGGCGGCTGTCCGGTCCCGCCCGGAGCGACCGGCAACGTCGCCACCGAGGACGTGGTCTCGATGCTGCACGAGATGGGGGTGGAGACCGGGGTGGACCTGGGGGCGCTGGTCGAGGCCTCGCGGGCGGCGCAGCGCGTGCTCGGCCGGCCGCTGGGCTCCCACGTGTTGCGGGCGGGTCCTGTCGATTGGCACGGCGTCCAGTCCGAATAGGCTCCGCAACCATGTCTGATTTCCAGAAGGCCCTCGAGGCCGCCCTCGGCGGGGGCCCGCAGCGCCACCACGAGAAGACCGCCGAGCAGGGCAAGTTGCCCGTGCGCGAGCGGGTCGAGCGGCTGGTCGACCCTGGCTCGTTCGCCGAGGAGGCGGTGCTGGCGAACTGGAACGAGGAGGGCCTCGGCGCCGACGGCGTCGTCACCGGGCTGGCCATGATCGACGGCCGCCGCGTCGCTCTGATGGCCAACGACCCCACGGTCAAGGCCGGCTCCTGGGGACCGAAGACGGTCGAGAAGATCCTCCGGATCCAGGAACGAGCGCTCTCCCTGCAGGTGCCGATGGTCTACCTGGTCGACTCAGCCGGGGCGCGGATCACCGACCAGGTGCAGATGTTCCCCGGGCGCCGCGGGGCCGGGCGCATCTTCCACAACGAGGTGAGGCTCTCGGGCCAGGTGCCCCAGGTCTGCCTGCTGTTCGGCCCCAGCGCGGCCGGTGGCGCCTACATCCCCGCCTTCTGCGACGTGGTGATCATGCGCGACGGCAACGCCTCGATGTACCTGGGCTCGCCGCGGATGGCCGAGATGGTGATCGGCGAAACGGTGACGCTGGAGGAGATGGGCGGGGCGAAGATGCACACCGGCGTCTCGGGCTGCGGTCACTTCCTGGTCAAGTCCGACGAGGAGGCGATCGACCTCGCCAAGCGCTACCTCTCCTTCATGCCGGGCAGCTGGCGCGAGGAGCCGCCCGCCGCGCCCGCCTCCGAGCCGGCATCCGACACCCCGATCGCGGAGATCCTCCCGCCCGACGAGAACCGACCCTTCGACATGCAGCAGCTGCTCGACTCGCTGCTCGACGCCGACAGCTTCCTACCCGTCCACAAGCGCTGGGCGAAGGAGCTGATCGTCGGCTACGGCCGCCTCGACGGGCGCGCGATCGGGGTCGTCGCCAACCAGCCCAAGCACACCGGCGGCGTCCTCTTCGTCGATTCCGCCGACAAGGCGGCCCGCTTCATCCAGACCTGCAACGCCTTCAACGTTCCTCTTCTTTTCCTCGCCGACGTGCCGGGCTTCATGATCGGCACCGCGGTCGAGCGGCACGGGATCATCCGCCACGGAGCGAAGATGATCAGCGCCGTCTCCGAAGCGACCGTGCCGAAGATCTCGGTGGTTGTGCGCAAGGCCTACGGCGCCGGCCTCTACGCGATGGCCGGGCCGGCCTTTGAGCCCGACTGCTGCATCGCCCTGCCCAGCGCCTCGATCGCGGTGATGGGACCGCAGGCGGCGGTCAACGCCGTCTTCTACAACCAGATCCAGGCGATCGAGGACGAGGCCGAGCGCGAGGCGTTCGTGGCACAGAAGCGCGAGGAGTACGCCGAGGACATCGACATCCTGCATCTCGCCTCCGAGATGGTCGTCGACGCGGTGGTCGAGCCAGGCGACCTTCGCGCCGACCTGATCAAGCGCTTCGCGATGGCCGCGAGCAAGGACCGGTCGTTTGCCGAGCGGCGCAACCCGGTCACGCCCGCTTAGTCGAGCGGTGCAACGTTTTACGGCTCTGGGAGCACCACAAAACGTTGCGCCTCATCGAGCGCCCAGTGTCGCGGCGAACTCGACGAACCAGTCGAGCGCGGCGGGGTTGGCCAGCGAGTCGCGGCTGGCGGCCTTCTCGGGCGGGGTGCCCATCAGGATCCGCTTGACCGGGACCTCGAGGATCTTTCCGCTGAGGGTTCGTGGGACTTCTGTGATCGGGAAGACCTCGTCGGGGACGTGGCGGGGGGAGCACTGGCTGCGCACGCGACGGGCGATCTCCTTGCGCAGCTCGTCGTCCAGCTCGACCCCCTCGCGAAGGACGACGAAGAGCGGCATCCAGCCGTCGGTGCCGGGGCGGGGCAGGTCGACGACCAGAGCGTCGACGATCTCGTCGACGCCGAGCACGGCGCGGTAGATCTCGCTGGTGCCCATGCGGATGCCGGAGCGGTTGATCGTCGAGTCCGAGCGGCCGTAGATGACCGCGGTACCGCGTGAGGTGATTTCGATCCAGTCGCCGTGGCGCCAGATGCCGAGGTAGTGCTCGAAGTAGCTGGCCCGGTAGCGGTTCTGCCCCTCGTCGTCGCCCCAGAAGAAGACCGGCATCGAGGGCATCGGCTCGGTGACGACCAGCTCGCCGACCTCGTCGGTCACGCTGTTGCCGTCTTCGTCCCAGGCCTCGACCGCGGCGCCCAGCGCCCGCCCCTGCAGCTCGCCGCGGTAGACGGGGAGCAGGGCGACGCCGCCGACGAAGGCCGTGCAGAGGTCGGTGCCGCCGCTGGTCGAGAAGAGCCATGTGTCGGCGCCGAGGTGCTCGTAGATCCAGTCAAAGCCCTCGGGGGAGAGGGGGGAGCCGGTCGAGCCGACCGCGCCGAGGCGGCTGAGGTCGCGGCCGGCGCCGGGCTCGACCCCGGCCTTCATGCAGGCGGCGATGTAGGAGGCGCTGGTGCCGAACATCGTCACGCCGGCGTGCTCGGCGAGATCCCAGAGCACGCCCATGTCGGGATGGCCGGGGTTGCCGTCGTAGAGGACGATCGCGGCGCGGGTCAGCAGTCCCGAGACGAGGAAGTTCCACATCATCCAGCCGGTCGTGGTGAACCAGAAGAGCCGGTCGCCGAGGTGGGCGTCGACGTGGAGGTTGAGCTTCTTCAGGTGCTCGAGCAGGATGCCGCCCTGCGACTGGACGATCGCCTTCGGCAGGCCGGTCGTGCCGGAGGAGTAGAGGACCCAGAGCGGGTGGTCGAAGGGGACGCGCTCGAATGTCAGCTCGGCCCCCTCGCCAGCGGCAAGCAGCTCCTCCCAGGGCATCGCGTCGCGCAGCCCGGCGAGATCCGGCTCGGGATCGAGGTAGGGAAGGACGACGGTGCGCACCAGGCTCGGCATCGCCTCCTGGAGCTGAGTGAGCGTCTCGCGCCGGTCGAAGTCCTTGCCGCCGTAGCGGTAGCCGTCGACCGCGAAGAGGACCTTGGGCTCGATCTGGGCGAAGCGGTCGATCACGCTCGCCGGGCCGAAGTCGGGCGAGCAGCTCGACCAGACCGCGCCGATGCTGGCCGTAGCGAGAAAGGCGACGATCGCCTCGGGGACGTTCGGCATGTAGGCGACGACGCGGTCTCCGCGCTCGACCCCGAGCGAACGCAGGCCTGTTGCGGTCGCGGCCACCTGTGCGCGAAGTTCGCCCCAGCTCAGCTCACCGAGCTCGCGCAGCTCCGAGGCGTGCAGGATCGCCACCTCGGCGTCGTCCTCCTTGCCGGCGAAGACGTGCTCGGCGTAGTTGAGGCTGGCGCCTGCGAACCACTCAGCGCCAGGCATCTCGCGATTGCCGAGCACGCGCTCGTAGCCGCCGTCGGCCTGTACGCCGAAGAAGTCCCAGATCGAGGACCAGAAGGCCTCGAGGTCGTCGACCGACCAGCGCCACAGCTCGTCGTAGGTGTCGAGTCTCAGTCCTCGCTCGGCCTCGAGCCAGCGCATGTACTCGCGCAGGCGCGAGCGCTCGACCAGCTCGGCGGAGGGCTCCCAGAGCTTCTCGGGCGCCGCGCCGCTCACGCCGCGGCGGCTGTGCTCGCCGCCTGCGCCCGGTCCAGCTCGAACGGATCGTGCGAGCAGAGCAACCGCACGTCCTCGCCGTGCCGCGCGACCAGCTCGCGCAGCCGGTCCTGGTTGGTCAGGCGCTGGCGGCGGTCGGCGTTGTTGAGGTTCTGGAAGAAGCGCAGCCCCGGCGGACAGGAGGGCGGCGTCGCCAGCTCGTCGTGATGGAAGTAGGCGTCGCCGCAGTGCAGCAGCCAGCCATCGCCGGTCTTGATCGCCACCCCGGTGTGCCCCAGCGAGTGCCCGGCCAGCGGGATCAGCAGCACCTCGGTGCCGAGGTCGGGCAAGATCCGGATGCCGCCGAAGCCGAACCAGTCGTCGCCTTCAGTGTCGTGCCGGACCCACTTCGGGTGGTGCTTCCAGTGAGCGCCGAGGTAGCGGGGGCGGTCGCGCAGGCGCGGGTTCATCGCCGCGTCGAGCTCGCGCCCGAAGATGTGGACCTCGGCATCGGGGAAATCGGGGAGACCGCCGGAGTGGTCGGGGTCGAGGTGGGTGGTGACGATCTGTTTGACGTCGGAGGCCGCGAAGCCGAAGCCCTCGACCTGCTTCAGCGCCGTCTCGCCGATCTCGGCGCGAGGCCGCATGAGCGCGAAGACGGGTCCGAGCTGGCGGGGATTGCGCGTGTCCTCGGTGCCGAAGCCCGTGTCGAGGAGGATCAGGCCGTCGTCGGTCTCGAGCAGCAGGCAGTGGCAGACGACCCGGCCCTGTTCGAGCAGGCCGCCCTCGCCGTTGACGAGACGCGCCCCGTTGGGACACAGCGTGCCGCAGTTGAGGTGGTGGATGCGCATGGCGCGGGGAGAGTCTAGTCAGCCTTGAGGGACGATCAGGATCGTCCTCGTATTCCGTCTATCGTTTGAGCTGCGCCGGAGTGATGGAACGGTAGACA
>JANWHD010000017.1 GCA_025450585.1 Solirubrobacterales bacterium
CGATAATTCCTAGTTATCGCGCCTGCGCAAACCTCCCGAGGACATCGGCATCTGAGACGACGCGTCTCAGAGCGCGGTCGGAGACGTGGGTGTAGATCTCTGTTGTGCTGAGGCTGGCGTGGCCGAGGAGGCGCTGGATGTAGCGGATGTCGACGCCGGCCTCGATCAGTTGCGTCGCGGCGGTGTGGCGGAGCATGTGGGGCGTCACCCGAGGAGTGAGGCCCGCTGCGATGGCGGCCTTCGCGAGCCGGGATCGCATCGCGGGCGGGGTCAGTGGATCGTGATGAAGATTGAAGAGGAGGTGCAAATGTTGGAGGCCCAGGACCGACCGGGCCTCGGTGTAGGCGGAGGTGAGATTGGCGATCCAGTCGTTGGTCAGAAAGACCTGCCGTTCTCGCCTGCCCTTGCCGAGTAAGCGAATCGCTCGGCCGGGGAGGTCGATGTCGCGGCATCTGATGCCGACGACCTCGTGGACACGGACGCCCGTCGAGACCATCAGGGCGACGGCCAGCAAGGTCGTCGACTCGTGGGGCCGCTTTGCAATTAGCCGAGGATCGGGCACGTCCCCTCGTTCGACGCCGGCCGCTAGCTTGAGGGACTGGATCAGACGATCGAGTTCGTGCGCTGGAAGGGTGCGTGGTAGTCGACGTGGGCGACCAAGCACGAGATTGGCACCGTTCCAGGGGTCTGCGGCCAGGAGGTCTTGGGCGACCAGCCAACGGCAGAAGCCGCGGAGCGAAGAGGTTCGGCGCTTCAGCGAGGCAGGGGACAGGCCGTTGGCCTTTTGGATCTCGATGAAGGAGATGACGCTCTCCCGGTCAAGTCCCACGATGTCGCCCGGCGGATCCAGGTGTCGTTCGAGGCTGAGGAGGTCCCCATCGTAGGCGCGGATTGTGTGGGGGGAGAGGTCCTTCGTGGCGAGCAGCCAGCGGATGTACCGCGCCCGGGCTTCACTGATCTGCAATCGGATCTCTCATTCTCAGTTATACAAACCAGATCGTTTATGAGAATCGGCGACACGGGGTCACGCTCAAGCTCGGGGACAGTCCCTGCAGGCGCTCGCGTCGCCTACTTCGTCTTCGGCTTGCCCGATCGTCGTGGCCGGTGACGGGCGGGGAAAGAGCCCTTGCTGACGTTGCGGAGGACGACGGCCGCGAGCGCAGCCACGTTGCGGGATTCCACTGGCCGGGGTAGGGCAGGAGGCCCCACTGTTGCTGTCGGTTTCAGCAAGTTTGCCGGGATTAGCTGTTCGGCAAGGGCTTGCTGAACTGACCGGCCGACATCGCGGTAAATCATCTGGGTGGCCGATCCGGGCAACAGTCGGATCCAGAGATGGCCTCGCTGATCATCGGCTCCCAAGGGAGCGCCTCGCTGAGCGGCAATAGCGCTGGTTTTCACCCCTCGGGCTCGGGTAACACAGCAGTGGCCCCGGCCCGGATCCCAGCGGCTTTTCACTGGCGCTCAGCCGGTTCCCGCTTGGATGAGAAGACCAACCGCCACCGGCGGAGAGGCGTCCGGGCCGGCGGCTACTCGCCGCGCTCGGTGGGCTGTGAGGAGCTCGGCCCACCAACGCTCTGGGCCGGTGCGTACTCGCCGCCGCGCAGCCGCTTGACGCCGCCTTCCTCAACGGCTTCGCGCAGCGCGGAGCGGAACCTTCCGGGGCCCCAGTAGCGGGGGCCGACCCGGCGGGCAAGCTCGCGACGGTTGGCGCTGCCGTGGTCCGCGAGGGCACGCTGGATGATCCCGATCTCGCGGTCGAGGTCGGCTTCGCTGTCGACTTCACCGGCCGAAGGGGTCAGGCCACGTGAGGCGCCGAAGCGCCCCGGTCCCGGCCGGTAGCGCCTCCGGCCGGCTCGTTCTCGCCGCTCCCGCGCCTCGGCACGGCGCCTGATGCGCTGCCCTCGCTCGACCTCCTCGTCCCTGGGTCGCTCGGGCTCGGCCTCGCCCGGCTCGGGCGCCCCCTCCGCGGTCAACGGTTCGGCGACGTCCTCGAGCTGGCGCTGCTCTGCCCTGACGCCGAAGATGATCTCGGCGATCCCACCGATTGCCATCACCACGGCGCCGACGAAGAAGCCGATCGCGACCTGGTCCTGGCTGCCGCTGTTGATCAGGTGGCCGAAGAGCAGCGGCCCGGCGATGCCTCCGGCGGCGGTGCCGACCGCGTAGAAGAAGGCGATCGAGAGCGCCCGTGTCTCCATCGGGAAGATCTCCGAGACGGTCAGGTAGGCGGAGCTGGCACCGGCCGAGGCGAGGAAGAAGATCGCCAGGATGAAGGCCATGAACGACCACGTCGTCAGGTCGTTGCCGAGCAGGAATACCCCGAGGACCGCGGTGATCAGCGCCGAGCCGAGGTAGGTGAAGGAGACCATCGGCTTGCGCCCGACGGTGTCGAAGAGGCGGCCGAGGGTGAGCGGCCCGAGGAAATTGGAGGCGGCAAAGAGGGCGATGTAGAGGGGGATCGTCCCCGAGCCGACGTCGAAGAACTCGCCCAGCAGGGTGCCGAGGTCGAAGGTGATGGCGTTGTAGAGGAAGGCCTGGCCGACGAACAAGGCGAGGCAGAGGATGGTCCGGCGCGGATATTTCTCGAACGCGGTGCGCGCGATCTCGCGGAAGCCGATCCGCTCGCGTGGCTGGACGACCAGGGAGTTCTCAGGCTCAGGTAGCTCCTCACCCGTGTCCTCGCGCACTTCCCTCTCGATCCGGCCGACGACCTCCTCGGCCTCCTCGTCGCGACCGTGGATAAAGAGCCAGCGTGGACTCTCGGGGACGTTGCGGCGAACCAGCAGAATGCCGACGCCGAGAGCGGCGCCAAGCGCGAAGGCGAGGCGCCAGCCGAAGTCGGCGGCGAAGAGCGCGGTGTCGAGCAGGACGACAGCGGCGAGGGCACCACCCGCGGCACCAACCCAGTAGCTGCCGTTGATGATCAGGTCGACCCGGCCGCGCACCCTGGCTGGGATCAGCTCGTCGATCGCGGAGTTGATCGCCGCGTACTCGCCGCCGATCCCCGCGCCGGTGAAGAACCGCGCCGCGTAGAAGTACCAGGCGGAGAAGGAGAAGGCGGTCGCCACGGTGGCCGTGATGTAGACGGCCAGCGTCACCAGGAAGAGCTTCTTGCGGCCGAAGCGATCGGTGAGCTGGCCGAAGAAGAGCGCGCCGAGGCAGGCGCCCGCGACGTAGAAGGCGGCGGCGGTGCCGATCTGGCTCGCGTCGAGGGAGATGCCGCTGCCCTCTTCGGTGAGGCGACTGGCGATCGAGCCGACGATCGTCACCTCGAGCCCGTCGAGGATCCAGACCGTCCCGAGGCCGATCACCACCATCCAGTGAAAGCGCGACCACGGCAGTCGGTCGAGGCGGGAGGGAATGCGCGTCTCGATCGTCCCGCCCTCTGACCCATTACCGCTCATGGAGCCGATCTACCCTTGCCCCAGCCGGTCAAAACGGCTTATGCCGATGCCGCCTCGCGGAGTAAAAAAGGCATCAGGCGAGCGCGGTACAGGTAGCTTTGACCTCTGGCGCGACGAGCTGGCAAAGATGGGATCGCGGTGCGGGCCATCGTCCGCGGTCGGGTGCAGGGTGTCGGGTACCGGGATGCCGCTGTTAGGCAGGCGCGGCGGCTCGGGGCGATGGGCTGGGTCCGAAACGAAGACGACGGCAGCGTCCTCGTCCACGCCGAGGGTCTGGAGGAGGCGGTCGAGGGTCTGCTCGCGTTCCTGCGCGAGGGACCGCGCGGCGCCGGGGTCGATGAGGTGTCCGTCGAGCGCGTGAAGGTCGAGGGTCACGAGCAGTTCGCGGTCCGCGGCGTCAGCGCCGGGGTCTTCGTCGTCCAGGAGCACGCCGCGACCGCCCGTCATTTCGACCTGCGACTGGAGGTGGACGGGGCGATGCGGTCGTGGGCCGTCCCCAAGGGCCCCTCGATGGACCCCGCGGTGAAACGGCTCGCTGTGCAGGTCGAGGACCACGCCTTCGCCCACAACGACTTCGAGGGCCCGACCGAGGGCGGCGGGGTGATCGTCTGGGACCGCGGCCACTACGAGCAGGGTGGCCGGGTCGCCTGGCCGGAGGCGCTCGAGCGTGGCCACGCGGTCTTCGTCCTGCACGGGGAGAAGCTGAGCGGGGGATTCGCCCTGCAGCGCACCCGGCCGGGCGGGAAGCCGCAGTGGCTGCTGATCAAGCGGCGCGACGAGCAGGCGGCCCCGGGCTCGGACGTGGTCGCCGAGCAGCCGCAGTCTGTGGTGAGCGGCACCACGCTCGACGAGCTCCTCGGCGGCGACTGACGGTTACTGTCCCGGAACGATGCCGACGCCGATCGCTACCGAGGCCGAGCCCTCCACGTTCCCGGCCTCGCCCGCCCGCCCGGCCACGGACATCCCCGGCCCTCCGCTTCCCGGCCCGCTGCAGTCATGGCTCGGCATCGCCCGCCCGCTCTCCGCGCGATCGGCCATGCGCAAGCGCTACGGCCGCATCTTCCGAACCAGCGACTCGATCGCTGGTGAGGTGTTCCACGTCGCCGACCGCGAGCTGGTCGAGCAGATGTTCAAGTGGAAGCCGGCCGACTACAACGTCGCCGAGCCGCGCGAGATCATGGAGCCGGTCGTCGGGCAAGCCTCGCTGCTGCTGCTCGACGGCGACCGCCACATGCGGATGCGGAAGTTGATGCTGCCGGCGTTCCACGGCCAGGCGATCGCCCACTACGCCGAGCTGATCGCGCAGATCGCAGATCGCGAGATCGACCGGTGGAGCCCGGGCGACACGGTCCGCACGCGCACGGTTGGGCAGGAGATCACGCTGGAGGTGATGATCCGGGCCGTCTTCGGCGTCTCCGAGCCCGGCCGCGTCGCCGAGTTGAAGCGGCGCCTGCCGCGCCTCTCCTCGATCAGCCCGGTGGTGCTGGCGATGCAGAAGGACCTCGGCCCGCTCAGCCCCTGGGGCCGCTTCCTCCGCAACCGCGACCGCGTCGACGAGATGCTCTACGAGGAGATCGCCCAGCGCCGGGCCGCCCCCGATCGCGAGGAGCGCGACGACATCCTCAGCCTGCTGCTCGCCGCCCGCGACGAGGAGGGCAGCCCGCTGACCGACAAGGAGCTGCGCGACGAGCTGATCACGATCCTGCTCGCCGGCCACGAGACGACCGCGACCTCGATCGGGTGGGCGTTCGAGCGGCTGCTGCGCACTCCGGCCGCGCTGGAGCGCCTCACCGCCGAGGTGAAGGCGGGCGAGTCCAGCGAGTACATGGACGCGACGATCAAGGAGACGCTCCGCGTCCGCCCGGTGATCACCGAGGTCTTCCGCTCGCCGACCGAGCCGCGGGAGCTGGGCGGCTACCTGTTCGAGCCCGGCACGCAGCTAGCGGCCTCGATCTCGCTCCTGCAGAACGACCCCGATCTGTACGCGCCCGACCCGCTCTCCTTCCGTCCCGAGCGCTTCCTCGAAGGGGCGCCGGAGCCCTACTCCTGGATCCCCTTCGGCGGCGGCGTGCGCCGCTGCATCGGCGCGTCCTTCGCGCTGCTCGAGATGAAGATCGTGATCGAGCGGATCCTGGCGCGCACGCAGTTGCGGGCCAGCCGTGCCAAGGACGAGAAGGTGAACTTCCGTGGCATCACGGTGCTGCCGGGCCGCGGCGGCGAGGCGATCGTCGAGCGCGTCGCCCGCTGATCCGATGATGTTCAATCACTTACGAATGATGTTCACCGCCACCCACGCAATGGAGGAACCAGGATGCTCAAGCTAGGCGACGTCGCTCCCGACTTCGAGGCCGACACGACGGAGGGCCGGATCAGCTTCCACGACTGGATCGGCGACTCGTGGGCGGTGTTGTTCTCGCACCCGAAGGACTTCACGCCCGTGTGCACGACCGAGCTCGGCTACATGGCCTCGATCAAGCCCGAGTTCGACAAGCGGGGTGTGAAGATCATCGGCCTCTCGGTCGACCCGTCCGACAAGCACGAGGCCTGGGCCGCCGACATCGAGGAGACGCAGGGCACCGCGCCCAACTACCCGATCATCGCCGACTCCGACTTCGCCGTCTCCAAGCTCTACGGGATGCTGCCCGCCGACGTCTCTGGCGACCCGGGGGACCGCACGCCCGCTGACAACCAGACGGTCCGCAACGTCTTCGTCATCGGCCCTGACAAGAAAGTCAAACTGATCCTCGTCTACCCGATGACGACCGGCCGCAACTTCGACGAGGTCCTGCGCGTGGTCGACTCGCTGCAGCTGACCGCGAAGCACAAAGTCGCGACGCCGGCGCAGTGGGAGCAGGGCGACGACGTGATCATCGCCGGCTCAGTCTCCGAGGACGAGGCCAAGGAGACCTACCCCGACGGCTGGGAATCCCCGCGCCCCTACATCAGGATCGTGCCGCAGCCGAAGGGTTGACCGGCAAGGGGGTGTCGATCGACGAGCTGAAGGTCGCCGACGCGCCGGAGTCCTGGGCGGCGCTCGGGTTCGACGTCGACGGCGACGTCTGCATCGTCGGCGACGTCCGGATCCGGTTCATTGGGACGGAGGCCGGCAAGGGCCTGACGGGCTGGTCGCTGCGCGACTTCGAGGGAGGCGAGCTTGACGGCCTATCGACCGCGCGGTCGGACCGTCCGCCGCCCAGCGAGCAGCCGGCGCACCCCAACGGGATCGCCGCGATCGACCATGTTGTCGCGATCAGCTCGGACCTCGACCGCACCGTCGCCGCGCTCCAGGCCGCCGGCCTCGACCTGCGCCGCATCCGCGAGGAGCCGACGCCCGCGGGGGCGCCGCGGCAGGCCTTCTTTCGCCTCGGCGCGGTCATCCTCGAGGTCGTGCAAGCCCCGGCGGACGCGATCGAGCGGACCGGGGGGGACCGGCCCGCCTTCTTCTGGGGCCTGGCGTTTGTCGTCCCCGACCTCGACTCGACCGTCTCCGGGCTGGGGGATCGGGTCAGCGAGGCCCGCCCGGCTGTTCAGCCCGGCCGACGCATCGCGACCCTTCGCCGCTCCGCCGGCCTCTCGGTTCCGGTTGCGCTGATGACGCCCAGATGAGGTGAGCGAAGGATTTCCAGGGCGGTAGCCCGGGGAATCCTGAGATTGGGACCGGCAGTCGCTTGTCGGGTGCTATTCGGAAGGAGGTGTGCGAAACGAGCCCTCCTCCGCCAGGGCACGCCGCAGCGCCTCGTCGAGCGTCTCGGGCTCGATGCCAAACGGCTTCGCCCCCGTGGGGTCGGTGACGACGGTGGCCGTGGTCAGGCCCTCGACGAGCGGGCGGGCCACGTCCACGTCGACCGGTGTCACCAGGCCGAGCCAGAGCGCCGAGAGCCACGGGGTGATGAAGGGGGCAGGGAGCTTGGGGGGTGGTCGCATCCCCATTGCCGAAGCCATCCGATCCAGCATCTCCGAGTAGGAGATCACGTCGGGGCCGCCGATCTGGACCTCCCTGCCCTCTGACTCCGGCACCGCGGGTGCCAGGCGCAGGTACTCGACCGTCGCGTCGATGCCGATCGGCTGGGTCGCCGTGCGCAGCCAGGCCGGCGCGATCATCACCGGCAGACGGCTCACCAGGTAGCGCAGGGTCCGGTAGGACTCGCTGCCCGCGCCGACGACCATCGCCGCGCGGAAGTAGGTCAGCGGCGGGCCCTCCGCGGCGAGGATGCGCGCCGTCTCGTGACGGCTGCCGAGGTGCTTCGAGGTGCTCTCGTCGCCGAGCCCGCCGAGGTAGACGACACGCTCGACGCCCTCCCGCTTCGCCATCCGGGCGAAGTTGAGCGCCCCGGTCCGCTCGCGCTCGGCGAACTCGCCGCCGCCGGCCATCGCGTGGACGAGGTAGTAGGCGACCTCGACGCCTTGCGCCGCCCCGGCGAGGCTGCCGGTGTCGGTGACGTCCCCGACGTGGATCTCCAGCCCCGCCGCTTCCAGCGCCCCGGCCTTCACGCGATCGCGCACCAGGCAGCGCACCGGCGCCCCCAAGCCCCCGAGCGACCTGGCCAGCCTGCCGCCGACGAAACCGGTCGCTCCGGCGATGAGAGTGCTTGCCGCGATCTTTTAAAGGTAGCCCGACCGGCTGGTGCCAAACTGGGGCCTGTGCCCAACTACCTGCTCGAGCGCAGCCAGCGGGTCGAGGTGCCGGTCGAGCAGGCATTCGCCTTCTACGGCGACGCTCTCAATCTAGAGCCGCTGACTCCGCCCTGGCTTCACTTCGAAGTTACGACGCCGGGCGAGTTGACGTTCCAGCCCGGAACGCTGCTCGACTACAGGCTGAGACTGCACGGAGTGCCGATCCGCTGGCAGACCCGGATCGAGACATGGGAACCACCGACCCGCTTCGTCGACACCCAAGCCAAGGGCCCCTACTCGCTCTGGGAGCACACCCATCTCTTCGAGACCGGCGGCACAGGCGCGACCGTAATTCACGACCGCGTCCGCTACGCGATCCCACTGGGACCGCTCGGTACGCTCGCGCACCGGCTCTTCGTCCGCCGCGATCTCGAGCGCATCTTCGACTACCGCCGCGACGCCGTCGCCGAGCGCCTCGTCGCCAAGCGGTTCGCCTGAATCTGAGTGCCGAGATTCAGTAGCCGGTCCCCGTCTTCACCTGCTTGCGCTCGGCGGGGTGGGCGCCGCCCTTCTTCTCCAGCGTCGCGCAGGCAGTGGCGATGTCCTCGGCGAGGCGGTCGACCTGCTCGCGGCTCAGTGTCTGCTTGACCAGGGCCCGCAGCACTTTCACGTCTTCGGCGTTGGGCGGCAGGGTGTAGGCGGGCACCATCCAGCCGCGCTCGGCGGAGAGCTGCCAGGCGATGTCGAACTCGTCGTAACCCTTCTCTTCGGCGAGCCTGAAGGCGACCAGAGGCAGCTGCTCCTCGCTCTCGCCGATCAGTTCGAAATCGCCCTCGTCCTTGAGCTTGTCGGCCAGGGCGCGGGCGTTCTCCTGCATCGCCTTCATGATGTAGGCATAGCCCGCGCGCCCGTAACGGACGAAGTTGTAGTACTGGGCGAGTACCATCGAGGCGCCGGTGGAGAAGTTGAGGGTGAAGGTCGCATCGGTCTTCCCTAGGTAGTTCTCGTAGAAGACGAGGTCCTCAGCCAGGTCGGACTTCTCACGGAAGACGAGCCAGCCGATGCCGGGGTAGACGAGCCCGAACTTGTGCCCGGAGACGTTGATCGAGCGCACCTGCTCGAGCCGGAAGTCCCATTCGGAGTCCGGGTACAGGAAGGGCCAGGTGAAGCCGCCGCTGGCGGCGTCGACGTGGAGCGGCACGTCGAGTCCTTTGCCGCCCTTGAGGTCGACCAGCAGCTTGTTGATCCCGACGATGTCGTCCATGTGGCCGGTGAAGGTGGTGCCGAGCACGGCGGCGACGCCAATCGTGTTCTCGTCGACGTGGGGCTCCACGTCCTCGGGGCCGATCGTGTACTTACCGTCCTGCAGCGGCACGATCCGCGGCTCGACGTCGAAGTAGCGGCAGAACTTCTCCCAGACCACGTGCACGTCGCCGCCGAAGATCAGGTTTGGCTTGTCGACGGGCTTCGATTCGGCTTCGCGGCGCTCCTTCCACTTCCACTTCAGCGAGAGAGCGCCGAGCATGATCGCCTCCGAGGAGCCCTGGGTGCGGGCCCCGGTCGTCTCGCCGGGGGCGTGGTACAGGTCGGCCAGCATGCGGATGCAGCGCTGCTCGATCTCCGCCGAGATCGGGTACTCGGCGTGGTCGATGAAGTTGCGGTAGAGGTTGTCGTTGATGACCCGCTGGGCCTCGGGCTCCATCCAGGTCGTGACGAAGGTCGCCAGGTTGCGCTGCGGGTCGCCCTCCAGCGCCAGTTCCTCGCCGACCAGGCGCATCGCGTCGAGCGCCGCCATCCCACTGTCGGGGAAGGGACCGTCGGGAGCATCTTCGGTGAGGAAGCGGTTGCCGTAGAGCATCGCCTCCTGCTCGGGGGTGAGGTGCTTTTCCATGCGAGGCCTTCGATCTGGTCGGGAGGACAGGTGGGGTCGAGCCTAACCCAGCCAGGGACGGAGAAACGGCTTTTGGGCCTATCCTCACCGGCATGCAGCCCGATCACGAGGTGGCGGTCATAGGCGCCGGGTTCTCCGGCATCGGCACGGCGATCAAGCTCGACGAGGCCGGGATCCGCGACTGGGTGATGCTCGAGGCGGGGGACGGCGTCGGCGGCGCCTGGCACTGGAACACCTACCCGGGCATCGGCGTCGACATCCCCTCCTTCAGCTACCAGTTCTCCTTCGAGCAGCGCTCGGACTGGTCGCGTGTGTACGCGCCGGGCGAGGAGCTGAAGGCCTACGCCGAGCACTGCGTCGACGCTTACAGCCTGCGCTCGCGGATCCGACTGAACACAAAGGTCACCGGCGCCGAGTTCGACGAGGAGAACCATTTCTGGCGCCTGCCGGTTGGCGATGGGAAGACCGTCACGGCGCGGTTCATGGTCGGCGCGACCGGCGTCTTCACCCAACCCAAGCCGCCCGACATCTCCGGGCTCGATTCATTCGCCGGCACCGTTATGCACACGGCCCGCTGGGACCACGACGAGGACCTGCGCGGTCGCAGGGTGGCGATCGTCGGCACGGGCGCCTCCGCCGTTCAGGTCATCCCCTCGATCGCGCCCGAAGTCGAGAAGCTGACCGTGCTGCAGCGCACCCCGATCTGGTGCCTGCCCAAGCCCGACGCGCGGATCGGCCCGGGCCTGCGCCAGCTGCTCGGCCGGGTCCCCGGCGCTCAGGCCGCGGCCCGCGCTCTGAGTCAGCTCTACGTCGAGCTCAACTTCCCGCTGCCGGCCCACTTCCACGGCGTGCTGCCGGTCGCCAAGGCGGGGGAACGCGCCGGGCTCCGGCACCTGCGAGCGGTGCGCGACCCGGCGGTGCGGGAGAAGCTGACGCCCCGCTACGGGCTCGGTTGCAAGCGCCCCAGCTTCTCCAACGAGTACCTGCCGGCCTTCAACCGGCCCAACGTCGAGCTCGAGACGAGCCCGATCGAGGAGATCACGGCAACCGGCGTGCGCACGGCGGCCGGCGAGCACGAAGCTGACGTGCTGATCCTGGCGACCGGGTTTCACGTCTTCGAGAAGGGCAACATGCCCCCATACCCGGTGCTCGGCCGCGAGGGCGTCGAGCTCGGGGGGTGGTGGGAAGAGAACCGGTCGCAGGCCTACGAGGGCGTCAGCGTCCCCGGCTTCCCCAACATGTTCATGATCCTCGGGCCCTACGGCTTCAACGGCGCCAGCTACTTCACCCTGATCGAGAACCAGGCACGCCACATCGTCCGCTGCCTGCGCCGCGCCCGCACCACCGGCTCCACCGCGGTCGAGATCCGCTCCGAGGCCAACCGGCGCTACTTCGAGAAGATGCTCGGCCGCCGCGACCGCCAGGTCTTCTTCTCGGGCACCTGCGCGACCGCTAACAGCTACTACTTCGACGAGCATGGCGACGCTCCGTTCCGCGCCTCGCCGACGCTCGAGGTGGCCTGGCGCAGCGCCCGCTTCGACCTCGACGACTACCGCTTCACGCAGACCGGCTCCGAGGCGGCCCTCACCGCTTGAAGATCTTGGGGTTGCAGGCCTGGATCGGGTGGCGGTAGCTGAGCCAGCAGTTGGCGTTGAAGCGGCGGATCGTGTAGCGGTAGTTGTAGACGAAGCCTTCGCGGGGAAGCGCCGCGAAGATCGTAACCGCACCGCGGTAGAGGTCGGCGCCGCGCAGCCAAAGCACCGCGCATTTGACCTTCTCGCGGTTGATCTGCCTGCAGTCGATGCTGTGCAGCTGGCCCCGCGTGAACCGGTTGCCGAAGTCGTATTCGAGGCCGAGCCAGGCGATGAATTCGGCGTCGCGGCGCGTCACTCGCGGGAGCACGACCTTAGGGACCACCACTTCCGGGGCAGGTCCCCCGAGTTCGATCGCGGCGATCCAGGCATCGACCCATGGTGAGACGACGTCAGTCCGCGTGAGGACCTGTGGGCTCAGGGGATCGCAGTCGATCGAGCCCTTGAGGCTGATGACGCCGAGCAGGACCGGGGTGCCGTCGGACCGCCGGGCGATGCCGGGACCGCCGCTGTCGCCATCGCAGACGCTGGCGGCGGAGGCGAGCGGCGACTGTATGCAGAGCTGGCTGGCGGCCGAGTAGACGGAGATCACCCGCCGCATCCTGCGCTGGCAGTAGCCGGCGCTCTTGACGACGGACTGCGCTTCGTGGAGGACCGCCGGCGACCGCGGGGGGTCCGCGTCGGTCAGGCCCCATCCGGCGACCGCCACCGGCACCCCCGCCGAGAGCAGGCCCGCGTCGGCCGCGGTTGCCAGTGGCAACGACGGCGCCGAGACCGGTGTGGAGAGGACGAGGAGCCCGGCGTCGTTGAGGAGTCGCGAGGGCTGATAGCCGGGGAAGACGAAGGCCTGCGACACGCCCGAGGCGTGCTGCGAAGTGGCTTCCCGGAGGTCCGCCACGCCGGTCAGCACCGTGAAGTTCGACGCCACCGCGACCCTGCCGGTGCCGGTCAGCAGGCAGTGCGCAGCGGTCAGGATCAGGCGAGGGGCGACGACCGTTCCCGTGCAGCTGAACGTCTCGACGGGACCCTGGTACTGGATGTAGGCAAGCCACGGATAGGACGCGATCGAGGCGGTGCTGCCTCCGACGATCGACGTCATCGCTCCGCCTCCGGCCTCGGCGCGGCCGTCGTCTGAGGGCGACTGGGCATGGCCCTGAGCCGGTGCGGCCAGGGCGATTGCCAGGGAGGCGAGGGCAAGGGCGACGAAGCTCCGAACGCCCGGTCGAATGCTGATCGATCGAGTGATCTTTCGCACCCTACCTGCCGGTCAGCCGGCGAGCGAGATCACGTGGGCGGCCTTCGGGTCGATGTGGCCCTCGATCACCTCGGCCCAGGTGCTCTGGAGTCTCTCGAAGCCCTGCCCCGGAATCGTCCCAAGCCAGCCGCCGGTCCACTCGCAGAAGGGGTGCCAGGCGTCGGCGCCGCGCTGCTCGAGGCCGGCGCGGCCCCAGTCTTGGCCGCGCTTGACTATGCGGTCGGGGGCGAAAAAGAGCTCGGGCCGGGGGCCGGGAAGCTCTCCGCCGCCCGAGCCGAAGTCCTCCCAGTGGGTCACTCCCACCGCCATGCTGCGAACCAACTCGTCGTCGAAGTGGTTGTGGACCGCGGCGCGCACGTTGCCGTCGCCGGCGACGTCGACATAGGTGGCAGGGCCCTTCTGCAGTGAGCCGATCTCCTCGTAGGGGACGGTGCGCCCGTAGATGCCCAGGCCCTCGACGAACTCGGTGCTGCGGGCCGAGGTGAGCCCGACAATCTCAACGCCCTCGCGCTGGGCGAGCAGAAACGCTACGCCGATCGCGGTCTTGCTCGAGGCGCTGGAGATCAGGATCGGCCCGCGCCCGGCCAGCCCCTCGTCGTCGAGCTCGTCGTCGATCATGAACGAGGTGAAGAAGAGCGGTCGCAGCAGCATCTGCATCGCCTCGGTGTCGGCGCGGTAGAAGGGGTCGGCGTCGCTCGCCAGGTAGCGGTGGTAGGCCGACGGCAGCGCCGCCCGGTGCGGCGACCCGTCGACGAACCCGGCGCCGTCCACGGCCACCGGTGTGACGAGGAGGTAGGAGGAGGGAGGCAGATACCCGTAGAGGCGCGTCCCGGCCTCGACACCCTCGACCTCGCTGTGCTCGACCTCGGCGAAGCCCCACATCGGCACCCGGCCCCAGCCCTCCTGCACCGGGAAGAAGTCCCAGTAGGACATCGCCTCGCCCATCACCGCGTAGGTGACGTTGTTCGCGGTCAGCCCGAAGGTGTCGACCCGCAGCAGCGCTTGCCCCGGCCCTATCTCGGGCGTCGCGGATTCGGCAATGCGGCTCGCGCGCAGGTCGTCGCGCTTGACCAAGAAGTCGGTCATTGACTTCGCATCATCTCAGGCGAGGGGTGATCGGCCAGTTCGAACGGTTCTCGACGCTTCCACATCGCCATCTATGTTAGAAGTGGCTGACAGATTCTTAAATAATCATAGTTTCTATAGGGGAGAGATCGATGTCAGCAAGCGTGGGGTGCCCTAAGGGCAAGAGGGGTTTGGCCAAATTGACTTTCGGGCTGATCCTGCTGGCTTCAGCGATCCTCCCGATGTCGGCCAGCGCAGAATCCCCCGGGGTGACCACCGAAGCCGTCGGCGAAGTGACTTTCAGCGCTGCAGCCCTCCACGGCAGCGTCAACCCGCATGGTTTCGCAACCACCTACCGCTTCGAATACGGCACAACGACCTCCTACGGCACCAGCGTGCCGGTGCCGGACGAAAGCGGGGGATCCGGCACTAGCGGCGTCGAAGTCAGCGAAACGGCAAGCGGCCTGAAACCCAACACGACCTATCACTTCCGCATCGCGGCGATCAGCGCCGAAGGCTCCAGCTTTGGGAAAGACGAAACGTTCACGACGAAAGTCGACCCCCGGTTCTCATTCGCCTCTGGCTCTGAAGGCACGGGCAACGGCCAATTCAAACTCCCCAGCGGCATTACGGTCGACTCCTCTAACAACATCTGGGTCGCCGACGCGGGCAACAACCGCATCCAGAAGTTCAACGCGAGCGGCGTATACCAGTCTAAATTCGGCTCTGAAGGTACAGGCAACGGCCAGTTCAAATCCCCCAAAGGCCTCGCCGTCGATGTCAATGGCAACATCTGGGTCGCCGACACGGATAACGGCCGCATCCAGAAGTTCAATTCCAAAGGCGAATACCAATCCAAAATCGGCTCCGAAGGCACGGGCGCTGGCCAGTTCAAATCCCCCAAAGGCCTCGCCGTCGATGTCAATGGCAACATCTGGGTCGCCGACACGGGAAACAACCGCATCCAGAAGTTCAACGCGAGCGGCGTGTACCAGTTCCAATTCGGCTCTGAAGGCACGGGCAACGGCCAATTCAAACTCCCCAGCGGCATTACGGTCGACTCCTCTAACAACATCTGGGTCGCCGACACGGGCAACAACCGCATCCAGAGGTTCAACGCGAGCGGCGTATACCAGTCTAAATTCGGCTCTGAAGGCACAGGCAACGGCCAGTTCAAATCCCCCAGCGGCATCGTGATCGACACCGGAGGAAAGCTCTGGGTGACGGATACTGGAAATTTCCGTATCCAGGGATTCAGCCTCGGGGGCGAATACCTGAGTCAATTCGGATCTCTTGGCGCTGGCGCTGGACAACTGGGCGAACCCACGGGGGTCGCAGCGGACGCCGAAGGGAGCATCTGGGTCGCAGACACCAGTGGCAACCGCATCCAGAAGTGGACACCCAACAGGCCCGCTACTACCACCAAAGCCGCGAATAAAGTGAGCTTCAAAGCAGCAGCCTTGCACGGCACCGTCAATCCCAACGGCCTAGAAACCACTTACCGCTTCGAATACGGTCCCACGACCTCCTACGGCACCAGCGTGCCGGTGCCAGACAAAGCCATCGGCTCGGGAACGGGCAACGTCGAAGTCAGCGAGGAAATCAGCGGACTTAGCGGGAGCACGACTTACCATTTCCGTTTGACTGCGACCAATGCCGAAGGCACCAGATTTGGAACAGACGAAACGTTGGAAACAACCGAGAGCAATGGCTTCGCCTTCGCCTTTGGAAGCGCCGGATCCGGCAACGGTCAGTTCTATGAACCGTCGAGCATCGAGATCGACTCCGAAGGCAACATCTGGGTCACCGATGCAGGCAACGGCCGCATCCAGAAGTTCGACCCCAAAGGCAAATACCTATCCAAATTCGGCAGTGAAGGATCAGGCGACGGAGAATTCTATTTCCCTTACGGCATCGAGATCGACTCCGAAGACAACATCTGGGTCGCCGACACGTTCAACAACCGAATCCAGAAGTTCGACTCCACAGGCAAATACCTGTTCAAATTCGGTTCCGAAGGCACTGGCGACGGAGAATTCTATGGTCCCTTAGGCATAGCGATCGACTCCGAAGGCAACATCTGGGTCACCGATGCAGGCAACGGCCGCATCCAGAAGTTCGACCCCAAAGGCGAATACCTATCCAAATTCGGCAGTGAAGGATCAGGCGACGGAGAATTCTACAATCCCTTAGGCATAGCGATCGACTCCGAAGGCAACATCTTGGTCGTTGATTCAGGTCACAATCGCATCCAGAAGTTCGACTCCGAAGGCGAATACCTATCCAAATTTGGCTCCGAAGGGTCCGGCAACGGCCAGTTCTACGGCCCCCTCGGCATCGAGATCGACTCCGAAGGCAACATCTGGGTCGCCGACACGTTCAACAATCGCATCCAGAAGTTCGACTCCGAAGGCGAATACCTATCCAAATTTGGCTCCGAAGGGTCCGGCAACGGCCAGTTCTACGGTCCCTTCGACATCGCTACCAGTTTGACGGGGAGCATCTGGGTGGCCGATACCTACAACAACCGCGCGCAGAAGTGGAATCCCAACCGTCCGACGACATTTACCGAAGTCGCCGATAAATTGACGAAAGAAGCCGCAGCCCTGCACGGCACCGTCAACCCCAACGGCCTCGAAACCACTTACCGCTTCGAATACGGTCCCACGACCTCCTACGGCACCAGCGTGCCGGTGCCAGACAAAGCCATCGGCTCGGGAACGGGCAACGTCGAAGTCAGCGAGGAAATCAGCGGGCTGAAATCCGCAACTATGTATCACCTCCGCGTGGTCGCTACCAGCGTCGAAGGCACCAGCTTCGGGAAAGACGAAACGTTCACGACCAAATAAAAGACCCTCCCTATCCCGGGATGAGATGGGGAGTAGAGTGGGTGGCTAGCCGCCGTCTCCGTTGTCCTCGAACAGCGCGACTAGCCTCGCCCGACAGAACTCCCACTGCTTGCGGTTGCGGTCGTCGCCGGGGTGGAGGGTGTCGAGCAGGGCGAGACCGCGGGCGGTTGCGGCGGCCATCTCGACCAGGCGCTCGAAGTCTGTGCGGCCGGCCTGGTCGGGGAAGAGGCGGCGGGCCAGCTCCAGGGTCTGGCGGTCGAGCTCGCGTTCGACGCTGACGAGGGCGGCTCGCAGCTCGTCGTCGGTGCGGGCGTCGGTCCAGAGGTCGAGTGCTGCCTGGTAGAGCGGGCTGGCGTAGTTGGACCAGATGAAGTCGAGGCCGGCGGCGACCCGCTCGCGGCCGGTGGGGAGGGCGTCGGCGGCGGCCAGCTGCTCGGCCGAGCGGCGGCGGGCCAGGCGCTCGATCGCCGCGGCGACCAGGGCCTGACGGGTCTGGAAGTGGTGTAGGTGGGCGCCGCGGGAGAGGCCGGCGCGCTCGGCGACGCCGGCCGTCGTCACGTTCGCGTAGCCGTCCTCAACCAGCGAGGCGATCGTGGCGTCGAGCAGGGCTTCGCGGGTGGCGGAGCTGCGCTCGGCCTGGCTGCGGCGGGCGGGAGTCTCAGCGGTCGGCACGGGAGGCAATGCTAGTAAAGTTTGCGTTCACGACTGAATGTTATGCTGCCGCGCCGCAGCCGAACCGAACCGACTTCGAACCAAGAGGAGCTTGAACATGGCTGGTACCGATGCGCTGGTGTTTGACGCGATCCGCACCCCGCGAGGCAAGGGCAAGGTCAACGGATCCCTGCACAGCACGAAGCCCGTCGACCTCGTCGTCGGCCTCATGCACGAGATGCTGGTCCGCAACGAGAAGCTCGATCCCAACCGGGTCGACGACGTCGTCCTCGGCTGCGTCTCGCCGGTCGGCGACCAGGGCGCCGACATCGCCAAGACGGCGGCGCTGAAGGCCGGCCTGCCCGACACCGTCGCCGGCGTCCAGCTCAACCGCTTCTGCGCCTCGGGCCTCGAGGCGGTCAACATCGCCGCCCAGAAGGTCGCCTCCGGCTGGGAGGACCTGGTCTTCGCCGGCGGCGTCGAGTCGATGTCGCGGGTGCCGATGGGCTCCGACGGCGGCCCTTGGGCGATGGACCCCGAGACCAACTACGACACCTACTTCATCCCCCAGGGCGTCGGCGCCGACCTGATCGCCACGGTCGAGGGCTTCAGCCGCGACGACGTCGACTCCTACGCCGCCCGCTCGCAGGAGCGCGCCGCCAGGGCGCGCGAGGAGGGCCGCTTCGACAACGCCGTGATCCCGGTCAAGGACCTGAACGAAAACGCGGTCCTCGAGCAGGACGAGTTCATCCGCCCCGGCACGACCGTTGAAACGCTGGCCAAGCTCAACCCCTCCTTCGAGGCGATGGGCGACATGGGCGGCTTCGATGCGGTGGCGCTGCAGAAGTACCACTGGGTCGAGAAGATCGACCACGTCCACACTCCCGGCAACTCCTCGGGAATCGTCGACGGCGCCTCGCTGGTCGCGATCGGCAACGAGCAGACCGGCGCCGACCTCGGCATGAAGCCGAAGGCGCGCATCCTCGCCACCGCGGTCTCCGGCGCCGACCCGACGATCATGCTGACCGGCCCCGCGCCGGCCTCGAAGAAGGCGCTCGCCAAGGCCGGCATCGGGGTCGACCAGCTCGACCTGGTCGAGATCAACGAGGCCTTCGCCGCGGTCGTCCTGCGCTTCGTCAAAGACATGGGCCTCGACATGGAGAAGGTCAATGTCAACGGCGGCGCGATCGCGATGGGCCACCCGCTCGGCGCGACCGGGGGGATGATCCTCGGCACGCTGGTCGACGAGCTGCACCGCACCGGCGGCAAGTACGGGCTGGCGACGCTCTGCGTCGGCGGCGGCATGGGAATCGCGACCGTCGTGGAGGCGATCTAGATGACTGAGAGCACGACGATTCGCTACGAGCGCGGCGAGGACGGCATCGTCGTCCTCACGCTCGACGACCCCAATCAGTCGGCCAACACCATGAACGCCGCCTACGTCGCCTCGATGGGGGCGACTGTGGACCGGCTCGAGGCCGAGAAGGACGAGATCAAGGGTGTCGTCCTCACCTCGGCGAAGAAGACCTTCTTCGCCGGCGGCGACCTCAACGACCTCAAGCAGGTGCGGCCGGAGCACGCGGCCGAACTGGCCGAGGGGCTGCGCGTGGTCAAGGGCCAGCTGCGCCGGCTGGAGACGCTCGGCGTCCCGGTCGTCGCCGCGATCAACGGCGCCGCCCTCGGCGGCGGCCTGGAGATCGCCCTCGCGACCCACCACCGGATCGCTGTCGAGGGCTCAAAGGTCAAGCTCGGCTTCCCCGAGGTCAAACTCGGCCTGCTGCCGGGCGGCGGCGGCGTCGTCCGCTCGGTGCGCATGTTCGGCATCGCCGACGCGCTGATGAAGCTGCTGCTGCAGGGGAAAGAACTGCGTCCGGACAAGGCGCTGGAGATGGACCTGATCGGCGAGATCGTCGCCACCCAGGAGGACCTGGTCCCGGCCGCCAAGGCCTGGATCGAAGCCAACCCCGAGGCGGTCCAGCCCTGGGACGCCCCCGGCTACAAGATGCCGGGCGGCACCCCTTCCAACCCGAAGCTGGCCCAGACCCTGCCCGCCTTCCCCTCCAACCTGCGCAAGCAGCTGAAGGGCGCCAACTACCCGGCCCCGCACCACATCATGTCGGCGGCGGTCGAGGGCGCCCAGGTCGACTTCGACAACGCGATCGAGATCGAGGGCCGCTACTTCGTCGACCTCGCCACCGGCCAGGTGGCGAAGAACATGATCCAGGCCTTCTTCTTCGATCTGCAGGAGGTCAACGGGGCCCGTAACCGGCCGGAGGAGATCGAGTCCTTCGAGCCGAGCAAGATGGTCGTTCTCGGCGCCGGGATGATGGGCGCCGCGATCGCCTACGTCAGCGCCAAGGCCGGAATCGAGGTCGTGCTCAAGGACGTCGATCTCGAGGCCGCCGAGCGCGGCAAGGGCTACTCGCAGGGGCTGGTCGAGAAGGCCGTCTCGCGCGGTCGCATGAGCGAGGAGAAGGGCGCCGAGCTGCTCGCGCGCATCACTCCCACAGCCGACCCGGCCGACGCCGCAGGCGCCGACCTGGTGATCGAGGCGGTTTTCGAGGACCCCGCGGTGAAGGCTCAGGTCTTCGCCGAGATCGAGCCGCACCTCGCTGAGGGCGCGCTGCTCGGATCCAACACCTCGACCCTGCCGATCACCGGCCTGGCTGAGGGGGTCAGCCGCCCGGCCGACTTCATCGGGCTGCACTTCTTCAGCCCGGTGGACAAGATGCCGCTGCTGGAGATCATCAAGGGCGAGCAGACCAGCGAGGAAACGCTCTACCGCGCCCTCGACGTCTCCAAGAAGATCCGCAAGACCCCGATCGTGGTCAACGACTCGCGCGGGTTCTTCACCTCGCGCGTGATCGGCACCTTCATCAACGAGGGGATCGCGATGCTGACCGAGGGCATCCCCGCGCCGACGATCGAGCAGGCCTCCTCGCAGGCGGGCTACCCGGCGCCGGTGCTGCAGCTCTCCGACGAGCTCAACCTCAACCTGATGCGGAAAATTCGCAAGGCGTACCAGGAGGCAATGGAAGCCGAGGGCAGCGCCTGGGCCGACCATCCCTCGACCACGGTGATCGACCGCATGCTCGACGAGTTCGACCGCGGCGGCCGCCTCGCCGGCAAAGGGTTCTACGAGTACGGCGAGGACGGCAAGCGCACCGGGCTGTGGAAGGGCCTGAGCGAGGCCTTCCCAGCGGTCGAGGACCCCTCCTCGATCTCGCTGAGGGACCTCGAGGAGCGGATGATGTTCGCCGAGTCGCTGGAGACCGTGAAGTGCATCGACGAGGGCGTCATCGAGTCCGTCGCCGACGCCAACATCGGCTCGATCTTCGGGATCGGGTTCCCGGCCTGGACCGGCGGCGTGCTCCAGTACATCGACGGCTACGAGGGCGGCGCGGCCGGCTTCGTCGCCCGGGCGCGCGAGCTGGCCGAGAAATACGGCGAGCGCTTCGAGCCCCCGGCGTCCCTGGTCGAGAAGGCCGAGCGCGGCGAGACCTACGCCGACCAGGCCGAACTCGTCGCGAGCGCGTAGGAGGAGATCGAGATGCCAGTTACCTTCACCAGCGAGCAGGAAGCATTCGCCGAAGCGATCCGCGACTTCGCGTCCCGCGAGTGCGGGACGCGGGAGCAGCGCGACGCCCTCACCAACGGCGGGCAGGAGGTCCACAACCACGAGCTGTACGCCAAGATCGCCGATCTCGGCTGGCTCGGAATCGCGGTCGCCGAGGAGTACGGGGGCACGGGCGGCGGCATGGTCGACCTCTGTCTCTTCCTCGAGGAGATGGCCTACGGCCAGATCCCGATCGGCGGCTTCCCCGTCACCGCGATCACGGCCGGCGCCTACGAGCGCTTCGGCACCGACGCGCAGAAAGAGGAGATCCTCGGCGGGATCGTCAAGGGCTTGGTCGAGGCGATCGCGATGTCCGAGCCCGAGGCCGGCTCCGACGTCGGAGCGCTGCGCTGCAAGGCGGTGCGCGAGAACGGCGGCTACACGATCAACGGCCAGAAGACGTGGATCTCCGAGGCGCACGTCGCCGACCACATCCTGCTCGTCTGCCGCACCGACGACAGCGGCTCCAAGCACGAGGGCCTGACGATGCTGAGCATCCCCAAAGGCACGGAGGGGGTCGAGATCCGCGGCATCGACACGATGGGCGGGAGGATCGTCAACGACGTCTTCTTCGACGACTGCCACGTTCCCGCCGAGAACCTGCTCGGCGAGGAAGGCAAGGCCTGGATGCAGCTGATGGCGGGGCTCAACGTCGAGCGGCTGATCATCGCCGCGCAGTCGCTGGGCATCGCCCGGCGGGCGATGGACGACGTGCTGGTCTACGTCAAGGAGCGCAAGCAGTTCGGCCGCCCGATCGGCAGCTTCCAGACGATCTCCCACCGGCTCGCCGACCTCGCGACCGAGTTCGAGTGCAGCCGCCTGCTCACCTACGACGTCGCCGCGCGCGTCGATGCCAACCCGACCCAGCTCTTCCCCCGCGAGGCCTCGATGGCCAAGCTCAAGGTGACGGAAACCGCGAAGAAGATCTCGCTCGAAGGGATGCAGATGATGGGCGGCTACGGCTACGCGACCGAGTACGACATGGAGCGCCACGTCCGCACAACCTTGGTCTCCACCATCTACGGTGGCACCAGTGAGATCCAGCGGGAAATCATCGCCAAGACGATGGGGCTTTGAGACAGCGGTAGTGGTGGCGGGCTGAGATGGACAGCCCGCTGCTGGCCTCCATCGCGCTGCCGGTCGCGATCGCCGCGATCATGTGCAGCCTCGGCCTGGCGCTGACGCCGGCCGACTTTCGCCGTGTGCTCGTCGCCCCGCGCGGGGTCGCGATCGGGATGCTCAACCTGGCGTTGATCTCGCCCCTGCTCGCCTTCGTGATGGCCGAGCTCTTCGCGCTGCCGCCCGAGCTCGCCGTCGGCCTGGTCCTCCTGGGCGCCTCGCCGGGCGGGATGATGGCCAACATGCTGACGCACCTGGCGCGGGGCGACACGGCGCTATCGGTGACGATGACGGCGATCAGCAGCGTCGCCTCCGTGGTGACGGTGCCGCTCTTTCTCGGGCTCTCCTCCGAGCACTTCGGCGCCGGGTCCCTGGGGGAGGTCAGCATGCCGGGCGTGGTCGCCCTGGTCTTCGCTATCACGGTGATCCCGGTGGGGACCGGCATGGCGCTGCGCCGGCGGTGGCCCGAGCGTGTCGCGGTGGCCTATCCACGGGCCCGGGCCGCATCGCTTGCCCTCTTCGCCCTCGTCATCGTCGGCGCGATCATCAGCGAGCACGACACCGTCGCCGAGAACGCCGCCGACGTGGCCGGGGCGGCCCTGGCGCTGAACCTGGCGGCGATGGCGATCAGCTTCGGGATCTCGAAGCTGGCCCGCCTCGACGATCGCCAGGCGACGGCGATCGCCCTCGAGCTCGGGATCCACAACGCGACGCTCGCGATTGCGGTCGGCGCATCGCTCGTCGCCGAGCTGTCGATTCCCGCCGCGGTCTACAGCTCCTTCATGCTCTTCACCGGAGGGCTCTTCGCCTGGGTGATGAGCCGCCGCAACGTCGCCGCCTCGGGCCGAGCGCTCGGGGCATGACCGGGTGCCGGTGCGCGCGCATCGCCACGCTGGCGGTCGCGCTGGCGCTGGCCGCGACGGCGGGCTGTGGGGACGGCGAAGGGGAGCCTGAAACCTCGCCGCCGCTGATCGAACGATCCGGTCCTGGGGGTCGCGAGGGCGCCGGCGACACGGTCGCGCCCTCGCACTGCCCGCCGGAGCTGCCCAGCTGCCGCACCGCCGAAGGGCGGATCGTCTTCGTCGAGCGGGTCGATCCCGACGGCGACGGCGACGCCCACTTCGTCATTGTCGATCCCGAGGGGATCACGGGACCGGGGCTAACCGCGATCGACGTCCGCAAGGGCCTGCGGCCCGACCCCCTGCCGGGCCCCGGCGACCTGATCAGCGCCGCCGGCCCCGTCCAGACCGGCTCCTTCGACCAGAGCCAGATCCACGCGCTCGAGCTGCACGTCGGGCGCTGACTTGCGTGCCCAGCCCGATCGGTGAGAGGGTGGGGGCATGGCGACGGTTCTCTGCGTGCTCTACGACGACCCGGTCGACGGTTACCCGCCGTCCTACGCGCGCGACGACGTGCCACGGATCGAGCGCTACTTCGACGGCCAGAGCGCGCCGACGCCCGAGGCGCTCGGCTTCACGCCGGGCGAGCTGGTCGGCAGCGTCTCCGGTGAGCTGGGGCTGCGCGAGTTCCTCGAGGGGCGCGGGCACCGGCTGGTCGTCACCTCCGACAAGGATGGCCCCGACTCGGTCTTCGAGCGCGAGCTGCCCGAGGCCGAGGTCGTCATCTCCCAGCCCTTCTGGCCCGCCTACCTGACGGCCGAGCGGATCGCCAAGGCGCCGAACCTGAAATTGGCGCTGACCGCGGGCATCGGCTCAGACCACGTCGACCTGCAGGCGGCGATCGAGCGGGGACTGACCGTCGCCGAGGTGACCTACTCCAACAGCATCAGCGTCGCCGAGCACGTCGTGATGATGATCCTGGCCCTGGTCCGCAACTACATCCCCTCCTACCGGCAGGTGGTCGACGGCGGCTGGAACATCGCCGACTGCGTCACGCGCTCCTACGACCTGGAGGGGATGCAGGTCGGCAGCGTCGCCGCCGGGCGGATCGGCTCGGCCGTCCTGCGGCGGCTGGCGCCCTTCGACGTCGGCCTGCACTACACCGACCGCCACCGCCTGCCGCCCGAGGTGGAGGAAGAGCTCGGCGCCACGTTCCACCCCGACGCGGCCTCGATGGTGGAGGTCTGCGACGTGGTGACGATCAACGCTCCGCTCCATCCCGAGACCGAGAATCTGTTCGATGCCGAGATGCTCGCCAGGATGAAGCGGGGCTCCTACCTGATCAACACGGCCCGCGGCAAGATCTGCGACCGCGACGCGGTGGCGCGGGCATGCGAGAGCGGCCAGCTGGCGGGCTACGCCGGCGACGTCTGGTTTCCCCAGCCCGCCCCCAGGGACCACCCCTGGCGCACGATGCCCCACCACGGCATGACCCCGCACACCTCGGGCACGAGCCTCTCCGCCCAGGCCCGCTACGCGGCCGGGGCGCGCGAGATCCTCGAGTGCTGGTTCGACGGGCGGCCGATCCGCGAGGAGTACCTGATCGTCGACGGCGGCAAGCTCGCCGGCGCCGGCGCCCACTCCTACAGCGAGGGCGACGCCACGGGCGGCTCCGAGGAGGCCGCCCGTTTCAAGAGCGGTTGACCGGGGGGGCGATCAGGGATGAGGATGCGCGCCGCAGTGCTGGAGGAGTTCGGCGAGCCGCTCGCGGTCCAGGAGGTCGAGCTGGCCGAGCCGCAGGCGGGGGAGGTTCTCGTTCGCCTCGTCGCCTGCGGTGTCTGCCACACCGACCTCTACACGGCCTCCGGTGCCGACCCCTCTGGTTACGCGCCGACCGTGCTCGGCCACGAGGGGGCCGGTGTGGTCGAGCGGGTCGGCGCGGATGTCGCCAGCCTCGCCCCAGGCGACCACGTCGTCACCCTCTTCTCGCCCCAGTGCGGCGAGTGCGTCCACTGCGTCGATTCGCGGACCAACCTCTGCCTGGCGATCCGCGAGCAGCAGAACAAGGGCTTCCTCCCCGACGGCACCACCCGGATCTCGCGCGGCGGCGACGGCATCCGCCACTTCATGGGCTGCTCGACCTTCGCCGAGTACACGGTGATGCCGGAGATCGCCCTGGCCAAGATCGACCCTGAGGCCCCCTTCGAGCACGCCTGCCTCTTCGCCTGCGGCCTCTCGACCGGCCTCGGCGCCGCGATCAACACCGCCTCCGTGCAGCCCGGCAGCACCTGCGCCGTCTTCGGGGCGGGGATGGTCGGGTTGGGCGCGGTGGCCGGCTGCCGGTTGCAGGGCGCCGAGCGCATCATCTGCGTCGACCTCTCCCCGCAGCGGCTCGAGCTGGCTCGCGGCCAGGGCGCGACCGACACGATCGAAGGGGGAGAGGGCGCCGTCGAGGCGATCCTCGAGATGACCGATGGCTTCGGCGCCGACTACACCTTTGAGGCGACCGGCAACGTCGCCGTGATGCGGCAGGCGGTCGAAGCCGCGCGCATGGCATGGGGCCTTTGCACCGTCGCCGGGGTGGCCGGTAAGGGGGAGACCCTCGACATCGTCCCGCGCCTCCTGATCACCGGCCGCCGCGTCGCCGGCTCCTCCTTCGGCGGCGTCAAGGGCCGCGACCAGGTCCCGAAGCTGATCGCCCGCGCCATGGCCGGCGAGATCGACGTTGAGCCCTTCATCTCCCACCGCATCGCCCTCGAGGAGGTCAACCGCGGCTTCGAGCTGATGGAGGCCCAGGACGGCATCCGCAGCGTGATCGCGTTCGGCTAGTCCGGCGGAAGCGTGACGCACCCACCTCGCCTCCGTTTGTGTTAGAAGATGACCTAAATATTCTTAGTAATCGGGCTAACAGGGAGGGTCGATGTCGGCAAATGAGGAGTGCTTCGAAGCGGGCTTAGCCGGTTTTCGGACCGCACTGATTTTCGGACTCGTGCTGCTGGCTTTTGCGATCCTTCCGGTATCTGCAGGCGCAGAATCTCCCGGGGTCACCACCGAATCTGGCGAAGAAGTGACCACCAAAGCCGCAATCCTGCGCGGCAGCGTCAACCCCCACGGGTTCGCAACCACCTACCGCTTCGAATACGGCACCACGACCTCCTACGGCACCAGCGTGCCGGTGCCGGACAAAAGCGGGGGCTCCGGTACGAGCAGCGTCAAAGTCAGCGAGCCGATCAGCGGGCTGAAAAGCAACACGACTTACCACTTCCGGATCGCGGCGATCAGCGCTGAAGGCTCCAGCTTCGGGAAAGACGGGACATTCTCGACGAAAGTCAATCTCCCCACCGTCTGGACCGGCGGAGCCGGCGAATTTACCTTGAGCACCGCCACCCTGAAAGGCGCCATCAACCCCAACGGACTTGAAACCAAATATCGCTTCGAATACGGCACCACGACCTCCTACGGAACCAGCATCCCAGTACCCGACAAAATCGCCGGCTCGGGGACGAGCGAAGTCGAAGTCAGCGAAGGCGTCGGCGGGCTCGCTCCAGGCACTACCTATCATTTCCGCCTGGTCGGAACCAGCGAAGAAGGCACGAGTTTCGGGGAAGACAGAACGTTTACGACAACCGATCCCCGATTTTCGTTTGCATTCGGCAGTGAAGGCTCAGGCAACGGACAGCTCAGTTACCCGGAGGGCATCGAGGCAGATTCGGAAGGGAACATTTGGGTCACTGACTCGGGCAACAACCGCGTCCAAAAGTTCAACTCCAGCGGCGAATACCTATCCAAATTCGGTAGCAAAGGCGGAGGCAACGGACAGCTCTTATACCCGACCGACCTCGCGTTCGACTCCTCGAAAAACATCTGGGTCGCCGATCGCGATAACAGCCGCATCCAGAAGTTCGAATCCTTCGGTTTTTACCTATCCAAATTCGGTAGCGAAGGCGAAGGCAACGGGCAGTTCTTATATCCGAACAGCATCGCGATCGATTCCTCGAAAAATATCTGGATCTCTGACTGGTACAACCATCGCATCCAGAAGTTCAACTCCAGCGGAACGTATCAATTCAGCGTCTGTTGCGGAGGTGAAGAATGGCTCTCATACCCAGCCGGCATCGGGGTCGATTCCGAAGACAACGTCTGGATCGTCGACGCTGGCAACAACCGTGTGGTGAAGCTTGACTCCGCAGGCGAATACCTGGGTGAGTTCGGCTCATATGGATCTGGCAACGGGGAGTTCTATGGACCCCATAGCATCGCGATCGACTCTGATGACAACGCCTGGGTAGTCGACCGGTACAACACCCGTGTTCAGGTCTTCAACTCAAGCGGCGAATACCAAGGCCAATTCGGGAGTTATAGCGAAGAAGAAGAAGAAGACAAGTTCGTAGATCCGACCGGCATCGCGATCGACTCTATGGGTGACGTTTGGGTTCTCGACGCTACCCGCAGCCAAGTCCTGAAATGGACGTTTCTCCCCCCGACAACCACCACCGAAGCCGCCGATGAACTGACAAAAGAAACCGCGACCCTGCACGGGACCGTCAATCCCAATGGCTTCTTGACCACCTACCGCTTCGAATACGGCACCACGACCTCCTACGGAACCAGCGTGCCGACGCCCGACGAAGATATCGGCTTGGGGATGAGCACGGTTGAAGTGGATGACGGGATCAGCGGGCTGAAACCGGCAACCACATATCACTTCCGCGTGGTCGCAACCAACGTCAAAGGCACGAGCTTCGGAGAAGACGAAACGTTCACGACGAAATAATGGCTCATCGATGACGCCCCCGGGGCTCAGCGCCGGGTTCGGCGTCGCGTCAGCAGCTCGTCGAGCTTCTCGTAGCCCTCGCGAACGCCTTTCTCCATGCTGGCCTCGAGGATCGCGTCGCGCGACTCCTTCGAGTCGAAGGTTCCGGTGACGACGATCCGGGTTCGGTCGCCGTCGAGCTCTTGGAACCCGTGATGCGCCAGGCGGTCGAAGCCGCCCGCATGGCCTGTGCACCGTCGCCGGCGTGGCCGGCAAGGGGAGACCCTCGACATCGTCCCACGCTTCCTGATCACCGGCCGCCGCGTCGCCGGCTCCTCCTTCGGCGGCGTCAAGGGCCGCGACCAGGTCCCGAAGCCGATCGAATCGCAGCCTCGCCGGCGAGATCGACGTCGAGCCCTTCATCTCCCACCGCATCGCCCTCGACACGCTCAGGCGATCGAGTCGGCCAGCAGCTCGCGATCGATCTCGAGCAGGTAGGGCGCGACCAGGCCCTCGTAGGCCGCTTTTCGCTCGGTGGGGAGATCCTTCCAGCCGGTTACCGAGCCTCGGCAGATATCCGCGCCGCAAAGACAACCGCCCGGAAAGTGCTCGATCGAGTAGTTGCGCATCGCGTAGTCGAAGGTGATCTCTTCGCCCTTGGAGATCGACTCGCGGGCCACGAAGTCGCACGCGCCCGTTTCATTCAGCTCGACGCCGCAGTTCGGGCTGCACGAGTGGTTGACCTTGGGATTGAGACCGGCGTGCCGGGCCCACTTGGTGCGACTCACCTGGGTTGCGTGCGAGTCGTTCATCGCCACCTCGCCTTCGAGCACCCCGATCATCACCGTCTCACCCGCTTCAAAGCCACGAGTGGCGCGAACGCCACCACCCTTGCCACCTTCGGGAGTACAAAGCTCATAGCCGACAGGATCCAAGGGACCGCCTCTCAATTGGTTGAGCGCAACGAAGCTGCGCGCCGACGACTCTAGGCCATCCCGCCGAACGGCCCGGCTGCCGGAAGCGATTTGGCTGAGCTCAGCCCTGACGCCTCGCCAGCAGCTCGTCGAGCTTCTCGTAGCCCTCGCGGACGCCCTTCTCCATGCCGGCCTCCAGCATCGCGTCGCGGGACTCCTTCGAGTCGAAGGTGCCGGTGACGACGATCCGGGTGCGGTCGCCCTCGAGCTCCTCGAATTCGACCCGGTCGACCGAGGACGGGGCGTCGTTGCCCTCCCACTGGAAGGTCTGGACCAGCAGGCGTGGGGGATCGACCTCGCGGAACTCGCCGAAGAAGACGTAGCTGCCGTCCGCGTCGGAGTGCGTGTAGCGGTAGCTGCCGCCGGTGCGCACGTCCATCTCCTGCACGGTCATCGTCAGCCGGCGCGGGCCGAGCCATTCGGTCAGAAGCTCGGGGTCGGTGTAGGCCTCGAAGACGAGCTCGCGGGGGGCGTCGAACTCGCGCTCGATGCGGACCTCGGTCTCGCTCGGTGTGGTCACGGTGGTGGGGTGGCGGGTGTTCGTCTCTTCGTTCATCGCGACGTTCCTCTCTTTCTCTCGACGATCTCTTCGACGCGGTCGAAGCGCTGCTCCCAGCCGCGTCGGTACTCCTCGATCCAGCGGCTGATGTCCTCCAGTCGCTTCGGGCCGAGCCGGCAGTGCCGTGTCCGGCCGCGCTTCTCGGTGCTGACCAGCTCCGCTTCCTCCAGTACCCGTACGTGCTTCTTCAATCCCGTCAGCGAGATGCCGGCAGGCGCTGCCAGTTCGCTGATCGTGGCGCTGCCAAGCGCGAGCCGTTCGAGGATCGCACGGCGAGTCGAATCTGAGAGTGCCGAGAAGGTGCTGTCCAGGGTGGAGGAATACTGAACCATATAGTTCAGTATAACAGAGCCCGGACCTTGCTTGATGAGTGCAGTCCTGATCGCCCTGCTGGCTGATCAGTTGTGTAGACTTTCTATCTACATGGCCACCGCAGACACAACGACGATCCGAGTTCCCACTCAGACTCGCGACCGGCTGAAGATATTGGCCGCGCGGCGTGGCGAGTCCGCTAGTGAGGTTGTCGCGAAGCTGGTAAGCGCTGCGGACGAGGAGGCGATGCTGACGGAGGCGGCGGCTGGGTTTGAGAGGCTGGCCTGCAATCCCGAGACCCTCAGTGCCTATCGGGCGGAGAGCCGGGAGATCGAGTCCGCCTTCGACGCACCAACGCCCGAGTGGTAGACGCTCGGCCCCAGCAGGGTGAGGTTTACTGGGCCGACCCCGATCCGACCCGGGGGACCGAGCAGGCAAAGCCTCGCCCCTTCGTGGTGGTCTCAGTCGATCAGCTGAACCAGGCTGGCCTCGGCCTCTCGCTTGCCGTCCCGCTCACTCGCACCGATTTCGGCAATGCCCTGCATCTGGCGATCCCGGCCAAAGAGGGTGGACTGAGGGAGAAGGGCTTCGCGATGCCCGAGCAGCTGCGGGCGATCTCTCACGAGCGCTTGAGCCGGCGACTCGGCGCCCTGCGCCCGAAAACCTTGGAGGAGCTGCTGAAACGCTGCCGGGTGCTGCTTCGCTGATCCCCGCACGTTGATCGCCGACGGGCGCCGCCTCTGGCGAAGTTAGGCTGCCGCCGTGCGTGTCGCTCGTCTTGCTGCGGCTGCTACCGGCCCGCGGGGACGCTGGGTCACGGTTGGCGTCTGGGTCGCGTTGGGGCTCGCCGGGCTGCTCGGACGGATTCATATCGGCGACGTCACCGCGGCCGGGCAGAGCAGCTTCCTGCCGAAGAACGCGGAGTCGACCGAGGTCCTCGACGTGCTCCAGAGCGACTTCAAGGGCGGCGACGACGTGCCGGTGCTGGTCGTCTTCGAGCGCAACGGGGGGCTCACCGCCGCTGACCTGAACGCGATCGGCCGTCTGGGTCAGGGACTGGACCGTCTCGGCCTTGCCGGAGCAACGCCCGTCTTCGCGCCCTTCTCGGGCGAAGCGAAGAAGCCGCTGGGCGCCGTGGCCCGGATCGCACACGGGATCGGCCCGGTCTCCCGCGACGGCGAAGCGGCGCTGGTGGCGCTGGCGATCGACGCCAACGAACGCAATGCGGTGGTCGGCGGCGTCGCCAGGATCCGCGCCTACCTCGCCAAGCACCGGCATCCCGGCCTGCACTCCTACGTCACCGGGCCGGGCGGGATAGCCGCCGACCTCGAGCACGTTGCCGACGACGCGGCGAAGACGCTGCTGATCGCGACCCTGGGCCTGGTCCTCGTCCTGCTGCTGGTCGTCTACCGGGCGCCGGTCCTGGCCCTGTTGCCGTTGCTCACCGTCGGCATCGCCTACCTGATCTCGATCGGCGTCGCCTACCTCCTGATCGAGGCCGGCGCGATCGTGGTCAACGCCGAGGGGACGTTCCTGCTCCTCGTGCTGGTCTTCGGCGCCGGCACCGACTACTCGCTGCTGCTGATCCACCGCTACCGCGAGGAGCTCGGCCGTGGGGTGGCGCCCGCGGCGGCGCTGCCGGACGCGCTGGCGCAGAGCGTGCGGCCGATCGCCGCCTCCGCCGGGACCGTGATCGCGGCGATGCTGGTGTTGCTGCTCGCCGACCTCGAGTCCACCCGCTGGCTCGGCCCGGTGCTGGCGATCGGGATCGCCGTGATGCTCGCGGCGTCGCTGACCCTGCTGCCCGCCGTCCTCTCGCTGTTCGGCGAGCGGGTCTTCTGGCCCGGCCGCGACGCCGAGCCGGGCGAGAGGAACCGTCGCTGGGCCCGGATCGCCGCCCTGGTCCGCCGCCGCCCCCGCGCGATCGTCGCGATCGTCTCGGCCGGACTCGTCGTCCTCTCGCTTGGCAACCTGGTCGACCACGGCACGCTCGGATTCGGCCAGGGCGAAACGCGCTCGACCGAATCCGGCCGCGGCACCGAGATCCTCGAAGAGCACTTCCCGCCCGGGCTGGGGTCGCCGCTGACGGCAGTGGTCCGGATCGGCCAGGTCGAGGACGCGATCGGCAGTCTGGAGGAGCTGGGCGCCGTGAAGCTGGCGGTCCCGGTGCCGCCCTCCGGGCTCTCGACCGAGGCGGCGATCGCGATCGTCCTGCGCGGCAATCCCTACTCGACAAGAGCGGCCGACCAGGTCGAGGGAATCCGCGAGAAGCTGCAGGAGGTCGCGCCGAGCGCCCTGGTCGGCGGCATCCCGGCCGAGAACTACGACATCGAGCAGACCAATTCGCGCGACACGAAGCTGATCGTCCCGGTGGTCCTCCTGCTCGTCGGCCTGATCCTCGCCATGGTGCTGCGCGCCCTCGCCGCACCCGCCTACCTGATCGTCACGGTCGTGGCCTCCTTCGCGGCGACCCTCGGCCTCGTCACCTTCGTCTTCACCGAGATCTTCGGCGTGAGCGGGATGGCCTTCAACCTGGTGCTGCTGGCCTTCATTTTCCTCGTCGCCCTCGGCGTCGACTACAACATCTTCCTGATGACCCGCGCCCGCGAGGAGGCGGCGACCCTGGGCACCCGCGACGGCATCCTCGCCGCGCTGGAGAACACCGGCGGCGTGATCACCGGGGCCGGGGTTATCCTCGCCGGCACCTTCGCCACCCTCACCCTGCTGCCGCTGGAGGAGCTGGTCCAGATCGGCGCCACGGTCGCACTCGGCGTCCTCCTCGACACCTTCGTCGTTCGCGCCCTGATGATCCCGGCGATCACCTACCTCTGTGGCGACCGCGCCTGGTGGCCGGGCCGCGTGAGCTGACCCGGCCACCGTTACCTATCTCAGGTCACCGATCACACCCTGGTGGGTGAAAACGGTGGATCGAGGTTAAGAGCGCGTCCCGAGGTCTTACTCGAGGGCATATGCGTGTATTAACAATTCCAGTAACCCATCGAGGGTTCCTTCGTCGGGGCAGAAGAATTTCCCGCCTAATTCAGTAATGGGGGTTTCGTTCGCGGTGATGTGACCGGCGCCCAATGCGAGTTCGAGGCCTTCGGTGTCATATACGCAGTCCAGGCCAAGGTTGGAGCACTGGAGCCGCGTACGGCCGTTGGTGGCTGTAGCAATACTTTGGTCTAACCCTCCTTTTAAGAGATTGATTAAGGGCTGTTCCTGAACGGTCACCGTGCAGTTGTTGTGCGCAGAGCCGGTACCGCAGCCCGAGAACGTCATGGCTAAGCTGTGAATCTGCTGGGGTTGCCCTAACGCTAAGGGATTGCCTTCTATTAAGACGCCTAAGCATAAAATATCTATTGTTGCTAATAGTTCCCCCACCGTGCCTTTGTAGATGCTTGAGTGCTGCTCACCCGAGGGGGATCCACAGACTAACCCCGTGTGGGTATCGCAGAGCTGGGTGTTGGTAATGGCCGACGCCGACGTCGCGCCGACGAAAGCCATCCCGGTCACGGCCGCCAGCGAGGCGAGGCCGAACATCTTGATGAGTCTCATTTGATTCTCCGTATCTCGGCGGTTTACGCCGGCTGGTTTTGGACAGGGATAGACAAGCGGTCACCGCATCGGTGGTCAAGGAATCCGCCGGGAACGCGAACTGAGGGGTACTCTCAGGTGAGTCATCTCCGGTTTATCCTGCAAATGGCAGGATGTATCTCCTGCGGATGTGCGGTTTCGTGCGTTGCAGGAATTCGCAGGTCGGGCTTGCCAGCCCCGGCCTCGGGTCCTCAGTCGCCGAGCCACTCCCCGGCGTGGCGCGAGACCTTCAGGGCCGAGAAGTCGCCGCTCTCTCGAATCTGCTTCGCAGCATCGAACATCGCCTCGCTGGCGACCCAGGCGAGGTTGCCGCCGACGCTGATCCGACGCGCTCCCAGGTCCGCGAGCTCGTCTATGGAGAAGTTGGGGCGGGCGAGCACGTTGACCGGCTTCTCCACCGCCTCGCACACCGCCCGGATCTGGTCCGGCTCACTCAGGCGGGGCGCGTAGAGCACGTCCGCGCCGACCCGTTCGAACGCCTGCAGGCGGGCGATCGTGTCGTCGAGGTCGGGGTTGCCGCGGAAGAAGTTGTCGGCCCGGGCGGTCAGCATGAAGGGAAAGGCCAAGCGCCGGGCCGCCTCGCAGGCGGCGGCCACGCGCTCCACGGCGTGGTCGAAGGCGTAGATCTCGCCGGCAGGGTCGTAGTCCTCGATCGAGCCACCCACGGCGCCCGCTTCGGCGGCTCGGAGGATGGCGTTCGCCGCGTCCTCGGGGGCGGGACCGAACCCATTCTCGAGATCGACGGAGACCGGCAGGCCCGTCGCTCGGTCGATCTCGCCGACGTGCTCGGCCAGCTCGTCGAGCGTAACGTTGCCGTCCCGGCGCCCCAGAGTCAGGGCGAAGCCGGCGCTGGTCGTCGCCAGCGCCTCGAAGCCGAGCGCCTCCAGGGCCCGGGCCGAGCCGGCGTCCCAGGGATTGGGCATGACGAAGGGCTCGCCCTCGTGCAGGGCGCGAAAGCGGGTTGCCTTCTCCGCTTGTGTTGGCTGTGAAGCGCCGTCGGCCAAGGCGTCGATCTTACGGCGACTGGGAGATTTGCTTCAATCGGATCACCAGAGAAAGGAGGTGGTCCTAATTTCGAGTCACATGCTTCAGGGGACACTGGAGGTGCAGGGCCGCTAGGCGCCGCACTGTTTCGGCCGCCCGGCGGAATCCAACCCGGGCACCGGCGAGCAAAGGGAGACCGGGCGTTGTCCCACCCGGCCGAGGTTCCCGCGTTCGTTCCCAAGCACCTAGCAAGGGCCGCCTTCGGGCGGTCCTTGCTCATTCAGCGGCGTTGTTCCGGTGCGTGCGCTCTCTCAACAGCAGAGCACGATCGACAGCTTGCGAACCCGCGCTGGTCTGTTGCTCTCGGCAGCGGCAATCACAACCTCATTTCTCGGCGCGCAGGCGCTGAACGACGGTGGTCCGAGTGCCGTGACCTGGCTGGCGCTTGTCGGCTTTGTCGGGCTTTCGGTCGTAACCCTGGCGATTCTCTGGCCGCATCGTCTGGAGTTCACGGCCTCTCCCTTCATATGCATGCCAGTTACGCCGAGAATCTGGCCGGTCAGAAGCAGCTGGCGGCACGCTTTCGATTCGCCGGCGCCCTGCTGACCGCAGAGGTTGTTCTTTGGCTCATTGACCTCGCATCAAAGGCGTAAGATGTCCAGCATGCCGCGCCACTCGCTACACGGACCCGTCGAAACGAAACGCCCGAGCCCGATGCAGCCGGCTGAGGCTCGCGGCAGCCTGACGGTCAAGGTCGGCTGACACCTCGACCAGGCCGAGCGTTGAGCGCCTGCGGCTCCGACCCGTAGGGCAAGATTTAGCCGATGGGCGAATTCCATTACGAGGGCCACCGGATCGAGTACGACCTCTACGGGGAGGGCGAGCGGTTGTTGGTGCTCGCGCACGGGCTGCTGATGAACCGGCGCATGTTCGAGCGGCTGGGGCCGGAGCTGGCGGGGCAGGGGAACCGGGTGGTCTGCGTCGACCTGCTCGGGCATGGGCGCTCGGACCGGCCCGAGGACCTGCGGCTGTACTCGATGCCGCTCTTCGCCCGCCAGGTGGTGGGGCTGCTGGATCACCTTGAGCAGCCCTCCGCGGTGGTGGGTGGGACCTCGCTCGGCGCCAACGTCGCGCTCGAGCTTGCGGTTCGCGACCCCGAGCGGGTCCGTGGCCTCTTCATAGAGATGCCGGTGCTCGACAACGCCCTGCCGGGGGTCGCGGCGACCTTCGCCCCGATGCTGCTCGGCCTGCGGCTCGCCCGCCCGGTGTTCGAGGTGACCTCCCGCCTCACCTCAGCGATCCCCCGCACCCATCACCTGATCGACATCGGGCTCGATTTCGTGCGCCAAAGCCCCGGCCCCTCGGGAGCGGTCCTGGAGGGCTTGTTGCTCGGCGAGACCGCGCCGCACCGCGAGCAGCGCATCCAGATCGAGCAGCCGGCGCTGATTGTCGGCCACCCGCGCGATCCCCTCCACCCCTTCAGCGACTCCGGGATGCTCGCCGAGGAGCTGCCGAACGGGCACCTGGTCGAGGCCAACTCAATCCTCGAGTGGCGGCTGAGGCCCGAGCGTCTGACCCGGGAGCTGACCGCGTTCCTTCAGGAGGCCTGGGCTCCGCCGGCGAGCGCGCCGGCGAGCAGCGCCTGAATCGCATCGGCATCGGTGCTGCTCGACAGCACCCGGCTGCCGTCGTCGCGCAGGCGGCTGGCGATCGCCCGCGACGGCGAGCCGTCGCGCTCGTATGTGACGGTGAAGGACTCGACCGGGCCCTCAATCTCGGCGGCAGCGGCGATCTCGCGACGCGGCAAGGCGTCGACCTCCGCCTGGGGCCCGGCGTGGGCGTAGGGCCTGGCGGGAGGGCGCGCGGAGAGCAGCGCATTGGCGTGCTTGGTCATGTACCAGCCGACGCCGGTGAGGAAGCCGAAGCCGTCGGGGTCCTCGCGCAGGCGTTCGCGCATCGTCGCCAGCGAGTGCGTCACGTAGTTGCTCCCCGGCCCCCCGGCAAAGCTCAGCCCCCCGGTCACGGTCGGCGGGCGGGAATCGGTCGCCAGGTCGACCCCGAGCTCACCGGCGGCGATCTGCACGGCAGAGGGGAAGCACGAGTAGAGGTCGAGGTGGGCGATCTCGTCGACTCCGATGCCCGCGTGGCCCAGCGAGGCGCGGGCGCAGGCGGCGATCGCCGGCGAACGGTGCAGGTCCCGGCGTGAGGCCGCGAACCAGTGGTCGTGCGCGGCGGCGCTCGCGTGGACGAACATCCGGTCCTCGGCGGCGATCCCCGCCTCCTCCGCTGCGCGGGCGCTGCAGAGCAGCAGCGCCGCGCCCTGGTCGACCTGGATGTTCGCCGTCATCAGCTTCGAGTAGGGGAAGGCGACCATCCTGTTGTCTTCCCCGGCTGTGGCGATGCCCCGTGCCGGCGGCGCCTCTCGCGTCCATGCCTCGGGATTCGACTCGGCCACCTCGGCAAACCTGCGCCAGAGCTGCCCTAGCCACTCCCGGTGCTCGTCAGGGGTTCGCCCGGCGGCGGCTCGCACGGCGTTCTCGAACCACGGGTAGTAGTGGATCGGCGCCAGCAGGCCGGCCGCCGTCTCGGCCTCGTGGCTCGCCGCCCGGTCGCTGCCGAGCAGGCGCGTCGGCGATGCGCCCGGTGACTGCTCGGGCCAGCCGGTCGGGCGCCCCTCGCGCGTCGCGCGCATGAGCGGCACGATCGCCTCGGCCCCGGCGATTAGCGCCACGTCGAGGCGGCCCGCCTGTATCTCCCCGCATGCATCGGCCAGCAGGTCGAGCGGCCCGGTGCCGCTGGTCAGCGTGCGAACGGTCTCTGCCGGCCGCACGCCCAAGACCTCGGCCACGAGCGCGCCGGGGTCGGGCACCGGCCAGGAGAGGCAGTCGACGATCCGCACAGACTCGGCGCGCTCGAGCAGACGTCCCGTGCCGGGCGACTCGCTCGCGATCCGTGCTGTTCGCACGATCAGCTCCAGGGGAGACATCTCCCGCTCGCCCGGGCGCCGGCTGTGCTGGCCGGCACCGGCGACCAGCGGTGCGTGGGGGTCTGCCGGCATCGGGCGGCAGGTTCGCAGAGTTCGGGTTCGGGTATAGGTCCACTTCGGTACGCACCTAGATGCTAGGATGCGCAAAATATCTGGAGCAGTCAGAGGAGAGGGCTCATAGGGAGGAGCCCACATAGCGCACCAGTGCCTTAATCGGTGAAAGGGCCGGCCTTAAAAGCCGGAGATCCGGGTTCGAGCCCCGGCTGGTGCATTGCCACGGGATGTCTACCCGTAACTAGCTATGTCAAACAATCTCTTCGACTATTTCGACGACATCGCGGCCGAGGAAGGCGCGCCGTCGGCGAGGTGGGCGCCGCGGTCTCCGTATGAGCCCGACGAGCGGTTCGACCTGATGCTGGTGCCGCGGGTCCGTGGCTGGCAGGAGGACTCCGACTCGCTTTCGGATCTCGAGCGCTTCGAGGCCGAGCCCTGGGTCGACGAGCTGACCCGCAACGGCAAGGGGGTCTGGGCGCGCCTCGACAGCGGCTGGATCGAGCGCGCCGGCACCGCGCTGGAGGCCGGCGAGGACCCCGGGTCGCCGCTCGCCGAGATCGCGGGCGGACGGCGCTACGCGCTCAACTTCTGGGACGCCAACTCGACCAAGGCACTGCACATCGGCCATCTGCGCAACCTCGCCCTCGGCAACGCGCTGGGCGGTGCGCTCGAAGAGGCCGGCGCCAAGGTCGAGCGGCGCAGCATCATCTGCGACGTCGGTCGCAGCATGGGCGAGGCGATGGCTGGGGTTGTCCAGAGCGGCCGCCATAACCAGTCCTGGCCCGAAGGCGGCCAGAAGAGCGACCACTTCGTCGGCTACTGCTACGCCGACTACGTCAAGTCCGGGCGCGCGGGGAGCGGCGACGGCGATCCCGAAGACTCGCTGGCGCGCGAGCTCGATCTCCAAAACGACAGCGCCGACCAGCTCCTGCAGCGCGTCCTCGACGGCGACCAGCAGGCGATCGAGCTCTGGTCGAAGACGCGCGCCTGGGTCATCTCGGGCCAGCGCAAGACCCTGGCCCGGCTCGGCATCGCCTTCGACCGGGTCTTCTTCGAGTCCGACTTCCTGCCCGAGGTCGGCGAGCTGACCGAGCTCGGGTTGCGCGAGGGGATGCTCCACCGTTGTCCCGACGGCGCGGTGATCTACGCCACCGGGCGCAAGGAGCTCGACGAGATGGCGCTGCTGCGCGCCGACGGGCTGCCGACCCAGCACATGCGTGCACTCGCCTACTGGACGGCGGCGCCAGGCCTTGATGAGGAGATGACCTCGATCCAGATCTGCGGCGCCGAGTGGGTCGCCCACGTCACCTGCCGCCGCAAGCTGATGGCCGAACTGGCCGCAGCCGGAGGTGGCAACGGCACGATCCACCCCAAGCACGACGTCTTCCACGAGATGGTTTCCAAAGAGCGGCAGACGATCGCCTCGAGCAAGAAGGACGCGGTCCTGATCGACGACCTGGCCGAGTGGATCGACACGGAGCTCGAGGCCGAGGCGGCCCGGGCCGAGGTTCGCCGCCGCCATCCCGCGCCTGAGCGGATCGCTCCCCAGGTCGCCCTCGGCTTCTTCCTCATGCACCCGACCGGCAAACGCGTCGACTTCGAGCCGGGCAAGTTGCTCGAGGCCGACCAGAGCCTCGGCTGGGACCTGGCGCGGGCTCAGACCCGCAACGGCGACGCCGGCGCCAACGGCGCGAGCCGCGGCGAGCCGGCCCAGGACCCCGAATACCGCTTCGCGGTCGTGCAGTCGGAGATGCACCGGCGCCACCTACGCCAGGCGGTGGAGAAGCTCGACGTGATGCAGCTGGCGCGCTTCTCCTCCCATCTCTCGCGCTGGTACCTGGAGCGCGAGCGGGCGCCGCACGTCGAACGGACGATCCAGACCGTCCTCGACCGAAGTGCCCGCAGCCTCGGCCTGGAGGCGACCCGATGAGGACGCTGCTCGTCGACAACCACGACTCCTACACGTACAACGTCTTCCACCTGCTGGCCGGGGTCTCCGGCGAGGAGCCGATCGTGGTCGACAACGACGCGGTCTCCTGGCGGGCCCTCTCGCGCTGGGACTTCGACGCGATCGTGCTCTCGCCCGGGCCGGGGACGCCGCGCCGCTGGCACGACTTCTGCGTCTGCGACGACATCCTCCGCTACAGCGAGATCCCGGTTCTGGGCATCTGCCTCGGTCACCAGGGGCTGGGCAAGATGCTCGACGGCGACGTCAAGAGCGCTCCGGAGGCGATGCACGGCCGCCTCAGCCGCATCTTCCACGAAGGCAGCGGGCTCTTCCAGGACATCCCGCAGGGGTTCCCGGTCGTTCGCTACCACTCGCTCGCGATCACCGGCATGAACACCGACGGCAACGTCTGCGCCTGGGCCGACGACGGCGTGGTGATGGGGATCGAACACCGCGGCCGGCCGATGTGGGGCGTGCAGTTCCACCCCGAGTCGATCGCCACCGATCACGGCGCCACCCTGGTCCGCAACTTCTACACCCTCGCCGAGCGCCGCAAGGTGCCGAGAACGGGCACGCCGCGCCGCCCGGCGGCGCCCTCGCGCAGCGCGACCGCGCGCGAGACGGTCGCGTCCGACACGAAGCTGCTGATGCGAGCGATCCCGGGCGAGCCCTCGACCGAGGCCCTCTTCGAAGCGCTCTTCGCGGACGAGGAGCACGCCTTCTGGCTCGACAGCGCCGACGCGCCGACGCGGCTGGCGCAGAGCTCCTACCTCGGCACCAGCGCCGGCGAAGACCGCTGCGTGCTCGAGTACGAGGTCGAGTCCGGTGCGGTGAAGGTCCACGGCGCCGGGACGACCGCGCTCGAGCGCGGCTCGATCTTCGACGTGCTCGACCGCGAGATCACCAAGCGCACGATCGAGACGCCGCCGGGTCAGGCGCCCGGCCTGTTGGGCGGGTTCGTCGGCTACCTCGGCTACGAGCTGAAGGCCGACTGCGGCGCTACCAACGAGCACCGCTCCGACGTGCCCGACGCGGTGCTGATGCTGGCCAACCGCCTGATCGCCGTCGACCACGTCCGCCACCGCACCCACCTGATGGCACTCTGCCGCGACGACGAGGCGGAGGCCGAGGGCTGGCTCGACGAGGCGGAGGCCGCCGTGCACGAGGCCTTGGGCGAGGCCAATCGACCCGACCCCGAAGAGACCTTCGGCGAGCCGAGCGCGTCCAGCGTCAGCTTCGCCTGTGGCCGCGGCCGCGAGCGCTACCTCGCCGACATCGCCCGCTGCCAGGCCGAACTCGCGGCGGGCGAGTCCTACGAGGTCTGCCTCACCGATCAGATCTCGACCGACGCGAGCCCAGACCCCTTCGACCTCTACCGCAACCTGCGCCGCAGCAACCCAGCGCCCTTCGCCGCCTACTTGAAGCTCGGAGAGGTCGCGGTGGTCAGCTCCTCGCCCGAGCGCTTCCTCTCGGTCGACCGCGAGCGCCGGGTCGAGGCGCGGCCGATCAAGGGAACCACCTCGCGCTCGACCGACGCCGAGCAGGACGCGGCGCTGAAGGCCGAGCTGACCAACGACGAAAAGACCTACGCCGAGCACCTGATGATCGTCGACCTGCTGCGCAACGATTTGGGGATCGTCTGCGAGGTTGGCAGCGTCGCCGTCCCCGAGCTGATGGTCGTCGAGGACTACGCGACGGTCCACCAGCTGATCTCGACGATCGAGGGCACGCTCTCGGCGGACCGCAGCGCCGCCGAATGCGCACGAGCCTGCTTCCCGGGCGGCTCGATGACCGGGGCGCCGAAGCAGCGGACGATGGAGATCATCGACGACATCGAGGCCGAGGCGCGTGGCGTCTACTCGGGCGCGATCGGGTACTTCGGCCTCGACGGTGTGATGGACCTCAGCATCGTGATCCGCACGATCGTCCTGCGCGAGGGCCGCACGACGATCGGCGCCGGTGGCGCGATCGTGATGCAGTCCGATCCCGAGGACGAGTTCGACGAGATTCTGCTCAAGGCGCGGGCGCCGATGGCGGCGATCGCCCGCACGGTGACCGGAAGCGACTCGCCCGACGCCTGGAGCGTCGAGCTGGAGCCGGCGGGGACGCCGGCCGGGGCGGTCTGAGTCGCATGGACGGGGCGACTCCCACCGAGGCCGAGACCGCGCACGGCGCCGGCGCCGGTTGGCGCGTGCGCGAGGCCTCGGCTCAGGACGCCCCGGCAGTCGCCGCCGCCGTGGCCGAGCTGCTGGTCGAGCTGAGCGGGAAAGGCCCCGCAGCGGCCGAGCTGGAGGAGGCGACGCGCGAGCTTGCCAGGGATCGGGGGGTGGGTGCCCTGTTGGTGGCGGAGGCGGGGGGCGAGGACGGAGGGACGATCGTCGGGGTCCTCGCCGCCAGCTGGCAGCACGCGATTCACGTGCCCGGCCGCTACGGCACGATCCAGGATCTCTGGGTGCATTCCGAGTGGCGCAGCAGGGCGATCGGCCGCGACCTGGTCGAGGCCTTCTGCGACGTCGCTCGCCGCGAAGGGGCAAAGCGCCTGGAGGTCGGGTTGCCGCGGGAGAGCTTCGCCCGGATCGGAGCCACCGAGGCCTTCTACCGGGCCAACGGCTTCGAGCATCTGGGCCCGCGCATGCGGAGGAAGCTGTGATCGCGGAGTTGCTGATGGTCGAGCAGCGCAGCGGGGACGACGACCTCGACGGCGCCCACTGGATCCTCGAAGGCGGGCGCATCCTGCCCGGCGTCGACGACAACCGCCGCATGGCGGAGCTGCGCAGCGGCCTGCTCCGCCATACGGGCGTGCGCTCGGTTGAGGCAGATGCCGACGGCGAAGACGTCGAGCAGACGCTCAGCGTGCTGCACGACCCCGAGTACCTCGAGGCGCTGGGGGAGGTCTCCGAGGAGCCGGTGGTGATGCCCGAGCTGACCCCTCCAGGGCTGCCGCCCGACATCCCGGTCAGCTCCGGCCTGGTCAGCGCGGCGCGCGAGGGGGTGCGCACGGCGATCACCGCGGCCGAGCGGCTCGCCGAAGGCTCCCGCTTCACCTACGCCCTCTGCCGGCCGCCGGGCCACCATGCCGGCCCGGCCTGGTTCGCCGGCTACTGCTATCTCAACACCGCCGCGGCCGCTGTTCAGGCACTGCGAGACCGCGGCGTCAGCCCGGTCGGCATCCTCGACATCGACCTGCACTACCCGAACGGCACTGCGGCGATCGTCGAGACAATGACCGACGCGAGCCTGTACTCCCTGCACGCCTCACCGGTGACCAACGTCGCCGAGCTGACGGTGACGCCGAGCAGCGAGCGCGAACACGTGGTCGAGTTCGAGGGCAGCCCCGACGCCGCCGAGTACCTCGAGGCGCTGGCGGCGTCGATCGACGCGCTCGCCGGCTCCTCCCGGGCGATCGTCGTCTCGCTCGGCTACGACATCGTCGCCGGCGACCCGCACGGCTCCTGGGGCTTCTCACCCGAGATCTTCACCGAGATCGGCGGCCTGCTCGCCGCCTCGGGGCTTCCCGTCTGCGTGATCCAGGAGGGCGGCTACGCGCTCGACACCCTCGCCACCTGCAGCCACGCCTTCGCCACCGGTCTGCTGGGAGCGCCCGCGTGAGCGACAACGGTCTTGGACGGTTCCGCGCGCGGCTCGACCCGATCGACGAGGAGATCGCCCGCCTGCTCGGCGAGCGCTTCCAGATCTGCCGCGAAGTCGCCCGCTACAAGAGCGAGCACGGGATCCCGATGATGCAGCCGGCGCGGGTGGAGGAGGTGCGCTCGCGCTACCTGGCACGTGGCGCCGATGCCAACCTGCCGGCCGACTTCACCGGCGATCTCTTCGAGCTGCTGATCGGAGCGACCTGCAAGCTCGAGGACGAGCTGATGGAGGGGAGCGAGGCGTGAGCGGGCTGCCGCCCGGCCCCCGCACGCCGAGGCTGCTGCAGTCGAGGCGCTGGTCGCGTGAGCCCCTGCCCTTCCTCGAGCGGTGCCGGGCGCGCTACGGCCCCACGTTCACGCTGCGCCTCCGCCACCTCGGTACCTGGGTCCTCCTCTCCGACCCCGAGGACGTCAAACGGGTCTTCTCTGCCGACACCGACGATCTCGGGGTGGGGGTGCCGAACCTCGCCCTGAGGCCGGTGCTGGGGGCGCACTCGGTGATGTTGAGCGAGGAGCCGGAGCACATGGCCCGCCGCAAGATGATGCTTCCCCGCTTCCACGGCGATCGCATGCGGGAGGACGCCGAGGTGATGACCGAGTTGGCCCGGCGCGAAGTGCGCGCCTGGCCGGTCGGCGAGCCGTTCAGGCTCTGGCCGCGCATGCAGGCGCTCACGCAGGAGGTCGTGATGCGGGCCGTCTTCGGCGACGACCAGGGTCGCCTGGACCGCCTGCGGGTCCTGCTCACGAACCTGACTGACGCGGTCAACGACGAAGGTCGCCTGCGCAAGCTCGCCCTCTTCGGCCCGGGTTGGCTCGAACGCAGCCGCGGCTGGCGGCAGGCGATGGATCCGGTCGAGAAGGAGGTGCTGGCCGAGGTTCGGCGCCGGCGCGCCGAAGGCGAGAACGGTCGCAAGGACGCGGTCTCGATCCTGATCGAGGCGCGCAACGAGGACGGCTCCCCGCTGAGCGAGAAGGAGCTGCGCGACGAACTGCTCACCCTGCTCACCGACGGCCCCACATCGAGCTCGCTCGCCTGGGTCTTCGAGCGGCTGCTGCGTCACCCCGAGAAGCTGGAACGCCTGCAGCAGGAATTGCTCGCCGGCGAGGGGGATGCCTACCTGGACGCGGTGATCAAGGAGACCCTGCGCCTGCGCCCACCGGTCTCGGTCGTCGTGCGACGCCTGCTGCGGCCGGCGACCCTGGGCGGCTACGACCTCCCCGCGGAAACGCTGGTGGCCCCCTGCGTCTACCTGGTCCACAACAGCGCGGAGATCTACGAGGACCCGGGCAGCTTCGTCCCCGAGCGATTCCTCGAGCGGCGCGCTGCCGTGCCGACCTGGATTCCCTTCGGCGGCGGCGCCCGGCGCTGCCTCGCCGCCAGCTACGCCGAACAGGAGATGAAGCGCGTGGTTCGCACCGTGCTCGAGGAAGTCGAGCTGGAACCGGTCGACACCGGCTCGGAGCGGATCTCCCGCGCCGCCATCGCCTTCAGCCCGGCCCAGCACGGCCTCGTCGTCGCCAGGCCCCGGACCCCCGTCTACGCATGAGCGCCGACCACGACCTGATCATCGTCGGCGCCGGCGCCAAGGCAGCCGGGATCGCGACCAAGGTCCACGTGGCCAACACGCTGGGGCTGGCCCGGCTCTCGGTCAAGGTGATCGAGGGGACCGAGGTCGCCGCATCCTGGAAGGGGCGCAACGGGATGACCTCGGGCGAGGAGCCGCTGGCCGTGACCCCGATCAAGGACGTCGGCTTCCCCTACCGCAGTCACGTGGAGTTCGGCGAGGCCGGTGAGGCGATAGACGCGGCGATGGCCCAGTTCACCTGGCAGCAGCACATGATCGCTACGCGCCGCTACGCCCGCTGGGTCGACGCCGGCTCCCCCCAGGTGCGCCACCGCGACTACGGCGAGTACCTGTCCTGGGTGCTCTCACGCGCGACCGAGGGAATCGAGCACCTGCGCGCCCGGGTCTCCCAGGTGGCGCTCGACGAGGGGGGCGAGCGCTGGGTGGTGGAAGCCGAAGAGGACGGTGGCACCTCGCGCCACACCAGTCGCGCCCTGGTCCTCACCGGTCCCGGCATCCACCGCGCCTTTCCGCACGAGCCCGCCGTGGTCGACCGCGTCTTCCACTGCGACAGCAAGCGTGAGGAGTTCGCCCGCATCCCGGAGGGGGAGCGCTGCGACGTCGCGATCGTCGGCGGCGGGGAGAGCGCGCTGAGCGCGACGATGTTCCTGCGCGAGCTGCGGCCCGACTGCAGCTTCACGGTCTACACGCCGCTATTGCCGATGAGCCGCGGCGAGAGCGTCCTCGAGAACCGCGTCTTCTCGAATCCCGACGTGGTCGAGTGGGAGTCGCTCGACCTGCAGACCCGACGCGACTTCGTCAAGCACTCCGACCGCGGCGTCTTCGACCCGCCCAGCCTGGGGAAGATCGCCTACGACGACCGAGTCGAGTTCGCCCTGGGCCGGGTGACCGATGTCGGCGAGGCCGCGAACGGAGAAGGGGTGAGCCTCGAGTGCGAGTCTCCCGAAGGCGTTTTCCAAAGCGAGCACGACTACGTCGCCAATTGCACGGGCTTCGACCTGCTCGCCCAGCTGCGTACGCTCTTCCCGGCCGCGACACGGGAGGAGATAGAGCGCCGGGTGGGCGGGCTCTGGGGCCGGCCGGCTGGCTCCGAGGTGCCGATCGGGCGCTTCCTCGAGCTGCGGGGAATGCAGCCGTGCCTTCACATTCCCGGTTTGGCGGGGTTGAGTCAGGGCCCGGGCTTCGCCAACCTGGGAGCGCTGGGACTGCTCTCCAACCGCGTCCTGCAGCCCCTCCTTTCCGGTGTCCATAGCTCCGGTTCGGGGGAAATACTTGACACTCACAAACCGGTCGCATAGGGTCGCGCCATGATTGGTTGGCGGGGGGCGCCGAATGCGGCGAAAACCAGGGGATTCGCGCTGCTTGCAGCCGCGATCGCGGCCCTTGCGCTCGCCGGTTGCGGTTCGTCTTCCGACGGTGGAGGCGGCGAAGAAGCGAACCTCACCGGCTCGGGATTCCCGGGCATCGACGCGGCCAACACCCGGCAGGCACAGGGGACGATCGACAGCTCCAACGTGACCAGCCTCGCCCAGGCCTGGACCGCCCCGATTCCGGGCGTCAGCGCCTTTGGGAGCTACGCCTCGACCCCGGTGATCGACAAGGGGGTCATCTACTCCCAGGACCTCGCCTCCAACGTGCAGGCCCTCAGCCTCGACACCGGCGAGGTGCTCTGGACGCGGTCCTACGAACAGGCTTCCTACGGGCCCAACGGTGTCGTCGTCGCGGACGGCAGCGTGTTCGGAACGACGCCGACCGAAGCCTTCGCCCTCGACCAGAAGACCGGCAAGCAGCTCTGGTCGACCATTCTGCCGCGCAACGAACACGAGGGCATCGACATGGCTCCCGGCTACCGGGACGGGATGGTCTACGTCTCGACCGTCCCCGTCAACGCCACCGAGTCCTACCAGGGGGGCGGCGTCGGGATCCTCTGGGCGCTGGATGCGAAGACCGGCAAGAAACTGTGGCATTTTGACACTGTGCCCAAAGACCTTTGGGGTAACCCAAGCGTCAATTCCGGCGGCGGCGTGTGGTACCCGCCCGCCTTCGACGAGAAGGGTGGGATGTACTTCGGCACCGGCAACCCGGCGCCGTTCCCCGGCGCCCCCAAGTTCCCCTACGGCTCGAGCAGGCCGGGCCCCAACCTCTATACCAACTCGCTGATCAAGCTCGACGCAAAGACCGGCAAGATGGACTGGTACCACCAGGTGACGCCACACGACATCTACGACTGGGACTTCCAGGGCCCGCCGATCGTGATGAAGGTCGGCGGCAAGCAGGCCGTGGTGGCCGCCGGCAAGTCCGGGATAGTGCTCGCCGCGGACCGTGAAACGGGCAAGGTGATCTGGCAACGGAAGGTCGGAAAACACAACGGCCACGACGACGACGGGCTGCTCGCGATGCGGGGTGAGACGTCGAAGCTGAAGACGCCGGTAACGGTCTACCCGGGTACGCTCGGCGGTGTGATCGCCCCGATGTCGACCGACGGCTCCACTGTGTTCGTCCCGGTGGTCAACAACCCGCAGGAACTCGTCTCCGGCACCGAAAAACAGGAACCGGGCCCGATCACGGGCGAAATCGTCGCCCTCGATGCGGCCACGGGCAAGGTCAAGTGGTCCGAAGAACTGGGCAGCGCCGCATTCGGCGCCACTACGGTGGTCAACGACCTCGTCTTCGTCACCACCTACGAAGGCACGGTGTCGGCGTTCACGGCCGACTCCGGCCAGGTGGTCTGGCGCGAAAAGCTCCCCGCCGGGAGTAACTCCGGCGTGTCGGTCGACGGCGACACCTTGGTCGCACCGGCCGGTGTGGCGGCCGGTGCCGGGCAGGTGGCGAAAATCGTCGCCTACCGGGTCGGCGGGTAGCGCCGGTCCCGCGCCCGTCAGCCGACTTGAACCTCGCGCAGGCGGTGGTCGTCGACGTTGTAGACGAAGCCGCGCACGAGGTCTCGGTGAAGCAGGAAGGGGGAGAGGCGAACCCGCTGGACCGACTGGCGGACGTTCGCCTCGACGTCGGTGAACGACTCGATCGCGAAGCCCGGAGCGAGGCCGGTCGCCTCCTGCAGCTCGGCGCGAAAGCCGTCGTCGGTGATCTGCTGCATGCCGCAGTCGGTGTGGTGGATCAGCATCACCTCGCGCGTGCCCAGGCGGCGCTGGGAGACCGCTAGCGAGCGGATCACGTCGTCGCTGACGACGCCGCCGGCGTTGCGCAGCACGTGCGCCTCGCCGTCGCGCAGGCCGAGGGCGGAGAACACGTCCAGCCGCGAATCCATGCAGGTGACGATCGCCAGCTGCCTGCTCGGGCGGACGTCGAGGTGCTGGGGGGAGAGGGAGGAAGCGAATTCCTGGTTGTTGGCTAGTAGCTCGTCGATGACGGTCATCTACGGAGACGCTAGAGGACGGTGGGGCGGGGTGGCGGGTGCCCCTCCCCAACCCGCTCGGCTGGAGCCTCGCTTGAGTGTTTTGGGGAGGGGCACCCGCCGTCCCCTCTCCCAATCGGCGACTCAGTGACCGGGGCCGGTCTCGCAGGTGTGTGAGTAGCCGACTCCGGGGCCGCCGTCGCAGTAGTCGTGCCCGCTGCCGCCGTAGAGCTGGTCGCTGGCCGGGCCGCCGTAGAGGCGATCGGCACCGCCTTCGCCGTGGCAGCCGTCGTGCCCGGCACCCATGACGCAGATGTCGCGTCCCGGTCCGCCCCAGCAGCCGTCGCTGCCATCGCGCACCCGGCAGTAGTCGTCGCCGGCGTCCCCCACGCAGTCGGTGTTGATGGGCGCGGAGATGCAGACGTCGTCACCGGCACCGCCGATGCAGCGGTTGCGGCGCGTCCCCTGCGGGTAGCAGGTGTCGGGCTCGGCGTTGCCGATCAGCTTGTCCGAGCCGGCGCCGAGATAGGCGGTCAGCGGTATCGGGAGAGGGTCCAGGATCTCCACCTTGTCGCCGCTCGGGCCCATCTCGACCACGATTGTCGATGCTCTCCCCAGCGGGCAGGTGGCGTCACTGTGGCCCCGGGTGAAGCGACAGCCGACCGGGCGGGCCCGGGCCATGTGCCCTTCGATGAGAAGTTGCGAGCCGCGCACCGTCAGCAGCAGATGGGACCCGGAGGCGGCGCCGTGGATGACGATCGGCCCGCGAGTCGAGGCATCGCTGCCGGTGCCGAAGAGGCAGGCGGCGAGGACGCCGACGATGAGAAGGACCCTGCGCAAGCGGGTCCATGGTACCGAGGCATTTCACGACTCAGATGGGTTGCCGCAAAGGCACGCCGGAGGCTAAATGTTCTGGGCTCTTGACATTTAAAAACCGGCGTGTAGCGTGAGGGAAAGCTTGTCACAGAGCTCTCTGTGGCCGGGAGCTCGAGTCAAGGTGCATGGGCCCGGCTTATTTCGTGGCCGAGACCGGTCGGGCCCATGCGCATCACCTCTCCATCAGCTCGTCGAAGCGCAGCGCGGCCCGGGTCGGTGCGACGAAAGACTCCTTGCGATGGAGCAGCCCGGCGCCGGCGAGGTCCGCCACGGCACGGTCGACCGCGTCGCGCTCGTCACCCAGTTCGCGCACGAGCTCCTCGAGGCTGAGCACGGTGGGGTGAAGGGCAAGTACGAGTTGCAGGACGGCCGACTCCGTCGCCGCGTCCTCCCCCGCGGTGCTGCGGATGTTCTCCCTCTCGTCCACGGCGTTGCTACATAAGGGCGCCGGCGGGGAAGACTCTCCCCCCTCAGGCCTTGCTGTCCCCGGGTGAGCCCTCGTGTGTCTCGAGCGCCAGCTTCGCCCACGGCGCATCGAGGACCGAGCGGTAGAAGTGCTGGGTCGAGCCCCGGACCTGCTTGGTTCGCACCAGTTCCAGTGCGCCGCAGCCGGACAGCACCCTGACGTGGTAGCTCAGTCTGGAGAGCGGCTGGTCCAGGTTCAAGGCGAGCTCCCGCGGGCTGATCTCGCTGTCGTCGGCGAGCGCCGCGCGCAGGATCTGTCTGCGCAGGGGATGGGCGAGGGCGATGAACAGGTCATTTGCGTCGGAGCGTGTTGTCTTCATAGGCGCCGATAATAGGGCAAACGAAATCTATTGTCTGCCATATCTTTGTCTGTGACGATCGGAGTTGGGAGGAAGGGGAAGGGAAGCCTGGCCGTCCTCCAGTCGAATTGAGCACCGCGCGTAAGCGCGGTGCAACCAGGAGTGCGGCCTGCGACCGCGCAATCGCCGGAAAAATGATGGGTGTGGCGACTTATCCGTGAAATGGACGGATAAGTCGCCACACCAGACGCGGGATTGCATTTCCGCCGCTTCGCGACATTCGCCTGAAGGGCGGCCAGACTCCTCTCGACACGTCTCCCGGAAACGCCGGAGCCGCGAACCGGTGCCAAAGGCCCCAAGCTCATTCGCTTCAGGCTGAGCCGGCGGCCTCGGATTGTGGCTTTTTGGAAGCCCGTGTGCTGTCGTGGGGAGATGGGACCCCCTCCCCAAAACACTCAAGCGAGGCTCCCGCCGAGCGTTTTGAGGAGGGGGTCCCATCTCCCAACCCCAACAACCTCAGGCGTCCTCCCGAACCCCACCCATCTCCGTGAACACCGCCGTCGTCCCGCCGTCCTCGCGCTGCTCATCCGCGATCACGTGCGACACGGCGTTGATCAGGGCCAGGTGGGTGAAGGCCTGGGGGAAGTTGCCGAGATGCTGCCCGCTGCGGGCGTCGAGCTCCTCGGCGTAGAGGTCGAGCCAGCCAGAGGACTCCAGCAGGCGTTCGCAGAGCGTCCGGGCACGGGCCGGCTCGCCGATCTCCGATAGCGCCGAGACGAGCCAGAACGAGCAGATCAGGAAGGTGCCCTCCTCGCCGCTGAGGCCGTCGTCGGTCTCCTGCACCTTGTAGCGCAGGACGAGGCCGTGCTCGGTCAGGTCCTCAGCGACGGCCTCGACCGTGGCGCGGACCCGCGGGTCGTCGGGCGGGAGGAAGCGGAGCAGCGGCAACAGCAGGATCGAGGCGTCGAGGGCGTCGGTGTCGTAGTGCTGGCGGAAGACCCCGTCGCGCACCCCCCGCTCGAGGATCTCCGCCTTGAACTCATCGGCGGTCCGTTCCCACTCCTCGGCGACCTCCTCGAAGCCGAGGCTGCGGGCGAGGCGGGCGCCGCGGTCGACCGCGACCCAGATCATCAGCTTCGAGGAGACGTAGTGCTGGGGCTCGCCGCGCGACTCCCAGATCCCCTGGTCGGGGTTCGGCCAGGCCTCGATCGCCGCTTCGACCTGGTGGCGGATCAGCTGGCGGTCGGCCGGCGTCCCGGTTCCGCGCAGGGCCTTCTCGTGCAGGTAGATCGAGTCGAGCAGGGCGCCCCAGACGTCGTTCTGGCGCTGGTCGAAGGCCCCGTTGCCGATCCGCACCGGCTTCGCCCCGCCGTAGCCGCTGAGATGGTCGAGCGTGCTCTCGGTCAGGTCCTTCTCGCCGCCGATCCCATACATGATCTGCAGGTCGGGGCATTCGCGGCAGACGTTGACGATGAAGCGCATGAAGTCGCGCGCCTCCTGGTCGAAGCCGAGCGTGTGCAGGGCCCAGAGGCTGAAGGTCGAGTCGCGGATCCAGCTGTAGCGATAGTCCCAGTTGCGTTCGCCGCCAGGGGTCTCGGGCAGGGATGTCGTGGGCGCCGCGAGGATCGCGCCGGTGGGCGTATAGGTGAGACCCTTCAGGACCAGGGCCGAGCGCTGCAGATGGGTGCGCCAGGGATGGTCGGGGAAGTCGCCGTCGCGCAGCCACTCCCGCCAGAACTCTTCGGTCGAGTCGAGCCTCTCCAGCGCCTCCGGCGCGCTGCGCGGGCCGCCCAGGTCTTCGTTGCCCCAGGTCAGCGCGCAGAAGCCGGTCTCGTTCTCGCGCAGCTTCATGGTTCCCCGGGCGACACCGCCCTCGAGCGCGAGCTCCATGTCACTGGTCAGCAGGAGCTCCGTGCCGTCGCTCGCTTGCGCCACCGCTTCGCCCAGCTCACCGCCTCTCCAGCTCGCCGGCTCGGCCCCGTAGGCGAAGCTCGGCAGGCACTCCATCTCCATCTCGACCTCGCCGTCGACGCAGGTCATCGTTCGCAGCAGGGAGTGATCGGACTCGTGTTCGGTGTCGGGCCGGCCGCGCTCGCCCCCGGCGCTCGCCCACTCGGCGATCGTCAGCACGTCGTGGATCACAACCCAGCCGGTGTCGGTCACCCAGGTCGTCTCGATCACCAGGGTCCCGGGCTTGTAGCGGCGGCTGAGCGGAACGACGACCCCACGGGGGGCGACCTTGAAGTGGCCGGCGTCGCGGTCGAGCAGGGCCGCGAAGGCGCTCGGCGAGTCGAAGCGGGGCAGGCAGAGCCACTCGACCGCGCCGTCGTAGGAGACCAGGGCGCTGGTGTGGCAGTCGGAGAGGAACCCGTAGCTGCCGATCGGCGGAAAGCGGTGATTCTCCTCAGCACTCACAGCGCCGCCAAGCTAGCAGTGGGCGCGGGCGGCGCCCTCGCAAACCGCGTCGCTACGCTGAATCCGTGAGCCTGCCGTTCGCCCACTTTGCCGGGGCATTCGCCCCGATCGAGATCCTGCCGCTGACCGTCGCCGGGATCCTCTACTGGCACCGGGCGACCGTTCTCTCCTGGGACAACCGCCCGGTCCCGATCTGGCGCCAGGCCTGCTTTGGCTCCGGCCTGGCGATCATCGCGATCTCGCTTTTTTCGCCGATCGGCCACATCGCCGAGGAGCTGGTGATCGGTCACATGGTCGAGCACCTGCTGATCGGCGACGTCGCCTCGCTGCTGCTGGTCCTCGGGCTGACCAAGTCGCTGCTGCAGCCGATCCTCGCGATCCGCGCCTTCAACCGGCTCCAGGTCCTCGCCCATCCGCTCGTCGCCTTCCCGCTCTGGGCGCTGAACTTCTACCTCTGGCACATACCGGCGCTCTACGAAGCCGCCTATGGCGGCGCGCCCGTGCACGCGTTCGAGCACATGACCTTCCTCTTCTTCGGCTGCCTGATGTGGATGCCGGTCTTCGGCCCGTTGCCGAAGCCGGAGTGGTTCGGCGCCGCCTGGAAGGTCGGCTACGTGATCGGGGTCCGCTTCGCCGGCGCGATCCTCGGCAACGTGCTGATGTGGTCGGGAACGGTGCTCTACCCGATCTACGCGCCGGGGGAGCGCTACTGGGGCATCTCCGCGGTGGCCGACCAGAGCACCGCCGGGGTTGTGATGATGGTCGAGGGGACCCTTCTCGCCCTAGGCGTCCTCGCCTGGGTCTTCCTCGAGGTCGCCCGCGAAGGGGCGGAGAAGCAGCGACTGCTCGACCTCGCCCACGACCGCGGCGTCCCCCTCGACGAGCGGCGGGCCCAGCGTGCGGTCGCGGCCGGTCACGGAGCGCGGCTCGAGCAGCGGATCGCCGGTGCCACCGATGAGCCCGAGCGCGACCCAGCCTGAGTCGAGGCCGCTGCTGGCGGCGCTCGTCTTCGTGGTCGGGGCGGCCAGTCTCGGCGCCGAGATCGCCGCGGCACGCCTGCTGGCGCCCTACTTCGGTGCCTCGACGATCGTCTGGGCAAACACGATCGGCGTCGTCCTCGTCGCCCTCTCGGTCGGCTACTGGTTCGGCGGACGCTTCGCCGACCGCCACCCGCACATTCGCGGCCTCTGCTTGCTGGTCCTCGCGGCGGCACTGCTGATCGCCGCCGTGCCCTTCGCCGCGCGGCCCTTCCTCGGCTTCTCGGTCGACGCCTTCGACAGCGTCTCGGTCGGCGGCTTCGCCGGATCGCTCTTCGGGGTGCTGGTGCTGGTCGCGGTGCCGGTCACTCTGCTCGGCGCCGCCGCGCCGTGGGCCGTGCGGCTCGCCGTGGCCGACGTCGAGGGCTCCGGCGAGGTGGTCGGACGGCTGTACGCGACCTCGACCGCCGGCTCACTGGTCGGCACGATGCTGGCCGCCCTGCTGCTGATCCCTTTGCTGGGCACCCAGCGCACCTTCCTCGTCTTCGCCCTGGCGCTCGCCACCGTCGCCGCGCTGGGCCTCGGCTGGCGCTTCGCCGCCGTCCCCGTCGCCCTTGCCCTCGCCGTCTCGCTGCCGGTCGGCACGATCAAGGCCGCCGACACCGGCCGCGTCCTCTACGAGGCCGAGACCGTCCACGAGTACGCCCGCGTGGTGGAACGGCCCGACGGCGTTCGCGTCCTCGAGCTCAACGAGGGCCAGGCGGTTCACTCCCTGTACCGACCGGGCAGCTACCTGACCGGCGACTATTGGGACGGGCACCTTGTCCTGCCCTTCGCCGCCGGGGCAGGGCCGCCGAGGCGGATCGCGATTCTCGGCAACGGCGCCGGCACGGTGGCCCGCGCCTTCGGCCACTTCTTCCCGTCGACCGCGGTCGACGCGGTCGAGATCGACGCCGAGTTGACCGAGTTGGGCCGGCGCTTCTTCGACTTGCGCAACCCGCGCATGCGCACCTTCGCCGAGGACGCGCGACCATGGCTGCGCCGTTCGGCCGGAGGCTACGACGCGATCATGGTCGACGCCTACCGCCAGCCCTACATCCCCTTCTACCTGGCCACGCGCGAGTTCTTCGAGCTGGCCCGCGAGCGGCTGGTGCCGGGGGGCGTGACGATCGTCAACGTCGGCCATCCGGATGGCAGCGCCGAGCTGGAGAGGGTGCTGGGGCGGACGATGGCAGCCGCCTTCCCGACCGTGCTGCGCTACCCGATCGAGGACACCAACACCCTGCTGCTTGCCGGCGAGGGCCTCTCGGCCACGCGCCTGCTTCAGGCCGCGCCGCACCTGGCGCAGCCGCTGCGTCCGCTTGCGCTCGCCGCGGCCGAGGGGCTGTCGCCGCGCCTCGTCGGCGGCGAGGTCTACACCGACGACCGCGCACCCGTCGAGTGGCTCGTCGACTCCTCCCTGCTGGAATACGCGAATGGCGAGTAGCCCTCTGACCGGAGTGCGAGCCTGGCTGGTCACCGGTCCGCTTGGCCGCGGCCTCGCTTTCGCGATCGACTTCGGTGTCGCCCTGCGCACCATGTTGGCCCAACGACTAGGGTCTCGCGCTCGATGAAGACCGTGGTCAGATCGCTCCCCGACTCGCGCGTGCGGGTCGACGTCGAAGTCCCTGCCGAGGACGTCGACCGCGGCGTCTCCCGGGCCGCGCGCGGCCTGGCGCGGGAGATGCGGATGCCCGGCTTCCGCGCGGGCAAGGCGCCGCCCTCGCTGGTGGTCCAGCGTCTCGGCTACGGCAGCGTTCTGCAGGAGGCGATCCGCGAGTCGCTCCCGGAGTGGTACGAACGGGGCTTGTTGCACTCCGGGATCAGCCCGGTCGGGGACCCCGATATCGAGATCGTCACCGCCCCCGAGGCCGAGGGCGAGCCGCTCAGCTTCAAGTTCGAGATCGGCGTGCGGCCGAAGGCCGCTCTGGGCGAGTACAAGGGCCTGGAGGTGGGGCGTGCCGAGGCCGAGCCGTCCGAGGAGATCGTCGAGCGCGAGGTCGAGCGCATCCGCGAAGGCTTCGCCAAGCTCGAGCCAGTCGAGCGGGCGGCCGCCGACGGGGACGTGCTGCTGATCGACTACGAGGGCATGGTCGACGGCAAGGCCTTCGAAGGCGGCAAGGAGGCGGACCGCATGCTCGAGCTGGGCAGCGGCCGCTTCATCGAGGGCTTCGAGGCGCAGCTCAGCGGCGCCAGCGGGGGAGAGCAGCGCGAGGTGAAGGTCACCTTCCCGGAGGATTACCAGGCGGAGGACCTGGCGGGCAAGGACGCGGTCTTCGCGGTCGAGGTGAAGGAGGTGCGGGAGAAGGTCCTGCCCGAGCTCGACGACGAGTTCGCCGCCGAGGCTTCCGAGTTCGAGACCCTCGACGAGTTGCGCGCCGACATCGCCAAGCGCGTCGCCGAAGCGGTCGATGAGCGCGCCGAGCAGGACTTCCGCGTGGCCGCGATCGACGCCGCCGTCGACGCGGCGACCGTCGAGCTGCCGGACGACCTCGTCGCGGCGCGGGCGGGGGAGCGCCTGGAGCGCTTCGAACGGCAGATTGCCGGCCAGGGGATGAGCCCCGAGGCCTTCCTGCAGATGCAGGGCAAGACCCGCGAGGAGTTGCTCGAGGAATCCAGGCCCGACGCGGAACGGGACCTGAAGCGCGAGGCCGTTCTCGCCGCGATCGCCGAAGCGGAGGAGATCGACGTCTCTGACGAGGAGATGATCGAGGCTCTCGCCCACAGCGCCGAGCACGAGCGCACGACCCCCGAGAAGCTGCTGAAGCGCCTGCGTGAGAACGGCCGCGACGCGATGGTCCGCGAGGACATCCAGGTGCGCAAGGCGATCGACCTGATCGCCGGCGCGGCGAAGCCGATACCGCTCGAGCAGGCCGAGGCCCGCGAGAAGATCTGGACCCCGGAGAAGGAGAAAGAGGAGAAGGGCGAGCTCTGGACCCCGGGAGAGGGCAGCTCCTAGCCGGAAGTACGATTTTTCGCGTGCGGATTTTCGTGCAGAGTTAAAAAAGCGATACCCAATACCGATTAGGTATCGCGAATGAACCGCTTCGCTTCCAAGCCCAGGTTCACGGCCGCGCTTCTGTTCGGGGCGATCTTCGCCGTGCGGGCGACCGTTGGAACGGTCGGGGACGCGATCAGCTTCCTCTACGTCATACCCGTGGTGATCGTCGCGGTCGGCGCCGGCTTTCGCGGTGGCCTGGCGGCCGGCACCGTGGCCTTCGCCCTCTCCTCGCTCGGTTCGGTCGTCGAGCAGCTGCCGATCAGCCCGGTCGGCTACGTCAACCGGGCGATCGTCTTCCTGTTCATCGGCGGGTTGGTCGGTCGCTTCGCCGATCGGCTGCGTGCCCTGGAGGCCGAGAGCGCCCGTCACTTCAACCTCTCCCTCGACATGATCAGCACCGCTGGCTTCGACGGCCGTTTCAAGAGCGTGAACCCGGCCTTCGAGCGGATCCTCGGCTACGCGAAGGAGGACATGGTCGGCCGCCCCTTCCTCGATTTCGTCCATCCCGACGATCGCGAGAGGACCGAAAGGGAGGCGGCGGCGCTCGGCGAGGGCCGCCACACGATCCAGTTCCAGAACCGTTACTTCGACAAGGACGGCGAGGTGCACTGGATCGAGTGGGCCTCGGTGCCGATCCCCGAGGAGGAGATCATCTACGGGGTCGCCCGCGACGTGACCGAGCGCAAGGCCCTCGAGCTGGAACTGGAGCAGCTTTCGCGTCGCGATCCGCTCACCGGCCTGCTCAACCGGCGCAGCTTCGACGAGGTTCTGGAGAGCCAACTCGCCTACACGCGCCGCTACGGCGAGGGCGGGGCCCTGCTGGTGGTCGACCTCGACCGCTTCAAGCAGATCAACGACCAGCACGGCCACGCGGCCGGAGACGAGGCTCTCCGTCAGGTCGCGCGCGTGCTCGACGACAACGTGCGCCTGACCGACACCGTCGCCCGAGACCCCGATGGCTTGGCCGCCCGGCTCGGCGGCGACGAGTTCGCCCTGCTGCTCCCGGAGGCCGACGAGGCCGGGGCGGAGGCGGTCGCCGAGCGTCTCCTCGCCGCCCTGGCGGCGGCGCCGCTCGAGGTCGAGGGTCGGCGGGTCGAGCTTGGGATCAGCGTCGGCGTGGCGCTCTTCGACGAGTACGGATGCCCGCCCGCGAAGGACCTGCTCGCTGCCGCCGACCGGGCGATGTACGTGGTCAAGGCGGCTGGTGGGGGAGGGGCGGTGCTCGCCGCCTCCCAGGCGTGAGCCCCTGCCGCTGGTCCGTATTGCGGCTTCTATAGAGTGCCGGCCATGAGTCCCCTGGTTCCGATGGTGGTCGAGCAGACCTCGCGCGGCGAGCGCGCCTTCGACATCTACTCGCGCCTGCTGGGCGAGCGGATCGTCTTCCTCGGCACGCCCGTCACCGAGGACATCGCCAACCTGATCGTGGCCCAGCTTCTGCACCTGGAGTCCGAGGACCCCGACAAGGACATCAGCCTCTACATCAACTCCCCCGGTGGCTCCGTCTACGCCGGCCTGGCGATCTACGACACGATGCAGTTCATCAAGCCGGAAGTACAGACGATCTGCGTCGGCATCGCGATGAGCATGGGCGCACTGCTCCTGGCCGCCGGCGCCGATGGCAAGCGGATGTCGCTGCCCAACTCGAAGATCCTCATCCACCAGGTCTCCTCCAGCTTCCAGGGCCAGGCGACCGACATCGAGATCCACGCCAAAGAGATCATCGACGTGCGCACGCGCCTCGACGAGATCCTCGCCAAGCACACCGGCCAGCCCTTCGAGAAGGTCGCCAAGGACACCGAGCGCGACTACTTTATGAGCGCGGAGGAGGCGAAGGAGTACAACCTCGTCGACCGCGTGATCGAGCACCACTGAAGCGCCCGGCCCTCCTCGTCCTCCTACTCGCAGCTCTTACCGTTCCGGCAGTCGCTGGCGCCGCTGGCGATGACGGTGGCCTGCTCTACCACGACCACGTCTTCCCGGTCCAGGGTCCGCACGGCATCCGTGGCGCTATCGGCGAATTCGGAGCTCCACGCAGCGGCGGACGGGTCCACGAGGGCTTCGACGTCGTCGCCGTCTGCGGCGCGCCGCTCGTTGCGGTGCGAGGCGGCCGCGTCCTGCGCGCCGGCTACGACCCGGTGCTCTACGGCAACTACCTGACGATCCACGGCGAAAGGGAGAGGCGCAGCTACTTCTACGCCCACCTGCCCAGGCCGTCCCCGTTCGGCCGCGGCGACCGCCTCTACACCGGCGAGCGCATTGGCGCGGTTGGCAAGACCGGCAACGCCCGCACAGTCGGCTGCCACCTCCACTTCGAGATCCACACCCGAGGCAGGCCGATCGACCCGGAGCCCTTCCTAGACCGCTGGGACCGCTACCGCTAGAGGACTGTTGCTCGTCGGGGCACAGCACTGCCGCTTCCACGCGATTGCACAAGCAGTAGCGGTGCGGCAGACGATTGTTCCGTCATTCAAGCGTCCTCACGGCAGGCCAAGCATTGATCCGTTGGGTTTGACTCAAGTGCTCAACAGCTCGCTCGCCGCGCAGTAGGCGTCACCGGAATAGAAAGGCGCGGTACCGCGATACAAGTCGATGAGATCGTCATAGCTGTGGACGTTGCTGAAGAACGTCCCGAAATCGAGGCCGGGAGGAAACAATGCGGGCCAGTCGATGACACCGCTTCGCATGACCATCCAGGCGAAACTGGCGAGTGAGTACGACATCAAGGGCCGCAGTCGGGTCTCGACATCGGTACCCCCTCGCTGCGTGCCCGACTCACGAACGAAGATCGGATAGTGCTCTTTCAGCAGCGGCAACAGGCGTTCGGGGTCAAACCAGGCGTCAACGATCATCCGGTCGTCTGCGCCGAGCCGAAGGCGACAGGCGGCCGCGTGGCGGGCGAGGTCGTGGGTCGCCGGAGCGAGCCGGGCCCCGAGTTCCAGGAAGCGGTCTGGAGGTGGCCAGAGCAGGCGCATACTGAGCCGCGACTGCAGACGGCGCCCTTCGTCGTCACCCTCGAGCCAGTCGTCGGGTTGCAACGCATCCAATATCTGCTCCAGCCGCCAACCGGGATGAAAATCCGACCAGCTCATCGAGTCGTCACGAAGCCGCCCGTACACCCGTCCCACTGGCGTGAAGAGAGCGAGATCGACGACGGCAATGAAAGTGGATACGACGGAACGGAAGTCGTCCTCGCTGTCAACGGTGCCGGGGTACCGTTTGAGAAACAAACCGAAAAGGGCCCAGTACAGGTTCGCCAAGGACCGACTCGCACCCGCCCAAAAGGCCTCGTCGGCATGCTCGACCAGCTGCGCGGATGCCTCGAACAGGTGCTGACCGCCGAAGGGCCGAGCTTCCGTGGAGCCGATAACGGGGAACGCCGGGTGCTTGTTCTCGTCCAAGAACTTGGCCCAGGAGAGAACGAATCGCCTCTGGTAATCGGAAAAGGGAGGCGGAGCGTCGGCGAACAGATCTTCGTCGGATCTGATCGCGCGGCTGCGGTCCTCATAGTCGATGAGCCAGCGAAGAATCGTCGCGAGGTCCGCGTTCCGTACCGATCTGAGGTCCATTCCCTCGAACCAGTTCTCGAGTAGAACGTCATGCGTCCAAGGAACGACGTGGGTCCGTACGAGTGAGCGGATCAACGCCTGGGGAGGAATCGAAAGCGCTCCGTCTCGGTCCGCGCGGGCGACATCGATGGCCGGAATCGGTATTCGCTCGCCGGCTTTGTACAAGCTGACGCAGTACATGATCGTCTGCCGACCCGCGAGCTCTCCCAGCTCATCGAGGACGGCTCCGTACGGAGTCGAGGAGTGTAGCCAGTAGTGGTTGAGCTCGTGGGCCGTGACATTGCCGACGGCGGCGCCCGATCCGCCTGCGTGGATGACCGGACCGTAGTGATTGAAGCTCCCGCCCTCCGCGTGGAAGCGAAGCGGGTTCGCCTCCGGCTCCAACTCGACCAGTTCATCGAGGCCCGGAGTCACCGAGTTCAAAGAGTCTCGGTGTCTTCGGACGTCTCCTCGTCGCGCTCGGACGAGTGCCCCCTTGTGCCGCGGACGTTTCGGCGGCGTGCCTTCTCGTCGAGCGCGAACCGCAAATTGATCTTCTGCACCGCGCCGGACTCGACCCCTTTCGAGCCACCCAGCGTGATGACTTTCAGATCGATGCCGCCGTGTCCTTCACCCCGCTTAATGGCGGTGAACTGGAGCTCTAGCTCCAGCTCCTCGACGACGAACAGTGCGGGCTTGCCGGCCACGCGCCGGCTGGCGTCAAGCGCCTCAAGTTCTTCCCGAACCTTCGACACCAATTCCGCGACGCCGAGATCAGAGTTGTCAGTCGGATCATCGCTAGGCCGAGAAGAACCTTGACTTCCCATGGTTCACGAGTATCACTTAGTCAGAAGGTTTACGCAAGGGCTCGTCATCTCGATCGCCGTTAGCTCTTGAATCTGTTTCCCGCATCACCGCTCCCCCTATGCGCGAGAGGCAGCAATTCCGTTGCACGCGAGAGCGGATGACGGATGCTCGCCGGCGCGACATACACCCGCTCCGACAGCGGCGGCCTGATCGCACAGAGCGCACATTACGCATTCTTGATCGACTGTGGCAGTGTGAGCATCATGTCGCCCCAAAAGTCAGGGGGGTAGCGATAGCGGCCGTCGAACCTGACCTCAATGGCGTAGGCCCGGGAGTCGACGTCGCGAGCAACGACAGCGAGCTCGATCCGGTAGTGGTGGTCCTCAAACAACTGGTCGCTGACCGCGCTTCCGGACTTCGCGGAGGCACCTTCTTGCCTAACACAGAGAGAGCCAGTCGTGAGCAATTCGTCCTCTGGCGGAGCAGGCGAGTAGCCACCTTGGCCGTCACTTACGGTTGGGGCAGGAAACATCAGCAGGTCAACGTGTCGCGCAACCCCGGGGGGGATCTGGACGCGCGGATCTGGCGTGGCACTCCATCGCAGCGGGTAGATGTCGAGCGGGGGTTGCCAGGCCTCCTCCTCATCCTCAAGCGCGTAGAAAGCGGTTACGAGCACTTCGACGTCCTCCGCAGAGCGGCGCCTCTTCTCATTCTTGACCCTCGGACGAAGCCAGTAAGCTGGGGGACTGTCCTTGCTGCCAAAACAGGTCCCGATTGCTCTCGGTCCAGTTGGGGTCTAGGTGTAGCGACAGGCGTGGACGCGACCTCCACTCCCGCCAGGTGTCGCGATAGAGCGCGACCAAGACCGCTGAAAGCGTGCCGACGGCGGCGGCGACCGCCGCACCGGCCACAATCCACTCGCGGGTTTCATGGGCCTCGGTCATCTGTTGGATCGTGTCGTTTCGGGCGGACATCCCGTTGCAGGTGCTCTCCGCCGGATCGTTGCCGGTCGCTTTCGGGTTCCAGCATCTGGGATTGGGCTTCGTGGTTAGTCCTGCTTTGCGCGATCAGCCATAGCCTGCGGGGTCAGTTGGGCGAGTTCAGATCAGTGTTATCGCGAGACTCCGAAGGGAAACGGGCTACGTTCCCCGAAAAGAGAAGCCGTGAGCGGAGGACAGGATTCGCCGGAGCGCATAACGCTGAACCCGACCGACTACTTCCGGGTGATTGAGGAGCGCCGAAGGGCTGCCGAGGGCGTGCTCTGGCAACTGCCGAGCATAAGCCTGGTCGCGCAAGCGTTCCTGCTGACCGCGGGTCTCAACGCAGACGTCGAGCCGTGCTCGCAGATGGTTGTCGGGTCACTGGGGATTGCTGCCGTATTGGGCACGGGTGTGGTCATTCTCTACCAAGTTGTGCGTGCGACCGTCTTCGAGCGTTGGCTGAGCCAGGCGGTGAGTCAGCCCCTCGGGCCAGACGAGCTTGAAACCGAGCTCAAGGACAACTCCGGGAAGATCTCGGTCGAATGTGCGTTCAAGGCATTCTGCGTGGTCTGCGGGGGCGCTCTGCTTGCGTTTCTCGCGGCCGACGGGTACGTCTTCGGCCAAGGAGCTGGGTGGTGGTAACGAACGCCACGCTGCCCCTGCTTTGCGCGAGGAGCGTCAGGGGGCGCTGAGACCCGGGGTGGTCGCAGGGTCCCAGGAGATGGAGATATCCGCCCCCTGGTCCTCGGGACTATCTACTTCGTCCTTCTCGATGAGGAGTCGGAACACCCGCGTGTCGTTCACGTCGGGGAGAAGGACCCCGGTGAGTCTCCGGACGTTCTGCGAGGTGAAGAGTGTGTCGAGGACAGGCTTGACGAAGTTGTCGAGGTCGACGGCCGGCCTCGCCAGGTCCAAAGGAGTCATCCACAAGGTCACCTCGACGGTGAACCTGGCGGCCTTCAGGTGAGGCGAGGTGAACGGCGCCTGCGGATAGGCGGCTTCCACCGCGGCGCCTATGGCGTCCCTCCATTCGGAGCTATCGCGGCGCGCTGGGTGTTCACGCACCTGAATCCGCCAGGGGTTCGGGGTTGAGTCAATTCCTTCGCTCATGGCAGCATTCTCCCGCTTTGCGCGAGATGCGGGCGTGACGTTGAATGGGCTGGCGCTTCGCCCGATACTGGGCATCCTTGGTCTACCAGGGATTGCTTGGCCCGATCGTTTATCGGGTCGCCTCCCCAGAGGTCTCGATGGAAGGGCTCTGCCCCCCGACCATTCGCTACCGTCTCCGGCCTCGATTCCTTAGCGGCTACAGCCCTCCGGCGGGAGGTTCCGCAAGACGCCACACGTTCGCGACTACCTCTCGGCTCCGTCCGAAGATGAACCGCTCGGCGTCAGCGTAGGCCCGGAGGTTGAGCTCCGCCACCGCCTCGCTCGGCACCTTGATCCCCCTCAGCCCGTCGCCTTTCCCTGTCAGGACCAGGCAGGCGCCGGGAGCCAATGGAAGCGCCGTCTCAAGCCTACCGTCGCCTCTCCGCGTCACGTTGACGCCATTGTCGGAGGTGACGAACTCCCCTCCGCTTGGGCGCAGTAGGTACCACTCCATTTCCAGCGGATGCCTGCCAGCCTCCAGCAGGTTGTCCACCATCGCCCGCCACGCCTCCTCGCGCACGTATTTGGCCCGCAACCGTCCCTCTGACTTCGCTCGCCTGAGGAACCCGCGCATCTGCTCCAGCTCCTCGGCGGAGGACTCCACGCCGTGCCCCCGGGCCGCCCGGGCAAACGCATCTGGGTCTTCCAGGTGTTCAACCAGGACGGCCTCGGCGGTCTCGCGGATCATCTCTTCAGCTCGCGCCAGCGCCTTTGGCGTCCGCTTCAACTGCAGCGCAATGAAGATCGAGATCGCAATCCGATCGTGATCGCCCATCTGCTCGGGGCACTCCAACAGCAGGTTGAGCGCCCCGGCAGCGTAATCCTCGATCAGGCTGATCAGCGACTCGATCCGGTTGTCTTTCTCGGCCTCCGTGGAGCGCACCGAGTAGAAGCGATGCCGGGTTGCGGCAGTCCTCACGGAGACGCGCGCGGTGGCCCCGCTGGTGGCGTCGAGCTGGAAGATCCGGCCCTCGTTGTCGCCGGGTGGCTCGGCGAAACGTGCCAAAAGGAAGCGAGAAACGATGTGGTGGCGCTTTGCCTCCGACTCCGGCATCCGGCGCCGACCGGCGCCGATCTCGCGCATCGCGAATGCAAGCGACCCCTCGGGGTACGGATTGGACTCGGACGAAGTCACGCAGCTTTGGCGTCCTGCCGCGGTCAGCCGCCGTTGCCAAAGATCGCAACGAGGATGGCGCCCCCCGCGACGGTACCGACGACGGTCACGATCAGGACGGCCAGGTGTTCGCGCCACCACGGTGGCTTCGCGGGCGCGGGCGCCGGAGCGGGCTCAACACGAGTCGGAGTCGGGGGCACCTCGGTGCCGAAGGTTTTGAGGCCCATGTCGGGCACGGACCACCGCCGCTTCCCCTTCAGGGAGCCGATGTGCGTCGGCATTTCTTCGAGGATGTCCCACTGCTTCATGTCGTCGATCCCGTCGCCCTCGTCCACGAAACGGAGGATTCGCGCCGGGAGGTCGATACGCACCGGCCCTTCGTCCCAACGCTTGGCGCCCGCCACGACCATCGCCGCCTCGGCCTGCGGAGCGAGTTCCTTCAACGCCCGTTCGCGGTACGCCCACTCCTCATCCGCCCAGCCGTGGTCCGGGCTGCGGCGCTCCCCGAGGTATTCGCGGTACGTCCGCTCGAAGTCTTCGAGGACGGCGATGTGGCGGTCGATCTGCTCAGCGGACGGCGACATCTTCGGATAAGACTAGTGCGCTCCCTGGCTCCAGATGCGCGGTTCGCTACCTTCGATCAGATGGACACGCAAGAGAAAACCGCGGCGGCCATGAGCCGCATCGAAGACGAGTTGGACGGGATCGCGAGCGCCCACAGCGCGCGACTCGAAAGGGCCGTGATGGACGACGGGCTGATCGTCAGGTCGATGGAGACCGACGAGAGGCTGATCGCCCGAGCCGAGGGGCACTCGGACCTCCAGGCGGCGAGCCGCCTGCTCAGCAACGCGAAGGCCGGGGGCAGAGCCTAGCCCTTATTGGCCGCCCAGTGCGAGATAGAGGATCACGCCCGCCACGACCGCGCCGCCGATAGTCAGCACCCAGGGGTTCGGTTCGTGCAGCCACCGCCAGTCGGGGTGGAATCTCGCGGCTGCCCGGCGCACTCGCCTGCCCCGGCTGTGCTCGCGGGCCTCCGCCTCCTCCAACCGCATTTCCAGCCCGGCGATCTGCGTCGGCAGGCGGTCAGCGATGTCCTGCCGAAGGTCGTCGTCGGGGGCCTCGTCGCCGAACACGCTGGGTTTGACGTGGAAGATCAGGGACGCTAGGTCGTCGGCGATAAACGGGCTGCCGACCGCTGGCGGGCCGTAGAGGGCGAGCCCGCCGACGCCGGACGCCTCGATGGCGGCGTCGGCGCGAGGCGCGAGCTTCCGAATCTCCCGGTCTCGTTCCCTCCACTCGCGGCTCGAGTGGTGCAGCGACCCCCTCATCCGATTCTCCCGGTCGGCCGCGAGGTACGCGGTGTACTTCTGCTCGAACTCGGTCAGGGCGGCGATGTGCCGACGGATCTGCTCGGCGGATTCGGCCACGCCGGAAAGCGTAGACCGCCCCGAACAGGCGAGCAGCCCGCGTATCACACCGCAGACTGCTCGGGTATCACGCGGGTATCACTAATCCGCCCGCACCACCCCGCGCAGGCTCGCGCGACCCGGCAAAAAGCCCGCCCCTGCGCTGCTTTGCGAAGCCATGCGAGGACGGACTTGCTATCGGGGAGGCTGGACTTGAGCCAGCGACGGCCGCAGCAGTCGCTCAGCGCTCGCTTCCGCCTTGCGCGAGGAAAGGAACTCATCCGAGGTGCGCTCGGATTAGCCCGCTGAAGACCGCGGTTGTCAGCCCGCGCACAGCCTCGGGCGCCTTCGAGTGCACAGTCGTCGCGGCACTGCGCAGGTTGCCCTCTGCCTCGTCGGTAGGTGCCATCTCGGCGAATGCCTCCAGCAAGTGCCCCAGGCCTTCGGGCGTTTCCAGCATCTCAAACGCCGGCCACTCACCAATCGCTTGTAGCCCGGCGCCGCTGACCTGGAAATGGGCCCAGTAGACCCCACCGGACGACTCGGGGTTTTGCTTTGAGTAGTTCACGAGATCGGCGTCGGCGAGAGTTTCAAACACTGACGTGGACATCGCGCTCGCTGAGTCCAGGCAGGGCGGGATGGTCGCCATCGCTCATCCAGTTCGTCGACAGCATCCCCTGCTCGGGCGGACTGTCGTGAAGCCAACGCAGGACTCGGAGATCCCTCTCCGACCAGGCACTCACGCCAGGTCCCCGCCAAGTCGCTTCGCCTCGCCAGCCGCGACGTCGAAGGCGACGTTGGTGGCCAGTTGCGCCACGGAACCCGCAGCGCGGCGAAGGGGTTTTCGGTCTGCCGGGTTGTCGGCGTCCTCGGCGAGGCTGCGCAAGATGGCGACTACGGCCGTTCCCAGTTGCGCGCGTTCGGCTGGGGGCCACTCACCCAGGACCCGGAGTCCGCCCGGTGCCAAACGAAGGCGGGAGTAGATAGGCGCCGAACGTCTCCACATGCTCAGCCCACGTGATTAGACCGTGCTCGCCGAGGCGCCGCAGAGCGTCATCGAGTTCGGCGCCGTCCAGGTGAGGGACCTCTTCGGTGAAACCCTCGCGGTTGAAGCGGTACTGAGCGTTGTACTCCGCCTCCCGCACGAAGTGAAGGACCGGCTCGTCAACCCGCTCCCAGGTGCTGTCACTAGTCACGTGCGCAGCGTCTCATACCCGCCGGCGCGCCCGCCGCTTGCCGGGTCGGGTCCGCTGGTCCATCTGAGACCGTGGACCCATGGTGAGTTAGGCCGGGTTTGACAGGGACCTTGATCTACCCTCGAAAACTGGGAGTCGGGATTCTGGAATCAGCGTGGCTCAACTTCCTGGCCCGGCTCATCCATCTCCTCGAAGGCAAGAAGGGGACCGCTCTACTACCGTTGTGGCACTCAAGCGACCCAGACGACGCGATCAGGGCCTAGATCAGGGGGCGAGATGACTGAAGACGAACTTGTGCAGCGGGGCCGCGAGTGCGAGGCAAACGGCGACTTGCAGGGGGCCGAGGCCGCCTATCGAGAGGCTGACAGTCAAGGGGGCGCTGAGGGCGCAATTCTCCTCGGGCTGGTTCTGAAGAAGCGCGGGGACGCGTCGGGTGCCGCGGATGCGTTCCGCCGCTCCGAGTCCCGAGGCCACCCTGAGGCTGCTGGAGAACTGGGCAGCCTTCTTGACGATGCGGGCGATACGGAAGCGGCAAGGGCCGCCTACGAGCGTTCAATTGCCGCTGGTGGAAGGTTGGCGCGGCTGAACCTTGGACTGATGCTGGCCCAGCGCGGCGCTGCAGAGGAGGCTCTTTCGCACCTGCGTATCGCCGAGGAAGACGGCGACCCGACGGCCTCGTGGGCAATCGGCAAGATCATGGAGGATCGCGGAGATTTTCAGGCAGCCATCCCAGCATACGAGCGCGCGGCCGATGCCGGCGATCCGAACGCCGCATTCGGCCTGGGGGCTGTCTTCGAGGCGCAGGGCGATCGCGACCAGGCCCGGGCAGCCATGCAAAGAGCCAGCGAACTCGGACATGAGGGCGCCACCGAGGTTCTCCAGAAGATGGCATTTGAGGCTGACGCGGCAACGCGGGTCAAGCCGCTTGCGGCCGAAGAGGAGCGTCTCCTCCAGACGGTGCACCGTGCAGACGGAAATCGCAACCGGATCCTTCTTACCCACCGCCGCCCAAGCGACGACGAGGTGATGGGCACCGGTTCGCCCGTCAACTTCATCGCCATCATCCGCAGCACCGACCAGGACCCGAGTGAGCCACCATTTGCATGGCAGCGGGGGTCGACCGAGGCGAGCATCTACGAAGCGGTCGCGGAAGCGTTCGTAAACGCCGGATCCCTTCCGGGGAGCACCGTGTCGATGCAGCCAGACCTCGAGTGGTTTGTCGACCGCATCCGCGAGGCAAGAGGGTCGGCGGTGAGCCCCGCAGAGGCCACCAACAAGTTGGTGGAGCTCTACGCCGCCACATGCGGCGAGGTGATGGCGACCTTCAACGCCTGCCTGGAGGTCGCGAACCAGGCGATCGGAGCTCGGGAAACGGCGGATATACGCCCGCAGCATGAGATCTCCATTCGGAACTTCACAACCATCGTTGAAAAGGCGGAACAGGAGCTCCCCCCGCTCTACGAGGCTTTCGACAAGGCTTGCTCGGGAGCCCGTGATGCAGCCGCTCAACTGCGACGGGCGGCTTCCGACCCCCTGCTCGCGGAGATGAAGCTCGCAATGGCCTACGAAGGGACCGATGTACTGGATCAGGTCGCAACCGCGAAGGGAATCCTGGGCGCAACCTTCGGACCCACCCCCGACGCTTTCATCGAGGGCCTTGAGCGGGCCAATGCGCTGATACAGAATCCGCCAGACGAGGGCAACATCTACTGGGGTCCGACCGCACCTTCCGCCGCGTCTGAGCCCGCCACGAGCAGTACCGTACTTCCAGATCCCGTGTCTTCTTCCCAGGCGGACGAGAGAGCCTGCCCGTGGTGTGCTGAGACGATCAAGTCCGCTGCCGTCATCTGTCGCTTTTGCGGACGGGACGTGGATATGCAGACAAACGTCGGCTAACGGGCAAGCGCCTCGGTTTCCGCAGACGCGAGCTCATATCCGCGGGCTCACAAGGCCGGAATCTGAACGGAAGGAACGAACAGAAGCCGACGGCTTTGCACGGGAGATCATCCCCCGGCAGGGACTTCTAGGGCAGAGCGACGACCATTGCGTGTGCTCCTGCTCTGCGCGAAAGCCAGCACTCCTTTCACCCAGAGAAGGGACCACCTGCCAGGACTTCACTGAGCAATGCTGACCATTTCCCAAGCGCCTACTGCTTGACTGCGAAATACCCCGAGCTGTCCGCCAACGTCACCCATACTCAACGCGATTAAGGCAGAAGATCGGCCGACTTCGAACCCTTTCTTGCCCTCCTGGTAAACGAACGTCCACGCACCGCCAGTCTCGCAACCTTCGTACTCGGTTCTCCGCCGGTCGGAGTGAACGTGGCCACTGCCTCAAACCTCAGCGGTCTCCCAGCCTTGAGTCGCAATCTCGCCTTTCTCGTCAGACGCAGAGGGACCCACACGGTTCCGGGGCCGCCCGAGGCGCTGGACGGCCTTATCGCTCTCTTGAAGCGGTCACGCGATGCTCGTCGTTTCGGGTGCCGAGACAGGCGGGCGACCACGCGCACCCTTCCCGCCGAGGACAGCGTGATCTTTAGCTTTTGCTTTTTCACCCGACCGATCCTGAATTCATTTGACGGCTTGGGCTGGGGTTCCGAGGACAGCGGTTCGGGGCGCGAGCAGAAGATCAGTTCGATGCGAGAAACCAACCCCGTTTCTCCGGCTTCTTCGTCTCGGACCACCAGGTTCCAGGTTCCGTTGATCTGCTGGCTGTTGAGCCAATTGCTTTCATCGCCAATAGGAGGCTGTACTATCACTGGATTCACCGACACCGTGCTCGAGTCGGCCGCGTAAGGATCGAAGCGCTCAACCATGTGGGGTTCGATTGAACCTCGACGAAGTCGCAATGGTATTTCGGAGCGGCTAGGCGTCCAAAGCGAGATCGCCAAATCTTGCATTCGCGGATGGGTCAGTTCGAGCCCAACGGCCGCTCGGCTGATCGTGTCGCCATCCGTTACCGGGATCGGGAAGGCGACTCCTCCCCAATCAGGAATCGTTCCCGGAGACGGCGTGCTTGTGTATGTCCGGCATCTCGGTTCTTCGGCTGGCAGAATGGTGGCTGAGAGACGATAGGTCGCTTCCGGGCCGCCTTCTCCTCCTTCGGCTGTAGTGACGACGGCGTAATAGGTACCGCCCTTCAAGACCGTGAACTCATACGCGTCTGAAGGCACTCCGTACGGTTCCCTGTTGTGGACGGCAGAGATGTATCCGGGTTCGCCCAACAAGCCGAACCCTAGACTGCCATTGAAGCTCTTGCCATCACGCTCGAGATCAAGGTCCAGTGAGAGGAAAACGGTATCGCCGGCCTGTAGTTGCATGGCGAAGTAGTCGCGGTCTGGCGGATCTTGCCTGCCAGAGACGTAACCGCTGGCAAGAGAATCAGCGGTTTTGAGGGTGCTATTGGGCTCACTCTCCGGGACTGGACTCCCAGATCGCAACTGCAGATAGAGATCGTAGGGGACTACTTCGCCGCCAAGCGATGGATCGGTCACCTTCAGGTAATAAGTACCGCTTACCGGAATAGTCGCGCCGGCGATGCTTGAGGCACTAAAGGCGCCATCGCCATTGTCAGTCTCGATCACCGATTTGCCGTCTGGCGCGACTAGAGTGAGCTGTGTTTCACCAAAGTTGCCCAACGCATTTGTCACTGTCGCGGTGAAGACTCGGTCTCCGGCATTTGCACTGAAACTGTAAACATCAACGTCTCCGGCTGGGGAGACACTTCCCCGGATCCGCTCCCCACTCGTGATCGGAGTGGCGGTCGCAGGAGTGTCGTTTGGCTCTTGCTCAAAGGCCGGCATCGAGGGCAGGGTTGTGGGAGTGAGAGTCGCTTCTTCAGCCAGCGCAGGCGTTGACGAAGCCAGTAGTGATACCGCTACGAGCACGACTGCTAGCCCGATTACTCGCAATCCCCTCCGTGTCACCTCGATGAGCTTACTCGGTCGGTGGCCAGCCGTCGGTCTAAGGGTGGCGATTCCTGTCGGCACCAGACGACCGTTCGGACGGAGAGCGCTTGAAGAACTCTTCCAAAGCTCCTCCCCACCCGTTGATATGGCCCGCCCACGTCTTCTTATGGCATGTAGCCAGCGTGGTTCCGCTTCGCGCGTTTTGCGAGCGCGTTGACGTGCGCAAGTCGCGCGCTCCCGCAACGGGACGAGAACCAACCGCCTCAGTCGGCAGGGTGCGTCTAGAACTCGACCTCGACCTCGAACTCCGTCGTCTTCGGTGGGCCCGGCAAAACGGACCCCCCTCCCTGGAAAGCGGGCAGCAGCGTCTCGTCGCGGAACTTCTCCCAGATCTCCTTCGACTCCCAGACCGCGACGACGACCCAGCCGTTCGCGCTCGGCCCGGCGTAGTGATGCGTCTGGCCGGCGGGCAGGCCACCAGCCGGGTGCACCACAGCGGTGGTGGCGTCGTACTGCTCCCTAGTACCACCCTCGAAATCGTTGACGATCACGTACGCCATCTCATCCTCCAGTTCGTTGCGGGTTCGCCGGGCGGATTCCCCCGACTGAGCCACGGTAGTCCATGAATGGGGTTTGTGTGAGTCCGTGGACGAGGGGTCGACGGGCGGACTATGGGTCGCCTGAACAAGCTGTTGGCCGTGGTTTGCCCCTGGCACGTCACGTTGTTTGCACGGATGGCAAGCGGCCGGGGGGCAACTAGCCTCCGACAATGTGTGCTCATCTTCGCTCGGTGCCGGATCTCGCCGGGAGCGATCCAAGCCGTCGGTCCGCCTCATCGATCACCGTGGTACTGGCTGACGCTCATGCCTTGACGCGTCGTGGTCTACGGCAGCTACTCGAAGGCGCGGAGGGCATCGAGGTGATCGCCGAGGCAAACGACCTGGCGTCCACCATGCACCATGTTCGTGACAAGAAGCCCAACGTGCTCGCCCTCGACCTCCGCATGTCCGAGGACGCCCGCGAAGTGCTGATCGGTGCGCTCCGCGAGCTGACACTTGACACCCGGGTGGTGGTCCTGACGATGCAGGAGAGTCCCAAGTTCGCTCAGCGCGCCCTCGCAGACGGCGCGCTCGGCATCGTCCGAAAGGAGCACGCCGACTATGAGCTGCCGCAAGCGGTTCGCGCTGTCGCCGGAGGCGAAATCTACGTCAGCCCACAGATCGGCGGTGGAAGGGGCTTGCGCTAGGACGTGGCCTGCTCGATCAGGACTTCGAGGGTGTCGTCGCTTCCATCCAAAGAAGAAGCCACCCCGATGCTGGTTGTGTCTTCGGGGTAGCGCTCGGCAATTTCAGAGCACGCTTCGGAGAGCCAGCGCCGCACCTCCTCGGAGTCGACCTCGGCGAGAGCGCAGACGAACTCACTCTCGCTCCAGCGAACAATCGGGTCAAAGGGACGGAGCCTCCCCCACAGGGCGAGGAAGAGATCGCGAGCCAAGGCGGCAAGAGCCGCGTCGTCCTGACGTTGCTCGGCCTGGGAGATCTTCTCGAACGTAACGACGGCGATCGCCAGCGTGCTGCCCATGCCTTGAGCACGCTCGAGCTCATGGTGCAAGAGCATCTCGCCGAGCCGCCGCCCGTAGGCGCCGGTCGACTCGTCCCTATGGGAGCGTTCGATCTCGGCCATCAACAGCTCGCGGTCGCCGGTGGCCTCCTGGCGGTCGAGTGCCGCTTCCTCGCGGTCGCGAGCGGCGCGCCGGCGGTCCTCGGCGGCCCGTGCCCTGGCGGCGGCGGCGCTGACCCTCGCCACTGCCGCCACCTTGGCGGCGGGGCTGCCCTTGCCGAGTTGGCCTGCCATCTCCTCGGCGGCCATGTCCACCTCCTCGGCCTCGCGGTCGCGAGCGGCGGCCACCTCGTCGCGGTGGTGGGCCATCTCGTCGCGGCGCCATGCCTGCTCGTGGCGTTCGGCTGCGACCTGGGCGCGAACCGCGGTCGTCGCCATCCGGGCCATCGTCCCCTCGCCCCGGCCGGCCTTGGCCAGCTCGTGTGCGCGTAGCTGGCCCGAACCGGCGGCGGGGTCGGCCCCCAGCTCGCGGTCGGCGATGACTTGGTCGCGGTCGGAGACGCGCTGGTCGGCGTCTGAAGCCGCCTGATCGCGCTCGGACATGCTCTGGTCGGCGTCAGATGCGGTCTGGTCGGCGTCGGAGGCCGTCTGGTCTCGATCCGATGCGGTCTGATCGGCTTCGAGTTGGCCGGAGCGCCGGCGCCACGGAACTCGTGATCTGATGTTGCTCCCTCTCTCGACCGACTGGGCTGCCCTGAGCCAGGCCTTACCGATCGGCCGTTCATCAACACTAACAGTGCTGACCGAACGGCATTCCTTCAATCAGTCATTTTCGGTCGCGTGGATCTCCCAGCTCCAGCTCGTACTCGACCCACTCGCTGCGCTGGGCGCCGGTTGAATCGTAGAGGCGCTGGGCCTCCTGGTTGTCCGGGCGGGTGGACCACTCGAGGTGATGGGCTCCACGTTCGCGGGCGACGTCGGCGCTGGCCTCGATCAGAGCCCGGCCAATTCCTTGGCCTCGCAGGCCCTCGTCGACGTAGAGGTCGTTCATGAGGACGGTTTCCATCGCCCTGGTTGAGGAGAAGTGCCAGTAGAGGCAGGCGTATCCGACGAGGTCGTCGCCTCGCCAGGCGCCGATCAGCATTCCGTCCTCGCTGGGGGCGATGAAGCGCCGAAAGAAAGCGCGGTTGCGAGCGGTCCGCGGGTTGTTTTCTCCGTAGAAAGCCTGGTAGGCAGCGATCATCGGCAGCAGCTGCTCGAACTGCCTTTCGAGGATCGGCTGGATTCGAAGCTCTCCCGGCACCCCCTCCAACCGTACCCGGCTACGCAAGGTCGCAGCCAGGGAAAGGGACGGGGGGATCGGCGACGTAAAGACCGGCACCGACAGGCCGGCTTGCACCCACCTTTAAGCTTTGGACGCGAGCCGGAGGCAACCCACTGCCCCGCAAGGAGGGGATTCCGCTGGCACGGCCCACAGACTCGAACGAGCAACTCCTCTGCAGCTTCTGCGGCAAGTCGCAGCGCCAGGTCAAGAAGCTGATCGCCGGCCCGGGCGTCTACATCTGCGACGAGTGCATCGACCTCTGCAACGAGATCATCGACGAGGAGCTGACCGCGCCGACGGGGACTGTCGAGCTCGAGAACCTGCCCAAGCCGCGCGAGATCCACGAGGTTCTGCAGCAGTACGTGGTCGGCCAGGAGGCCGCCAAGAAGGCCCTCTCGGTCGCCGTCTACAACCACTACAAGCGCGTCCAGATGAACCAGTCCGAGGACGTCGAGGTCGAGCTGCAGAAGTCGAACATCATGCTGCTGGGCCCGACCGGGTGCGGCAAGACGCTACTTGCCCAGACACTCGCCCGCATCCTCAACGTCCCCTTCGCGATCGCCGATGCGACCGCACTGACCGAGGCCGGCTACGTCGGCGAGGACGTCGAGAACATCCTCCTCAAGCTGATTCAGGCCGCCGATTACGACGTCAAGAAGGCCGAAACCGGGATCATCTACATCGACGAGATCGACAAGATCGCGCGCAAAGCCGACAACCCGTCGATCACCCGTGACGTCTCCGGCGAAGGCGTGCAGCAGGCGCTGCTGAAGATCCTCGAGGGCACGACCGCGTCGGTGCCCCCGCAGGGAGGGCGCAAGCACCCCCACCAGGAGTTCCTCACGATCGACACGACGAACATCCTCTTCGTCTGCGGCGGCTCCTTCGCCGAGCTCGACAAGGTGATCGAGAGGCGGGTGGGCGACCGCGGTGTCGGCTTCGGCGCCGCGATCTCCTCGCGCGAGACCAAGGACACCGGCGAGTGGTTCGAGCAGGTGCTGCCGGAGGACCTAATGGAGTACGGCCTGATCCCCGAGTTCATCGGCCGCCTGCCGGTCGTCGCCGCGATCCATCAGCTCAGCCGCGACGACCTGATCACCATCCTGACCGAGCCGCGCCACGCCCTGACCAAGCAGTTCCAACGCTTCTTCGAGTTCGACGACATCGAGCTGGTCTTCGCCGAGGACAGCCTCGAGGCGATCGCCAACAAAGCCCTGGAGCGCGAGACCGGCGCCCGCGGCCTGCGCTCGATCCTCGAGGAGACACTGCTCGACGTGCAGTTCGAACTGCCCTCGCGCCGCGACGTGACCAAGTGCGTGGTCACCAGAGAGACGATCGAGCAGAGCAGGCGGCCGACGCTCGTCACCGAGGCGGCGCCTCAGGACATCGGGCCTGAGGACGAGCTGAGCGAGGAATCTGCCTAGACTCGGCGCTCGTGAGCGAGCGCCGCAAGACCCTCGAGGAGAAGACCCGCTTCGACCCGCACGAGGTCGAGGCGCGGATCTTCTCGGAATGGATGGAGGCGGGCTATTTCCATCCGCCGGCCGAGGGGGCGCCCGAGGAGAACTTCTCGGTGGCGATCCCGCCGCCGAACGTGACCGGCGCGCTGCACATGGGGCACGCCCTCAACGGCTCGATGCAGGACGCGCTGGTGCGGATGAACCGGATGCGCGGTCGCAACGCGCTCTGGATTCTCGGCACCGACCACGCCGGGATCGCCACCCAGTCGGTGGTCGAGAAGATGCTGCGCTCCGAAGGCACGTCCCGCCACGACCTCGGCCGGGAGAAGTTCGTCGAGTGCGTCTGGGAGTGGCGCGAGGAGTACGGCTCGCGGATCGTCGAGCAGTACAAGCGGCTCGGCGCCTCCTGCGACTACGAGCGCGAGCGCTTCACCCTCGACGAGGGCTACGTGAAAGCGGTGTACAGGGTCTTCAAGCAGCTCTTCGACAAGGGCTACATCTACCGCGACAACTACATGGTCAACTGGGATCCGGGCTCGCACTCGGCGATCTCCGACCTCGAGGTCGAGAACCGCGAGGTCGAGGACACCCTCTACTCGGTCGCCTACCCCGTCGAGGGCTCCGACCGGGTTCTCACCGTCGCCACCGTGCGCCCGGAGACGATGCTCGCCGACACCGCCGTCGCCGTGAGCCCCGGCGACGAGCGCTACGCCGACCTCGTCGGCAAGCACTGCGTCCTTCCCCTGGTCGGCCGCCGGCTGCCGATCGTCGCCGACGAGCACGTCGATCCCGAGTTCGGCACCGGGGCGCTGAAGATCACCCCCGGGCACGACCCCAACGACTTCGAGATCGGCCGCAAGCACGGACTGGAGGAGATCGTTGCGATCGGCCCCGACGGCCGTCTCACTGAGGAGGCGGGGGAGAGGTTCGCCGGGATGACCGCGGCCGAGGCGCAGGAGGCCGTCGTCGCGGCGCTTCGCGAGGAGGGCGCGCTGCGCGCCGAAGAGGCCTACGTCCACTCCGTCCCCTTCTCGCACCGCTCGGGAGAGCGGATCGAGCCCTTGATCTCCCTGCAGTGGTTCTGCCGCATGGACGAGCTCGCGGCACCGGCAATCAAGGCAGTGGAAAGCGACCGGGTGAAGATCGCCCCGGCCCAGTGGAAGCGCGTCTACCTCGACTGGATGCGCGAGATCCGCCCCTGGTGCATCTCGCGCCAGCTCTGGTGGGGACACCGCATACCGGTCTGGTACTGCGACCCCTGCGAGGAAACGATCGTCGCCGAGCGGGCGCCAGAGCGCTGCGGTGCCTGCGGCGGCGAGCTGCGCCAGGAGGAGGACGTGCTGGACACCTGGTTCAGCTCGGCGATCTGGCCCTTCGCCACGCTCGGCTGGCCCGACGACACCCCGGAGCTGCGCGCCTTCTACCCGACCAGCTTCCTCACGACCGCGCGCGAGATCCTCTTCCTCTGGGTGGCGCGGATGATCATGACCGGCATCGAGTTCGCCGGCGACGTGCCCTTCGACGACGTCTACGTGCACTCGGTGATCCAGGCGCGCGATGGGCGCCGCATGTCGAAGAGCCTCGGCACCGGGATCGACCCGCTGGACGAGATCGACGTGCACGGGGCCGACGCGCTGCGCTTCGGCCTGCTGGCGATGTCCTCGACTCAGGACGTGCGCTACTCCGACGCCAAGGTCCAGCAGGGGCGCGATCTGGCGAACAAGCTCTGGAACGCCAGCCGCCTGATCCTGCTGAATGCGGCCGAGGTCGAGTCAAAGCCGCAACCGCTGCGAGTCGAGGACCGCTGGATCCTCTCGCGGATGGAGCGGACGATCGCCTCGGTGACCGGGAAGCTCGACACCTACGACTTCGCCCACGCGGCCACCGAGGCCTACGCCTTCTTCTGGTCTGAGCTCTGCGACTGGTACCTGGAGATCGCCAAGCCCCGCCTCTACGAGGGCGAGCCGGAGGTGTCGGCCAACCTGCTCTGGCTGCTGGAGCGAACGCTGACCCTGCTGCACCCGCTGATGCCGTTCGTCACCGAGGAGGTCTGGTCCTACCACCCCTCGCGCGAAGGGCACCTCGCGGTGCACCGGTTCCCCGAGGCGGACGGCTCGCTCTTCGACGAGGAGGCCGAAGCCGAGGTCGAGCGCGGGATCGAGCTGACCCGCCGGCTGCGCGCTTGGCGCGACATGGTCGAGGCGCCCGCCGCCAGCCAGCTCTCCGCCCGCGTCGAGGGGCCCCGCCCACAGGAGTTTGTCGGACGCCTCGCCCGCGTCGAGTTCACCGACGACGGTGGTGACCCGATCGCCTCCGTCGGTCCGGTCAGGGTGCTCGCCTCGGCCGAGATCGACGCCGGCGCGATCGCGGCGCGCCTGAAGAAGCGCCGTGCGGAGCTGCGCTCGGAGGTCTCCCGCGCAGAGGGCAAGCTGGCCAACGAGAAGTTCGTCGCCAAGGCCCCGGCCGAGCTGGTCGAGGAGGAGCGGGGCAAGCTGGAGCGCTACCGGGCCGAGCTCGAGGAGCTCAGCGAATAGATCCGCAGGCCTACCTCGACTCGCTGGAGCCGGTCGGCTGGAAGCTCGGCCTGGAGCGGATGCACCGGCTCAGCACCGCCCTCGGACTGCCCCAGCACCGTTTCGCCTCGATCCACGTCGTCGGCACCAACGGCAAGTCCTCGGTGGCGCGGATGATCGCGGCTCTGCTGGAGGCGCATGGCGTGCGCTGCGGCGCCTGCATCTCGCCCCACGCCTCGCGCTGGTCCGAACGGGTGCTGATCGGGGGAGCCGAGATCGGCGAGGCGGAGTTCGGCACGGCGGTCGAGCGGACGGCGCAGGCGGCCGAGACGGTCAACCGCAGCCTGGAGGAGGGCGAGGAGGTGACCCAGTTCGAGGTCGCCACCGCGGCCGCCTTCGTTGCCTTCGCAGCCGCCAGGGTCGATGCCGCGGTCGTGGAGGCCGGCCTCGGGGGGAGGCTGGACGCGACCAACACGATTCCGTCGAAAGTCACGGTCCTGACCTCGATCGGGCTGGACCACACGGCCTGGCTGGGGGAGACCGAGCTCGAGATCGCCGCCGAGAAGCTCGCCGTGCTGCGCGACTACACGATCCTGGTGCGAGGCCGGCTCAGCCCGGAGGTGGTGGGCCTGGCCGAGCGAACCGCCGGGGAACGCGGCGCCAGGCTGGTCGTCGCCCCTGAAGACCCCGGCCAGGGCGTCGAGCTGCGCGCGGCGGGCGCCTTCCAGCGCCGCAACTTCGCCCTTGCCTGCGCCGCCGCCGAGGTCTTCCTGGGAGGACTCGACGCCTCACTCGCCGCCGAGGTCGCGGCAACCCTGACCGTGCCGGGTCGCCTCGAGCGCGTCGCCGACGACCCACCGGTGCTGCTCGACGTCGCCCACAACCCCGACGGCGCCACCGCGCTTGCCGAGGGACTGGGCGAAGTCGGCGCCGGCCGCCCGGTCGTCGCCTGCATCGCCGTCCTCGCCGAAAAGGACGCGGAGGCGATGATCGCCGCCCTCGCCCCCGCCGTAACCCACCTCGTCTGCACCGAACTCCCCGCCGACGGGCCGAAATCCGGAAGCATGTTCCGGATTTCGGCCCGTCGGCGGTCGTTGGGGGCGGGGGAGCTGGTCGCGGCCGCCAGGGGGACAGGGGTCGAGGTCGAGGCGATCGAGGACTTCGGGACCGCGGTGGCGCGAGCTCGCGACCTGGCTCGCGAACTCGGCGGGGTGCTGCTCGTCACCGGGTCGCACTACGTGCTGGCTCCCGCCCGTGCGGCGCTGGGCGTCTGAAGCCCTGTGCGAGGATTGGGGCCGATGGAGACCAAGGGCAAGAGCGCGGGCACGGAACTGCTCTCGATGATGGCCCTGGTTGCCGGGGTCGTCGCGGCCGTGATCCTCGTCTTCTTCGGTCTCGGCTACCTGTTCGGCAGTCTCTTCCTCTAGCCCGCGAGGGTTAGCCGGCCCGGCGGCGAAGTAGACTGCCCGGCCTCCCCCCGGGGTCCCAGCCATGGCACTAGCGATCTTCGGCATCGACAACGACAGCCTCAACCTGGTCGCGACCTTCTTCGTCCTGGCGATCGTGGTCGTCTGGCTGGCGCTGATCGTCTACACCTACTTCGACGCCAAGCGCCGTATCTCCGACCCCTTCCTCGTTGCCTGTGCCACGATCGGCTCCTTCTTCCCCTACATCGGCACCGCCGTCTACGCGATCGTGCGCCCGCCCGAGTTCCTCGAGGACGCCCACGAACGCGAGCTCGAGATCAGGGCTGCCGAGCTGCGCGTGCGCCAGCTGACCGAGACCTCCTGCCCCAACTGCGAATACCCGGTGGAACGGAATTTCCTGCGCTGCCCAAAGTGCCAGAAACGTCTCAAGACCCCCTGCCCGAGCTGCCGCAAGCCCGTCGACCCCCGCTGGGCCCTCTGTCCCTACTGCGAGACGGCGCTGGAGGAGCGCCCGCGCCGCGCGAAGCGCCAGCCGCCGCCACGGAGGAAAGAGCAGGACACGGAGAGCGCCGAGCCAGCGCGCGGGGAGCCGACCGCTTCTGCTGCCGAGGAGCCCGCGCGCCCGGCCGCCGATGAGCCCAAAGCCGCCAAACGAACCAAAAGGAGCCCCGCACGTGAGCCGGACGCTGATCCTCGTAAAGCCTGACGCCTTCGAGCGCGCCCTGACCGGCGAGGTGATCGCCCGCTTTGAGCGCAAGGGACTTCGGATCGCCGCGCTGAAGACGATGCGGGCCGACGAGTCGATTGCCAACGAGCACTACGAGGAGCACACGGAGAAGCCGTTCTTCGGCGAGCTGGTCTCCTTCATCACCGGCGGCACGCTGGTGGCCATGGTCCTCGAGGGGCCGGAGGCGGTGCCGGCGGCTCGTCAGGTGATCGGAGCGACCAATCCGGTCGAGGCCGCCCCCGGCTCGATTCGCGGCGATTTCGCGCTTGAGGTGACCTTCAACATGGTCCACGGATCCGACTCCGACGAGTCCGCGGAGCGGGAGATCGGCATCTGGTTTCCAGAGCTTTCTTGAGCGTAGTTCTCGCATCCGGGTCGCCGCAGAGAGCTGAGATTTTGCGGAAGCTTGGGGTGGAGTTCGAGGTCGTCGTGTCCGGCGTGGACGAGCTCAGTGGGGGAGACCCCGAGTTCGAGGTCTTGGAGAACGCTCGACGGAAGGCTCGGGCGGTGGATCGCGATGGGATGGTGCTGGCTTGCGACACGGATGTGGTGCTTGACGGCAAGGCGCTGGGGAAGCCGGCCGATGCCGCCGAGTCGCGGGGCTATCTGGAGCGAATGTCGGGGCGGGCGCACACGGTAATGAGCGGGCTGGTGGTGCTCGTGGATGGAGCGGAGCGGAGTGGGCTCGAACGGACGACCGTCGTCTTCAGGCAGCTGAGCGCCGCCGATAAAGAACGTTATGTCGACTTCGGCGAGTGGGAGGGGCGCTCCGGGGGATATGCGATTCAGACGCTCGGCTCGACCCTGGTGGAGCGAGTCGAGGGAAGCGTCTCCAACGTGGTTGGGTTGCCGGTGGGGCTGCTGTTCGAGCTGGCGCCGGAGCTGTTCCCAGTCACGCACCTGTAAGCCGATTTGTGCCGATTTTGCGGGTTTGGGACAATCCCAGCCGGAAAGTCTCCATTCCACACATGGGCGTGCTCGGATATCTCAGAGGTCTCGGCGGTCGCGACATGGCCGTCGACCTGGGCACGGCCAACACACTCGTCTACGTTCGCGGGCGCGGCATCGTCCTCTCGGAGCCCTCGGTCGTGGCGATCGACTCCCACACCGGCCAGGTGCACGCAGTCGGGGTCGAGGCGAAGCGGATGCTGGGGCGCACCCCCGGCAACATCACCGCGATCCGGCCACTCAAGGACGGTGTGATCGCCGACTTCGACGTGACCGAGCAGATGCTGCGCCACTTCATCAAGCAGGTGCACTCCAACCGCTTCGCCCACCCCCGAGTGGTCGTCTGCGTCCCTTCGGGCGTTACCGGGGTCGAGAAGCGGGCGGTCGAGGAGGCCTGCCTCTCGGCCGGCGCCCGCCAGGCCTACCTGATCGAGGAGCCGATGGCGGCGGCGATCGGGGCGGGCCTGCCGGTGGCGGAGCCGACCGGCTCGATGGTCGTCGACGTCGGCGGCGGCACCACCGAGGTGGCGGTGATCTCGCTCGGCGGGATCGTCGTCTCGCAGTCGATCCGGATCGGCGGCGACGAGCTCGACGAGGCGATCGTCAACCACTGCAAGCACGAGTACAAGCTGGCGGTCGGCACGCAGACGGCGGAGGAGGTAAAGCTCGAGGCGGGCTCGGCCTCGCCGCTGCCCGAGGAAGTGCGGGCCGAGATCCGCGGCCGCGACCTCGTCTCCGGCCTGCCGAAGACGATCGAGCTCGGCTCCGAAGAGATACGCGAGGCGCTCGACGAAACGGTCGGGCACATCGTCGAGGCGGTCAAGGACACGCTCGACCGCACGCCCCCGGAGCTCGCCGGTGACATCATGGATCGCGGAATCACCCTCGCCGGCGGCGGCGCCCTCCTGCAAGGACTCGAACAGCGCCTCCGCGACGAGTGCCAGATGCCGTGTCAGCTGGCAGAGTCACCGCTTACGTGCGTGGCGGTGGGATCGGGCATCTCCCTGGAGGAGTTCGAGGCCATCCACCGCGCCAGCAAGCGAAATTCGGGAACGCGGCATTTTGCGTAGGCCCCATTCATCTCAAGCCCCAAACTTAGGTCTTCACTGTGTATCGAAAGCAAGTACGCCGCCGTAGGGCGGTGCTCGCCCTGCTGATCGTCGGCTCGTTCGTCCTGCTCTCCGCTACCTACGGGCAGGGCTCGCGCGGCTTCCAGCGCGGCGTCAGCTCGGTCTTCAGCCCGGTTCAGTCGGCGGCCGACCGTGCCCTGAAGCCGGCTCGCGACCTTGTCGGCTGGTTCGACCAGACCTTCGACGCGCGCGGCGAGAACAGCCAGCTCGAGTCCGAACTGGTGATCGCGCGGGAGCAGGCCGTCGCTGGCCAGGAGGCCATGCACGAGAACGCGCAGCTGCGCAAGTTGCTCGAGCTGGACCGGAGCCCCGTGCTTGCCGCCTCGGCCTATGACGAGGTGACCGGCCGGGTGATCGCCCGCTCGCCGACGCAGTGGCGCTCGAGCGTGACGATCGACGTCGGCGACGGCGACGGCGTCCGGGTCGACGATCCGGTGATCAGCGGCGACGGCCTGGTTGGGCGCATCTCCTCGGTCGGGCCGGGTTCTTCGCAGGTAATGCTTCTCACCGACCACGCCAGCGCGATCACGGCAAAGGTCGTGCCCGTCGGCGCACAGGGCGTGATCAAGCCGGAAGTTGGCAATCCCGAAGACCTGATTCTCGACTTCATCGACTCGACCACGGAGGTGCACAGGGGCCAGACGGTCGTCACCCTCGGCCAGCGCGCTCAGGGCCTCACCTCCCTCTTCCCACCCGGCCTGCCGTTGGGCGAAGTGACAAAGGCCCCGATCGTCGAACAGGAGGCCAACGAACAGGTTGACGTGCGCCCCTTTGCCGACTTGAGGAACCTGGACCTCGTCCAGGTGCTGACCGGAGGCTCGCGCGGATGATCCTGACTCCGAAGATCGTCGCCCGCATCGCCGCGATCGGGTTCCTCGGCGTGCTCCTGCAGCTCTCCTTCTTCTCCCGGGTCGAGCTCTTCCACGTCAGCCCCGACGTGCTGCCGGCGCTGGTCGTCTGCCTCGCCCTGCTGGGCGGGAGCCTGACCGGGGCCGTCGCCGGGTTCGCTCTCGGCCTCTTCATCGACTGCCTACTCGTCGAGGCGCTGGGCATCACCTCGCTGGTGCTGCTCGGGACGGGCTACCTGGCCGGCCTCTTCCGCGAGCGCTTCGAGTTCCACGGCTTGCTCGTGCCGGCTCTTCTCTGCATGGGCCTGACGCTGGTCGCCGAGCTGGGCTTCGCCGCGGCTCAGCTGCTGCTCGGCGTCGATGCCCCGATCAGCCTGCTAATCGTGCGCGACATGCTGCTCAAGAGCGTCTACGCGTTCTTCCTCGGCTGGCCGATCTACCTGCTGGTGCGCCGGGTGCTGCGCCCGGCCCTGGTCGAGGAGCCCAAGGTGCAGCGACGCAGGCAGCCGACCGTGCTGGGGGCGTAGGCACATGTACCTCCGGTCCGACGAGCGAGGCCCCGCGGTGAGCAACCGCCTGGCGCTGCGGATCGCGCTCTTCGGCGGCATCGCGGTGGTCCTCTTCGCCATCCTCTTCTTCCGTCTCTGGCGGCTGCAGGTGCTGGACGGCGAGCAGTACCTGGCCGAAGCGAAGAACAACCGCACGCGCGAGTACCGGGTCAGCGCACCCCGCGGCGAGATCCTCGACCGCAACGGCGAGCTGCTGGTCGGAAACCGCACCAGCCTGGCGCTGCAGGTCAACCCGCGGAAACTTCCCGAGGATCCGGCCGAGCGCCGCGCCGAGCTTTCGCAGCTCGCGGACCTCACCCACAGCACCCTGCGCCGCGTGCGGCGGACGATGCGCGAAGAGCTGAAACTGGCGCCGGCCGCGCCGGTGACGCTGCGCCGCGACGTCGGCCACTTCCTCGTCTACTACCTGCAGGAGAACCAGGACCGCTTCCCCGGCGTCGAGGTCCAGCGAGTCTTCGTTCGCGACTACCCGAACGCGACCCTCGCCGCCCACATTCTCGGCAACGTGGGGGAGATCTCCCCGGAGGAGCTGAAGGATCCTCGCTACAAGGACCTCCAACCGGGCGACGAAGTCGGGCAGGACGGTGTCGAGGACACCTACGACGGCTTCCTGCGTGGAGACCCGGGCCTGACCAGGATCCAGGTCGACGCGCTCGGCCAGCCGACCCCCAACGGTCGCCTCGTCTCGAAGCCGCCGGCGCCGGGGGAGAGCCTCAAGCTCTCGATTGACGCCGAGGTGCAGGCAGCTGGGGAGGCGGGACTCGCGTCGTACGGATCGGGAGCCTTCGTGACGATGGACGTGCGGACGGGTGAAATCCTCGGTCTGGGCTCCTCTCCCACCTTCGAGCCGACACTCTTCACCCGGCCATTGACCCAGAAGCAGGTCGATGAGACATACCTCAACCCGGCGGCCCCGCTCGCCAACCGGGCGATCTCCGGCCTCTACCCGACCGGTTCCACCTTCAAGTTGATCACCGCCTTGGCGGCCCTCGAAGAGGGTGCGATCAGTCCCACGGACGTGATCGTCGACGGTGGCTCGATTACCGTCGGTGGCCAGCCCTTTCAGAACGCCGGCGGCGCCGCTCTCGGCGCGGTCGACATGGCACGTGCCCTGGAAGTCTCCTCCGACGTCTACTTCTACTTGCTCGGGCAGGAGATGTGGAATACCGGCGGCCTGCAGCGCTGGGCGCACAAGCTGGGGATCGGCCGCCCCACCGGGATCGACCTGCCCGTCCCGGCTGGCGCCGAAGGGCTGCTGCCCTCCCAGCACTGGCGCAACCAGCTCTACGAGGAAGGCGGGACGGACCGGCCCTGGTCGGTCGGCGACAACATCCAGCTCGCCACCGGGCAGGGCGATCTGCAGGCCAACCCGCTGCAGATGGCGATCGCCTACGCCGCGCTCGGCAACGGCGGCACCGTGGTCACGCCGCACGTTGGCAAGGAAGTCACCGATGCCGCCGGGCGGGTGCTGAAGGAATTCGATCCGCCGGCACAGCGTCAGGTCAAGATCGACCCGGAGTCCCGTTCGGTCATCCTCGAGGGCCTGCACGACGCCGCGCAGAGCCCGGGTGGCACCTCCTATGAAGTCTTCGGCGGCTTCCCCGTGCCGGTAGCCGGCAAGACCGGCACCGCCCAGCGCGACGAGCAGGCCGACCAGTCCTGGTACGTGATCCTCGCTCCCTATCCCGACCCCAAAATCGTCACTGCCGTTACGATCGAGGAAGGAGGGTTCGGCGCCGAATCGGCCGCGCCGGCCGCTCTCGACATTCTCGAGGCCTACTTCAACAAGCACACGACGGGTCCCGCCGGGCCCAACGGCGGCAGTCCAGGCTGATGTACGCGACTCGTGCACGCCAGGCAAAGCTGGAGCCCTTCGCGGTCCGTCCGGGCATCGCGGAGCGCCTCGGCCTGCCCTACATGGACGGCCCCCTGGCCCTCTTCGCCGGCGCCCTCGCCGCGTTCAGCGTCTTCACGCTGAGCCAGTCGACCCTGCACGACGTTCCCGGTAGCCCCAACTACTTCGTCGACCGCCAGGCCGTCTACTCTGTGCTCGGCATCGCTGGTATGTACCTCCTCGCCCGCATCGACTACTCGCGCTTTCGCGAGCTGCGGGTCGGCATCTACACCTTCCTCTGTGTGAGCATCTCCCTCGTCTTCGTCTTCGGCTTCGCGGCGCGCGGTTCACGGCGCGCCTTCGACCTTCCCTTCTTCAGCTTTCAGCCATCTGAGCTCGGCAAGCTCCTGCTCGTGCTTGCGCTTGCCGGGTTCGTCATCGATGGCGCCAGGAAAGGGTCAGACAGGCAGCGCACGGTGCGCTACCTCTGCCTCGGCCTGGCACCGGCTGCGCTCGTCTTCCTGCAGCCGGACCTCGGCACCTCTCTGGTGTACGGGGCAATCACCCTCGCCGTGATGTACGTGGGGGGCGTCCCCTGGACGCACTTCGCGGTGATCGGCGCGGCCATCGTCGCGATGGCGGCGTTCGTCCTGGCGGTAGCACCCGCCATCGGGACGCCGCTGCTCAAGGATTACCAGACGCAGAGACTCACCTCGTTTCTGCACCCGAGCGAGGACCCAAGCGACGCTGGCTACCAGCAGAACCAGGCCAAGACCGCAATCGGATCCGGTGAGACGACCGGCCGAGGCGATCGGGCCACACAAACGCGGCTCGACTTCGTCCCTGAGCGGCACACCGACTTCATCTTTGCCGTGATCGGTGAGCGCTACGGATTCATGGGGGCCGCGCTAGTCCTATCCCTTTACGCCCTGCTGATCTGGCGGGCGCTGCGGATTGTGACGCTCTCGAAGAACTCCTACGGGACCCTCGTGGCGGCCGGCATTGCCGCCATGCTGCTGTTCCAGGTTTTCGTAAACGTGGGGATGAACCTCGGGATCATGCCGATCACCGGGATTCCCCTGCCACTGATGAGCTACGGAGGGTCGGCGGTACTGGCGACCTTCCTGGCGATCGGGGTCCTTCAGAGCATCCACATGCAAGCGCGTCTCAGCCAGAGGGGCAGGTTCGCCTGGTGACCCCTAGAAGGGGTCACCGGCAAATGCGTACCTATCCGAACTGAGCTGAATTCATGAAAAAGACAATCCTGGTGTCCGCCGATCGTGGCGAGACCCGCGTAGCCGTACTCGAGTCAAAAGCGAAAGGCGGCAAACGCGACGTGGCGGAGCTCTACATAGAGCGACGCGGCCGGCGTTCGATCGTCGGCAACATCTACAAGGGCAAGGTCGACAACGTCCTGCCCGGAATGGAGGCCGCATTCGTCGACATCGGCCTCGAGCGCAACGGCTTCCTGCACGTCGACGAGATCGTCCTGCCCAACGGCGAACAGGCGCCGAGGCGCGGCCGCGGCAAAGGCCGCCGCATCGACGAGCTGATCAAGCCCGGTCAGGAGATCGTCGTCCAAGTGGTCAAGGACCCGCTGAAGACGAAGGGCGCCCGGCTCTCGATGAACGTCTCGATCGCCGGCCGTTACCTCGTCTACGCGGCGCAGGGCAGCGGCGTCGGCGTCAGCCGGCGGCTCTCGGACTCCGAGCGCGACCGCCTGCGCAAGATGGTCGACCGCACCTATAAAGGCCCGGGCGGGCTGATCGTCCGCACCGCCGCCCACGGGGCGAAAAAAGCCGACTTCGTGCGCGAGATCGGCTACCTGCACAAGCTCAACGAGGTGCTCGAGCGTCGCACCGAGCAAACCGCCGCCCCCGATCTCGTCTTCCAGGAGGCCGACCTGCCGGTGCGCGTCCTGCGCGACGTCTTCCTCAGCGACTTCGAGAAAGCGATCATCGACTCCCCCAAGCAGTTCGAAAGGGTGACCAGCTTTTTCCAGCGCACCGCGCCGGAGCTGGTCGACGGGGTCGAGCTCTACGAGGACCGCAAGCCGCTCTTCGAGAAATGGGGGATCGACAAGGAAATCGAGTCGACCCTGGGCCGCCGCGCCGACCTGCCCTCGGGCGGCTACCTGATCATCGACTACGCCGAGGCGCTGACCGTGATCGACGTCAACAGCGGCAGCTTCACCGGTCGCGGCAAAGGGGGCCTGGAGGAGACGATCACCCGGGTCAACACGGAGGCCGCCGAGGAGGCGGTGCGCCAGCTGCGCCTGCGCGACATCGGCGGCATCATCGTCATCGACTTCATCGACATGTCGCGGGCGCGCAACCGCGACAAAGTGCTGAAAACGCTGCGCAAAGCGCTCGACACCGACAAGTCGAAGAGCTACGTGGTCGAGGTCTCGCCGCTCGGTCTGGTCGAGATGACGAGGCAGAACGTCACCGACGGCGTGCGCGAGATCCTCACCGCGCCCTGCCCGACCTGCGAGGGGGAGGGGGTCGTCCTCTCCGCCGAGACGGTGGCGCTGGACGCGATGCGGCGGCTGCCGGACGTCGCCGCCGGCGCCAAGGACGCCGAGGCGCTGCTGGTCCGGGTCAACCCCAAGGTCGCCGCGGAGCTGATCGATCCCGAGAGCGGACTGGCCGAGCTCGAGGCTGAGACGGGCAAGCAGTTCCACTTCGAGGGCGGTGACGCCCTGTCGATCGACACCTTCGACGTGGTCGAGGCCGGGACGCGCGAGGAGATCGAGGAGCGGGCGCTTCCCTTCAAGGTCGGCGAGGAGGTGCTGGTCAAGATCGACGAGCCGCACATGTACAACGCTGACGACGCCGTCGCCCGGGTCGACTCCTACATCGTCAGCGTCACGGGAGGCGGCCGCTTCGTCGGCGAGCGCAAGCTGGTGCGGATCGAGCGGGTCGAGCGGGCCGCCGCGGTGGCCACGCTGCCGGGGGTCGAGGTGACCAACGGGGCCGGTGGCGGCAGCGAGAACGGCTCCGAGCTAGAATCCTCCGCCTCGCGCAGTCGCCGTCGTGGCCGCAGGGGCGGTCGGGGTCGGTCAGGTTCAAGCCAAGGCAGCAAGGACGAATGAACACGTACGCAGTCATAGAGAGCGGCGGCAAGCAGTACAAGGTCGAGAAGGGCACGTCCCTCCTCGTCGATCGGCTCAGCGCCAAGCAGGGCGACAAGGTCGCCCTGCGGCCGGTGATGTTCCGCGACAAGGAGGTTGTTGCCGGGGCGAAGGAGTTGGAGAAGGTCAAGGTCGAGGCGACCGTGACCGAGCACCTGCGCGGCGAGAAGATCAAGGTCTTCAAATACAAGCCGAAGAAGGGTTACCGCCGGCGCGCCGGCCACCGCTCCGAGCTGACCAAGCTCGAGGTGACCGAGGTCAAGCTGCTGACGCGGAAACCGGCAGCGGCGAAAGAGGAGAAGCCGGCGGAGGCCAAGCCGGAGAAAGCGGCTGCGGAGAAAAAACCGGCAGCCGCTAAAAAACCGGCCGAGAAAAAACCAGCGGCGAAAAAAGAGACCGCTAAAAAACCAGCTGCCAAAAAAGCTCCCGCGAAAAAAGCCGCAGCCAAAGCATCATCAAAAAAACCTGCCGCGAAAGCGAAAGCGAAAAAAGCCAAACCGGCTGCTAAAAAGGATTCTGACGATGGCTCATAAGAAGGGACTCGGCTCAAGCCGCAACGGTCGCGAATCCAACCCCAACATGCTTGGGGTCAAGGTCTTCGCGGGCCAGAAGGTCTCCGGCGGTGAGATCATCGTGCGCCAGCGGGGCACCCGCTTCTGGCCCGGCGACGGGACCGGGCTTGGGCGGGATCACACGATTTTTGCGACGCGGCCTGGCACGGTTGACTTCAAGCCCTCTCGCAAGGGCCGGACCATCTCGGTCCTGCAGGACTCCTAGGACTCAGCGGGGGGAGGGCCGGGCGCCCCACTCAAAACGCTCGGCAGGAGCCTCGCTGGAGTGTTTTGAGAGGGGCGCCCGGCCCTCTTCACGCGCTCCGAGGGCGCTTGGAACTCGTGCGGCCGAATTACTCTCCTAGCTGATGTATGACAAGGCGAAGATCTGGGTCGAGGGTGGGGCTGGTGGCAATGGCTGCATCAGCTTTCGGCGTGAGGCTCATGTGCCGAGAGGTGGGCCCGACGGGGGAGACGGTGGGCATGGCGGGGATGTGGTGCTTGTTTGTGCCGCTTCCAAGCGGGACCTCGCGGCGCTTAAGGGGAGCAAGCACTTCCGAGGGGGACGGGGTTCCCATGGGGAAGGCTCGAAGCGCCATGGCGCCAGGGGCGACGAGAGGGAGATCCTGGTGCCGGCGGGGACGCAGGCCGAAGCGGTCGATGGGAGCTTGGTTGACCTTGTGGAGGCTGGGCAGCGGGCGGTTGTGGCTCATGGGGGGCGTGGGGGGCACGGGAACAAGCGGTTTGCGAACTCGACGCGGCAGGCGCCCCGGTTTGCCGAGACGGGCACGAGCGGGGAGGAGGGGTGGATCGAGCTACGGCTGAAGCTGCTCGCGGACGTGGGTCTGATCGGGCTGCCGAACGCGGGGAAGTCTTCTTTGCTCGGGCGGTTGACGCGGGCGGCCCCGAAGGTCGCCGACTACCCGTTCACGACGCTCTCGCCGGTGCTGGGGACGATCGAGAGCGACGAGCGGCAGGCGATCGTCGCCGACATCCCGGGCCTGATCGAAGGGGCGGCGGAGGGTGCAGGGCTGGGGCATGAGTTCCTCGCCCACGTCGAGCGCTGCGCGATGCTCGTCCATCTGGTCGAGCTGACGCCGCTGGAAGGCGATCCCGAGGCGAACTACGACGCGGTCCGGTCGGAGCTCTCTTCCTACGGGGCGGGACTGGACCGGCTGCCGGAGCTGGTCGTGCTCTCGAAGCGGGACCTGCTGCCTCAGGAGGAGGTCGAGGCGGCTCTGGCCGAGTGGCGATCGCGGCTCGGCGACGCAGCGATCGCCGTCATGGCCGTGTCGTCTGCAACCGGCGACGGCCTCGCCCCGCTGCGCGAGAAGATCCTCAGCACGCTGCCGGAGACCGCGCCAGCGCGACCAGAGAGTGGACCGCGGCAGCCGGCCGAATTCGAGGCCGAGCACCGCGTCTACCGGCCGGCGGGAGAGGGCGGGTACTCGGTGCAGCGCGAGGACGATGGCGCCTATCGCGTCACCGGCCGCGGCGTCGAGCTGCTCTTCGAGCGCCACGACATCAAGAACGAAGAGGCGCTCGCCTACCTCGAGCAGCGCCTCAACGAGATCGGGGTCATCGCCGCCCTGCGCGCCGCCGGCTTCGAGCCCGGCGACGACGTCCGCGTCGGCGAGCACGAGTTCGAGCTGTATCCATAGGCATATTGATGCCTATTTGATATGTTTTGACATATGAGAACGACGGTACGACTCGAGAACGATCTGGCTCGGACCGCGAAGGCGCGGGCGGCGGAGCTCGGGATCACCTTCACCCAGTTGATCGACGAGTCGCTGCGTGAGCGGCTCGCGAGCCGGCCGTCACCAGCGGGGGGCGCGAGATTGCCCAAGCTTCCCACCTATGGCGAAGGGGGCCTGCGCGCCGGGGTGGACTTGACCGACAACCGCAGCCTGAGAGACCTGATGGACGACGAGCTGCCCACCGCCAGCGGTCCAGGCGACGGATCAGCTGCGTGATCCTCGCCGACGTCAATGTCCTTGTCTATGCCCATCGCAAGGATCTCTCCCAACACGAGAAATTCTCCGCTTGGCTGAAGGAGGAGATGGAATCGGGCCGCGGCTATGGGGTGTGCGACGCGAGCCTCACCGGATTTCTCCGAGTGGTCACCAACGGGCGCATTTTCTCCGATCCCACTCCATTTCCGGTCGCCCTCCGATTCGCCGAGGTCCTGCGCGACCATGCAGCCGCTATCCACGTGAACCCGGGAACCCGCCACTGGCAGCTCTTCACCGATCTGTGCGCCGCGATCGGCGCTCGTGGCAATGACATCCCCGATGCGTATCTCGCCGCTCTCGCTATCGAGTCCGGCAGCGAGCTGGTGACGGCGGACCAGGGCTTTGGTCGCTTCCCGGGGCTACGCTGGTCGTCTCCCGCATGACGCTCATAGTCAAGCTCGGCTCCTCGATCGTCGCCGCGGACGACGGCTCCCTGCGCTCCGACGTCCTCGACTCGGTCTGCGAGCAGGTTTCGTCGCTCGAGAAGAGCGGGGAGCGGGTGGTACTGGTCACCTCCGGGGCGATCGCCCGTGGCATGCGGCTGATGGGGATGGAGGTGCGCCCGCGCTCGATGGATGAGCTGCAGGCTGCCTCGGCGGTGGGCCAGGGCGATCTCTTTCGTGCTTACGAGGGCCGGCTTGCCGAGCACGGGACCCGCGCCGCCCAGGTGTTGCTGACCGCAGCCGACATCGGGGCTCGCACCAACTACCTAAATGCGCGCCAGACGCTGCGGCGGCTTATCGAGTGGGGCGTGGTGCCGGTCGTCAACGAGAACGACACCACCGCCACCGATGAGATCACCTTCGGCGACAACGACTTCCTCGCCGCCCAGGTGGCGATCCTGCTCGACGCCCGGCTGCTTGTGCTGCTGACGAATACGGACGGTGTCTTCATCGCCGACCCGGCGGCAGATCCAGAGGCCCAGCTGATCGCCGAGGTAGCTGATTTCGCCGAGCTGGAAGGTATGCAGATCGGCGACCGCACCTCGGTCTTCGGCTCGGGCGGCATGCGCAGCAAGGTCGCGGCAGCGGAGATGGCCAGCGAGTCGGGAGTCCCGGCAGTCATTTGCAACGGCACGAGCGGGGGCACGCTCGTCGCGGCGGCGGGTGGCGAGCCGGTCGGCACCCGCTTCGCGGCGAACGCCACACGCGCTTCGAGCTTCAAGTTGTGGCTCAAGTACGCGAAGCCCGCGCGTGGGACGCTCGTCGTGGACGAGGGCGCGGCTCGTGTGCTGCGCGAGAGCGGGTCGAGCCTGTTGCCGGTCGGGATCACCGCGGTGGAGGGCGACTTCAAGGCGGGTGATGCGGTCGATGTCGCTGCGAACGGGTCGACCGTTGGCAAGGGGATCGTCGACTACTCGGCCGAGGAGCTTTCGCGGGTGATCGGGATGAAGAGCGCCGAGGTTCGCGAGCTGCTTCCACATGCGGCGGATGAGGTCATCCACCGAGACAGGTTCGTGTTGGTCTGAGGGCCGGGAGGCCCCTCCCAAAACGCTCGGCAGGAGCCTCGCTGGAGTGTTTTGGGAGAGGCCTCCCGGCCCTCATGGCTACCCTTAGCGGTCATGGCCGTCACGACGAAAACGGTTGAGGAAAGCTGTATTGCCGCTAGGCGAGCTGCGCGTGAGCTTGCGGCTGCACCGACTGCGACCAAGGACGCCGCGCTGGAGGCGGTTGCGCGATTGCTGCGCGAGCGAGCTGGGGAGATCCTCGACGCCAATGCCGCCGATCTGGCTGACGAGCGGGCGGCTGGGCTTACTCAGGCGCTGCGGGACCGGCTGACGCTCACCGAGGAGCGGGTTGCCGCGATGGCCGAAGGGGTGAGGACGGTTGCGGCACTCGAAGACCCGGTTGGCGACGAGCTGGAGCGGAAGAGGCTGATCAGCGGGCTGGACCTGCGCAAGGTCCGGGTGCCGCTGGGCGTCGTCGCCGTGGTCTACGAGGCGCGGCCCAACGTGACGATCGACTGCGCTGCGCTGACGATCAAGAGCGGGAACGCGATCGTGCTGCGTGGCTCGAGCTACGCGGAGCGGTCCAACGGTGCGCTCGCTGCGGTCGTGCGCGAGGGTCTGGTCGAGGCTGGGCTGCCGGAGGACGCGGTTTTGCTGGTCGCCGGTGGTGGTCGCGAGGAGCTGGCGGAGCTGGCGACGCAGGACGGTCTCGTCGACTTGCTGATCCCCCGCGGAGGGGAAGGACTGAAGAACGCCCTCAAGGACGTGGCGACGGTGCCGGTGATCTACGCCGCCGCCGGCAACTGTCACGTCTACGTGCACTCCGAGGCCAATCTGGAGATGGCGCGCCGGATCGCCTACAACGCCAAGGTGCAGCGGCCGGGCGTCTGCAACGCCGCGGAGACATTGCTGGTGGATGCCGCCGTGGCCGCAGACTTCCTGCCGGACGCGCTGCGCGATCTGCACGGGGCTGGGGTCGCGCTGGTCGGCGACGAGCGGACGCGAGAGCTTGCGGGCGACGTCGAGGTCGGCGTCGCCTCCGATGAGGACTGGAGCACTGAGTATCTTGACCTGAAGATGGTGGTGGGCATCGTCGACTCCCTCGAGGAGGCGGTGGAGCACATCAACGATCACGGGACAAGTCACTCCGAGGCGATTGTTACCTCGTCCCCGGAGGCTTCCGAGCGCTTCAGCTCCCTTGTCGACGCCGCCGTCGTTTACACCAACGCCTCGACCCGCTTCACCGACGGCTTCGAGTTCGGGATGGGTGCGGAGATCGGTAACTCAACCCAGAAGCTGCACGCGCGCGGGCCGATCGGGCTGCGCGAGCTGACGACCTACAAGTACGTCGTCCGCGGCGACGGCCAGGTACGTGAGTAGCTCCTCCGCCGGCGGAATCGGCGTTCTCGGATCGGCTTTCAACCCTCCGCATCTCGGCCATCTCGCCCTCGCCCAGGAGGCGCTCTGGCAGCTCGGCCTCGAGGAGGTCGTCCTGGTCCCGACCGGCGAGGCGCCGCACAAGCGGATCGCCGACGATCCCGGTCGCGAGCTGCGATTGGCGATGACCCGCCTTGCCGCCGCCGACGATTCGCGTTTCTCGGTCTCCACCCTCGAGGTCGAGCGCGACGGGCCGTCCTACACGTATGAGACCTTGGAGCTGCTTGCAGAAGAACGTGGCGACAGGGAGCTGGTCTTCGTGATGGGGGCGGACGCCGCGGTCGGGCTGGAGAGCTGGCGCGAGCCTGGCCGGGTGACCGAGCTGGCCCGTCTCGCGGTCGCCCGGCGCGCGGGTATCTCCGAGGCCGACGTCGCCGCCGTGATGCGCAGCCTCGGCGCCGAGGGCAGGGCGACGATGCTGGAGATGCCCCAGTTCGGCGTTTCCTCTTCCTCGGTTCGGGAGCGGGCCGCCGCCGGGAGGCCGCTGCGCTACCTGGTGCCCGAGTCGGTGGCGCGGTTCATCGAAGAGAAGGGGATGTACCGGTGAGCCCGACCGAGGGCAAGTCCGGGGGCTCCGAGATGCTGGCACTGCGCCTGACCGGACTGGCAGATTCCAAAGCGGCGACCGAGATCGTCGCCCTCGACATGCGCAAGCTCGTCGCCTACACGGACTTCCTGGTCATCTGCACGGCGCGCAACGAACGCCAGGCACGAGCGATCGCCGACGAGGTGAAGCTGCGCATGAAGCAGGAGGGCGGCCTGCTGCCGGCGGGTGCCGACGTGGCGGAAGCCGCCGGCTGGATCGTCCTCGATTACCTCGACTGCGTTCTGCACGTGTTCACCGAGGAGGCGCGGCAGCGCTACCAGCTCGAGGACCTCTGGCGCGAGGCGCCGCGGGTCGACCTGCAGGCTGCACAGGATGGCGTCCGGGGGCCCCTCTACGGTGCCGCGCATGGGTGACTTCAGGAGGGCGCTCTTCGGCTACCGCCGCGCCGACGTGGATGCGGCGTTGGCGGCGCGAGATGCACGGTGTTGGGCGCTCGAGCGCGACACCGAGGATGCGCTCGAGGGCTGGCGGGGCGCCGCGGATGCCGCCGCACGCGCCGAGGAGGAGCTCTCGTCGCTCTCGGCGATGGTGATCGAGCGCGAGCGCGAGATCCGTGGCCTGCGCGACCAGCTTGCCGAGGCAAGCGAGCAGCACGATCGGCGCCTCGCCTCGCTGGAGTCGGTCTCTTCGAAACTGGAGGAGATCCAGTCCCAGGCCCGCGGCCAGGCGACCCGGATCCGGATGAAGGCGCTCCACGAGGCGGTCGAAGTTGGCCGGCGGGCCCAGGAGCTGACCGAGGCCCAGGCGGGTGCCGCCGAGGGTCCGACCGTTGATACCGGCGACGCGGTGGAGCGCGCCGCCAAAGGCCTTTACGAGGGCATCGTCAGGGTCGAGATCGGCCCTTTCGACGACTTCTCCCAGCTCGTCGGCTTCGAGGACGCGGCGGGTCAGATCGACGCGACTTCGGAGATCTCGGTCGAGCGCTTCTCCGAGGGCCGGGCGACCATCTCGATGCACCTCGACGAACCGGTCGAGCTCCTGCGCGAGCTCGAGGAGCGTTCGCCTCTCGACTTCCGGGTCCGCCGTACGGCAGAGGACAACCTGATCCTCGACGTGGACGACGACCCGGGCTCCGAGCAGCGCGCCGCCTAGGCTGCCCGGCGCGACGAGACCAAACCCTTCGCCGCTACCCTTCGTCCCCCTGGCGCCCTGGCGGAGTGGTTACGCAGCGGCCTGCAAAGCCGTTTACACCGGTTCGATTCCGGTGGGCGCCTCTCGCTCTAGCGGCGGGAGTCCTTGACTTTTGACGTACGTTGTATGTACAGTCTCGACATGGCAACTCCCAAGACCCAGAGGCTCAACCTTCGCATTGAGAAGGACGACGAGACTCTCTTCAAACAGGCCGCATTGGTCCATCGGGAGTCCCTGACGCAGTTTCTCGTCGAGAGCGGTCGCGAGCGAGCCGAGCGCCTGCTCGCCGACCGAACCAGCTTCAGCGTCGATTCGGACGCCTGGCAGGAGATCGCCGCCGCGATGGACCAGCCGGCAAAGGCCCGACCCGAGCTCTCTCGGCTTTTCTCGCGCCCCCGCCCTGAATAGGCCGAGTGCCGCGCTTCCTCGATCCCCAGCCGCTCGGCAACGAGCATCGGATCGACGGATTCGATTGCGGGGTGGGCTCGCTGGGCATCTGGCTCGTCAAGCACGCTCGGGCGGCGGCGGGGGCAGGGTCCGCCCGTACCTACGTCGTCATGGGCACCGAGCAAGATCGGGTTGTCGGCTATCACGCGCTATCGCTTGCGTCTATCGAGCACGTCGACGCAACCGACCGGGGACGCAAGGGTACGCCGCAGCACCCGATCCCGGCCATGCTGCTGGTACGACTGGCGGTTGACAAAACGGTTCAGGGAAAGGGGATCGGAGCCTTCCTTCTGCGCGACGCGATGAGTCGCGCGCTCTCCGTGGCAGAGCAGGCGGGCATGCGTCTACTGCTCGTTCATGCTCTGAATGACCAGGCCCGTGCTTTCTACGAGCACTTCGGCTTCGAACCCTCGCCCAGCGATGCAATGAATTTGCAGCTCCTGGTCAAGGACATCAGGCTCGCGCTCGACAGTGTGGACTAGGCACGAGTGGCGCGGCTGCGCGCGAAACTGCTTGAGCACAGGTGTACATAAGTAGACTGCTCGGGGTGAGCGCATTTTGCCGGGGAATGCGTCGTCTGTCCATGGGGCTCGCGCTGGGAACGGCCGTTGCGTGTCTCTTCACGGGGACGTGGACCCCCAGGTCCGCCGACGCGGCGACCACAGTTCCGGCGAAAGCGCAGGATGCGGTCGCGTTTTGGACGGCCGACCGGATGAAACAGGCGAAGCCACTCGATGCCAGGGTGCCCGCCGGGTCTGCGATCGAGCCCCGGGAGAGGCCCGTGAGTGGGGAGGCGGGTACGCCGCACGTCTTCCCGCGGCTCGGTCCGAGCGACGCGAGGGTGAGCTCCATGCCCGAAACGGTGCTCGATCCCACTGCCCCGGTGGCTCGTGAGCACGGCGTCGTCTTCATGGTCACCCCGTTCGGTCTCGGCCGCTGCTCGGGCACCTCGGTCAACGCGCCGAACTTCAGCGTCGTGGTGACCGCGGCGCACTGCATACACAGCGGTGGGCATCGCGGCCGCTGGATCGACTTTCGCTGGGTTTTCGTCCCCGGCTACCGGTACGGACAGCGCCCCTTCGGGGTCTTTCCCGCGAGGTGGATCGACACGACTCGGCGCTGGCGCACGACGGGCAGCGAGAATTACGATGTCGGCGCGGCGGTCGTCTCCCGAAACGCAGGCGGTCAGCTCCTCGCCAAGGCGGTCGGCGGGGCCGGGATCGCCTGGGGCCTCGGGGCGAGGCAGGTCTTCGACATCCACGGATACCCGGCCGAATCGCCCTTCGACGGCGAAACGCAGAGCGTCTGCACCGACACCCCGTTTCTCGGCCATGACGTGCTCTCGATCCTCTCGCCGGGCCCACTCAACCTAGCCGCCGAGTGCCGGGTCAACGGAGGCGCCTCCGGTGGCGGGTGGACGATCGGCGACGGGATCCTCAACAGCGTCACCAATTACGGCTATACGGACGATCCGGAGACCAACTTCGGTGCTTATTTCGGCAAGGAAGTCGGGCGGCTGTTCACGCGCGCGAGGCGGGTCGAATGACCGTGCGCGGTCGCTGGCTCTGTGCGCTTTGCCTGACGGCAGCCTTCTGCGTCACCCCGCCCACGGCCCCGGCCAACCCACTTGACATACCGGCCGCTGTCCCGGCGAAGTTCCGGGCTCTCGTGAGGGCCCGTGTGCGCACGGCAAAGCCGCGGCACTCCTGGGAATCTCGTTTCGAGCTCGAGACACGGCAGGGCTACGACCTCTCCGTGGTTGCGGTCGATGACGTCGTTGGCATAGCAGTCACCAAGCACCGAGACTCGGGATCGGATCGAGGCGGGTTCTTCGAGCTCGGCGCGCCGGTCTCGACCTACATCGCACGCGGCACGGTGACGCCGCGGCGCATCGAGGCCTCATTCGGCAAGTTCGGCAGGATCGCGGTCCGGTTCCGCCCCTCCGGCCGGATAGTGCGATCGCCCCGCCGCAGTCAGTGCAAAGGGCCGGACCGGCTCACAAACCGTTTCGGCGTCTTCGCCGGCAGGGTTCGCTTCAGCGGCGAGCGGCACTACGTTGCCGTCCGTGCTCATCGCGTGAAAGGGTGGGTCCGTAGCTCGTTGCGTCTTCATTGCGGCGGGCGGCGGCTTCGCGCGCCCGGGGAGCGATACGCCCGGCCGGTCAGCGACGACCCGGCCTTCCCGTTCGACGTCCTGCAGGCCGGCTGGCGAGAGCCGCTCGCATCCACCGAGTTCCTCGCCTTCAAGATAGGCGACCGGACTCTCTACCTTGCGCTCACCGAAGAGAGCCTGGGATCGATGGCCGTGGTGCGCTACGCCCTGGCAGTTGGCCCCTCTCGGTCCTTCGCTCAGAACGAAGCCCTGACCTCGGCGACGCTGAGGCCGCCATGGCCTTTCAACCACGCCGGCTCCTATGCCGCCGCCGCCGATGGAACGAGGACCTGGGCCGGCCATCTCTCGGTGTCGTTCCCCGGCTCGCCGCGCGTCCCGCTCGCCGGTCCGCGGTTCTGGGTCAACCTGGACTCCGGCCTGTAGTCGGATAGCTTGGCCCGATGCAGATCCGGACCACCGGGATTTCGCTGTCGACCCGAGGCGACGGTCATGTCGTCGACATCACGGCCGATGTCCAGGGGGCGATCGAGCAGGCCGGTGTAGCCGAGGGGCAGGTGTGCGCGTTCGTACGGGGGTCGACCGCGGCGATCGCGACGATGGAGTACGAGTCCGGCGGGGTGCAGGATCTCCAGGAGATGCTCGAGCGGTTGATCCCCGCTCACGGCGACTACGAGCACAACCGGCTCAACCATGACTCCAACTCGCACGCCCACCAGCGGGCCTCGATCGTCGGTCCCTCGGAGGTCGTGCCGGTGATCGACGGGCGGATGGCTCTCGGCACCTGGCAGCAGCTGGTCCTGATCGACTTCGACGACCGGCCGCGAGAGCGGACCGTCGTGGTCCAGGTGCTGGGTTGATCGGAAAAGGGCCCCGTGAGGGGCCCTTTGCTTCCGAAGGACGTGCCACCAAGTGAGGCTTTGCTTCCCTGGCTCGTCAGTCCTAATGCATCTAGATAAACACTGTGTTCGGGGATTAGTTGCGCCCCTCGCACGCCCCCTGCATCGGCTTTTGCAGGAATCGACTTGAGTTCGGAACGCCGTGAACCTGCCGCATCTGTGTTCGGTTCCCCGCAGTCTCCGCCTTCGTGCCGCCGCTGCTAGATTCAGGTGCCCGGGGCGCTTAGCTCAGTTGGGAGAGCGCCAGCTCGACAAGCTGGAGGTCACTGGTTCGAGCCCAGTAGCGCCCATCGTCCCGGCGGGCTGACGGTACGAAGACCATGCCGGCAGTCTAGGCTCGCGGCCTCGTGTTCGGGACCTATGCAGCCGTGCTGGCCGTCTGCGGCGCCTCGCTGGCGATCGGGCAGGCGGCGCTAGCACTCTGTGGGGTGCAGCGCTGGTCGTGGCTGGCTCCCGCCGTGGGGTTGGCACTGCTCTGCGCGACCTGCTGGGGGACGGTCCGGCTGCCGGGGGAGGCGTCCGCGCTGATCATCCTGCTCCTCTCGGTGGCGTCCGTCGCCTACCTCTGGCGGCGACTCGACGGCGGGGGGGAGGTGCTGTGGACCGGCGCACCGGTCGCCCTGCTCGCACTCCTCGCCACCGCCCTCCCCTTCGTCGCCGAAGGCCATTTCGGCATCCTCGGCACCAGCTTCAACCCGGACATGTCCCAGCACCTGCTGGCCACCGACCGGCTCGCCGATGGCCACTCGTCGCAACTGCTCAGCCAGGGCTATCCGCTGGGTCCGCACGCGATCGTCGTGGCCCTGCACGGCGGCCTCGGCATAGGACTTGTCCAGGGCTTCACCGGACTGACGATCGCCGTCGCCGTTCTCGCATCCCTCACCGCGCTGACCGCCTTCCGCGAGGAGCCCCCGCAACTCCGCATCCCCGCCTCGCTCGTCGTCGGCCTCACTTACATGGCCGCCTCCTACTTCGCCCAGGGCTCCTTCAAGGAGACCATGCAAGCCCTCTTCCTCCTAGCCTTCGTCCTGGCCCTCAGAGAGACATCGACCAACCCCGCCTGGGGCCAGCTCCCCCTCCGCTTTGTCCCAGCAGCTCTTCTAGCAATGGGGTCGGTGTACACCTACAGCTTCCCCGGTCTCATCTGGCTGATCCCTGCAGCAGCCATCTGGGCGGCTATTGAGCTCGCCCGAAACAAGCGCGCATCTTCCGCGGGTGGCGTGGGGGATGGGGGGGTCGAGGACGGACCGCGGCCCGCCCGCAGCGCCCCCCCATCCTCCGCGACAGGACCCGCGGTCGAGAGGTCGGTCATTTGGGCGTCCCTTCTCTTCCTCGTCTTGATAGCTCCCGAGATCAGCCGGATGATCGACTTCCAGCGGTTCGAGACATTCGATCCCAACGGCCCCGGCCTCGGCAACCTCTTCGGCCAGATCTCTCCCTTCGAGGCGCTGGGGATCTGGCCCTCTGGTGACTTCCGCCTCAGCCCCGGCGACGGCGCGGTTCCCGCCCTCGGCTACTTCCTCGCCGCCGCCTTCGCCTCGGTCCTGCTCGCATACGGGACCCTCCTCTGCTGGCGCCGCCGCGAGACGGCCCTTCTCGCCGGGCTCGCCGCTGCGGCGCTCGCCTACACGGCGGCCAGGGTAGGCGGCACGCCGTACACCGCCGCCAAGGCAATCGAGATCGGAGCGCCGCTGGCGGCCTTGGTCATCGTGCTGCCTCTCCTGCGACGCCCCGTCGCCTGGCTGTACCTGCTCCTCGCCGGCGGCTGCTCGCTGCTGGCGCTCGCCAACGCACCGGTCGGCCCCGGCTCGTATTCGCCAGCGCTGGCCGGCCTGCGCGACGAGGTCGGTGCCGGCCCCACCCTCGTCCTTGTCCCGCGCAAGCTGCTCGCCGAGGAACACGGCGCTCCCTACATCGCCTGGGAGCTGCGCGGCGGTCGCGTCTGCATCGACTCCGCCGACGGGATTGAGGACCGGCCGCCCTCAGGCGTTCGCTTCGTGATCACGAAGTCCACATCCAGCCAGCCCCCGTTCCCAGGCCTCCGCGTGAAGCGCATCGCCTCGACATACGTCCTCTGGGAAGTCACCACACCGGTCCCCGGCCACACTCCCTGCCCTCTGATCGCCGTCCGTCAGGCCCGCCAAGCCCCTCCCCGGTAGCGGTCGCACTTTCCGCCGGTATGCGGCAGTTACCGCGACCGCATCGGCATTTGAGGCGCTCCCATCCTTCGATGTCGCACTTCCCGTCGGATAGCGACGAGAAGTGCGACCGCATTGGGCCGGGTGGGCCTGGGCGGGCGTGGGTAGCATGGCCGGATCGAGGCTGCTACGCGAAAGATCATGGTCAAACTGCCCGATGGCACCCCGTTGGAGTTGCCCGATGGTGCCACCGGCGCCGACGCCGCCGCGGCGATCGGGCCGGGGCTGGCCAAGGCGGCGTTGGCGATTCGGGTTGACGGTGAGCTTCGGGACCTCACCGCTCCGCTTCCCGACGGGGCTGAGATAGCGATCCTCACCGACCGCGACCCCGAGGCGCTCGAGCTGATCCGCCACGACGCCGCCCACGTGATGGCCGAGGCGGTGCAGGAGCTCTACCCCGGGACCAAGGTGACGATCGGGCCGGCGATTGAGAACGGCTTCTACTACGACTTCGACTTTCCCGAGGACGTCAAGGTCACCGATGCCGACCTGGAGAAGATCGAGATGGCGATGCGGACCCACATCGACGCGGACGAGCCCTTCGAGCGCCGCGATGTGCCGGTCGCCGAGGCGATCGAGATCTTCGAGGGCCAGGGCGAGGACTACAAGGTCGAGCTGATCCGCGACCTGGTCTCGGGCGAAGGAGTGGAGACCGTCTCGCTCTACCGCAACGGGCCCTTCGAGGACCTCTGCCGTGGCCCCCACGGCCCCTCGACCGGCCGGATCAAGGCGATCAAGCTCAGCTCCCTCGCCGGCGCATACTGGCGCGGGGACGAGAAGCGCCAGATGCTGACCCGGATCTACGGCACCGCCTTCTTCTCGAAGAAGGACCTCGCCGCCCATCTGGAGCTGATCGAGCAAGCGAAGGGGCGCGACCACCGCCGGCTCGGCCCCCAGCTCGGCATCTTCATGCTGCGCGAAGAGTCGCCCGGAATGCCCTTCTGGCTGCCCAACGGGACCACCCTCCTGCGCCTGATCGAGGACCAGGTCCAGGCCCAGTTGCGCAAGCGCGGCTACAGGGAGATCGCCACGCCGCAGGTGCTCGACGAGGAGCTCTGGCACCGCTCCGGGCACTGGGACAACTACCGCGACGACATGTACTTCATGCAGTCCGACGAGAAGCGCCTGGCGCTGCGGCCGATGAACTGCCCGGGAGCTTGCCTCGTCTTCGACTCCGAGCGCCACTCCTACCGCGAGCTGCCGCTGCGCCTGGCCGAGTTCGGCCGTGTCTCGCGCAACGAGCGCGAGGGCGTCCTGCACGGCCTGCTGCGCGTGCGCGCCTTCACCCAGGACGACGCCCACGTCTACTGCACCGAGGAGCAGATCGCCGACGAGGTCGCTGACATCTGCGAGGCGATCGACGAGCTCTACGCGCGCTTCGGCTTCGAGGACGTGCGGGTCGAGCTCTCCACGAGGCCGGAGAAGTCGATGGGCTCGGAGGAGCAGTGGGCGAAGGCCGAGGCGGCGCTGACCGAGGCGCTTGACCGCCAGGGACGCGAGTACGAGCTCAACCCCGGCGACGGCGCCTTCTACGGGCCGAAGATCGACTTCCACGTCACCGACGCGCTCGGCCGCTCCTGGCAGTGCGGCACCTGCCAGCTCGACTTCCAGATGCCCGAGCGCTTCGAGCTCAGCTACGTCGGCGCCGACGACGCCACTCACCGCCCGGTGATGATCCACCGCGCCCTGCTCGGCTCGATGGAGCGCTTCGCCGGGATCCTGATCGAGCACTACGCCGGTCGCTTCCCGGTCTGGCTGGCACCGGTTCAGGCGATCGTCCTGCCGGTTTCCGACCGCCACAACGAGTACGCCGAGCGTGTCGTCGGCGAGCTGCGCGAGGCAGGCGTGCGGGTCGAGGTCGACACCCGTTCGGAGTCGGTCGGCAAGAAGATCCGCGACGCCGAGCTCGGCCGCTACCCGTACATGCTCGTCGTCGGCGACCGCGAGCAGGAGGCCGGGGCGGTGGCTGTCCGCTCGCACGAGGAGGGCGAGCTGGGGGCGATGCCGGCGGCGGAGTTCACGACTCGCATCCGTGCCGAGAGCGCGCCCTCCTGAGCTGCGCTGGCCTATGCCGCCGCCTCTGTCTATACTCCGGACACTTGATCGCAGGCACGCAAAAGACCTCGCGCCGCTGAGCGTCCCGTGCCCGCACTTCTACCTCTCGTCCTCTTGAAGCTCGACGACACTCTTCGATAGTGCCGGTTCCGCGTAGGTTCGACCGGCGCCCGCCGGAGCGTGACACGACTCGGATCAACGAGCGAATCCGCGTACCCAAGGTCCGCCTGATCGGAGCCGACGGGGAGCAGCTCGGCATAGTCGAGATCGCCGATGCGCTAAAACGCGCCCAGGACGCCGACCTCGACCTGGTCGAGGTCGCCCCCGGCTCGAAACCCCCGGTCACCCGCCTGCTCGACTACTCGAAGTACAAGTACGAGCAGGAGCAGAAGCAGAAGCAGGCTCGCAAGCATCAGCAGCAGGTCAACATCCGCGAGATCAAGTTGCGTCCGAAGATCGCTCAGCACGACTACGAAACCAAGAAGGGCCACGTCGAGCGCTTCCTCCGCCACCAGGACAAGGTCAAGATCACGATCATGTTCCGTGGCCGCGAGCAGGCGCACCCAGAGCGGGGGAGGGCGCTGCTGGAAAAGCTCTACGAGGACCTCGACGGACTTGCGGTGATCGAGTCGCAGCCGCTGCAGGAAGGGCGCAACATGAGCATGTTGCTGGCGCCGGGGAAAGAGGCGGCTAAAACCGACGAGGCTGCTGAGACTGAGGCGAAAGAGCCAGAGGAGTCAGAGGGCGAGAAGCCCGACGACGGCGAAGCGGCTGCTTAGGGCGCCGGGGGCGGGGTGCCCCGGGCCGGCGTCGCCGGGTGTTACCGGGGGACCTAGCCCCCGGCGCCCTCACGGCCAGAGGGTGTCGGCGATTCGCTCCGAGGCTCGGCCGTCCCAGAACGGGGGTGGGTCTGGCCTCTTTGCCGGGCGCTGGGTTAGAGCTTGGGGGATCTGGGCGATTGCGGCGGGGTCTAGGCCTAGGAGGGTGTTGGTTCCGGCGGCGATCGTGATTGGGCGCTCTGTGTTGGCTCGGAGGGTGAAGCAGGGGATGCCAAGGTAGGTCGTCTCCTCCTGGATGCCGCCGGAGTCGGTTAGGACGGCGCCGGCGTCGGCCAGCAGGGAGAGGAAGTCGAGGTAGCCGAGGGGTTCGCAGAGGAGGAGGCCAGGGTGGTTTGAGTCGATCGTCTCCATCATCTTGCGCGTGCGGGGGTGGACCGGGAAGACGACCGGCATCTCTTTCGCCAGTGACGCCAGCTGCGCGACCGTCTCCGTCAGCAGCGGGCCGTCGACGAGGGCGGGGCGGTGCAGGGTGACCAGCGCGTAGGCGCCAGGCTCGATTCCGAGCCGACTCGCGGTCCCCGCCGCCCGGAAGCGCTCCTCTAGCGCCACCAGCGTGTCGATCATCGTGTTGCCGACGAGATGCATGCGCACCTCGGCGATCCCCTCGGCGCGCAGGTTGTCGACTGCGTCCTGGCAGTGCAGGAAGAGGTGGTCGGAGAGCTGGTCGGTGACGATCCGGTTCAGCTCCTCGGGCATCGTGCGGTCGAAGCTGCGCAGGCCCGACTCGACGTGGGCGACAGGGATCCCCATCTTCGCCGCGGTCAGTGTCGCCGCCACGGTCGAGTTGACGTCGCCGGGCACGATCGCCAGGTCGGGGCGCTCCTCCGCCAGCACCGGCTCCAGCCGCTCGATCACGCGCGCCGTTTGCTGCGCGTGGCTGCCCGAGCCGACCTCGAGCATGTGGTCGGGCGCGGGCACGCCCAGCTCCTCGAGGAAGACCTCGGACATCGGGCGGTCGTAGTGCTGGCCGGTGTGGACGAGGGTGTGGCGCCCCTCGGGTAGCCGTTCCCGCAGGGCACCGATCACCGGGGCCGTCTTGACGAAGTTCGGTCGCGTTCCGACCACGTAGACGATGTGCATCGGGCGCCACAGTACTCTGCGCCCCGCCCGCCAGCCGGAAAGAGTGCCTGCACCGAAGGGCGCTCGTCTGCTTCAATAGCGATCTCGTGCCCAAGATGAAAACTCACTCCGGCGCCAAGAAGCGCTTCCGCAAGACCGCGACGGGCAAGCTGCGCGGCCGGCGTGCGTACTCGAGCCACATCCTCGAGAAGAAGTCGCCGAAGCGCAAGCGGCGGATGGCGCGCCCGGTGGAGATCGCCCCGTCCGACGTCAAGTCGGTGCGCCACCTTCTCGGAGGCACCAAGTGAGCCGGGTAAAGCGGTCCGTCCACGCGCGCAAGAAGCGCCGCAAGGTCCTCAAGGAAGCGAAGGGCTACTTCGGGCGTAAGCACTCCTCCTACCGTTTCGCCAAAGAGCAGGTGCAGCGGTCGGGGATGTACGCCTACAGGGACCGGCGCAACCGCAAGCGCGAGTTCCGGCGGCTCTGGATCACCCGGATCAACGCCGCGGCCCGGCTGGAGGGCATGAGCTACTCCGAACTGATCCACGGCCTCAACGGGGCCGGGGTAGAGGTGAATCGCAAGATGCTCGCCGAGATCGCGGTCAGCGACCGCGATGCGTTCCGCCGATTCGTGGAGCTAGCCCGGGAGGGTGCGGCCGCCTAGCCGCAGCCAAGACTCCACTTTCCCGGGCGGGCCGTCTTCACGGCCCGCTTTTTCGTTCCAGGAGAAGAAACCGGAGAAACGAAGACACCATCGTCACCGCACCAGATGATCGAGAGCCCGCAAAACGAGAAGCTGAAGCTGGTCCGCAAGCTGCGCGACCGCAAGCACCGCGAGCGCGAGTCCGCGTTCGTCACCGAGGGCGAGGACCTGGTCGAGGCGGGGCTGGCGGCCGGGGCGCAGCCGCGCTTCCTGCTCACGGCGGCGGGGAGCGGGCTCGGCGGCGAGGAGGTCGCCCCCGATCTCCTCGCCGAGGCCTCCGCGCTCGGCTCGGGGACGCGGGCGATCGCGGTCTGGCCACAGCGCTGGGCCGAGCCGGGTGGCTCGCCCTGCATATACCTGCACGGGGTCGGCGACCCCGGCAACGTCGGCACGATCGTGCGCACCGCGCACGCCCTTCTCGACGGCCCGGTCGTGCTCGGGCCCGGTTGCGCCGACCCCTTCTCGCCGAAGGCGGCGCGGGCGAGCATGGGCTCGATCTTCGCCCAGGCCGTGGCGCGGGCCGGCATCGCCGCTACGCCGGCGCCCCGGGTCGCGCTGGTCGCCCACGGCGGCGAGGGAATCTCCGCCCTGCGGGGCGCGGGGACGCTCTGCCTCGGCGCTGAGCGCGAGGGGTTGCCGGACGAGGTGCTCGCGGCCTGCGATGCGCGGGTGACCATTCCCCTGCGCCCGGACGGGGCGGAGTCGCTCAACGTCGCCGCCGTCGCTGCGATCTGCGCCGAGCGGATATCGTCGCTCGCCATGCCGGAGGGTCCTGCCAATGCTTGATCGGATCGAGGAGATCAGGACGGAGGCTGCGGGGGCGATCGAGACGGCCCCCGACACCGCGGAGCTGGAGGAGCTGCGGGTCCACTACCTCGGCCGCAAGGCGGAGCTGACGACGATCCTGCGCGGGATCGCGGGCCTGCCCGCCGAGGAACGCGGCCAGGTCGGTGCCGGCGCCAACAAGGCCCGCCAGGAGCTGGAGTCGCTGCTCGAGGAGCGCGCCGGAGCGCTCGACGCGAGCGAGCTGGAGTCGCGGCTAGCCACCGATCGCATCGACGTGACCCTGCCCGGCGCCCCGGCGCGGCCGGTCGGCCACACCCACCTGATCACCCGCACCACGCGCCTGATCGAGGACACGATGGTCGGTCTTGGCTACAGAGTCATGGAGGGCCCCGAGGTCGAGCACGACTATTACAACTTCACCGCGCTCAACCACCCGCCAGGCCACCCGGCGCGGATGCTCCAGGACACCTTCTACATGCAGTCCGACCCTGAGGTGCTGCTGCGCACGCATACCTCGCCGGTGCAGGTGCGCAGCATGGAGGCCCAGCCGCCGCCGATCTTCATGATCGCCCCCGGCAAGGTCTATCGCCGCGACTCCGACGCGACCCACAGCCCGATGTTCCACCAGGTCGAGGGGCTGGCGATCGGCGAGGGGATCACGCTCGCCGACCTGCAGGGGACGCTCGACGAGCTGCTACGGGCGATCTTCGGCGGCAACCGGGAGGCGCGGATGCGGCCGCACTTCTTCCCCTTCACCGAGCCCAGCGTCGAGTTCGACGTCTCCTGCTTCCAGTGCGAGGGCACGGGCGAGCTGCCGGGTGGCGAGCGCTGCAACCTCTGCAAGGGGATCGGCTGGATCGAGGTCGGCGGCGCCGGCATGGTCGACCCCAACGTGCTCGGCTTCGTCGAGGCAGGGGGCTACGACTCCGAGCGGGTCCAGGGCTTCGCCTTCGGCATGGGGGTCGAGCGGATCGCGATGCTGCGCCACGGCGTGCCCGACCTGCGGCGCTTCTTCGACAACGACGTTCGGATTCTGGAGCAGTTCTCGTGAGGGTCCCGTACTCGTGGCTGAAGGAGTACTGCGACCCGGGCGTCGAGCCGGGCGTCCTGGCCGAACGGCTGGCGATGACCGGCACCGAGGTCGAGCGGGTCGGCGCGGTCGGCCCACCTTCGGCGGACGGCTTCATCGTCGGCAGGGTGCTCACCGCCGAGCCCCACCCCGACGCCGACCGGCTCAGTGTCTGCACGGTCGACACCGGCGACGGCGAGCGCACGATCGTCTGTGGCGCGCCCAACGTCGCTGCCGGGCAGACGGTCCCTGTGGCGCTGCCCGGTGCGACGATGCCGGGCGGACAGGAGATCGGCGAAGCGAAGCTGCGTGGGATCGAGTCCGCCGGGATGATCTGCGCCGCTGCAGAGCTGGAGCTGGGGGAGGGGCCGCCCGGGATCCTCGTACTGGAGGACGACGGGCTGGTCCCCGGCACGCCGCTTGCCGAGGTCCTGCCGATCGCCGAGTCGGTGCTCGAGCTGGAGGTGACCCCGAACCGGGTCGACTGCTTCGGCGTCTACGGCGTCGCCCGCGAGGTGCACGCGATCAGCGCCGCGCCGCTGGAGCCCGAGCCGTGGGCCGAGGACGCACCCGCCGAGGGCGAGGGCGAAGTCGGTGACTTCGCCTCGGTCACCGTCGAGGTGCCCGACCTCTGCCCCAGATTCACCGCTCGCGTCTTCACCGACGTCAAGATCGGTCCCTCGCCCGCCTGGCTGCAGGCGCGGCTCGTCGCGGCCGGGCAGAGGCCGATCAACAACGTCGTCGACATCACCAACTACGCGATGCTGCTGACCGCGCAGCCGCTGCATGCCTTCGACCTCGACCAGGTGCCGGACGGTGCGCTGACGATCCGCGCCGCGGTCGAGGGCGAGAAGATGACGACCCTCGACGACGTCGAGCGGACCTTCGACGTCGAGACCGTCCTCGTCTGCGACGCCAACGGTCCCTCCGGTATCGCCGGGATCATGGGCGGCCAGGTCTCCGAGGTCTCGGAGGCGACGACGAGCGTCCTGCTCGAGGTCGCGACCTGGAACGGCACCAACATCCTCCGCACCTCGCGGATGCTGGGCCTGCGCTCCGAGGCCTCGTCGCGCTTCGAGAAGCAGCTGCACCCCGAGCTCTGCCTGCGGGCGCAGCGGATCGCCTCGCGGCTGATGGTCGAGCTCTGCGGGGCGAAGCTGGTGCCGGGAACGATCGACGTCGCGGCGGAGATTCCCGAGCCGCGGCACTTGACCCTGCGCGGCGAGCGGGTCGAGGGCCTGCTCGGGATGCGGATCGACCAGGCTGACCAGGCTTCCTACCTGGAGCGGCTCGGCTTCGGGGTCGAGATCTCGGGCGAGGACCTCGAGGTCACCGTGCCCCCGGATCGCCACTACGACGTGACGCGCGAGGTCGACCTGATCGAGGAGGTCGGCCGCGTCCATGGGCTCGACGAGCATCTGCCAAGCACTTTGCCCGCCGTAGCCGGACGGGTCGGCGGCCTGACCCCCGAGCAGCGCCTGCGGCGGCGTGCGGAGGACGCGATGCGGGACCTCGGCTTCGACGAAGTCGTCGGCTGGAGCTTCACCGACCCGGGCGAGGCAAAGCGGCTGCGGATCGATCCGGATCATCCCCGCGCCGGCGGGATCGTTCTCTCCAACCCGCTCTCAGAGGACCAGTCCGTGATGCGGACGACCGTCCTCGGCTCCCTCCTGGACATAACCCAGCGCAACCAGGCCCACGGCGCCGACAGCGTCGCCCTCTTCGAGTCCGCCCGCGTCTACCTGGCTTCCCCGCCGACGGGGCGCAAACGGGACCCCAAGTGACCATTGGGGCCCGGCGGCGCGCGGGGGGGGGCCATTACGGGGTCGCGGGGC
>JANWHD010000018.1 GCA_025450585.1 Solirubrobacterales bacterium
CCAACCCGCTGATCGAGGACTATGAGATCGAGCGCCTCGACGGCGCCGGCTGATGCGCTGGGGAGTGCTCCAGTTCCCCGGCTCCTGCGACGAGCGGGACGCCCTGCACGCCTGCTCGCTGCTCGGCGAGGCGCGGCTGGTCTGGCACGAGGAGCGCGACCTGGCGGGAATCGACGCGGTCGTCGTCCCCGGCGGCTTCTCCTACGGCGACTACCTGCGCGCCGGCGCGATCGCCCGCTTCTCGCCGGCGATGGAGGGGGTTGCCGAGTTCGCCGCCGCGGGCGGCCCGGTGCTCGGCATCTGCAACGGCTTCCAGGTCCTCTGCGAGGCGGGCCTCCTCCCCGGCGCCCTCCTCCTCAACGAGGACCTTCGCTTCCACTGCCGCCAGCTCGAGCTCATCGCGGTCGATGGGCCTGAAATGAGACATATAGGCGTATCTGAGGCCCATCGGCCCAGGTTGTCGATTCCGGCGAAGCACGGGGAAGGGCGGTACTGGGCGCCGGATGAGGTGCTGGACGAGCTGGAGGAGAACGGGCAGGTCGCCTACCGCTACGCGCCTGGGCAGAACCCGAACGGGTCCGCGCGGGACATCGCCGGGGTGCGCAACGAGGCGGGCAACGTGGTCGGGCTGATGCCGCACCCCGAGCACGCGGTCGACCCGCTGACGGGATCGACCGACGGACTGCGCGTCTTCGAAGCCGTCGCCGCGGCCGGGGTGCCGGCATGACGGTGGAGGTGGCCAAGCACCGCGAGCTGGGCCTGACCGACTCCGAGTTCGAGCTGATCTGCGAGAAGCTCGGCCGCGAGCCCAACGACGTCGAGCTGGCGATGTTCAGCCTGCTCTGGTCCGAGCACTGCGCTTACAAGCACTCGCGCAAGCTGCTGCGGCGACTGCCGACCGAGGGCGAGCGGGTGGTGATGGGGCCGGGAGAGAACGCCGGCGCCGTGGACATCGGCAGCGGCTACGCGATCGCCTTCAAGGTCGAGTCCCACAACCACCCGAGCGCGGTCGAGCCCTTCCAGGGCGCGGCGACCGGGGTCGGCGGGATCCTGCGCGACGTCTTCGCCCTCGGCGCGCGGCCGATCGCGATCCTCGACTCGCTGCGCTTCGGCGAGCTCGACTCGGTGCGCTCGCGCCACCTGCTCGACGGCGCCGTGCGCGGCATCGGCCACTACGGCAACTCGATCGGGGTGGCGAACGTCGGCGGCGAGATCTACTTCGAGGCCCCCTACGAGCACAACTGCCTGGTCAACGCGATGTGCGTGGGGATCGCCAAGCAGGCGGACATGGTTCGTGCCGCCGCGGCCGGCATTGGCAACGCCGTCGTCCTGATGGGCGCCTCGACCGGCCGCGACGGGATCGGCGGCGCCTCGGTGCTGGCCTCGGCCGAGCTCGGTGAGGGCGACGAGGCGAAGCGCCCGACCGTGCAGATCGGCGACCCCTTCGAGGAGTCCAAGGTGCTCGAGTGCTGCCTGGAGCTGCTCGAGAAGGGACTGCTGGTCTCGCTGCAGGATCTCGGCGCCGCGGGCCTGACCTCCTCGGCCGCGGAGATGGCCTCGGCCGGCGGCCTCGGCATCGACCTCGACGTGACCCGGGTGCCGCTGCGCGAGGCCGACATGGAGCCCTTCGAGATCATGGTCTCCGAGTCCCAGGAGCGGATGCTCGGAGTGGTGGAGCCGGGGAAGGTGGATGAGGTGCTGGCCGTCTGCGAGAAATGGCAGACCGGCGCGGCGGAGATCGGGACCGTGACAGACAGCGGGCAGGTACGGGTGCTGCGCGGCGGCGATGTCGTCGGCGACATGCCCGTCGACGCCCTGGTCGACGGCTGCCCCCTCTACGACCTCAGGCCCGCCGAACCCGACGGGTGGATCTACGGCAACCGGGCGACGCTCGACCCCGGCGCCTCGGCCGGGGACACGCTGCTGGCGCTGCTCTCCTCCCCTAGCGTCGCCTCGAAGCGCTGGGCCTTCGAGCAGTACGACTCAGTCGTCGGCTCGCGCACGGTTCGCCGGCCCGAGTCGGCCGACGCGGCCGTCCTGCAGATACCAGAGGCGGGCAACGCGATCGCCGTCTCGATCGACGGCAACGGGCGGCGGGTCGCCTGCGACCCCTACGCGGGCACGGTCGAGGCGGTGCTCGAGTGCGCCCAGAACCTCGCCTGCGTCGGCGCGGAGCCGCTCGGGCTGACCAACTGCCTCAACTTCGGCAACCCCGAGAAACCGACCCCCGCCTGGCAGCTCGACCGAGCGGTCAGCGGCCTCGCCGACGCCTGCAACGCGCTCGGCGTCCCCGTGGTCGGCGGCAACGTCTCCCTCTACAACGAGGGGCCGGAAGGCCCGATCTACCCGACCCCGGTCGTCGGCATGGTCGGCGAGCTGCCGGACCCATCAAAGACTTGCGGCAGCGCCTTCACCAAGGAGGGAGACGCGATCGCTCTGCTCGGCCCCTTCTCCCCCTCGCTCGCCGGCTCGGAGCTGGCCAAGCTGCACGGCGAGCTGGAGATGGGGCTTCCCCGGTCCGATGTCACCGCCGTCGCTGCCGCCTGCGCCGCGGTCCGCGACGCCGTCCGCACCGGCAGGCTCTCCTCCGCCCACGACGTCAGCGACGGCGGGCTCGCCTGCGCGCTGGCCGAGTGCGCGATCGGGGGCGGTGTCGGCTGCCAGGTTGACCTGCAGCCGCTGCGCGAACGCGGCTGCTCGCCGGAGGAGGCGCTCTTCGGCGAGGGAGCGGGCGGCTTCCTGCTCAGCGGCGACCCCGAGGCCCTCGACGCCTTGGGGGCAACACGGATCGGCGAGACGGGTGGCAGCACGATCGAGGTCGCCGCTGGCGACCGCAGCTTCACCGTCAGCGTGGGGACCGCCGAAAGCGCCTGGCTCTCATTGAGGTTGCTCAAGTAGAACGTTGGGGCGATCCGGGACTTTGCCGCGCGCGAGTCGTGTTTGATAGGTAACGATCATGCGTGTAAGGACCCTGAGGGTGACGAAGGAATGAACGGTAGGTTCCGATGATGATCAGCTCCTCGAGCTGGAGATCGACTCAACTCTGGGCGACCCTGGAGAACATGCACGACGGGTCGGCGGAAGCCTTGAAGGCAGGGATAATCATGTCCCTGCCCGACATCGAGGCCGTCTTGGCCAGCGGCGACACGATGCCAGCCAGCTTCACCCTTCACGACGCCGGCCATGCGTGGCGGGTGGCCGAGCGGATGGTGGAGATTGCCAGCCCGGGAACGCTCTTACAGCTAAGCGCATACGAGATTGCCGCGCTGCTTCTATCGGCCTATCTACACGACGTAGGTATGACTCCTCCAGTCGCCAAGACCGAGGGGGTCCTTACCTTTCTCCTCTCGGCCGATCCGGATGCGTTGTCGGAGGAAGAGCAGAACGATCTACAGGAGTGGCTCGACGAGCAGCCCAAGGAGTTCGTGCCGCCACTTGCAATGGGGTCACCCACGGTGGAGGACATGCGGCAAGCGCGCGAGCTGCTGGCTGGCTATATCCGAGCCCGCCACAATGATTGGAGCGCGGCTTGGATCCGCGAGAACCTCAGCGACTTCGGTAAACAATGCTACTCCGGCTGGATCGATGACCTCATCCTGCTCTGCCAGAGCCATGGCTGGGGGATCGACGCCCTCAAGGATTCCCGTTTCGATCCCAGGTTCGTCGGCCAACCCTCCTCAGTTCTACACCTTCGCTACTGCGCCTGCCTGCTCAGGATGGCAGACGTTCTCGAGTTCGATCCGGAGAGGACGCCCAAGATCCTGTCAACCCATCGAGACATAGACGACCGCAGCGCGATCTTCTGGCACAAGGACCACGAGGTGTCATTGACTCTCGACGGTGGTGCGATCTCGATTCACGCCACCCCACCTGACGCACGCACGCATCACGCGATCACACTCATGATCGAGCAAATCAACCAAGAGCTGTTGATCTGCCGACGCCTAGCCGACGAGGAGCATATCGACCGCATGGATGAGAAGAGGCTGCCACATCGATGGCACCTCGAGACCACCGTGCACGAGAAGATCACGCTCCGCGACAACGCGTACGAATACGTGGACGGCATGTTCAGGCCAGATCCAATGAGAGTGCTTGAGCTGATCGGCGGCGTCGAGCTGTACGGCTCTCCGCTGGCGGCTGTGCGAGAGCTGGTCCAGAACGCCTTCGATGCCGTCCGAGATCAGATCGCACGGCAACGGTTGGCTCGTAACCATCCCGAGGATCCCGACCTGCATGAGCACATTGCCGCGACCCACTTGGTCTCTCTCCGGCTGATTTGTTCGAACGACAAGCTCGTCCTAGTTTGCGAGGACACTGGATGCGGAATGTCGCGTGAGATAATCACTTCTCGGTTTCTCATTGGCGGAAGGGCGGGCAATAAGGACACGCGGGCGCTGGAGCGCGAATGCGAAAGGCACGGCTTCAGCACCGAGCGCACCGCGCGCTTTGGGATCGGCGTCCTTTCCTACTTTCTCCTCGCTTCAGAGGTGACGATCCGGACTCGTCGCTCGATCGAGGCAGGTGACCCCGACGGCACCGGCTGGACCTTTGCGACTCATGGCCTCGAAGACTTCGGCGAACTCAGTCGTTGCCAAGGCGCGCCGGTCGGTACGAGAGTCGAGCTCGCGCTATCTCGCGACGTGGTGGGCGACAAGCCAGATGAGTTCGCCAATCAGCTATATGACTACATCGACACTTCGATCAGGCGCGTACCCTGCGAATTCACGTTCACGGCTGAGGGCTTCTCAAGCTTATCCATCTCCAGTAAGCAAGGCTGGCTGGACAGAGGTACTGAGGTCAAGTCAAGCCTGATAGATCAGATGACTGCGTGGAGAGTCAGCCCGAGTATTCCTGCGGAGTTTCTGCCAAACGATGACCGCGAAATGCTCGAACGACAGTTCGAGCATCGGGAAGCCGTACGGCGGTCTGCTCGCGACGCGCTCTCGCTAAGGACGTATGAAGGTGAGCTACCCGATGGTCTCGGCTCATACCGCCTGTTTTTCGGTTTCTTCGAACTGGGCGAGCTGTCCTCCCTTGCTTACATGAAAGTAAGAGACCCCAATGGCGCGCGGCTTCGGCTGGGTTTCATCGACAATTGGCATGGACTTCGTCCGATCGGCACCACCACCATGAGTTGGAACGGGGTGCATATTGAGGTGGGTGCCGCTGGGGTGCCAGCACGGCGATCACTCGACAGAGCCAACTTCGTAATAGAAATAGACTGGTCGAGCAACCGAGCGGGGCGTCTCGCTGTGGACCGGAACAGCTTCGTTATGGACTCGCTCGCAGTTCGAGCGTTGGCGACCGTATACAAGAAGGTCGAGCACCTTTTGCGTGAGTTCGCCGACGAAGATCGGGAATCACCCTTTGCTCTCTTGAACAGCCGTCTTGCCCAGATCGATCCAGGCAGAATATCCTCTCCAACCTGGCCGGGCAGGGATCACATAGACGATCGACGTCCAGGGTGGTCGATGATTCCCGTGAGAGCGCCGGCTGTGGTCACCCCGGGTCTTGGTGGTGTTGATCTCCGCTGGCGCGGCGATCCGGTCAGGCAGCTAGCCCGCTTCGCTATGGGGGGAAAGAGTGACGTCCGTACTGGTGTACTTCAGTGGTACGACTCGAAGACCGGACCGAGCGCGCTCGGCGTAGCCAACGACAACCTGGGCAGGTGGAGGCTCATTCCGGTCTGGGAGGAGATCGAGCCCAGGCCACAAGATGCATATCCCGACTTGGGGTTTCTCGCCGACTTTCCTCCAGAGTGGAATGACCTTGCTGGCGCCTTGGTCGGTGGGGCTTCTAATGCGGTTCAACTCTGGAACCGGGATCACCCGTTGCTATGTGCGCTCGATCCCGAATCGTGGGAGTGGGTTCGTCGGGCGGCTGGATTCAGCGACCCCCTGGAGATCGCTGACGATCTCATGCGGCATGACGGTCGGGCGGCGGCCTGGATCCTGCATAGCCTGAACAGAGAGCAGTTCGAGATTTGGAGAGGCCTCGGTGATCGCGCGCCAGCTTTCCGGTCGGACCTGTGGAATCGCATCGACGGCCTTGGCGCAGAGAGACCGATCCTCACCTGGTCCGAGGGTCAGACAAAGCTCGGGATCGTAACGGCATCAGACTGGGAGCTGCATAAAGATGACGCTGGGCGTAGAGAATTTGTCTCTAGGCTCGGCCTTCCGGGGGTTGGATGGTGGCTTACGGACGGGAACAGAGTGCTGACCTGACTCCTCGATCACTGGATCCGACTGTCGAAGGGGCATGAAACTGCGTCTGGGTCAGCCTAGCCAGGCGGCGGTCGAAGATCCCCCCGATCAAGCTGTGCGTGCGGTCCCGCCCCGCTGGTACCCTCCGGGAGTAGGCAGTCCGCCTGCGCGTCACGTCCTTTCAACCGCAAGGAAAGCACGCGCTTGACTCCGCTTCAGGGGCAGCTCATAGACCGCGATGGCCCGCGCGAGGAATGCGGGGTGTTCGGCGTATACGCACCCGGGCACGACGTCGCCCGCCTCGCCTACTTCAGCCTCTACGCGCTGCAGCACCGCGGCCAGGAGTCGGCCGGGATCGCCACCTGCGAGGGCGGCCACATCACGACGCTGCGCGACTCGGGCCTCGTTTCCCAGGTCTTCGACGAGGAGAAGCTGCGGGCGCTGGAGGGCGACATGGCGATCGGCCACGTGCGCTACTCGACCACCGGCGGCGGCTCCTGGGAGAACGCCCAGCCGGTTTGGCGCGACGACGGTCGCGAGCTGGCGCTTGCCCACAACGGCAACCTGACCAACGCGGTCGAGCTCTGGGCCGAGCTGAAGGAGCGCGGCATCGCCTTCCGCGGCACCTCGGACTCGGAGATCATCGCGGCGCTGCTCTCCTCGCACGACGGCAAGCTGATCGAGGACGCGGTAACCGACGTGATGCCGCGCCTGGAGGGCGCCTACTCGACCGTGGTGATGACCAAGCGGGCGATCGTCGCCTTCCGCGACCCGCATGGGGTGCGGCCGCTCTCGCTGGGTCGACTCGACGACCGCTTCGTCGTCGCCTCGGAGAGCTGCGCCTTCGACATCATCGGTGCCAAGCTGATGCGCGAAGTGCATCCCGGCGAGATGGTCTCGCTGACCGAGCGCGGGTTGGAGACGCGCCAGGTGGTCAAGGCCGAGCGACCGGCGATGTGCGTCTTCGAGCACATCTACTTCTCCCGTCCCGACAGCCGCCTGGAGGGCAAGGTGCTGCAGCAGGTGCGCGGGCGGATGGGCGAGATCCTCTGGCGCGAGGCGCCGGTCGAGGCCGACCTGGTGATCTCGGTGCCGGACTCCGGCAACCCGGCCGCGGCCGGGTTCGCGCGCGCCTCGGGGCTGCCGCGCGACGACGGGCTGATCAAGAACCGCTACGTGGCGCGGACCTTCATCCAGCCAGGGCAGGAGCTGCGCAAGCACGGCCTGCGGCTCAAGTTCAACCCGCTGCCGGAGATCGTCTCCGGACAGCGCATCGTCGTCGTCGACGACTCGATCGTGCGCGGCAACACGACGCGGCAGATCGTCGGCATGCTGCGCGACGCCGGCGCTCGCGAGGTCCACCTGCGGATCTCGGCGCCGCCGATCCGCAACCCATGCCACTACGGGGTCGACATGTCGACCCGCGAGGAGATGATCGCCCACAAGCGCACCGTGCAGGAGATCGCCGACGAGCTCGGCTGCGACTCGCTCGCCTACCTCTCGCTCGACGGCGTCTACGAGGCGATCGGCACCCCGCCCGAGGACCACTGCGACGCCTGCTTCAGCGGCCGCTACCCGCTGGGAGACCCCGAGGAGGCGAACGGGAAGTTCGCGCTCGAGGACGTCGCCGTCGTGCCGGCGCGCGGCTGAGCCACCGCGCTGCTGCCTACTTTCGCCGTTTGTGCTTCCTCTTCTTGACGCACTTGACCTTGCCGTGCGCCCTTACCTTCTTGAAGCCGCGCTTGCACTTCAAAGGCTTCGGTTTCGCCTGGAGCGTGCCCTGGGAGGCCAGGAGTGCTGGAGGGGGCGCCGGAGTCGAGGAGCCGCCGTTCGTCGCACCTTCACCTTCGCCGCCGCCGAGTGAGCCTTCGAACGCGAGTTTGAAGTTTCCTTCGCTACCGCCCTTGCCGTCGACCGCGATCCTGTAGGTGGTACCGGCAGTGGCGGTGAAAGCGACTCTGCTGTCGTTCGGCTTGCAACCGCCACCGTTATCGTTACTCGCAACCGTCGTGAGACCACCCACCGTGGAACCCGTGTAGACGGCGAGCAGAGTGTTGAAATCGTTGTCGACGGCGTGTGAGCAAGTCGAGATGCCGACCGGCCCGCCAGACGACGGCGTCCACGAGTACCAGACGGAATGGCCGCCGGCGTTTCCCGCGTGGTTGGGCTCACCGCCTTGCTTGGTGGCAAGGGTCGTCGCGCCGAGGGCGGGGGCGGGCAGGCCGCTTCCCAGCACCCGGGCATTGGCGAATTCGTCGTTATCGGGTTTCGCCTTCACCCTCAATTCGAAACTCCCTTCGCCACCGCCCTCGCCGTCGACCGCGATCCTGTAGGTGGTGCCGGCGGTGGCGTCAAAGGCGACTTCACTGTCGGTCCACGGGCCGCAGCCGTCCGCGGCTGCGCCGTTGCTCGCCACCGGGGTGAGGCTGCTCACAGCGGAACCGGTGTAGACGGCGAGCAGGGTGTTGAAACTGCCGAAGAATTCGCAGGTGGAGATGAAGGCCTCACCATTGCTCGACGGCGTCCACGAGTACCAGACGGAATGACCTCCGGCGTTGCCGGCGTGGTTGGGCTCACCGCCTTGCTTGGTGGCAAGTTCCGTCGTGCCGGAGACGAAGGCCCCCGACTCGAGCGTCTCGGCGTTACCGAATTCATCGTTCGGGGCTGGCCCTTTCAAGACCAGCCCGAAAGGGCCTTCGCTGCCGCCCTTGCCGTCGACCGCGATCCTGTAGGTGACGCCGGCTGTGGCGGTGAATTCGACTTCGCTGTCGGTCGAGTTACAGCGTTCTTCCGCGCGCTCGTCATTGCTCGCCACCAGGGAGAGGCTGTTGACCGCGGAGCCGGTGTAGACGGCGAGCAGGGAATCCAGGTTGCCGCCGATGGTGCAGGTGGAGACGACGACGTGGGCATCGATCGACGGCGTCCACGAGTACCAGACGGAATGACCTCCGGCGTTGCCGGCGTGGTTGGGCTCACCGCCTTGCTTGGTGGCGCCTTCGTTGTCGTCGAACTCGGCGCTCAGCGGGGGGCCGGAGAGCGGCGTCGCGCTGAGGAAGTCGTCGTTGGCGGGCGCCGCCTGGGCACTCGCGGCCAGCGCCAGAAAGGCGAGCCCGAAAATCGACAGCGTCGGGGCAAGGCGCCTGCCCCTCATCCAGCTCCAATGTCTCAACTTGTCGCCCCCTACACAAATTTGTCAAAGACTATTTAGGTACTTGAACGTCCTGTACACCGCAAAACATCGCACGAAAAGCAGCGAGGCGCCCTTTGCCTCGTTGCTGCTGCTTGCCTCCAGTCGCTAGGACGGGGTCAGGTCGCCGACGATTTTGGCGGCGGGCCGGACGTCAACGATGCGGGCAACGGTCTCGCCGGCGTAGAGGGGGCCGGCATCGAGGAGGCTGGTCGGGCCGTCATCGGTGGGACCCTGCGGTGAGAGCAGGCGGCTGCCGGGCCGCTGAGCGCTGACGAGGCGGGCCTGAACCTGGACGGGCGTGTACCGGGCGGTCGGCGCGGTGAGACGGTTCAGGGCTCTGTTGAGCGCGGGGCCGCGGAGGTCTCTCTTCAGCCCGCGATCGGTAGCCGCGTTGGCGACCACCCGGTGCGGCGCGGGCCAGCCGAAGCCGAAGAGCTCGGTGAGGATCGTGTCTTCGGCGGCCAGCAGGCGTTGCCGGTACTCGGGATGCGCTCGGCTCTCCTCGCTGAGCAGGAAGCGGGTACCGGCAACAGCACCGGTCGCCCCAACTTCGAGCGCCCCGCGCACGTCGTCCCGGCCGGCGATGCCACCCGCGAGGAGCAGCGGGTAGTCGGATGGCAGGGCGGCTCGAACCCTCGCGAGCAGGTCGAGGGCCGGTGTCCGGCCTCTCACGTGGCCGCCCGCCTCGACGCCCTGGACGATCACGGCATCGGCGCCGGCGGCATGGGCTGCCAGGGACTCGGCGACGGATCCGCACTGGTGAAGCCAGACGCCCGGAGTCCGGCGCTTCGGGGCACCCCAGAAGGTGACGACGACGTCGGCCTTCGCCGCGGCGGCGAACCAGTCGCGGCGCGCGAAGGGAAGCAGGACGTTGACCGCGACGGGCCGACCGGTCAGCGCTCGCGCGGCGGCAAGCTCGCGCTCGATCGCCGCGGCGCCGTTGACCGCGATCGTCCCCAGCCCCCCGGCCTCCGAGACCGCCGCGGCAAGCTCGTGGCGGCTGAGACCTCCACCCATGCCCGCCTGGACGACGGGTATCGCAACACCAAGCCGCTCGAGGACGTTCATGCCGCGATCCTAGGGTGTCTGAGTTTTCCCGCCACATATGGCGGGAAAACTCAGACACGCCCCCGATGGCGGGCTGCGCGAAGATGCGGACGTGAGCGACTTTCGGATCGTCGTCCTGGCCTCCGGCAGTGGGACCAACCTGCAGGCGATTCTCGACACGCTGCACGGCCACGGGGAGATCGAGGTCGCCGGAGTGGGCTCGGACAAGCCGGACGCGCGGGCGCTGGAGCGGGCGCGGGTGGCGGGGATCGAGACCGGGATCTTTCCGCGCGACGAGTACGACGACCGCGAGGCACGCGACACGGCGATGGGCGACTGGATCGAGGCCCGAGGCGCCGATCTCGTCGCCCTCGCCGGCTATATGCAGCTGCTCAGCGAGGGGTTCGTCGTCCGCTTCCGCCACCGGATCGTCAACGTCCACCCCGCCCTGCTGCCGGCCTTCCCGGGCCTCGACGCGATCGGGCAGGCGCTCGAGGCGGGGGCCGAGGCAACCGGCGTCACCGTCCACTTCGTCGACGAGGGGGTCGACACCGGGCCGGTGCTGCTCCAGCGCGAGGTGCCGGTGCCGGCCGATCGCGACCGGGCGGCACTCGAGGAGGCGATCCACGCCACCGAGCACGAGCTCTACCCCGAGGCGATCCGCATGATCGCGGCAGGCAGAGTTAGGATCGGCGCCGACGACCCGAGCGTCGTCATCCTCGATGAGTGAAGCCCGTGCAGACACCCGATCGGAAGCCGTGAGCGACGGCGCGATCGCGGTGCGGCGTGCGCTCGTCTCGGTCTCCGACAAGACCGGCGTCGCCGACTTCGCCCGCGGGCTCGCCGGGCTTGGTGTGGAGATCCTCTCCACCGGCGGCACGGCGACGGCCCTGCGCGAGGCGGGGCTCGAGGTGACCGACGTCTCCGAGTTCACCGGTCAGGAAGAGATCCTCGGTGGCCGGGTCAAGACCCTGCACCCGCGGCTGCACGCGGCGCTGCTGGCGCGGCGTGGCGACCCCGAGCACATGGCGACGCTGGAGCGCGAGGGGATCGAGCCGATCGACCTGGTCTGCGTCAACCTCTACCCCTTCGAGGAGACGGTGGCCGCGCGCGACGTCGCGCCGGAGGTCGCGGTCGAGAACATCGACATCGGCGGGCCGACGATGATCCGGGCCGCCGCCAAGAACCACGACGGGGTCGCCGTCGTGGTCAAGCCCGAGTCCTACGACGCGGTGCTGGCGGAGCTGGAGGAGTCCGGCGGCGAGGTCTCAGCCTCGACCCGGCACTGGCTCGCCAACGAGGCTTTCGCCCAGACCGCCCGCTACGACGCTGCGATCAGCCGCTGGTTCTCGACCGAGTACGAGGACTACCCCGAACACCTGGCGGTCGCCTACGAGAAGGTGCTCGACCTCTCCTACGGCGAGAACCCCCACCAGCGGGCTGCGCTGTACTCCGAAGCCGGCGTGCGCAGCCACGTCCTCTCGCGCGTCGCCAAGCTGCACGGCCGCGCCCTCTCCTTCAACAACGTGCTCGACCTCGACTCGGCGCGGCGGCTGGTCGAGGACTTCGAGCAGCCGGCCTGCACGATCGTCAAGCACAACAACCCCTGCGGGGTGGCAGTCGGCGCCGACTCGCTGGAGGCCTACAAAAAGGCGCTGGCCTGCGACCCGATGTCGGCCTTCGGCGGCGTGATTGCCTTCAACCGGCCGGTCTCAGAGGCGCTCGCAGAGGAGCTCCACAAGAACTTCGTCGAGGTGCTGATCGCGCCCGACTACGAGCACGGGGCGCTGGCCGTCCTCCAGCAGAAGGAGGCAATTCGCATCCTTTGCGAGGAGGAGCGCCGCCAGCGCGACCCGGGCGAACGCGACGTCAAACGGGTCTTGGGTGGGCTCCTGATCCAGGACCGCGACGGCGACCCCGAGCCACGCGAGCTGATGGAGGTGGTGACGAAGGCCGGGGTGAGCGAGGAGCAGTGGCGCGACATGCTCTTCGCCTGGACCGTCGTCCGCCACGTCCGCTCCAACGCGATCGTGATCGCCAAGGACGGCGCCACGATCGGCATTGGCGCCGGTCAGATGAGCCGGGTCGACTCGGTCCGCCTCGCGGTCGAGAAGTGCCGCGACGCGCGCGAGGACGGCGATGCTCTCCTAGCCGGCTCTGCCGTCGCCTCCGACGCCTTCTTCCCCTTCGCCGACGGCCCCCAGCTGGCGATCGAAGCCGGCTCCACCGCCGTGATCCAGCCCGGCGGCTCCAAACGCGACGCCGAGGTGATCGAGGCCTGCGAGACCGCCGGCGTGACGATGGTCTTCACCAAGCACCGGCATTTCCGGCACTAGCCGGACACGGACCCCATCCTCACGAGTACCCCCGGCGGGATTCGAACCCGCGCCGCGCGGCTTAAAAGGCCGCCGCTCTAACCAACTGAGCTACGGGGGCGCGGTGGCCCATGGTAGAGGGCGGCGAGCCGTTCGGTGCGGTCGCACTTTCCGCCGGATAGCGGAAGGAAGTGCGACATCGGCGATCAGGAGAGGTCGGGAATGCCCTGCTCGGGGGTCGAGGCCTCGGCGTGGGTGCGGCGGGGGATGCGACCGGCGCTGTGGGCTGCATGGCCGGCCTCTACGCCGAGGCGCAGGGCGGTGGCCATCGCCACGGGGTCGGCGGCGCCGAAGATCGAGCTGGCGGCCATCACCGCGTCGCAGCCCAGCTCCATCGCCAAAGCGGCGTCGGAGGCGGTGCCGATGCCGGCGTCGAGGACGACGGGGACCGATGCGCGCTCGGCGATGATCGCGATGTTGTACGGGTTGCGGATGCCGGCGCCGGAGCCGATCGGGGAGCCGAGCGGCATCACCGCGGCGCAGCCGGCCTCCTCGAGGCGGCGGGCGAGGATCGGGTCGTCGTTGGTGTAGGGGAGAACGGTGAAGCCCTCGCCGACGAGGGTCTCGGCGGCATCGATCAGCTCGACCGCGTCGGGGAAGAGGGTGCGGTCGTCGCCGATCACCTCGAGCTTGATCCACTCGGTCTCGAAGGCCTCGCGGGCGAGCCGCGCGGTGCGGACGGCGTCGCGGGCCGTGTAGCAGCCGGCGGTATTGGGGAGGGCGAAGAGGCCGAGCCGGTCGAGCACGTCGAGGACCGAGCCCTTCGCGTCGGGGTCGATGCGGCGCAGGGCGACGGTGACGATCTCCGCGCCTGAGGCCTCCAGCGCCTGCTCCATCTGCTCCAACGAGCGGAAGCCGCCGGTGCCGGCGATCAGGCGAGAGGTCCAGGCCCGGCCTCCCAGCTCCCAGCCCTCCGCACCGCCCTGGATCGCGGCCAGCACCTCTACCTTGCTGCCCTCGACCAGTGGGGTCGAGGCCCACTCGGCGCGAGGCGCAACCTCTCCGTCCAGCGCGACAGCAAAGCCACGGGAATCCTCCGCTCCGGCTGCCCGCGCCGCGTCGGCGAGGCTGGCGCCGTCCGGCAGCTCGTGCGGCCGCCCGTTCAACTTGATCCTCATCCGGCCACCTCCACGCCGGCAAGTTCAGCGGCAATCTTTTCGCCGGTCAGCGGAGCGAGCAGGATGCCGTTGCGATAGTGGCCGCAGGCGAGGATGAGGCCGTCGAGCTCACCGGGGCCAATCAGCGGCAGGTTGTCCGGGGTTCCCGGGCGCAGTCCCGCCATCGCCTCGACCAGCTCCATCTCGGCGACGTCGGGGAGCAGGCGGTAGGCCTCGCGGAGCAGCTCGTGGGCGCCACCCGCGGTGACGGTGGTGTCGAAGCCGCGCTCCTCGGTGGTCGCCCCGGCGATCAGGCGGCCGTCGGGGCGCGGGACCAGGTAGATCCGCTCCGAGGCGACGATCCGCTCGCAGGGCTGCTCGCCGTCCGGCGCGCGCAGCTCGAGGATCTGCCCCTTGACCGGACGAACGGGAGGCCGGGCGTGCTCGGGGAGCCAGGCGGCAGTGCCGGCCCAAGCGCCGGTGGCGAGGATCACGGCGTCCGCGCGCAGCTCCTCGCCGGCCGCCGTGCGCACGCCCTCGATCCGCTCGCTGTCGAGAAGTGCCTCGGCGACCTCGACCCCGGCCCGGACCTCGACCCCTTCGGCGGCGAGGGCGGCGAGCAGCGCCTGGGTCAACCGGTGCGGGTCAACCGCTGCCTCCTCGGGCGCGTGCACGCCTCCGTTGAAGGAGGGCGTCAGGCCGGGCTCCAGATCGCGGCAGCGACGCGGTGGCAGCCACTCCGCCCCGAGGTCGAGGGAGCGCTGCAGCTCGTGGACGCGGCGCAGCTCCGCCGCCTCGTCGCGGTCGAGCGCGAGGTGCAGGGCGCCGCAGCGCTCGTAGCCGCTGTTCACCCCGCTCGCCGCCTCCAGCTCGGCGACGAAGCCCGGGTAGGCCTCGGACGCCAGGAGCGTCATCCGCAGCAGCTCCGGCTCGCCGAAGGCAAGCTCGCCGACCGGCGCCAGCATCCCGGCGGCAACGCGCGTCGCGCCGGCGGGCGGGGTGGCCCGGTCGAGTACGACGACACGTGCCCCGCGCTGCGAGAGGCGCCAAGCGCAGCAGAGCCCGATCGCGCCACCGCCGACCACCACCGCGTCATAGCTGCCTCTGTCGCTCAATCTTGCCTCCGCCGGCATTACCCGGATCAGGTCCAGACGGTCGGTGGCCTCGTTGCCACCCTCTCAGCCATGGCATCGCCGATGCCGTGGGCTCCCGTTTCCCCACCGATGCTACCCCTCCCACCCGGCCAACCGGGGGGCGTGTCTGAGTTTTCCCGCCACATAGGGTGAGTTAGCTCAGACACGCCCCCTTCGCGGACGGGATAATCGGGGGGTGAGCCTCGCCACACCCGACGCCAAGGGCCCGTTGCGCCGCGAGCGGCTGCGCACGGCGCGCCTCTACCTCTGCTGCGACGCACGGCCGCACGGCGAGGACCCTGAGCCGCTGCTGCGGGCGGCGCTGAATGGCGGCGTGGACATCGTCCAGCTGCGCGAGAAGTCGCTGCCGCGGCGCGAGGTCGAGATTGCCGCCCTCACCTTCCGGCGCCTCTGCGACACCTACAGCGCCCTCTTCGTCGTCAACGACGATCCCGACCTCGCCCGCTCCTGCAATGCCGACGGAGTTCACGTCGGGCAGAGCGACATGCCGGCGGCGGAGGCGCGTGCCGTGCTGGGGCCCGACGCGATCGTCGGGCTCTCGACCCACTCCGAGGAGCAGATCGCGGCGGCGGCCGGACAACCCGTGGACTACGTGAGCGTCGGTCCGATCTGGGAGACGCCGACGAAGGAGGGCCGCCCCGCGGTCGGGCTTGACCTGATCCGCCACGCGGCCGCCGGCGCCCGCCACCCCTTCTTCGCGATCGGCGGCATCGACGCGTCCAACGCACCCGAGGTCATCGACGCAGGCGCGCGGCGGATCTGCGTCGTGCGGGCGATCCGCGACGCCGAGGACCCGGCCGCGGCGGCGGCGGAGCTGCGGGGCGCCTTCGCCCCGCTGGGGGAGGCGGCTCCCGGTGCCTGACCCGGCGGGCGAGCAACCGCGGAAGCGCAAGCAGCGCGACGCCTCCCCCACTCCGCGCGAGCGGATGGAGCGCGGCTACGCCAAGGCGGAGGAGCGCAACCAAGCCACGCGGGAAGCCCTCGACCCGCTGGCCGAGGGCGAGCGGCCGCTGGTGGTGACGATCGGAGCTGTCGTCTCCGCCCTGATCTCCGCCTCGATCGTGATCGGCTACGTCTCCGGCACCGAGGTCGACGGCGAGAAACCGCTGCTCGTGCAAGCGCTGGCGCCCGCTCTGCTGACCGGGATGATGGCCTGGGGCATGTGGCGAGCTCGCTACTGGGCGGTGCTCGGCTTCCAGCTAATCCTGGTCTTCGTCCTCTTCAGCGCCTTCTTCGGCCTCTTGGTGGCCGCCTCGTCGCTCGCCCAGATCGCCGGCACCCTCGCCCTGCTCGCGGTCGCCGGCACGTTCTTCTTCTTTATGGTCAAGGCGATGGCGCGGATCCAGATGCCCACCCGCGAGTGACGCGTTCCGTTCTATAGGCTCAATCGCGTGGCAGATTCCTTCGACGTGATCGTCATCGGCGGGGGCCCGGGCGGCTACGTCGCCGCGATCCGCGCCGCCCAGCTGGGCAAGAAGACCGCTGTGGTCGAGCGGGACAAGGCGGGGGGGCGCTGCCTCAACTACGCCTGCATCCCGGCCAAGACCGTGCTGCGCACAGCCGAGATCTACGAGCAGGCGCGCGAGAGCGCCGAGCTCGGAGTGGTGGCCAAGGACGTGACGATCGACTGGGAGGCGCTGGGCAAGCGCCGCGCATCGGTCTCGGAGTCGCTCTCCAGCGGCGTGAAGATGCTCTGGGACAAGAACAAGGTCGCGACGGTCGAGGGGGAGGGCTCGCTCACGCCCGAGGGCAACGTCAGGGTCGGGGACGAGGTCTACGAGGCGGCCACGGTCGTGCTGGCTACAGGCTCGGAGGCGCTGCCGATCCCCGGAGTCGAGTTCGGCGGACGGGTCGCCGACACCTGGGGAGCCTGGTCGCTGCCCGAGCAGCCGAAGAAGATCGCCGTGGCCGGCGCCGGCGCCTCGGGCTGCGAGATCGCCTCCGCCTACGGCCGCTTCGGCACCGAGGTGGTCCTGATCGAGATGCTCGACCAGATCCTGCCCGCCGAGGACAAGGACATGGCCCGCGTAGTCGAGCGCGCCTTCAAGAAGCAGAACGTGACGATCTCCACCGGCACGCCGGTCGAGAACGTCGAGGCGGGTGAGAGCTCGGTCAAGCTCAGCTACGGCGGCGAGTCGATCGAGGTCGACTACCTCTGCATCGCCGGCGGCCGGGCACCCGACGTCGAGGGGCTTGGCCTCGCCGAGGCCGGCGTCGAACTCGAGGAGAACGGCAAGGTCAAGGTCGACGAGTACAACCGCACCTCCAACCCGAAGGTCTACGCGATCGGCGACCTCACGGGCGCCAAGGCGCTCGCCCACAAGGCCTCCGAGGAGGGCGTCGTCGCGGTCGAGCACGCGGCCGGCGAGACCGCCCACCCGGTCGACCAGAGCCTCGTCGCCGGAGCGACCTTCTGCCACCCCCAGGTGGCGAGCGTCGGCCTCACCGAGGCGGCCGCGAAGGAGGCGGGCCACGAGGTCAAGGTCGGCAAGCAGAAGCTCGGCGGCGTCGGCGGGGCCACCGTCTACGACGACAAAGACGGCCTGGTCAAGCTCGTCGTCGACTCCAAGTACGGCGAGATCCTCGGCGCCCACATCGTCGGCAACCGCGCCTGCGACATGATCGCCGAGCTGGTCGCGACGATGGCGCTGGAGGGCGGCTACCAGGAGCTCGCCCAGATCGTCCACCCCCACCCGACGATCTCAGAGGCGATCCCGGAAGCGGCCCGCGCGGTGGACAGCCGAGCGATCCACGCCTGAGCCTCGCCCAGCTCGAGGCTAGCCCTGACCGGGCAGCTCGATCGTCTCGATGCCGAGCGTGGAAGCGGTAGCTAGAACGTCCGGATCCGCGGTCGCGATCCGGTCTCCCTCCCCCACCGAGGCGATCAGGATCACGTCGGCAAGGGAAAGTGGGCTGCGCGATCGGTGGTAGTGCTCAACGCGAATTTCGGCGGCTCGGCGAGCGAGATGCTCGTCGAGGTGAACGACCGAGAGGGTCGTGGCGAAGAGCGGCTCGATGATTTCCGACACCCGCTCCACGGGATAAGCGTGCTGTCGGCCGACAACGTCGAACACCTCGATCAGATTGGCAGTCGCAATCGCGGTCTGGTTCTCACGGAGGATCGCGATGACCTTCTCCTTTGCAGGACCGCCAATGACATACGCGATAAGTGCGTATGCGTCGAGAAGCGTCACCGGAATTCCCGGCGTTCGCGCCTTTCCATTGCGATGCGGTCGTCCTCGCGTGCGATACGGCGAAGCTCGACCAAGTCGATGTGACCAAGCTCGTCCGCCAGGACGCCCGCGACCGCCTCGATCGGGTCGTCGGGAGCGGGCTTGAGGACAAGTTGGTCGCCTTGGTCCTCGAGCGTGATCGTGGTCGTGCCCCAGCGCTTGCGGATCGGCGCCGGGATCGATACCTGCCCCCCCTTGCTGATCTTCATGCGTTTTTTCATGCTCATGAAATTTACCATGAGATATCTCACTCCTCTGCTCGCTCATGGACGCATAAGGTCAGCGCGTGGCCGATCTCTCCCCCCCGGCGGCGACCTTCTACTACGACCTCGGCTCCCCCTACGCGTACCTGACCGCGGAGCGGGTCAGCGGGTTGTTCACCGAGGCGGGGCTGGAGCAGCCAGAGTGGCAGCCGATCCTGCTCGGGGGGCTGTTCAGGCAGCTCGGGCGCGACTCGTGGGGGAACGGGCCCGGGCGCGAGGAGGGGATGGTCGAGGTCGAGCGGCGCGCCGCCGGGTACGGGCTGCCGCCGCTGACGTGGCCCGAGCCCTGGCCGGGAAACATGCTCTTCGCGATGCGCGCCGCCACCTTCGCCAAGCAGACCGGGCGCACTGTCTCCTTCGCGCTCGCCGCCTTCCGCCAGGCCTTCGCCGCCGGACGTGACCTCTCGCTGCCCGACAACGTGCTTATCGCCGCCGCCGCCTGCGAGCTGCACCCGCGGGCTCTGCTGAAGGCGACGGAGACCGAGGGGGTCAAGGGCGCCCTGCGCGAGGCGACCGAGCGGGCGGCCGAGCTGGGCGTGACCGGCGTCCCCTCCCTGCTCGTCGGCGACGAGGTCTTCTGGGGCGACGAGAGAGTCGAGGAGGCGGTCAGCGCCGCGAGCTAATGTGGCCCTGATGGCCGATCTCCCCGACGCCTCCGCCTGTTACGAGCTGCTCGCGCGCATGGCGCTGATCCGGCGCTTCGAGGAGGAGGCGGGGCGCCAGTACCAGCGGGCCAAGGCGGGGGGCTTCCTGCACCTGGGGATCGGCGAGGAGGCGACCATCGTCGGCGTCTCGGCGGCGATGCGCGAGGAGGACTACCTGATCGGCACCTACCGCACGCACGGTCACGCGATCGCCCGCGGCACCGATCCCAGGCACGTGATGGCCGAGCTCTTCGGGCGGGTCGACGGGACCAGCGGCGGGCGCGGCGGCTCGATGCACATCTTCGACGCCGAGCACCGCTTCATGGGTGGCTACGGGATCGTCGGCGGCAACCTGCCGATCGCGGCGGGCCTTGCCCTCGCCTCCGAGTACAAGGGCGAGGACGCCGTCACGGTCTGCATGTTCGGCGACGGCGCCTCTAACGCCGGCAACTTCGGCGAGACGATGAACCTGGCGGCGCTCTGGCGCCTGCCCGTCCTCTTCCTGGTCGAGAACAACCTCTACGGGATGGGCACCTCGGTCGAGCGGCACTCGGCCCAGACCGACCTCTCCAAGAAGGCCGAGGGCTATGGGATCACGGGGCAGCGGATCGACGGGATGGACGTCCTGGCGGTGCGCGATGCGGTCGCCGAGGGGATCCGGCTCGCCCGCGAGGAGCGCCGGCCGACGATGCTCGAGGCCTTCACCTACCGCTTCCGCGGCCACTCCGCCGCCGACCCCGAGGTCTACCGTGAGCGCGAGGAGGTCGAGGCCTGGCAGGCGAAGGATCCGATCGAGCTCTTCGCGCGGCGCTGCGTCGAGGCGGAAGTGCTGGGCGAGCGCGAGGTGCAGGAGGTGCGCGACAAGGCGGAGGAGACGGTGCTCGCTGCCGTCGAGTTCGCCGATTCCTCGCCCGAGCCTGCGCTCGACACGCTCTACGAGAGCCTCTACGTGCTCGACAGCGACGCCGGCTGGTACGCGGTCGACGAGCGCAGTCCCGAGCCGCACCGCGGCGAGCACGAGGACCGCATGCCCGATGCGGCGCGCGAACTGGCCGAGGCCGGAGCCGCCTACGCGGGACAGCCGGACGGGCCAAGGCCAAATCCAGCCGAGCAGGGCGACGCCCAGGAGGGCGTCGAGCCCGAGGTCGCCGAGGAGGGCGATGCCTCGCCCGTGGCCGACGAGGTCGAGGAGGCTGAGCACTGATGGCGGAGCTGCGGATGCGCGAGGCCCTGCGCGACGCGATGGCGGAGGAGATGCGGCGCGACGAGGCGGTCTTCGTGATGGGCGAGGACGTCGGGGTCTTCCAGGGTGCCTTCAAGGTGACCGAAGGGCTCCTGGACGAGTTCGGCGAGCGGCGCGTGCGCGACACGCCGATCTCCGAGAACACGATCGTCGGCACCGGGGTCGGCGCGGCGATGGCGGGACTGCGGCCGGTGGTCGAGCTGATGACGGTCAACTTCGCGCTGCTGGCGCTCGACCAGATCGTCAACCACGCCGCCGCGATCCCCTACATGTTCAACGGCCAGGCGCGGGTGCCGATGGTGGTGCGGATGCCGGGCGGCGGCGGCCATCAGCTCGGCCCCACCCACTCGCACAGCTTCGAGGCGCTCTTCCTCCAGGTGCCGGGGCTGCTGGTCGCCTGCCCCTCGACGCCGGGCGACGGCAAGGCGCTGCTGAAGGCGGCGATCCGCGACGACAACCCAGTCATCTTCATCGAGCACGAGAGCCTCTACGGGCGGCGAGGGGAGGTCAGCGAGGACGAGGAGGAGATCCTGCGCTTCGGCCAGGCGGCGATGCGGCGCGAGGGCTCCGACGTGACGATCGTCGGCATCCTCAAGATGGCCCACGTCGCCGAGGACGCGGCGCGGGTGCTCGCGCACGAGCACGGGGTCGAGGCCGAGGTGATCGACCCGCGCACGCTGCGCCCACTCGACCTCGACACGATCCTAGCCTCGGTGCGCAAGACCAACCGCGCCGTGATCGTCGAGGAGGGCTGGCCACACGGCGGAGTCGGCGCCAACCTGGCGAGCCTGATCACCGAGCAGGCCTTCGACGACCTCGACGCGCCGGTCCAGCGGGTCACCGGCGCGGACGTGCATATGCCTTACTCGAGGCGGTTGGAGCAGGCCGCGATTCCCCACGAGGAGCATGTGGTGAAGGCGGCGCTGGCCACGCTGGAGGGATCGATCTGATGGCTGACGTCGTGATGCCAAGGCTGTCCGACTCGATGGAGGAGGGGACGATCCTGCAGTGGCTCAAGCAGGTCGGCGATGAGGTGTCTGTCGGCGATGAGCTTGTGGAGATCGAGACCGACAAGGCGAATATGGCCTATGAAAGTGACGTGGAGGGAACGCTGAGCGAGATCTTGGTGCAGGAGGGTGAGACGGTTGCGATCGGGACACCGATAGCTCGGGTGGGTGGTGAAAGTGCGGATGCCTCGGCCGAATCGGCCGCGGGTCCTGTCGTGGGGGAAGGGGGGGCGCTGCGGGCGGGCGCACAGCGCCCGTCCTCGACCCCCCCAACCCCCACGCCACCCGCGGAGAAAGCGATCAATGCTGCGCCAACCGCCGCGACAGGTGAAGCTGACGCTGCTCAAGACGGCGACGGTCGGCCGAAAGCTTCCCCCGTGGCTCGGCGGATCGCGAAGGAGCGCGGCCTCGATTTGGGGGAGCTTGAGGGGTCTGGGCCGGGGGGGCGGATCGTCAAGGCGGATGTCGAGCGGGCGGCATCGGCCGCGGGTCCTGTCGTGGGGGAAGGGGGGGCGCTGCGGGCGGGCGCACAGCGCCCGTCCTCGACCCCCCCAACCCCCACGCCACCCGCGGAAGAAGCGTCCCGGCCCGAGACGGCCAAGGGCGAGGTCACCCATGAAGACCTCTCGAAGCTGCAGTCGACCATCGCCCGCAGGATGGCGGAGTCGAAGGCGACGGCGCCTCACTTCTACCTCGAGGCTGAGATCGACATGAGCCGTTTGGTGGAGGCTCGGAAGCAGATCAAGGCTGCTGCCAGAGAGGGCGACGTCGTTCCCTCTTTCAACGACATGGTGGTCAAGGCCTGTGCGCTGGCGCTGCGGGAGCATCCGCGGGCCAACGGGGCGTATCGGGACGGGCGGTTCGAGCTGTACTCGCGGGTGAACGTGGGGGTCGCGGTGGCCACCGACGACGGGCTGGTCGTTCCCACGGTCTCCGACGCCGACCGCAAGAGCCTGCGGCAGATCGCCTCGGACGCACGGGCGTTGGCGCAGCGGGTGCGGGACGGGCAGATCACGCCGCCGGAGCTCTCGGGAGCGACGTTCACCGTCTCCAACCTGGGGATGTTCGGGATCGACGTCTTCGCCGCGGTGATCAATCCGCCACAGGCCGCGATCCTCGCCGTCGGCGCGATCGCCGAGCGTCCCGTCGTCCGCGATGGCGCGATCGTCACCGCCCATCTGATGCGGGTAAACCTCGCCTGCGACCACCGCATCCTCTACGGCGCCCCGGCCGCGGAATTCCTGGCGCGCATTCGAAGCCTGCTCGAAGAGCCCCTCTCCCTAGCCCTCTAGCAGCGGTCGCACTTTCCGCCGGTATGCGGATGAAGCTGCGACACCAAACCCGAATATCGATTTCGCTGGCGTTGCGGTCGCACTTCTCGCCGCTATACGGCGGGAAGTGCGACATCGAAAGTCAGCAAGTCTTCTTTGCGCCCGTCACCGCATTCCACGCCCGGCCCAGCGAGAAGTCCGCCGCGACTCGAAAGACGCCGGGGTGCGCGGCGTGGACCACGGTCCAGTCGCCGTGGCGAAGGATGCAACCGCTGCCGCGGGCTATCGACCAGTAGGGGGTGAACTTGACCCGGACGAGGAAGTCGCCGGGGCGGCTGACGTCGAGGGCGAAGCCCTGGCGGCCGGCCCAGAGGACCTGGGCCGCGGCCGCGGCCATCGGCTCCACCAGGGGCTTGGAGTTGCGCACCGCGTAGATCCGCCAGTGCTCTGAGCTCCAGCGCAGGTCCAGGTAGGGCGGGGCACTGAGGATCAGGCGGCGCTCCGCGATCGAGGAATAGTCAAGCGCGGCGTCGGGCAGCGCCACGTATGAGATCGCGTTCTGACGCAGCCAGCGCCCGTAGGCGGGCGCGGTCAGCGGGTCCTCGCCGTAGAAGATGTCGTCGCGGGTGGTGTCCAGCTGACGCAGCCACCCTCGCGCCAGCTCGAAGTGGGTGGCGAGATAGGCCGACTCCCAGTGGTTGGCGGTGGGCGGGACCTCGACCCGCACCGTCCCGCCACCGTGCTCGCGCAGCCACTGCGCCGGCGGCTGGAAGTAGCTGCGGGAGGTCGAGGGGTCGCCGACGCTGCGGACGATCTGGCTGACGCTGGCGGTCACCTGCCAGTAGAGGCCGCCGGCCATGAAGAGGGCCAGGAACCAGGGAGAGACACGCGGCCGCCGGGCCAGCACCACCGCCGCCAGCACCGGCCCGCCGAAGAGGGCGCCGAGCCGGACCGCGTTGCCACCCATCGCGTTGGGCACGAGCCAGACGACCGTCGAGGCGAGCAGGTAGGCGGCGACCGTCCAGCGCAGCTGCCGCTCCTCCTCGCGCAGGCCGCGCGTCACATAGAGGGCCGAGCCGCACCAGAGCGGGATGGCGATGAACGAGGAGAAGGCAAAGGGGAACTGGCCGGCATCGGGGAAGACCAGGTTTGGGACGAGCACCAGCCCGAGCGCAACGAAGGCAACCCCGAGGGCTCGGCCGCGGGACAACAGCACCTGGCCGCGGGACCCGTCGTGGCCTCGGGGGGGCCTGCGGGCGGGGGCTGCGCCTCCGTTCTCGGCCCCCCCGAGTCCGCGCCACCCGCGGAGAGCAGTGCTCCAGTCCACGGTCGATGCCGCGGCGCAGATCAGGACTCCGCCGAGGAAGGCGGCGGCGACAGGGCTGGAAAGCGCGCAAGCCGCAGCTGTGAGCAGAGCGATGCTTCCACGTCCGAGCTGAAGAGCTCGCAGCGACCCCAGGCCGAAGGCGACGCCTAGGGCGAAGGTGAGCTGGCCGTCGGCGAGCAGTGTTACGACGCCGGCGGCGAACCAGAGTGTCGCCCAACGAGCCGGCTCGCCCCAGCGGTCGCGGACGAGGCGGTCGAAGAGGTAGGAGGAGCCGACGACCGACACGGTGCCGACCAGCTGCGGCCCCAGCAGCGCGGCCAGCGGCGGGAAGAGGACGCTGTAGGTGAGCGTGTAGTGACCGCCGTACCAGCTGCCGTTCCAGATCGCCAGGCCGGCCTGCTGGAAGAGGTGGGTGCGGAAGACCTGGGCGGCGAGGTCGCCGACCTGCGGGTTCCAGGCCAGCATCAGGGCGGCGAGGGCAGCGCTCAGGGCAACGGCCGGCAGCCAGTCGGGTCGGAGGGACTTGGACTGGACCATGGGGACGGCGCTAAGGATAGGGGCGGGCGCCGTGCAAGGATTTCGTTGGTGAGCCCGAAAGTCCTGGTTGTCCGCTGTGGCCTGGTCCCCTACGAGGAGGGGGCGGTCGCGCAGCGCTGGCTGCGGGCCGCTCGCCAGGAGGGTGCCCTCCCCGACGTGCTGCTGCTGCTCGAGCATCCCCCCGTCTACACCCGTGGCCGGCGCTCCGGCGAGGAGGAGCTGCCGATGGCGCGGGAGTGGTACGAGATGCAGGGGATCGAAGTCCAGGACACCGACCGCGGCGGCCGCGTCACCTACCACGGGCCCGGCCAGCTGGTCGCCTACCCGATCGTCGACCTGAAGCCCTACGGCGACGACGTCCACGAGTACGTTCGGCGCCTGGAGCGGGTGGCGATCGGGGCGATCGGCGACCACGGCGTCGCCGTCGACACGATCGAGGGGCTGACCGGCGTCTGGACCGAGGGAGAGCCGCCTGGCCTCGCCCGCCCACCGGCCGCGACGCCCGACGGGGCTCCGCTCTTCGGCCCCCCGGCACAAAAGGAAGCACGCAAGATCGGGTCGATAGGGGTGCACGTCAGCCGCGGGGTCACCACCCACGGGCTCGCGGTGAACGTCAACAACGACCTGCAGCCCTTCGAGTGGGTGGTGCCCTGCGGGATCGAGGGCTGCCAGGTGACCTCGCTGAGCCGCGAGCTGGGGAGCGAGCAGGACCTGGACGCCTTTGCCGACGCGGTCGCCGCCCGCTTCGCCGAGGTCTACGAGCGCACCCAGGTGATGGCCACCCCCGCCGACCTGGGCCTCGACAGCGCTAGGCTCGGCGTCGCATGAGCGAAACGAGCACCGAGCCGACGACCGCCGCCGCGGCTGAGGCCGAGGCGGGCGCCGAGCGCGTCCACGTCACCCGCTCACGCGCCAAGCCCGGCGGTACCGCGGCGGACAGCGTCGACACCGTCCCCTTCCGGCGCGCCCGCAAGCCGCCGTGGCTGAAGGTGCCGGCGCCGGGCGGGCCGACCTACCGCCGGCTGAAGTCGATGATCGGCTCCGACAACCTGCACACCGTCTGCGAGGAGGCCAACTGCCCCAACGTCGGCGAGTGCTGGGAGCGCGGCACGGCGACCTTCATGATCCTCGGCGACGTCTGCACGCGGCGCTGCGGCTTCTGCAACGTGAAGACGGGGGTGCCGACCTGGAACGACCCGCTGGAGCCGCTGCGCGTCGCCAACCAGGTGAAGAAGATGGGGCTGCGCCACGCGGTCGTCACCTCGGTCGACCGCGACGACCTGCCCGACTACGGCGCGAGCGCCTTCGTCGGCGTGATCCGCTCGATCCGGATGCAGGCGCCCGGCTGCAAGGTCGAGATCCTCACGCCCGACTTCCGCGGCCAGGAGATGCCGCTGGCGAAGGTGATCCACGAGCGTCCCGACGTCTTCAACCACAACGTCGAGACGGTGCCGCGCCTGTACCCGGTGGCGCGGCGCGGGTCCAAGTTCCTGCGCTCGGCCCGGGTGCTGAAGATGGCGAAGGAGATGGGCGGCGAGCGCGTCGTCACCAAGTCGGGCCTGATGGTCGGCCTCGGCGAGTCCTTCGAGGAGATGGTCGAGGCGTTCGGCATCCTGCGCGAACACCGGGTCCAGGTGCTGACCGTGGGCCAGTACCTGCGGCCGACCGAGAACCATCTGCCGGTGGTCCGCTACTGGCACCCGGAGGAGTTCGAGGCGCTGGAGAAGGCGGCGTACGAGCTCGGCTTCGAGTCGGTTGCTTCAGGCCCGTTGGTCCGGTCCAGTTATCACGCCGACCAAAACTTGCCCGAGCAGGCGCTCACCGGCTAAGAAGCCGCGAGCAGTTCCCGACGGACCATCTCGCGCGCGAAGGCGATCACGTCGTCGAGGGCGCGCGGCTCGGCGATCTCGAAGCGCTCGGCGAGGCTCCTGGCCAGCTCGGCCACGGTGCGCGGCCCCTCCAGCTGCCCCCAGACCCAGGCGCCGGTGGCGTTGAGCCGCACGGCGATGCCGGAATCGACGTCGAGCAGGACCATCTCCTCGGGCAGGTCTCCGGGGACCGCGCGCTCCGTGCGCCGCAGCGTGCTCTTCGCCCCTATCTGCGCTCCACCCACGATCCATACCCTAAGACCGCGATGGGCAGCCTCTACGGATTCGAGGTTAAGACCGAGTTGCCGCTGCGGCGGTTGAACGCGGCGCCGGGGACACGCGGTGAGCTGACGATCGACGTGGCGCGCGAGCCGCTTCCCGCGCCGCGCGGAGAGCCAGTGAGCACGTTGATCGGCGGCAACGGCCGCCGCTTCTACGCCTCATACGAGCTCGGAGACCGCTGCCTCCTGGAACTGCCGCCGAGTGGCGAGTTCCTGCTCGACCCCGGGACCGTTCGGTTGACGGTGAGCATCGGCGATGACGACGAGGCCCTGCGAGAGCACCGCATCGTCTCCTCCGCCGTGTGCACGCTGCTGGCGATGCGCAGCGACCTCGCCCTCCATGCCTCGGCAGTGGCGGTCAAGGGGCGGACCGTCCTCTTCTGCGGCCCGTCCGGCCGGGGGAAGTCGACTCTCGCGCTGGCCTTGGGCGAAGCGGGCAACGAGGTGCTGAGCGAGGACGGGGTGTCGATCTCGATCGGCCCAGAGGGGCCCATCGCCTTCCCGGGCGCCCGCGGGATCAGGGTGCGCAGCTTGGACCCCGACGGGAGCCGGCGCACCGACCTCGTCCCGGACCCGGCGCCCCGCGAGCCCCCGCCCTGCCCGGTCATGGCCGTCGTGCTGCTCGGGGAGCGGGGCGAGGGGCTCACGATCGAGCCGCTGGAGGCAGCGCGGGGCCTGGCGCTGCTCACCCCCAATCTCACCCACAGCGGCGCCCGTGAGGGGATCGCCGCGGCCTTTGGCCGCCTCGCTCGGCTGCTCCACACCGTGCCCGTCTTCCGCGCCTCCCTTCCCGAGGATCTCGGCGCCCTGCCGAGCGCCGCCGGCGACCTGCTCGACGGGGTTGCAAGTCGTGACTAAACTGCTCCGCACAGGGTTCTGCACCAGTTCATACAAGGGAGGAAAAGATGAGCGACCAGCAAGTCCCCTACGAGCCGCCCAGCGTCGAGCAGGTCGACACCGATGGCGAGCCGATCCACACTTCGCCAGGGCAGGTCGCCAGCTAGGCGCGTCGCTGCGCTTCCGCCAGGGATGACCGGCTTTTGCTGACCCGTAGGCGCGAGGAGAGCTTCGCCTGGGGCCGGCTGCTCTGGCGCATCGGGCGCCGGCCCACCCGGGCGCTGACCGAGTGTCCGGAGCGGCCGATCGGCGCCAAGTTGGAGCTGACCTACGCCTGCAACCTGCGCTGCGGCTTCTGCTACACGGACTCGCCGCGGCACACCCTGCAGCGGACGCCCGAGCTGGGCGACGACGAGTGGCGGCGGGTGGTCCGCGAAGCGCTCGAGCTGGGCATCGTCGAGGCCGTCGTCACCGGCGGTGAGCCGTTCTTGCGGCGTGAGCTGACGCTGGAGGTCATCGAGACGCTGGCCACGGCCGGCGTCGGCGTCGCCCTCAACACCAACGGCTGGTTCGTCGACGAGGAGATCGCGGCGCGGCTGGGTGCACTCCGGGGTGTCACCGCCCACGTCTCCGTCGACGGCGCGCAGGCCAGCCTGCACGACTCCTCGCGCGGTGTCCCCGGCAGCTGGCGGCGGGCGATCGAGGGGATCGACCATCTGCTCAGCGCCGGAGTCGGCGTCTGCGCGGTCCACGTCGTCACTCCCGGCAACGCCGATGCCGTCGGGGCGCTCCTCGAGCAGATGTGGACGCTGGGCGTGCCCTGGGTGAGGGTGACGCCGGTGGTGGTGAACGGGGCGGCGGCGCGGGGCGGCGAGTGGAAGGTCTCGCGAGAGGCGCTGCGCAGGACCGCGACGGAGTTCGAAGAGCGACGCGGGACGGCGATGCGGATCACCGTCCAGGCGGCGACTGGGGGAACCCTCAGCCTGCAGGGCCGCGCCGCTCCCGGCAGCTTCCTGATCCGCCCCAATGGCGACGTGCGGCCGGACTCGCTGCGGCCGTTCACCTTCGGCAACGCGGCTCGCGACGGCGTGGACGCCTGCTGGGCGGCGCTGCGCGAAGGCTGGGACGACGAGCGGATCAACCGCTGGGCCGAGGCGATGAAGAAGCCGGAGGACCTGCCGAAGTCGGAGCTGGTTGCGTACCTCGATGACGAGATCCCCGTGACGAGGGGGCTGTCGGGCCCGACAGCCCTTTCCGGTACGCGCAACGGCCATTCGTCTGGCGGGCGGGATGCACCGGTTCCGGAGAAGACGCCGCCGAAATCAGTCGACCCCGCCGCGGAGCTTCTGGAAGCTGAAAAGAAGGTGCGGGACCTGGCCGGGGCACGGCGCTACCGGCACGCGCGCCTGCGCTGGAGCGGCAGCCCTCGGCAGCGCTTCGTGCGACTTGCCGGAGACGGCAGCTACCTGCGCCTCAACGAGTCGGGCGGCGTCGTCATGGACGCGCTCGACGGCGGCACGGTCGCCGACGCCGCAAGCGCGCTGCGCGCGCGCTACGGCCTGGACGAAGCGCGCGCCGACGAGGACGCCGTCGCCGCAGCCCGGGACCTGCAGAAGCGCGGAGTCGTGATGGCGGCGGATGCCTCCAGCTCCTTCCCCGCCGAGCCCGGCACGACGGACCTGCCGGGGTTGGAGCCGAACGGCTAGCTGGCACACTTTCGTCACGAACTGGTCTTGAGGCGTTACAGCTTCGGCTCTACGGTCGGGCCTGATGCCGACCGCCACGCTTGACCTACCTCTCAATCTCAAGGCGAAGGGCGATCTTGCAGAGCTGACGGTCGCCGTCGATCTCCTGCGGCGCGGTTACAAGATTGCGATCCCGTATGGAGAGGATTGCGACTTCGACCTGATCCTGATCAGAGAGGACCGGCTCGAGCGGGTGCAGGTCAAACACACGCGTTCCGACGGCCGCGTGGTCACGGTCAGGTGCAGGTCGCACTCGCTGACCAACGGGAAGATCCGGCGCACGAAGCACTACACGGCCGAGACGATCGACCTTCTCGCGGTATACGACGCCACCTCGGATCGCTGCTATTACGTGCCCGCCTCGGAGCTCGGCTCAGGCCGCTCGATCCTTCACCTCCGCCTGGAGCCCGCTCGCAATGGCCAGCTGGCCGGCACGCGTCCAGCCGAGCGCTACCTGGATCCTTGAGGAACGGCCTAACCGTGGTCTGCAACTGATCGCGCCCCCTGAGGTTTCTCCTATCCAGTAAGCAACCTCGGCCGCGTGGCCATCACTTGTGTCGCGACCCTTCTGATCGGAGCCTACGCGGGTTGATCCAAACGAGGGACTTCGCGCCTACAATTGAGGGGTGGGGCCATAGCTCAGCTGGCAGAGCGCGGCGTTTGCATCGCCGAGGTCGCCGGTTCGATCCCGGCTGGCTCCACTTTCAGTTCCCGCGTGAAATCCGGCTCTGTGTAGTCCTCCGCCCTGCGGATTCCAATCCTCTGTCCGTTGCGCGCCGCAACCAACCGCAGGCTTAGCTCGCACCGACCCTCCCCGAGCTCGCTGGCCGGGCAGTAGTAACAGCGATCGGTCGTGCGGTCATAGACGGCAATCCAATCGATGGTCTCGGCCGTGTAGTGCTTCGTCTGCCGAATCTTCCCCTTCGTCAGAGAATGCGATCGGCATCGCACGAGGATCACCTGCCCGTTGGATTCCGTGTACTTGACCTGGATCCGGTGAAGGACGGAGCCGGCGTCCGCAATCAGGTCGTAGTCGCAATCCTCGCCGAACGGAATCGAAAGCTGGCAGCCTCGATCCAACAGATCCGCAGCGACCTTCATCTCGGCTAGATCGCCCTTTCGCTTGCGCCAAGCCACGCGGCGACGCTACTTCTCTAGAGCGCACGCGTGGTGCGCAGACTGTGCCAAAAGTGCGACGGCCTACGGCTCGTCAGTCGTCGAAGTCGAAGTCCTTCGGGGGCTTCTGCTCGAACCAGAGCTGGTCGTCCTCGGGGGTCTCCTCGAGGAAGTCGGGGGTGTCCTCGAGCACGTCCTCGTGGCGCTTGGTGTCGGGCTCAGGGCCGCGGACCGCCTCGGGCTCCTCGTCCTCGATCTCGGCGACGCGCGGCGCGGCGGGCGCTTCCTCGGACTCGGGCTCTTCGGCGAGCTCAGGCTCGTCGTCCCGCGGCGCCTCAAGGGCCTGGTCGAGTTCGTCGGACAAGCGCTGCTCGTTCCAGAAAGCGTCGTCCTCGTCCTCGAGCTCGTCGTCGTCGTCGGGCGCCGGGCCCTGGACGCTGACCTCGGCCTCCTCGTCTTCGTCGAAGTCGGCAAGCGGGTCGGCCGGGGCGAGGCGAGGCTCGGCGATCTCCTCTTCGACCAGCTCCTCGTCGGTGGGCCTGGGCGACTCCGCGGCGAGCTCGGGCTCGATGTCGTGGAGCTCGGTCGGCTGCTCGGCGATCGCCTGGCGCTCCTCGGTCGTGGGACCGGCGGACTCGATGTCGGGGGCGGGCGAATCCGGCTCCTCCTCGGCAGCAGGCGCGGGCTCCTCGGCGGGCGGAGGTGGCGGCTCCTGCAGATCCGCGATCGTGGGCGGCTCGCGCCGGCCGGAGGGCTCCGCGGGCGTCTCGGGCTGCGCCATGAACTCGGTCGGCGCCTCCGCAGCGGCATCCGAGGGAGCCTCGTCCCCCGGCCGCTCGGCCTGGCCGAACGCCTGGTCCTCGAGCTGCTGCAGCTCGGAATCGCCCGCGCCGTGCTGGCGCTTCAGCTCCAAATGCTCTCTGATTGCCTCGTCAAGAATGCCCATGAGCGGCGTACGTCGGGGAAACTAAAGCCTATGGGGTTATCCTTCGCCTTGCGAGGGCCCTGGGACGATCCTCCCAGCCGCGCACTCGGGGCTATAGCTCAGCTGGCAGAGCGCCTGGATCGCACCCAGGAGGTCGGCGGTTCGAATCCGCCTAGCTCCATCGGAGGAAGCCCCTGCATGTCGGGATTTTTCGCTTCGCGGGAGATCTCCCGCCCCCCGTATCCCCCGCCATCTCAGCCACTAGTTGTCCTACCCACGGACGTTGTGAACGCGGCTGATCGGTGGCCGGTCTCCCGGCAAAGGCTCCGCATCACCTGAATGAAACTCCATAGCGGAGACTTCTGGGCTACCTGACGGCTCCAATGGCTGGAAACTTGGGTCGGCCCCATTCCGATCGGATCAAAAAGGGAGATAGATACGAGGGCAGTCGAGCTCCCTAGCTCTCCTGGCTAGACCCGGTCGCCGTCCGCACCGCTGCCTTGCCGGCAGATTCACCAACCAAATCGGCGATTGATGCTTTGGCGTCTGGCGGAGCCGTGAAGTAGGCCAAAGTCACCTGTTGCTCAGCGAATTGCCGAGCCAAAGTCTCAGACTTCTTGTCGCCAGGAGCGATTTCCTGGGAGACCTGCGCCGCTTTATCGCCGGCCTCTTTCACTACGGATTCGGGCGCCTGCAGCACTATGGTTGCGCCACCGATTTTGACTTCTTTGAGTCGGGTAAAGAGCGCGCCCGACAGCAGCAGCCCCGCACCGATCGTCAAAGCAAAGATGACCACGGTGTCTGCATAGTCCGTCTGCGTGACGACTTTTTCACCGGCAGCGGCTTGACCGATGGGTTCGGTCGTCGTGCTCTCCTTGGAGATCAGCCCGCCGCCTTCGGTCGAGTAGGCAAACCAGATCAGCGTGCCGATGATGAGACCCAGACCGAGGACAATCAACACCGCCGCCAAGAATTTCTCCGTCCCGCTCAAGGGTTTCGGCGGCGGCACAGCGACGATTGAGGTGCTCCCATCCACGATGCGGCGATTAGAATACTGCAGCGGTACCTAGACAAGACAGGGAAAGGGTAATGAGCAGATGGCGAGCATGAAGCTGGTTATCCAGGACGAGATCGGCCGTGGCGGCTATTGCATGGTTCACCGCCTGGTCGTGCAGGACGCTGAGAGCGGCGAGCAGATGGGCGATCCGATGGCCATCAAGCGCTTGCGGAATGACTTGGTGCTGCCCGAGCACTTTCTGCGAGAGATTCGAGACCGCTTCGAGCGGGAGGCTCGTCTACTAGATGACACACTCGACCACGAGAACATCGTTTCGGTCGAGTTCCGCAAATTGAGCGGCGATGAGCCCTACTTCGTAATGCCGCTTGCTGATGGCAATGTCATGGATGAGTTGGTTACGCGGGCCGGCGATGAGGAGTGGGTCTGTCATGTCTTCCGGCAAATCCTTGAGGGCATGGCCTATGCCCACGGCAAGGGCGTGATCCATCGGGATCTCAAGCCACAGAATGTCCTGGTTTTCGGAGAGACGATTCGCTTGACCGACCTCGGTCTCGGTAAGAACCTGGAGGGCGGGACCGTCGGTCTGACGAGGACGGAAACCTGGTCAGGCACCCAGGCATACATGGCCTTGGAGCAGTTCTCGGAAATGAAGGACACCGGTCCCGCTTCCGATGTCTTCTCGCTCGGCAAGCTCCTGATGGCGATGCTCATCGGCAAACATCCCGATCCAGGACTGCCTGATGTCTCAGAGCTTCCCGAGCGTTTCCGCTACTTCGTGACGCGCTGCTGTGAGAAGAACCCGGACAACCGCTTTCCTGATGCTCGCGCCGCCCTAGAAGCCTTCCTGGAAGCCTTTGACAACGCTGATTCTTCGGAACCTGTTTTCCGAGAGCTGGAAGACGACCTCGCGCGGCTTATTGAATCCTGGTTCGCCGCGCCAGCCAGCGAGGACTCGGGGGTTCTTAGAGACATTGATCAGCTGCTTCGGGAAAACCCGGAGGAGGAGTCCCTATACACCAAGCGGGTCCCACGCCTTCCCGGCGATCTCCTAGAGGATTACCTGACCAAGCTCCCGGATTCGTTCGTGGAGATGCTGAGGGTCTACGACCGCTACGTCAGCGGCGGCCTGGTTTTCGAGTACTGCGATGAGGTCGCAGACTTCTACGCCAACGTATTCCGCTCCACGGATCGCCTCGATATTCGGAAGGTGATCGTCGACCGGCTTATCGAGTTGGGGCACTCCCATAACCGCTGGCACGTGCGGGACGTCCTGCTTGAGCTGCTGGCCGAGCTGGATCAGGGGACTGAAGCATCCACTCTCTCGATGGCTGCCGATGCCATCCGGGAGAACCCAGAGGCCGCCCGCTTCGCCGCCGACATCGCCGACGAATACGAATTGCCGGCGGCCATCAAGAAAGCTTTCGACGCGCTCGACTAGCCGTTGTAGGGGGAGCGGTGGCCGATAAGGCCGCCTCCGCCTGGGAGGTCTAACGCGACGTAACCCAAAGTTAGGCGTTCGTATCGCTGCATATCCCTGCGTATCCGCCCCGAAATGTCGGCACGCTAAGCGGTCGCTGAGCTCGGCTAATTCCCTACTAATGGCAGACTTCTGAAGTTGTAACCCAGATTCGTCGCCTTGAATCGCACTCAGGAGGTCGGCGGTTGGAATTCACCTCGTCAGCAGCGGCGGGGCTACGTTCGCCAGCGTCAACTCTCTCGATGCACTAGCTACTCGATCAGCGCCAAGACCCGGCGCTCTACGAGCGCCTGCCGCCGTGGCGTAACAGTGGCTTCTTCGGCGGTGCCGGGAAGCTCGATCGTCTTGCCGTCGCGGAAGCGGTCGAGCAGCCGGGGGTCGATGTAGGAGCTTCGGCAGACCGCCGGGGTGTTGCCGAGACGCTCGGCCACCCGCTTGACCGCCGCCCGGATCGCGCGCTCCCCTCCGCCCTTCGAGCCCGGTGCACCTTTCTGCGCCAGCTCTACCGCCGCGAGGACGGTCCCGTGCCAGGTGCGGAAGTCCTTAGCCGAGAACTCCTCGCCGGCCTTCTCCTGTAGGTAGGCGTTGACGTCCTCGGAGCGGATGTCGCGCCAGGCGCCGTCCTCGCGGAAGACGAGTAGATCGTCGGGGCCGCTGCGGCGGCGGCGCATCGCCTCGATCGCCGCCTTCACTTCGGGATCGCGAATCGACTGGACACGACGCTGGCCGCTCTTCGCGGGGAAGTCGAAGACCACCTCCCCGTCCTCGATCGAGACGTGCTCTCGCAGCACCGTGGCGACCCCGTAGCTCTCGTTGGTCTCGGCATACTCCTCGCCTCCGATCCGAAAGAAGCCGAGGTCGAGCAGGCGCACCGCGCAGGCCAGGGCGCGCTCGCGCGGCATCCCTTCGAGCGCGAGGCCTTTCTTCACGACGCGGCGCAGCTTCGGGAGGATCGCGGCGAACTCGCGCATCGACTCGAACTTGTGCTGCGCCGCCCGCAGCTGCCAACGCTCGTGGTAGAGGTACTGCTTGCGACCGGCTTCGTCGAGGCCGGTCGCCTGGATGTGGCCGTAGGGATCGCTGCAGATCCAGACGTCTCGCCAGGCCGGCGGGATTGCCAGCGCCCGAATCCGCTCCAGGGTGTCCTCGTCTATGACGCTCCCGCCTTCGGGGTCGAGGTAGCTGAAGCCCGTGCCGCGGCGCCTGCGGCTGATTCCTGGTCCCGAGCAGTCCGAGCGCCTGAGCCGCCCACGAGAGCGAAGCTCAGGTCCGTTCATTCGGACGGTGGTGTCGGAATCGGCCTGTCTTCCGTGAGTGCCTTCATCGGTCCTCCTCCTCAGCCGACCCGGGTTCGGCCCATCTCGGTGAGGAGTGAGCGCAAGCCGCTCCCTTACGCCTCTTGGCGTCTCTACCCCTAGGGGCCAGCGCAAAACGCCGCCTGCTACAGAGCCAGAGCGACGGCCTTAAGGTGCAGCGCCTCGAGCCGCCTCAGCTGTTCGGTCGCCCGTTCGGCCAGGGCGCCGAGAGCGGGGCTCTCAGCGAAGACGAAGCTGTCTGGTGTCCAGTGCGCGGGGACGACGGCCGCGGATCGTCCGCAGAGCTTGGACCGTGCGAGCGAGGGAAGGTGCCGTTCGGGCACCCGGCGCCTCGACTCCCGCTTTCCTCTCCCGCAGCATGGCAGCGGTTTACCCAGGGGCGGTCATGTCAAAACATGGATCCAAAGCAGAGGGGAAAGAGGTCACCCCTCTTCGCCGGTCGCGTCCGGGGTCGGAGCGCGCCAGGCGTGTCGAACCGCTTCGTTCGTTTTCACCCGTTCGCCGAGGGGTATGAGACGGCCATGAACCCCGACCGTAGTCGCGAGCCAGTGGCACGCCGACTGCTTGCGATAGTCACCGACGACCCGATCGGTCGCGAGCCGCTGCGCGAGATCCGCCCCGTCGGCCCTCATGACAGCGGCAACGAGGTCGAGCTGCGCGTGGTGGTTCCGGCGGTCGAGGCGAGCGCCTTCCGACACACTCTGGGCGACGTCGACGAGCCCAAGCGAGAGGCCGAAGCCCGACTCGACCGGGTGCTCGAGGAGCTCCGCGCGAACGGCATCGAGGCCGGCGGCGAGGTGGGCGATCCCGACCCGATCCAGGCCGCCCAGGACGCCCTGCTGAAAGCACCGGCGGACGAGATCGTGATCTTCGAGCACGAGCGGGCGCAGGCTCGCTGGTTCGAGGAAGACCTGCTGGAAAAGGCCGAAGCGGGACTCGACCCCCCGCTCCGGATGGTGGTCGTGCACAGCGACGACGACGGATCCGAGCACGTCGTCGGCGTCGAGACCTCCGGTCCGGGGATCCGCAACTCGGCCGAGGGCCATGAGGTCGGCTCGGCCTACCTCCCGGGCCTCTCGCGCGGCGATTTCGCCGGCATGGTCGCGGGCATCTTCGGCACCATCGTCGCCGCCATCCTGGCCGGCGCGGTCGCGGTCGACAACGGCGAGGTGACCGGCCGCGCCGCGGCCGCGATCCTGATCGCGATCGGAATCGCCCTGGTCAACATGGCGCATGTCGTCGGCCTGACGCTGATGGAGAGCGTCCGTTACCGCGGCGGCTTCGCCAAGCTCTTCCGCTACCTCTCGCTGATCGGCACCCCACTCGCGGTCGTGGCCAACCTCGTGCTCCTCGCGAGCTGAACGCTGCTCACTCGAAGCTCGCCAACCTGTCCAGGTGGCGCCTGCCGACCTCGTTGGTGAGGCGGAGGAACTCGGTGATCCGGGCCAGCTCGGCGGCGGTGAAGCGGCTCGCCAGGGACGCCTCCCACTCTGCCGCCAGCGGGGCCCAGATCTGCTCGGCGCGGGCGTAGAACTCGGGGGTAACCTCGACCTTGACGCGGCGGCGGTCGGCGGGGTCGGGGACGCGGCGGGCGAAGCCGGCGCGCTCGAGCCGGTCGACGACGCCGGTCACTGCACCGCTGGTCAGCCCCACCTCGGTCGCCAGCTCCCCGGCGCTGAGGCCGCCGGCGTTCTCGATCGCATTCAGGCAGTGCAGGTCGGTGCGGTTGACTCCGAGCCGATCGGCGGCGAGGTTTTCGAAGGCGCTGTCCTGGTTGCCGCCGGCGCGGAAGGCGGTGATCAGCTCCTCGATCAGCTGTCGCTTTGGACTTGCAGGCATATCTCTTAGTTGCTAAGATACTTGCTAGATAAGGAACTTACCGAGCGAGAGAATCATAGGACGCTCGGATGACGAAGGGAGTGCGAATGGCGGACGCGGGAAACACGGCATCGAAGATCGAATGGCGACTGGAGCTGGTGCAGGTCCCGGTCTCCGACGTCGACCGGGCCAAGGCCTTCTACGTCGACCGGGTCGGCTTCCTCGCCGAACACGACCACCAGGTGAGCGAGGAGCTGCGCTTCGTGCAGCTGACCCCGCCCGGCTCGGCCTGCTCGATCGCACTGACCACTGGCGCGCACCAGATGCAACCGGGGAGCGTCTCGGGCCTACAGCTGGTCGTCGAGAACGCTGACACGGCCAGGGCGGAGCTGGTTGAGCGCGGGGTCGAAGCGAGCGAGGTGCAGGAGTTCCCCTGGGGCCGTTTCGTGTTCTTCGCGGACCCGGACGGCAACGGCTGGGCCGTCCAGGAGATTGTCCGCGTCAGCCCGAGCTCTTAGCCCTGCCCATCAGGCGGCGACCGCGGTCCCAATCCCCATCGGCAGCCACCGGATCCGCTCTCGTATGTCCTCCGGGGCACCGGCGAGCTCGCGCTCTATCTCTTCTCGCCCCTGGCGGAAGTGCTTCCAGCCCTCGTAGTGGATCGGGATCGCGGCCTGCGGCTGGATCAGGCCGCACAGCTCGACGGCTTCCCTCGCGTTCATCGTGTAGCGCACCGGGCCGGAGATCGGGAAGCGGACGCCTCCCAGGTGCAGGAGGGCGGTGCCGACCTGGAGGCGGTCGGCGACCTGACGAACGCCGTCGTAGAGCACCGTGTCGCCGGAGATCCAGAGGACTCCGTGCTCCTGGCCGTCCCACTCGAGTGCGAACCCGATTACGTCGCCGACTATCGGGCGGCTAAGCGGAGGGCCGTGGCGGCAGGGCGTGGCGCTGATCTCGATCGTCGGCCGGGCCGGGTCCTCGAGCCGCGTGCTCGCCCATGGCTCGAGGCCGCGGGCGTGGCCCCCCAGGCGCTCGGCGCCCGGGACCGTGGTGATGACGGCTCCGGCCGTGGGCAGCAATGCCCGCCCGGCGGCGTCGAGGTTGTCGTCGTGGTGATCGTGGCTGAGCAGAACGGCGTCGATCCGCCCGAGGTCGTCGGCGGCGATCGCCGGGCCGGCCAGCTTGCGCGAGCCGGTGCCCCAGCCGAACCGGTAGTCCTGACCCGGGGGATCGAACGTCGGATCGGTCAGCAGGCGCCAGCCCCCGACCTCGATCAGGACGGTGGGGCCGCCGATGTGGGTTATCTCGACATTCAAGATGCAGGCAACATATTGGCCGAGCCCCGGGCGAGACAACCCCCTGTCGATTTCGGCGATCCCCGTTCGTCTTAGTGGGTAGAGGCGGGAATATCGGGCACACCGAGCTTCCGCAAGACGACCAGAAAGGACCCAAAGATGAGAGTGATGGCGATCGTGAAGGCAAGCAAGGACTCCGAGGCCGGCGTGATGCCGAGCGAGGAGCTGCTCGCCGCGATGGGCGAGTTCAACGAGGAGATGGTCAAGGCCGGGGTGATGCTGGCCGGCGAGGGCCTGCACCCCTCCTCCAAGGGCGCTCGCGTCAGCTTCGGCGGCGACGGTGAGCGGACCGTGACCGACGGCCCCTTCGCCGAGACCAAGGAGCTGATCGCGGGCTACTGGCTGATGCAGGTGGGCTCCTTCGAGGAGGCGGTGGAATGGATCAAGCGCTGCCCCAACCCGCACGACGAGCCCGGCGAGATCGAGATCCGGCAGGTCTTCGAGGCCGACGACTTCGGCGAGGAGTTCACGCCGGAGCTGCGCGAGCAGGAGGACCGGATCCGGGCCCAGGCCGAGCAGAACCAGTAGGCCACGCTCAGAGCAGCACCAGCCGGGCGGTGCACACGCCCGGCTGGTGCTGCCCTGGCTCGGGCCGTCTCGTCAGCCGAAGTCGAGGACGCGGAAGCGGGTCGAGTCGATGGTGGAGTCCGGCGTGCAGGCTCCGTTGGAGGCGGTCTGGACGCTCAGCTGGTTGGTGGTTGGAGCGACCGGGTCCATCTGGGGCTGGGCGCCGACGTCCTGTTCGACCTGCTGGAGCGTGGTCGAGCCGGTCGAGACTTCGCCGCCGCCGACCTGCTGGCCATTGAGGTTGATTTCGAAGTACACCCGACAGGAGCCCGGGCCGGATTCGTCGTAGGCGAGCGTCGCCACGGCCGCGCCGAAGATGACGTCGATCTCGCCGGGCTTCTGGACCCAGGTGCTGTCGGCCAGCGGGTACGGCGTGGGCCCGCCGGCCACAGGCGCCGAACCGCCGGTGGGGCTGGCAACGAAGGAAACCGGGAACTGGAGGTTCGAGGGAGCGACCGCACCGGCGCCGATCTGCTTCGAGCCGACCGCGCCGTCGGCGATCTGGTTGCTCCGCACCGCGTCCACCGCAATCTTGCCGCTGACGATCGCCCTCTTGAAGACGTCGGAGGTGCGGACGGCCCCCGGGGCGATGTCGCCGGAGCGGATCTTGTCCGCCGCGTAGGCGGCGCTGCCCCCGAGGACGAGGAAGAGAGCCAGGGTCGAGACGATGTTTGCGTAGGTGAGACGTGGTTTGTTTTGCATCCCACCCATTTCGGGACGCAGCGCAGTGCGCCCCCCACCCCAAAGACATTCGAGCGGAGCTGATTTCGGCCAGCCTTGTCCAATGTGGAAGGTGGCCCGCCAAGCGGACTAGGGCAACACCAGTTGAGCGTGGATCGCCCGGTGGTCGCTGCCGGGAAGGGGGTCGACCCCGTATTCGGAGATCCCGAGGCGGCGGTCCGCGAGGACGTGGTCGATCGTCATCAGCCCCCAGGGGAACACCTGACCGCTCGGCCAGGTGGGCTGCAGGCCCTTGCCGGTCGCCGCGCCCGCGTCGCGGTAGCCGCGGTCGACGAGGTCACGGAACTCGGTCTGGTCGAAGGTGGCGTTGAAGTCTCCGATCAGCAGCCACGGGGCTCCGGAGCCGGCTGCCGGCAGGCTCTCGAGCGCTTCCCGCCAGAGGTCGACGTCCATGCTCGGGGGGAAGGGATGCACCGCGACCAGGCGCAGGCGCCTACCGTCCGGAAGAACCATCGAGGCGCGTGGCATCCGAGCCGGGAACTGCGTCTGGTGCGGGAGCGGGCTCAGGGGGTGGCGTGCGTAGAGGCCGCCGCCGCGGCCTCTCGGCTGCGCCATCAGCACCGAGTGCGGGAGCCGGCGGGCGATCCCGGCCCGGCGCAGGCGGCGGGCAAAGGACGGGGTCAGCTCCTGGACGCTGAGCAGGTCGGGGTGGTATCGGTCGACCAGGGCAACCAGGGCGCTCGGGTCGGCGCTGCCGAGGTAGACGTTGGCCGAGAGAACCGTGAGCGTCTCGCGGCCCTCCGCCCGCACGGCTTCACTGCCGATCGCCCGCGGCAGGACCGTCGCCGCGAGATAGACCGTCGCAATAGCGGCGACCGTCGCGGCGGCCCAGTTGTGCAACGCGACGGCGACCCCCGCGACCAGCAGTGCCGCGACCGCAGCGTAGGGCGTGAACCACATCAGCGAGGTCAGCCCTCCGCCCTCCAGTCCGAAGGCGCGGACGATCGCCCAAAGGGCGACCGGGATCACCGCCGCCCAGATCGGCCAGTAGCGCCGCGCGCCAGCACGTTTGAATGCCTTGGTAGCCAGGGAGAGATCTTCGACTATTTGCGCGCGGTAACGAAGTAGCCCATACCGCTTCCTTGCAAATCTGAAGCTGCACTTCGTAATTACAAGGATGATCGGTCTGGTCGAGCCTCGGACACCACCAGCCGCAGCGACCCATCGAAGCTCTCCTGCCCGCGCAGGTGGCCGTGCTCGGCGTCCCAGGCGCCGGACCCGAGGGCCGCGGCGAGGCGCGCGACGATGCGATCCTCGACGCCCGGGTCGAGGAGGGCCCACATCGACTGCGAAGCGCGGATGGCGGGGTCGAGGAGGGCCTCGGGGCGAGACCAGAAAGCCTCGAAGAAGCCATCGGCACAGTCGGCGGGGGTGGGGATGCGCTCGACTCGGGTCCGGCCGCCGAGGGCCCGCTCGACCTCGGCGATCGCGGGGAAGCGAGGGTGCTCCAGCTCGATGCCCTCGGCGAGGTACTCGAGCTGCCAGGCGGGCAGGCAATCGAGGTCGAAGGTGAAGACGACGACCGGGCCGCGGGCGACCCGGCGCAACTCGGCGAGACCGGCCCCGGGCGGCTCCCAGTGGTGGATGGTCACGCATGCCATCGCGGCGTCGAAGGCGTCGTCGTCGAAAGGCAGTGCCTCGGCACGGGCGTCGATCGCCGGCGCCGCGCCCGGCGGGCGCTGAGCGCGCATCGTCGGGCTCGGCTCGACTGCCAGCACCTCGCGGTCCGCGGGCTCATAGGAACCGCTTCCGGCACCGACGTTGAGCACCGTGCGTGCGTCTCCGAGGGCGGCGTGAATCCGCGCCTCGATTCGCGGGTCCGCCCTGCGGTTGCGCGCATAGGTCAGCCCGTGCCGCTCGTAGTCGACGCGCGGACGTGCCACGGCCCGAACCCTAGATGGTGGTCGCGATCAGCTGCCGGTCGCCGAGAAGTGCTGGTAGTCCTTGGGCCAAGACCAGTTGCCCGCCCACTCCCAGCCGGCCGAGGCGAACGCCTTCACCACCGGGCCGTGGCGGTGGATCATCCCCTTGCGGTGGCGCGAGCGGTTGGCGTAGGGGGTGCCGGCGGGAGGCGAGACGTAGCCGGAAGCGGTGACGTAGGGGTTCTCGATCGGGTTGACGTCGATCGCCCGGCCATAGGCGTGTTCGGACCAGACCCCGGGGCTGCCGGCGACGAAGCGGCAGTTGAACCCCGAGGTGTTGTCGGCGGCCATGCTGCGGCGATCGTCGGCGTCGTAGGCGTCGACGAGCCGCATCCGGCGGATCGGGAAGCGCAGCCTGTAGAGCCTGCGCATCGTGCCCAGCATCGCCGCGGCGGCGTCGCGGTTGACGACCAGGCGGCCGCGGTGGGAGCGGCCGTCGAAGCCCCAGTGCCTCACCGTGAGCAAGCGCAGATCCGCGAACCCGACCGGGCAGCCACTGCGCCAGGAGACGCCCGTCATCCGCGCTCGGGTCTCGGCGTCGATCGCCTCCACGCGCCCGTGAAACGCGTGGCCTGGGTGGGGTCGGGCCGCCGGGGCGGGGTGCGAGCCGGCGACGAGCACGATGAGGGCGACAAGGACCAAAGCCCATCCCGGGACGGCCGATCTCCCGTCGCGCTCCTCGATGCCCGGTGACGATAGCTCGCTCTTCCCCTGCCCTTCCGGTCACAGGCGGTTACGCTCCCATCCGTGACGAAGCAGCCGCAAACGGTTTTGGTTACCGGAGGCTCGGGCTTCCTCGGCAGTTGGTGCGTGATCGAGCTGCTGCGACGCGGGCACCGGGTGCGGACCACCGTGCGCGACCTCGCCCGCGAGTCCGAGGTCCGTGCCGCAGTCGCCTCCCAGGTCGACGCCGGCGAGCAGCTCTCGGTCTTCGCGGCGGACCTCACCGGCGACGCCGGTTGGGCGCAGGCGGTCGAGGGCTGCGACAGCGTGCTGCACGTCGCCTCGCCGTTCCCGCCGGTGCAGCCGAAGGACCCCGACGAGCTGATCGTGCCCGCCCGCGAGGGAACGCTGCGGGTGCTGCGCGCCTCGATCGACGCGGGGGTCGGGCGGGTCGTCGTCACCTCCTCCGTGGCCGCGATCGCCGGTGGCGCCAGGCCCGGAGGCAGGCCGCTGACCGAGCAGGACTGGACCGACCCCGACAAGCCGGGCCTCTCGCCCTACGTGCGGTCGAAGACGATCGCCGAGCGCGCGGCGTGGGACTTCATGGCCGAGGCCGGCGCCACCGACCGGCTCGCCGTCGTCAACCCGGGCGCGATCCTCGGCCCCGCCCTGAGCGACGATCACTCCTTCTCGCTGCAGGCGATCGAGCGGTTGCTGAAGGGGATGCCCGGCATTCCGCGGATCGGCTTCAGCTTCGTCGACGTGCGCGACGTCGCCGACCTGCACCTGCGGGCGATGACCGCACCCGAGGCGGGCGGCGAGCGCTTCATCGCCGCCGGGCCGTTCTTCTGGATGTCCGAAGTCGCCGCGGTGCTGCGCGACCGGCTCGGGGAAGACGCGGCCAAGGTGCCGAAGCGCAAGCTCCCCGACCTGCTCGTGCGCGCGGCGGGCAGGTTCGACCCCGGCATCCGCTCGATCGTCAACCAGCTGGGCACTCGGTACGAGTACTCCAGCGAGAAGGCCGAATCGCGCCTGGGCTGGACCCAGCGGCCCGCCGAGGAGATGTTCGTCGACTGCGCGAGGAGCCTGGCCGCTGCCTGAGCAGGGCCCGACCGTCCGCCGCGCCGGGGTCGCTGACGCCCACGACGTGGCGCGCCTCCTACACGACTTCAATACCGAGTTCGACGAAGAGACCCCCGGGGTGGCGGTCCTCGCCGAGCGTGTGGCGGACTTCATCGAGAAGGACGCGGTCGTCTTTCTGCTGATCGGTGACGGACCCGACGGGATCGCGCAGATGCGCTACTTCCCCTCGCTGTGGAGCGGGGAGCTCGACGCCTACCTGGAGGAGCTCTACGTCGTTCCCGGCCTCCGCGGCGGCGGGATCGGACGAACGCTTCTGGAGAGCGCGATGGAGACCGCCCGGGCCGCGGGCGCGACCCGCATGGACCTCAATACGGGAGAGACCGACACCGCCGCCCGCGCACTGTACGAGAGCGTTGGCTTCACCAACCGCGAAGGGCGCGAGGACGGCCCCTCGATGCTCTACTACGAGCGCGAGCTGTAGGGCCCGGCGGAGAAGGTCGGGATGACCGCCGCCCCGTGCAGCTCCTCCACCGTCGCGCGCTGACGCTCCGCTCGTTCGCCGAGCTGGCGGAAGTCGAACCCGCTCCACTCGGCTCCCAGCGCCTGCTCGAGCGCTCGCCACAGCTCGATCTTGCCGGAGATCCCCAGGCACAACCCCTCCAGCTCGACCACTCGGCTGAGAGGGGAATAACCGCGCAGCTGGCCGTTGAGCTTGAGGCGCCCAAGCTTCTCCAGCAGCCAGCCAGCCGCTGGCTTCACCGTGCTGCGACGGACAGTCAGGCTCTCCATCACACGTTCGAGCGTCTCCCGGTCGGCCTCTATCTCAGCGCAGACCCGCTCCAGCGGCTCGCGCAGCTCCGGGCTCCCGCGGTTGCCCGCCACCATCCGCCGAGCCAGCTCGACGCCCGCGGCGGCGCCGGCGAGGTGGTCGTTGAGGTAGATGGACAGGTAGCGATCCTGTCCCACGGCCTCAGGTCTTGCGCTCGAGATCGGAGACTTCCGCCGAGCGCTGCTCGACCTTCTCCTGGGCGCGATCTAGCTGCTCCTTCTTCTCGCCCTTCTCCTCCTCGCGCCTGCCCTCTCTGCGCAGGGAGCTGTCGCCGGCGAGGTCGCCCGCCGCCTTCTTCGCCCTTCCGGTGAGCTTGTCGAGAATGCTCATGACTGGTTCCTTTCGTCGACTTATCCGACTCGTCGGGTACCCCGGTGCCAGCGATCCCCAAACCGGACTCCCAGATCCCGGTGTCCCCTATGTAGGGTGGGGCGCGCGATGGATCTTCCGGCAGTCGAAGGCGTCACCCACCGCTGGGTGCAAGCGCGGGGACTGCGCTTCCACGTCGCCGAAGCCGGCTCGGGGGACGACCCGGTGCTGCTGCTGCACGGCTGGCCACAACACTGGTACGAGTGGCGCAACCTGATGCCAGCGCTGGCCGACCGCCACCGGGTGCTGGCGATGGACTTGCGCGGCTTCGGCTGGTCCGACGCGCCGCGACGCGGCTATGAGAAGGAGAACCTGGCCACCGACGTGCTCGCCGTCCTCGACGAGCTGGGGCTGGAGCGGGTGAAGCTGGTCGGCCACGACTGGGGCGGCTGGATCGGCTTCCTGCTCTGCCTGCGCGCGCCCGAGCGCTTCGGCCGCTACCTGGCGCTGAACATCCCCACCCCCTGGATCCAGATGCGCAAGACGCTGCCGCACTCCTGGCGCCTGATCTACCAGCAGGTCATCCTCGCCCCCTGGATCGGGTACTTCGCTCACCGCAGCAAGCGGTTCGTGCGGATGGCGCTGCGCACCGGCGGCGCCGACCCCCGCTTCTGGGACGAGCGGACGCTCTCGATCTTCGCCGACAACCTCGCCGAACCGTCCCGGGCCAAGGCGGCGGTGCAGATGTACAGGGTCTTCAACCTGCGCGAGATCGTGCCGATCCTGCGCGGCCGCTATGCCAGCAAACGCCTAACCACGCCCACCCGGATGCTCTTCGGTACCGAGGACGCCGCGATCCACACCGATCTGCTGGCGGGCTACGAGGCCCACGTCGACGACATGGAGATCGAGTTCGTCCCCGGCTGCGGCCACTTCATCGCCGACGAGCGCCCCAAGCTGGTCGCCGAACGCGCCCGGGCGTTCTTTTCCGGCTGACACCGGGTAGCTCAATCACCGTGAAGGTGCTGTTCACCCCGATCGGGATACTCGCCGGCCTCGCCGCCGGGTTCGCCGCCCAGAAGGGCTTCGACCGGATCTGGGCCGCCTTCGACGACCACGAGGCGCCCGAGCCCGAGGATCGCGAAGTCTCATATCCGAAGCTGGCGGCAGCCCTGATGCTCGAGGGCGCGATCTTCCGCCTGGTCAAAGGGATGGTCGACCGAGGCGCCCGAGCGAGCTTCGCTTCCGTGACCGGTACCTGGCCCGGCGAGGAAGACGATTCACGATAGTCGGGTCAGGGTCTAGGAATTCTGCTGTGCGTAACTTCTGTGCTACGCTCGGCGACGAGACTCTATCCAAGGAATGAACGTTGGCCAAGACGCTTGACACGACTTACCATGATCGGCGACTTTCCCGACGGCTTAAGGAAGACCCTGAGTTTCGGGTGGAGTTCGAGCGGCAGCGGCGTGAGCTCGCTCAAATCGACGCCGTGGTCCGACAGCTCGATGAGTTGCGGGAAGAAGCCGGGATGTCGAAGGCTGAGCTGGCCCGGGCCATCGGCAAGGAGCCGTCGAGCATCCGCCGGTTCTTCACGGCTGACGTGAATCCAGAGTTGAAGACGGTGGCCGCCGTCGCCGACATTCTCGGGGCGAAGGTCGAAGTGGTGGCCAGTGGAGCCAGCAGTGTGAGCCGGGCCGGCAAGAAGCGCTCGCCCAGCGCTACTGCTGCCTAACCTCAGACAAAACGCCGCGAGCGCAATTAGCCTTGTCGGGCGATGGCATGGGGAATCGTCTACTGCTCAACCAAGGACGGCAGGGTGCCGGCCGAGGACTTTCTCTATGGCTGCCCGGCGAAGATCGAGGCGCGGTTCTACGCGGTCTTGGAAGCCGTCCGCGACGCTCCGCCGCCGCAGTTCAGCGGGGGCGGCTATTGGGAGGCGATGCACGGCGATATGGGCGGCTACCACGAGATTCGCCTGACCGGCCCCGGAAGGCGCCAGTACCGGCTCTTCTGCATCCTCGACAATGGCAGCCCCGAGGAGCTTCACGAGCGCGGTTTCGATCAACCACAGATCGCCGTGATCACCGGCATGATCAAGGACTCAGGCAAGAAGTTCTCTGATCGAGATTACGCCAAGGTCAGGAGGCTGGGAAGCGAATATCTCGGCGAGCTTCCTCGCCGTATCGCTGTCTGACTTCTCGCCCGGACTTATCTGGCCCCGCTTTCCTTCTGTGGAGCTAAATCCAGCGCGTATTCGACCGGGACGAGAATCTCCACTAGAACGAATCGCTGTACCGTCACGCTACCTCGCCGGCGCGGCGAGAAGAACCCGAGTCAAAGTCTTCAATCAGTTTTGGAGACTAATGAGCGAAGGGTGGTGAGATGAAGATCCGCAAAATAGGTGCGACTATCCCGAGCGTGCAGATCATCAAGCATGCTTGAGTGCCATCACGCTGGTGGGGTCGAACCCGGTCGTCTTCAAGCAGGGTCGGTGCCCGGCCCTGCTTGGACTATCGGCGAAGGACCGACGAGAAGTGAGGTGAGCAAGGTGAGGATCGCAACTGTCGGAAGAGTTGTGCCGTTGCTGAGCGTCGTGAAGAACCGCTAGCACGCCCAGAGGGCCGGTCCTGGTCGTCTTTGCAGGAGGACTCGGGACCGGCCCCACTTCGCGCCCCCCGAAAGATCGAAGAGAGGAGAGGTGAGCTAGAGGGATGAAGGTTGCACCCGTCGATTCGGTCGTACCACTTCTGCACATCGTTAAGGTGCGATAGGCGCACCGAAATAGGGGCCGGTCTCTGGCAACCGGGTCCTATCTCGCGAGCTCGGCGACGAGCTCGGCGAACGCTTGGTGTTCAAGCGCGGCCTGCTCGTATCCGTTGGCCTCGTCGGTGGCCTTCGCCAGCTCGACGACGTACTGGCGCACTGCCTCGTCGTCGGGGAAGGGCCCGCTCTGAGTGAGACCCGCCAACAGCGCCTCGTACATCGCCAGCTTGCGGGCTGCCTCCTCTGAGTCCGGGCTGCCTTTCCCACCCTCCTCCATCTGGCTTTCGAGGTCGGCTCGTAGGTCGGTGAACATCTCGACCAGAAACGCTCTCGACTGCGGAGCGATCAGCGCCACGGACTCACAGGCCCGCCGAAGCAGCTACATACGAGCGCCCGGCCTGCCCATGATCCCCACCCTCGACCTGCACGATCAGGCCTGCATCATGCAACACCGTGAGGTGATATTTCACCTTGGGAACGGTCAGGTCGAGTGCCTCGACCAACTTCGCCTCGTCCGCTCCGTCCTTCTGTATGAGGTAACCAAAAATCTCAAGCCGCTTGGGATGTTCCAATGCCCGCTTGAGTGCGAGTTCTGCCTTGTCGGGTTGCTTGCCTTGGTCTTGCATGTGGATCCTCCTGCGCCAGGACTCCGGACGGGAAGGGCCGTGACCCGTCCGGAGTTCTGGAACAGATCTGCCGACCAAGTGAGACTCATCACTCGCAAATCGTCGGAGCGGTGAACAGTTGCAGTTAGGTACACAGTTGGCAACCCAAATTCGGTTACCGCTCATTTTTTGGTGATTGGCACCCGCGGCGATCCCTCGGAAATTGGCGGCCTCCCACGCTCAAAGGCCAGCAGCGCCACCACTACCGTCGTGCCGGTCTCCCCTGACTCAGCCATGCGGTTAGTTGCTCTTCCGGCGATCTCTTGAACGCCTTTCAATGCGTCGAGAGCGTCCTCGGATTTGCCCGTCCAACAGGCGGCTAGGAAATCGTGGAGTTCGAGCTTTCCCTCGGAATCAAGGTTTGGTTCGTCCGAGACCACACACACAGTCTCATCGCCTGCCATCTTTTTTGTCCGGTAGGACGTAAGACCCTCGGAAAAGATCCATTGAAGATGTACGCCGAGGGCCTCATGTCGTTCCTTTAGTGACATTGCACGGTACTCCTCGCCGCTCGTAAATGGTCGAGCGACTGCGCGGTAGACGGCCTTCCTGAGGTTGCCCTTTCCTTTGTACCCCACGAATTCAATGCAGCCAGCGTCGTAGAGGTCACGGAGGTGATTCGTGACGACCTTCACGTCCTCGCCAAGCATTTTGGCAATGTCCCCCGCACTGAACTCTCCCTCGTGGAGGATGATGAGAGATTCGAGCCGGATGCGGTGACCAGCAGGGTAAGAAGGTGCGTCCTCTGGCAGGCGTGTTCGCTCCTTAAGGGGCTTCCGTCCAGGCTCTAGCGCTCCGCGCGTCATGCCCACTCCTCCGATCAGGTCTGTTGAGGGTTGTCAGTAACGCCCGAGCATAAGTCCTAGCCGGCCCCCAGGCACCGTGAGCGCTCACTAAAAACCCGACGCTCAGGAATTTCTTACCCTCTCCTCTGGCGCCCCGGCAAACCGCTGGGCGCTGACGAGGGGGAGGGGGTGAGCAAGGGATGAAGATCGCGTACGTCGATTCAGTCGTGCCGCTTCTGAGCGTCATGAAGACGAAGTAGGCACATCGATATACGGGCCGGTCTCCGGCCGCTCGCACAGGACCGGGACCGGCCTGGTCGTCAGCGCAGCAGGTCGCTCGGAGGTACTCCCACAGCCTTTGCCAGCCGTTCCACCGTCGAGACCTTCGGGTCGCGTTTGCTGCCCTCGATCCTCGAGACCTCGGTGGCGTGGACACCACTTCGTTCGGCGACTTCCTCCTGGGTCATTTTGGCCTGCTCGCGGGCACGCCGAAGATTCCTGCCTAGATTGCCGCCCACGCGGAGGATCGTCCGTGTTGGCGGCGCAGATCACCATAGGAAAGTTCACAAGTCATGAACTTACCGCTCTTCCGGCCGGCAGTAGTTTCTGAATCGCTGGCCGGTTAGACGTCCGGACAAGCTGGGTATCGGTCAATGGTCCACCACGGCTCTAAGGAGGAGTGATGTTCAAGTGCGCGAGGTGCGGAAGCCGCTACAGCGCGGCGCATGCGGCGGCGCTCGAAAACTGTCCCCGCTGCCAGATTCGTGATCGGGTCGCGGCCCCTCTCGCGTTCAAGGTGTTCCGGCTGCCCCTAGACGGAGAGACGCCCGAATCACCTCGGCTTGAGAACGAGGATGCAGAGGTCGTCGCGGATCGAAGCCTCGGCCCAGTCTAGGATCGCCTCCTCGGCTCGATCCATTATCTCCTTCGCCGGCAGGCCCGTGGTGGAGCAACCGAGCGTCGTCGATTGGCTCCGCGCGCGGGCGGGCTTGGGTCAGCCCGCTTCCACAACCTCAACGGTCCCCTTCATCTGCGGGTGGATCTCGCAGAAGTAGGTGTAGGTGCCGGGGGTCTTGAAGGACTCCGACTTGAGCTTGCCTTCGGCCAGGGCGCCGGTCGTGAAGCTGCCGTCGTCGAGGGTCGCGGTGTGTTCGGCTGAGTCCTCGTTCTGCCAGATCACCTTGCCGCCGGCCTGGACGGTCACGGTTTCGGGGTCGTACTCGAAGTCGGAGATCGTGACTTTTTCGGAGCGGACAGCCTCGCCGCTGGGGGCGGGGGCGTTTTCGCCCGCCGGAGACTCGGTTTCGGCGCTTTCGGCCGAGGGGGCCGGGCTTTCGCTCGTCGTGTCGGAGTCGGAGTCGCCGCAGGCGGCGAGGGTGAGGGCGGGCAGGATCATCGAGAGGGCGGCGGTTCGCCGCAAGTTGTTCATCTCTTCGTCCTACCCGCCTTTCCAGGGCGGAACCCTCAGCCGGCCTGCGCGTAGCGCAGCGAACCAGGGGTGGTCAGCACCTCGCCGGTCTCCAGCAGCGTCTTGAGGCCGGAGAGGATCATCGGCCAGCCGCCGAAGAGTTCGTCGTTGGCGCCCTCTCGCAGCTGGTCGTGGGTGACGGTCAGCCGGCAGGAATCCTCGACCTGCTCGATCTCCCAGGTCACCCGCGAGGTCCCTTCGCCCTTGACCTGGTCGCTCCACAGAGCGTTGAAGCTCTGCACCAGCCGCCGCGGCGGCTCCACCTCGAGGTTCTCGCCCGCCGCGATCGCGATCCCAGCGCCCGGGTGGAACCCCTCGTAACCCGAGCCCGGCGTCCACTCGGAGCGCACGCCGACGCCAAAGTTGTAGCGCTGGCGCATCTCGTCGTCGACGATCGCCTCCCAGAGTCGCTCCGGGGTCGTCTTGATGTAGATCTCGAACACCTTCTCCATCGTCCTCTCCTCCAGTTCGTGCTTGAGGCCGGTCAGGGCCGCGGCCCATGGCTCGGCGTACTTGCTCACCCAGCGGTCGTGGACGAGCCGGATCGGGACGGGGTTGAGGAAGTGCAGCTTCTCCCGCCCGCGCTTGCGGGTCGTGATCAGCCCAGCCTCCTCGAGCACTCGCAGGTGCTTCATCACGCCGAAGCGCGTCATCGGCAGCCGCGCCTCAAGTGCGCTCAGCGACTGGCCGTCCTGCTCGAACAGCTCGTCGAGCAGGCTGCGGCGGGTCGGGTCAGCGAGCGCCTTGAACACCTCGTCCATGACCCGGACTATAGGTGACTATTTGGTCACCTGTCAAGTCCCGGAGCTCGCGGGCCGAAGCGGGACGCGCTCAGTACCACTTCCCCTTGGCGAAGCCGCCGAAGGCGATCAGGCCGACCAGGGTGACGATCAGGCCGATCCAGAAGCTCCAGACGATCATCAGGACGATGCCGACAATGACGAGGATCCCGCCGAGCGAGATTCCAGCTCCACTCGAGCTTCTCTCTGTAGCCATTTTCTCTCCTCCTTGATCCGGCGCGAAACGGCTCGCGCGTCTAGATGTGACTACCCGGCGGGGAGAGGGGAGAACCTGGCCGGCCGTGAAAAAGGCCCTGCGTTTGGACATCCCATTGCTTGATCTTTCCTGTTCGTTCACCTAGCCTTGCTGCTCGCATGGAGGCGGACACCGCAAGCGGCAAGGTCACGATCGTCACCCTCGGCCCCGAGGGCACCTGCCATGAGCGCGCGGTTCAGAACTACATGCGCTTCCAGGGAGTCAAGGACTACGGGATCGAGCTGATCACCGACTTCTTCGTCGGCCTGGAGATGGTCCGCGAGACGCCCAACTCGTTCCTGGTCCAGTGCAGCGCCCACCCCAAGGTGCACGAGATAACCGAGAAGTACTGGACCGAGATCTTCGTCGTCGACACCTTCATCTACCCGACCAAGCACCTGGTCCTGCTCAGCCGCCGCGACGTCGAGAAGCCGCGCTCGCTGGGGATCGTCCCCGCCACAAAGGGCTACGTCGACCTCTCCCAGTGGGAGGAGATCGTCGACGTCGCCTCCAAGCCGATCGTCGGCGAAGGACTGCTGCGCGGTGACTACGACTCTGGGCTGACACACATGGAGCACTTCGAGGAGCACGACGAGGAGCTGCGCCTCGACCTCGACATCGGCGAAATCGACACCACCTGGGTCGTCTACGGACACGAGAAGCGCTTCGAAGGTGAGGTCATCGGCATCCCCTCGGCACACTTGTTCCGCGCCGCGGCGTCCGCACCGGCGTAGGCGGTCCAAGCAGACCCCTTGGCTGGGTAGGGTCTGCTTCGTGCAGACCATTGTCTACATCGATGCACTGAATCTCTACTACCGAGCGGTAAGGGATACCCCGTACCGCTGGCTGGACCCTGTCGCGCTCTCCGATGTCTTGCTGCCAGGCCACGAAGTCACTGAGGTCAAATACTTCACTGCACGGATCAAGGCGGTCCCCCACGATCCAGGCGCTCCAACTCGTCAACAGGTCTATCTTCGCGCTCTGGATACGGTCAATCGGCTGACGATTGAGCCCGGATTCTTCAATCGCCGCAAGAGCTTCTTCGCCCTGGCGATGGGCAAGGTTGGAGAAGGTCTTTCGGCTCGCGAGAGAGCCACGTCCCGGCTTGCGCGAATTGCCTTCGTCAAAAGTGGCCTCTTGATCATGAAGGGAGACCCGATCCCTCGGATCCGAATCTGGAAGACCGAGGAGAAGGGATCTGACGTGAATCTGGCCAGCCACCTACTGGTCGACGGCTTCAAAAACAGCTACCAGCAGGCGGCTGTAATCTCAAATGATTCGGACCTGGGTTGGCCCGTGCGCTACGTTCGAGAAACCCTTGGGAAGCCCGTGGTTGTGCTCAACCCCTCGACGCACAGAAACGAGCATTTGGCCCCTAAGGGAATCTCCGCTGCCGAGTACAAGCGGATTGGGATTCCGGAACTTGAAGCCAGTCAGTTGCCTGCCGAACTGTCCGATGCGAAAGGGCAAATCCATCGGCCCGAAGGCTGGGACAAAGCCAAGAAACACTGAGGCCGCCTTGCGGCGGCCTCAGACTCCTGAGTCCCGAAGGCCTAGGAGTAGTGCCAATAAAGTTATCACTGACCTGAGTCGGCATCAAGCCATGGATGCCGACCTTCACACCGGAGCCAGATTTATACCCCGCGCTCAGGCGGGCCGGCCATAGGGTCTAGCCTGCGGGCAATGACTGCCGAGCAGGGACCGGACGGTACCGGTATCGAGGTCGAAGGGCTCGTGCGCGAGTTCAAGAACGGGCCGCGGGCGGTCGACGGGATCGAGCTGCGGGTGGAGGCGGGCGAGATCTACGGATTCCTCGGCCCCAACGGCGCCGGCAAGTCGACCACTGTGCTGATGCTGACCACGCTGCTGCCGCCGACGGCGGGGACGGCGCGCGTCGCGGGCTTCGACATCGTCCGGGAGGGCCCGCGGGTGCGGGCCTCGATCGGGGCGGCGCTGCAGGAGGCCGCCCTGGACCCGCTGCTGACCGCGCGCGAGCACATGCGCCTGCAGACCGCGCTGCACGGCCTCGGCAAGTCCGAGCGCCAGGTGCGCGGACAGGAGCTGCTGGAGCGGGTCGGCCTCTCCCAGGCCGCCGACCGCAAAGTGGGCGGCTACTCGGGCGGGATGAAACGGCGGCTCGACCTGGCGCTGGCGCTGGCGCACCGGCCCCGCATCCTCTTCCTCGACGAGCCGACCACGGGCCTCGACATCCAGAGCCGCACCGCGCTCTGGGAGGAGGTCGCTCGGCTCGCGGCCGAGGAGGGGGTCACGGTCTTCCTCACCACCCAGTACCTGGAGGAGGCGGACACGCTCGCCGGCCGGGTCGGGATCATCGACCACGGCCACATCGTCGCCGAAGGCACCCCGGCCGCGCTGAAGGCGGAGATCGGCCGGCCCACGGTCGAAGCCGTGCCCCGCGAGGCGGGCGAGCGCGGGCGGCTCGCCGCGGTCCTGGAGCGCTTCGGGCCCGGCGCCGCCGCCTCGCCGCGGGCGGCGGCGGCTCGACTGGAGGGCGGCGAGTCGCAGCTCGCCGACGTGGTCCGGGCGCTCGACTCCGAGGGCATCGCGATCGAGACCCTGCAGCTGCATGCACCCTCGCTCGACGACGTCTTCCTCGCCAAGACCGGCCGCTCGCTGGAGGGCGCCGAGGAGGAGGAACAAGAGGAGACCGAGGTCGCCGCCGAGACGGTGGATGCAGGTTGAGCGGCAGGCTGCGCACTCAGGTCGGTCAGCTCGCCCGGCGCTCGATCCTCCGCACGATGCGCCAGCCGGCCCAGATAGTGCCAGCGCTCGTCTTCCCGATGTTCCTGCTCGCGGTCAACTCGGGTGGGCTCAAAAGCACGACCGATCTGCCCGGCTTCCCGACCGACTCCTATCTCACCTTCGCCCTCGCCGTGCCCTTCGTCCAGGGCGCGCTCTTCTCGGTGATGAACTCGGGCACCGACCTCGCGCGCGACATCGAGACGGGCTTCCTCGACCGGCTGGCGCTGACCCCGCTGCGTGGCGTGGCCCTGCTCAGTGGGCTACTGGCGGGAGCGGTCATGCTCGGCCTGGTCCAGGCGGCGACCTACCTGATCGTCGGCCTCGTCGCCGGCGCCGAACTGGTCACCGGGTTCGCCGGCGCCCTCGTCATCGTCGCCCTCTCGGTCTCGGTGACGATCGCCTTCGGCTCGATCGGCCTCTTCGCGGCGCTGCGCACCGGCTCGGGCGAGGCGGTGCAGAGCCTCTTCCCGGTCTTCTTCGTCTTCCTCTTCATCTCCGCGATGGCGCTGCCGCTCGACCTGATCCAGGCCGACTGGTTCCGCCAGGTGGCCACGGTCAACCCGGTCACCTACCTGCTCGAGGCGTTCCGCTCGCTCCTCTTCGAAGGCTGGGAGCCGGACGCCCTGGCGCTCGGGTTCGGGATCGCGGCCGCGGTGCTGGCGGTCGGCATGCTGGCCGCGACCAGCGCCCTGAAGACGAGGCTGGTGCGAACGTGAGCGCGGCCGCCGCAGGCCCCCGGGTAGCCCGCTTTCGCGACGTCGCCCTCGCGGTCGCCTGGCGCAGCGTCCACAACTTCCTCTCCAACCCGGCCTTCCTCGTACCCGCGATCGTCTTCCCGCTCTTCTTCTTCGTCGCCTTCGCCGGCGGCCTGTCCTCTATCTCCGGCGTCCCCGGCTTCGACTTCCCGAGCGGCTACACCGCCTTCCAGTTCGTCTTCGTCCTGCTGCAGTCGGCCGCCTTCGGCGGCGTCTTCACCGGCTTCGCGATGGCCCGCGACTTCGAGATCGGCTTCGCCAACCGCTACCTGCTTGCCGCGGGCGATCGCCGGGGGATAATCGGCGGGTACGCGCTCGCGGCCCTCACCCGAGCCCTGATCACCTGGACGATCCTCACCGCGATCGCGCTGGCGGCGGGGATGGAGGTGGGCGGCAACGGCGTCGACGTCTTCGGGCTCTTCGGGCTCGCCGTGCTGACCAACCTGGCGGCGACGCTGTGGGCCGCCGGGGTCGCGATGCGCGTGCGCTCGATCCAGGGCGGCCCGCTGATGCAGTTCCCTGTCTTCCTCACCCTCTTCCTGACGCCGGTCTACGTTCCGCTCGGCCTGCTCAGCGGCTGGATCCACGCCGTCGCCTCGGTCAACCCGGTGACGGCCCTGCTCGAGGCGGGCCGGGGCTTCATCGCCGGCGAACCGGCCGTGATCGCCCTCGCCTTCGCGATCGCCTTCGCCCTCCCGATCCTCTTCGCCTTCTGGGCCCGCGGGGGGCTCAAGCGCGCCGAAGCGGCCGGCTAGCTGATCCCTCCTTAGTACGCCGTGTTGCGCGAGCGGGGTCGCGGGACGGACTTGTAGCGAGGGGCGGCGCCGCGGTTCCAGAGGGCGGCGTCGATCTGGGCTGGCGATAGGCGGCCCCCGGTGGCAGCAGAGAGTAGCTCGATCGCGTGGACGGCACAGGCGCGCAGCTCGACCTCGCCGGGGGAGCCGTGCTCCAGCAGCTGATCGGCGTCGATCGCCCGCTCCAGCTCGGGGTCGAGACGGAGCACCCCGTCGAGACGAAGCACGTGCGGGACGAGGTTGTCGGCGAAGGCGGTGAGATGCTCTTCGCCGACAAGGCTGGCGACGCCGCTGCGGTTGAGGTCGGCCGCGGCGATCTGGGCCCGCTTGAAGAAGGGGACGGGGCGCCTCTCGTAGGTGGAGGTGTCGGCGAAGGCCTCCCACTCCGCCAGCAGGTCGGCGAGGGCGACGGCAGATCCAGCGTCGTCGTCCACCAGTCCCTCGAAGCGGCCGCCGTGGTCGGCGAGGACGTGTTCGCCGACGTCGCGCAGAGAGGTCGCGTACTGGGCCATCAGCGGGTGCTGGGGGTCCTGGCCGAGGAGGCCGGCGAGGTCGGCCGGTTCGAGCCGGGTCAGCTCGGCCGGCGACCAAGGGCCGTCTTCGCGGAAGCGCTCCGTCAACCCGGCCGCGATCGTGAAGTAGCCGCTGCGACCCGGCCGCTTGCGGATCGTCGGCCACCACCCCGAGCCGAAGTTGATCGCGTCGAGGCAGACGACGAACGCGGTGCGGGACTCGCGATCTCCCTCGGCCAGGTGCGTCGCCGGGTCGGGTGGTGGAAGCTCGGTGAGCGGCAGGAGCGCCGCGGCGTAAGCCTCGATCTCGCCCTCGGCGATTCGGACCGACCGCGCCCGCCCCGCAACCCAGGCGCAGGCGGCGCGAACCCGGCTCGGAACATCGTCGGCCATCGCGGTGAGATCATGCCGGGCATGGGAGCGGGTCGCTGAGATGGAGCTGACCGAGCGGGTGCGCCGCTGGCAGAAGCGGGGCGAGGCCGAGGAGTTCCGCGGCCACTCGATCCACGTCTTCCGCCAGCAGGGCGAGGGCCCACTGCTGGTCCTCCTGCACGGCTTCCCCTCCAGCTCATACGACTGGCGGTTGCTGCTCGAGGAGCTGCCGGAGCGCAACGTGCTCGCCTTCGACTTCCTCGGCTTCGGCCTTTCCGAGAAGCCGCCCTCCCACGACTACAGCCTCTTCTGGCAGGCCGACCTGACCGAGGAGCTGGTCCGCCGGCACGCTGGCGGTCAGCCAGCCTTCCTCGTCGCCCACAACATGGGCACCTCGGTCGCCAACGAGCTGATGGCGCGCGACCTGGAGGGGAAGCTGGAGATGGACGTCGCCGGCATCCTGCTCTTCAACGGCAGCATGGTGCTGGAACGGGCCAGCCCGATCCTCGGCCAGCGGATCCTGCGCAGCCGCTTCGGCCCGCTCTTCGCCAGGCTCTCCAGCGAGCGCGTCTTCCGCCAGCAGTTCGGCTCGGTCTTCTCGGAGGCGCACCCGCTCGGCGAGGAGGAGGCGGCCGACCAGTGGTCGCTCGTCTGCAACAACGGCGGCCGGGTACTCAGCCACCGCCTGATCTCCTACATGGACCAGCGCGAAGAGCACGCCGGTCGCTGGCACGGCGCGATCTGCGAGTGGCCCGGCGACCTCAGCCTCGCCTGGGGCCTGCTCGACCGGGTGGCGACGACCGAAGTGCTGGCAGCGATGCGCGAGCTCCGCCCGAGCGTCCCGGTCACAGAGCTCCCGGGCCTCGCCCACTACCCCCAAATCGAAGACCCACCCCAAATCGCCGCCGCCTTGTCGATCTGAGCAAGTCCCGTTCGTCGTTAGGGTGAGAGCGGCGATCGGCGCTGCTCACGAGCCAAGGAGGAAGACGATGCAATTCATGCTTGCCTTGATCGCCGAGGAGCGTCCCTGGGAGGAGGTCACCCCCGACGAGGTGAAGAAAAACCTCACCGAGATGGGACAGTTCAACGCCGAGCTGACCGAGGCGGGCGCCATGGTCACCGGCGCCGGCCTGCAGGAGCGCGCCACCGGCACCACCGTGCATTACAGCGACGGCGAGCCGCTCGTCACCGACGGCCCTTTCGCCGAGACCAAGGAGCAGCTTTCCGGGTTTTGGGTGATCGACGTCGAGAGCCTCGACGACGCCCTGGCCTGGGCCAGGAAGGTCCCGCTGAAGAGTGGCCACGTCGAAATCCGGCCGATGGTCACGGGCGGCAAGGAACTGCTGGAAAAGGCGGAACGCTCGTAGCCGCCGCGAGCGACAGCGTCGTCGACAGCACCTTCCGGCACGAGTCGGGGCGTGCGGTCGCGACGCTGATCCGCGTCACCGGCGACTTCGACCTCGCCGAAGAGGTCGTGCAGGAGGCCTTCGTCGTCGCTCTCGAGCGCTGGCCGGCGGAGGGTGTCCCCGACAACCCCGGCGCCTGGATCACCCAGGTCGCGCGCAACCGGGCGATCGACCGCCTGCGCCGCGCCGGGGTCCTGCGCAACAAGGTGGAGGCGCTGGGGCGGCTGGAAGCGCTCCACGCCGAGCCCGAGCCAGCCCCGGGGGAGCGGGCCGGTGAGATCAGGGACGACCGTCTGCGCCTGATCTTCACCTGCTGCCACCCTGCCCTGGCGATCGAGGCACGAGTCGCGCTCACCCTGCGCAGCCTCGGCGGCCTCGGAACGGCCGAGATCGCGCGCGCCTTCCTCACCGGGGAGAGCACGATGGCGCAGCGGCTCGTCCGGGCCAAGCGCAAGATCGCCGCCAACAACATCCCCTACGAGGTGCCGGGGGCCGAGCAGATGCCGGAGCGGCTGCCGGCGGTGCTGGCGACCCTCTACCTGGTCTTCAACGAGGGTTACCTGGCATCGAGCAGCGAGGAGCTGGTCCGGGTCGAGCTGAGCGAGGAGGCGATCCGCCTCGCCCGCGTCCTGGTCGCGATGCTGCCGCGCGAGCCCGAGGCGCGGGGCCTGCTGGCGCTGATGCTGCTCACCGACGCGCGGCGGCAGGCACGGGTCGACGAGCGCGGCGAAGCGGTCCTGCTCGAAGACCAGGATCGCTCGCTCTGGAACCGCGAGCGGATCGCCGAGGGCACGGAGCTCTCGCACGAGGCGGGAGCCGCCGGACCCAGCGGCCCGTACACGATCCAGGCCCGGATCGCGGCCGTGCACGCCGAAGCGGCCAGCGCGGCGGAGACCGACTGGGCGCGGATCGCCCGCCTCTACGCCTGGCACATGGAGATCGCACCGAGCCCAGTGATCGAGCTCAACCGAGCCGTCGCCGTGGCGATGAGCGAGGGGCCGGAGCGGGGCCTGGAGCTGGTCGAGGCGATCGAGGGCCTCGACGGCTACCAGCCGCTGCACGCGGCTCGCGCAGACCTGCTGCGGCGGCTCGGGAGGCTCGGCGAGGCAGCGGAGTCTTACCGGCTCGCGCTCGAGCTGACGGCCAACCCGGTCGAGCGCCGCTTCATCGAGCGGCGTCTGGCTCAGGCCTCCGAGTAGGCGGGCTCGCGCTCATCGGGCCGCTCGGGCTGCATCGCAGCCATCTCCTCGGGCGAGGGCATCGGCACCGGCTTCAGCACCGTCACCGCGATCACGGTGGCGATCGCGACCAAGACCGCGCCGACGACGTAGGCGAGGTGGTAGCCGGAGTTGAGCGCCGCGAGCTGCCCGGCACCGTCGGCGAGCTGGCTGTCGGTGCGCTCGGTCGCCAGCGTCGCCAGCACCGCCAGGCCGATCGCACCACCCACCTGCATGCTGGTGTTGACCAGGCCGGAGGCGAGGCCGGAATCCTCGGGCGTCGCACCGGACATCGCCAGCGTCATCAGCGCGGGGAAGGCGGTGCCGACGCCGAGCCCGACCAGCAGCATCGGGGCCAGGAGGTCGGCGAGGTACTCGCCCTCGACCGGCGTGCGGGCGAAAAGGAGAAGGCCGATGCCAACCATGATCACGCCGGGGATCAGGGTCGTCTTCGGGCCGAAGCGCATGATCAGTTTTTCGGAGAAGCCGAGCGAGAGCGTGCCCATCACGATCGTCGCCGGCAGGAAGGCGAGGCCGACCTGGAGCGCGTCGTAGCCGAGGATCCGCTGCAGGTAGAGCGCGCCGAGGAAGAACATGCCGAACATGCCGGCGACCAGCAGCGCCTGGATCGTGTTGGCCCCGGCGACGTTGCGCGAGCGGAAGAGCCGCAGCGGCATCAACGGGTTCTCGATCCGCGCCTGGCGGGCGACGAAGGCGGCGCCGAGGACGAACGAGATCGCGCTCAGCACGAGTGTCTGAGTCGAGCCCCAGCCGTGCTCACTGATGCCGAGGATGGTGTAGACGCCGAGCATCAGCGAGCTGGTGATCAGGGCGGCGCCGGGGATGTCGGCGCCGGCCTTGAACCCGATCCCGGGCCTGCCGTCGACCAGGCGCAGCGCTCCGTAGGCGGTGGCGATGCCGATCGGCAGGTTGATGATGAAGATCCAGTGCCAGTTGATCGCCTGGGTCAGGGCGCCGCCGAGGAGCAGGCCGATCGAGCCTCCCGCTGAGGCGACGAAGCCGTAAACGCCGATCGCTTTCGCCTGCTCGCGCGGCTGCGGGAACAGGGTCACGATCATGCCGAGGATCACGGCCGAGGCCATCGCCCCGCCGACGCCGGCGAAGAAGCGCCCGCCGATCAGCATCGCCTGGTTCTCGGCGGCGGCGCAGAGCAGCGAGGCGGCAGTGAAGACGCCGAGGCCGATCAGGAACATCCGCCGCTGCCCGAGCAGGTCGCCGAGCCGCCCGGCCAGCAGCAGCAGGCCGCCGAAGGGGATCAGGTAGGCGTTGACGACCCAGGCCAGGCCGCTCTGGGAGAAGCCGAGACTGTCCTGGATCGTCGGCAGGGCGACGTTGACGATGGTCACGTCGAGGACGATCATCAGCATCCCCGCGCAGAGGACGTATAGGGCGAGCCAGCGGGTTTTGTCGGACTGGGTACTCATCTCGGCCACACTAGCAAATAGTTCAGAAAAACAACTACCCGGTTGCAATTTTGTATCAACCGGCATACACTTCTCGAGCGATGGTGAGCAAGCGCACATACGGCGACGCGTGCCGGTTCGCCCACGCCCTCGACCTCGTCGGCGAGCGCTGGGCATTGCTCGTGGTCCGCGAGCTACTGCTCGGACCGAAGCGCTTCACCGACCTCCGCGCCGGCCTGCCGCACGTCAGTCCCAACATCCTCGCAGAGCGCCTGCGCGGGCTCGAAGAGGGTGCGGTGGTGCGCAAACGCAAGCTCCCCCCGCCGTACGGCTCCTCGGTCTACGAGCTGACCGAGTGGGGCCGCGAACTGGAGCCGATCGTGACCCAGCTCGGCGCCTGGGGAGCGCGCTCGCCGATCCCACCGGACTCACAGGAGATCAGTACCGACTCGATCGTCCTCGCCCTGCGCTCGCTCTTCGACCCCGAGATCGCCGGCGAGACCGAGGCGACCTACGAGCTCCGCATCGGCGAGGAGGGCTTCCGAGTCGGCGTCGCCAGAGGCGAGCTCGACCTCGCCCGCGGCCCAGCCGAGGACGCCCAGGCCACACTCTCCGTCCCCGACGCCGCCACCCTCGCCGCGATCCTCGCCGGCCAGCTCCCGTTCGACGAGGCCCTCGTCTCCGGCGTCCTCGAGACCGATGGCGCCAAGCAGCCGGTCAAGCGCTTTCTCCGCCTTTTCCCGATGCCCGAGCCGTGCGGGTGCGAGGGCTCAATGCCGCCAGCCGAAGCTGTGGCCGGCGTGGCCCCCAGCGCGTAGACGGGTCAAGCGGCCTCGTCGAGCCGGTCGAGCACGCTCAGGACCGCTCGCGTGTTCGCCTGGATCTGCTTGGTCCCTTCTTCCAGTTGCTTCGCGCCCTTTTCCATCTCGACGATCACTGCCTTGTAGACCTTCTCGTTGCGCAGGAGGATCTCGCGATTGAACTCCCGCATCTCCTCGTCCCGCCGGCGGAACTCCTCGCGGAACTCCTCATCCCGCTTCTCGAGGTAGAGGGTGAACTCCCTGTGCTGGGTGCGGATCAGCTCGCGGAAGGTTTGGCGCCGGTCGAACACGAAACGTATTGTCGCAGGCACTTCCGCACCCGTGGTGCGCAAATCGTCACGGAAGAGACAATCCTGACGCGCCCGGAGCGCGCTCGGGGAGCTCAGTCCTTCTCGGCGGCGATCTCGGCCGCTTCCTCACTGCCGAGATAGGGCGTGAGGGTGAACTCGACCAGGTCGGGGAGGAGCTCTTCCAGTTCCTCCGTCTTGCCGGCGATGATGCGGCGGGAGATCAGCGAGACCATGCCGCCGACCAGGGCCTCCTCGGTGGTCGGCGAGAGGCGGGCGAGAACCTCGGGTGGGCGGCCCTCGCGGCCGCTCTGGAAGTAGGGGACGAAGCTTTTGATCGCAGCGTCGTAGCGCTCGACCACGACCGGCCCGGCGACCAGAGCCTCAACCATGCAGAGACGGGCGAGGTGCGGCTCGGTGGCGAGGAAGGCAAGCATCGCCGCGATCCCGGCGCGCACGGCGTGCGGCCAGTCCTCGGCCTCCTCGAAGCCCTCCGAGACCCGCTCGCGTAGCTCCTTCATCACCGTGTCGTAGGCGGCGACGAAGCACTCGTCCTTGCTGGAGAAGTGCTCGTAGAAGGTGCGGCGGGAAACGGCGGCGTGCCTCGTGATGTGGGCGATCGTTGTGCCGGAGTAGCCGTTTTCGGCAATCGCCTCGGCGAGGCCCGCGACCAGCCGCTCGCGCTGGTTGTGGACGACGAACTCGCGCGGCAGGCCGTGCCGCCCCGGCGGCAGGCGCGAGAGCTCGGGTGGGTAGCCCTCGGCGCTCGGGGCGGCGGCGGGCTTGGGGGAGGAAGTGCGTTTGGCCACGTCCCGACGATATCGCGCCGCAGGGTCGAACCCCCTGCCCAGCTCTGCCATCGCGGCCTCCAGACCCAGATAGGGCATCACGGCAGCCGACATCAGTTGCGGCACCAGCGCGGGCAGCTCGTCGCCGCGGCCCTGCACGATCCTCGAGTAGACCTGGCCGTAGGCCGACCCCGCCAGCGCCTCCGCGGTCGTGTGGGGAACGGACTCGGGGTCCTCCATCTCGTTGCGGCCGGCGTCGATCAGGGAGGCGATCACCCGCATCGTCATGTCGCGCCGGGCGCGGGCGGCGTCGCCGGCCGCCAGCACCTCGACCGAGAAGGTGGCGCGGGTGGGGTTGCCGCGCAGCGATTCGACCACCTCGCAGGCGACCGCGCGCAGCTTGTCGGGCCACCGCTCGTGGCTGTTGTAGGCCGCCAGCATCGCCTGCATGCAGGTCTCGTTCATCTCCTGCCAAGCGGTGAGGAAGCAGTCGTACTTGCTGCGGAAATGGCGGTCGAAGGCGGGTCGGTCGAGGCCGGCGCTCTCGAGGATCGTCTCGACCGTGGTCTCGGCGTAGCCGCGCTCGGCGGCGATCTCGACCAGGGCGGCGAGAATCCGCTCGCGCTCAGGGCCGGCGGTGCGCTCGCGTGTCTCTACGTCGAGCACCAGCGCTCCGTTCGGTGAGTCCGGGGTCGATTTGGCGAACCGAGCACTAGGTCACGGGCCCTCAGTCCCCGCCCTGGCTCAGCCTGCTGTCGGCGGCGCTTCGGCTGAGGTCCGCTTGGCCGCCTCGGCGCCTAGGTAAGGAGTGAGCGAGAACTCCACCAGCTCCGGCAGCAGGTCCTCGATCTGCTCGGCCTGCCCCATGATGATGCGCTGGTAGAGAATCCAGAAGATTCCGCCGACGATCGTCTCCTCCAGCGTGTCCGGCAGCTCCTCGCCCTTCGGCGAGATCTTGCGGCCCATGCGGAACAGCGGCACGACGGCCTGGATCGAGCGCTCGTAGCGCTCGACCGCGGCGGGCCCCGCGGAGAGCGCCTCGACGATGCAGGTGCGGGCGAGTGCCGACTCGCCGGCGACGTAGTGGAGGAAGGCTGCGAGGCCGGCATTCACCCGGGCCGGCCAGCTGTCGACCTTGCTGGCGGCGTCGACGACACGCCGCAGGGCCTCGGTGACCGCATACTCCGAGGCGGAGAGGAAGCAGTCCTCCTTTGAGGAGAAGTTCTCGTAGAAGGTGTTGCGGGCGATCCCCGCCCGGCTCACGATGTCGGCGACGGTGACGGCTCGGTAGCCCTTCTCGACGGTCTCCTCGGCGAGGGCGGCGATGATCCGGGCGCGCTGGTGCTGGGTGATGAACTCCCGCGACAGCGGGTGCCTTCCGGGCGGCATTCTGGTCGCCTGAGGAGCGCGTTCAGCCACGAAGGCCAGGGTACCCACAGCAGTTCCCCATTCCAAGCTGGACGTATCAGCCGAATACCGTTACAGTACCGAGGCCCAGACAAGCGGTTCCCCTGATCGAGAAGAGGAAGGATCGGAATGGGAGAGCAGGGCCGCAACCAACGTCCTGGCAGGGGCTGAGGAGGCCGGCGCGATGGGGCAGACATCTCCCCACGCTTCCACACTCAATCTGGTGATTTCACCCAAGCGCGAAAGGATCCTGGAGGGGATGCTCCACTCGGTCGGGTCGAACGGCTACGACGCGACGTCCGTGCGCGCGGTGCTCGACTCGGCCGGCCTCTACAGGCAGGCCTTCTACGACCTCTTCCCGGACAAGGACGCCTGTTACCTGGAGGCATTCGACTTCGGCGTGGCGCGGCTGGAAGCTCTGGTGCAGACGGCCGCCGAATCCGAGAAGACCTGGCAGGGCAAATTGCGCGCGGGCCTTGGTGCCCTGCTGCAGGCACTCGACGGCGAGCCCGATCTCGGCCGAGCCCTGATCGTCGAGGTCCATGCGGCAGGGCCCAAGGCGCTCGAGAAACGCTCGGAGGCGATGGAGCGGATCACCGATTTCATCGATTCGGCACGAGCGACCACGGGCGAGTCGCCGCCGCCGATCGCCCCGGAGGGCATCGTCGCCGGCATCCACGCGGTCGTCCACGCCCGGCTGGCGACAGGGACGAACGAGGGCTTCCGCGAGCTGCTGCCCGAGTTCATGTACTTCGCGGTCCTGCCCTACTTCGGCTCCGATGTGGCCGAGGAGGAGATGCAGGCGGCTAAAGCCTGACTCGTAACTCCGCGTGCACTAAAGCCTGACCAGGTTCTCCGCCTCGATCCCGCGGGTTACGCCGCGGAAATCGACCACCAGCGAGGCGGAGGACACCACGTCCTCGTAGTCGAGGCTGGGGTGGGCCGTGACTATGGCGGCCAGGTCGGTGCCGGCGAGGCCCTCGGCCAGGTCGACCGAGTCGAGGCCGAGATCGGGAAGGCGGGCGACGTGCGGGTCGTGGTAGGAGACGTCGCCGCCGAGATCGACCAGGCGTTTGGCGATCGTCAGGGCCGGCGACTCGCGGACGTCGCCGACGCCGGCCTTGTAGCTGACGCCGAGGAGGAGGATCTTCGAGTCCCTGACCGGCCTCCCCGCCTCGTTGAGGGCTCGCGCGATCCTTTCCACGCAGAAGGCCGGCTGGGTCTGGTTGACCTTGCCCGCCAGCTCGATGAACTCCGGGTAGAAGTCGTGCTCGCGCGCCTTGAAGGCGAGGTAGAACGGGTCGACCGGAAGGCAGTGCCCGCCCATCCCCGGGCCGGGATCGAAGCGCATGAAGCCGAAGGGCTTGGTCGAGGCCGCGTCGATCACCTCCCAGACGTCGATTCCGAGCCGGTCGCAGAGCTGAGCCAGCTCGTTGACGAGCGCGATGTTGACCGAGCGGAAGATGTTCTCCAGCAGCTTCGAGAGCTCGGCCGCCTCCGGCGTCGTCAGGACCACGACCTCGTCGCAGATTCGCGAGTAGAGAGCCTCGGCGCGCTCAGAGCACGCCGGCGTGAGACCGCCAACGAGCTTCGGCGTGGTGCGGACGGTGTAGTCGGTGCGACCCGGGTCGATCCGCTCCGGAGAGAAGGCGAGGTGGAAGTCACGGCCGGCGGAGAGCCCCGACTCCTCGAGGATCGGCAGCAGCCGCTCGCGAGTGGTGCCGGGGTAGGTCGTGGACTCGAGTACGACCAGCTGCCCGGGCTGGAGGACGCTCGACAGCGCCGTCGCCGATTCGAGCATGTAGGTGAGGTCGGGATCGCGCGAGCCCGTCAGCGGCGTGGGAACGCAGATCACGATCGCTTCGCATGAGGCGAGATCCGCCTGGTTGGCGGTGGCCCGCAGGCGATCTCGCAGGGGGGCGAGCACGGCGTCGGGAATGTCCTCGACGTGGCTGCGGCCGGCGTTCGTACCCTCGATTCTGCGGGAATCCGTGTCGAGTCCGACGACCTCGTCCCCGGCCTCGGCAAAGGCCACAGCCAGCGGCAGGCCGACATACCCGAGGCCGACTATCCCGATCTTCATTTCCGCAGTGTAGGCATCGGGGCGGGCCGGTTGGACGTTGTGGTGAGGGCTGGGCGACCGGCTGCGAAACCCGTTGGACAGTCCGCTGGCGCTGCCCTACGCTGACTGCATGGATTCGTCATCGACTTCGAATCCAGAGCGTCTGCCAAGCGGACGTCACGGCCTGCCCCGCGCCTACGTGGTTCGCTCCCAGCGCGAGCGGCTGCTCGAGGCCATGGTCCGGGTCGCCGCGGCCAAGGGCTACGAGGCGACCACGGTCACCGACGTGATCGAGGTCGCCGGCGTCTCCAGGGCCACCTTCTACGAGATGTTCGACGACAAGGCCGCCTGCTTCCTCGAGGCCTACGACGCCGTGATCGACGTCCTCGTCGCCCACGTCACCAGCGCCTTCGAGTCGGCCGCGGAGGAGCCCTGGCCCGAGCGGATCGCCGCCGGTCTCGGCGCCCTGGTCGAACTGCTGGCGGCCGAGGCCGACATCGCGCGAATGGCGATGGTCGAGGTGACCGCCGCCGGCGACGATGCGCGGGCGCGCTACCGCGCCGCCCTCGCCCGCTTCACCCCATTCCTCGAAGAGGGTCGCGAGTACTCCAGCCAGAGCGAGGAGCTGCCGGCCGACACCGCCCGCTTCGCGATCGGCGGCGCGACCTCGATGATCTTCGACGAGATCCGCGCAGGGCGCGGCCCGGAGCTGCAGCGGATCCTTCCCGACCTCGTCTTCGCCGTGCTGATGCCCTATCTCGGGCCGGAGGAAGCGGAAGACGAGATGCGGCGGGTGACGCGGTCTCGGGACTAGGGACGTTTGCCGGAAGGGGTCATCGGGGGATCACCCCCCGGCCGCTTCGCGGGAGTACCGGGGGGTGATCCCCCGATGACCCCGCGCCGCCTAGGTGTAGTTCCTAAGCACGTTGTTCATCCGGACCTCCTTGGAGGCTGGCGGTGTCGAAGCCCCAGCAACAAGGAGGAACCGGATGAAGCTCCACGCTAACGCGCCCCTCGGCCCGAAGGGCAGAGCGACGATGGTCAGGCGAGTGCTCGAGGAGGGGATCGCGCTCACGGAGGCGGCCGAGGCCGCCGGAGTGAGCGCGAAGACGGCCGGCAAGTGGGTGTGCCGCTATCGCGCCGAAGGTGAGAGAGGGCTGCTCGACCGCAGCTCCGCGCCACGCACTGTCCACAACGCCACCCCGGCCGATCGCGTCGCCGCGATCGCCGCCCTGCGCCGCCTGCGGATGACCGGCCCCGAGATCGCCGAGACTCTGGAAATGGCGACCTCGACGGTCTCGGCGGTGCTGAAGCGGATCGGCCTCGGCAAGCTCTCCCGCCTGGAGCCCGAGGAGCCGATCCGCCGCTACGAGAAGCGCCGACCTGGCGAGCTGATCCACATCGACGTCAAGAAGCTGGGGCGGATCGGACCCCACGGAGCGGGGCACCGAATCGTCGGCCGCAAGCGGCGGCGGACCAAGACCAAGGTCGACGCCGCTGGGGTCAACCGCCGCCAGATCGGCTGGGAGTGCGTACATGTCTGCGTCGACGACGCCACCCGCCTGGCCTATGTCGAGGTTCTGCCCGACGAGAAGGCCACCACGGCGATCGGCTTCCTGAGGCGGGCGATCTCCTTCTATCGCTCGCATGGGATTGCGGTGCAGCGGCTGATGACCGACAACGGCTCCGCCTACGTTTCGGTCGCCCATGCCCTGGCCTGCAAGTCGCTCGGCATCCGCCATATCCGCACCCGCCCCTACCGGCCCCAGACCAACGGCAAGGCGGAGCGCTTCATCCGCACGATGCTGCGCGAGTGGGCCTACGCGGCCGTCTACGGCTCATCGCCGGATAGGGCCTCGGCCCTATCCGGCTGGTTGGAGCGCTACAACTTCAGCCGAAGACATGGCGCCCTCGGTCACCGACCGCCGATCGCTCGGCTGCGGGAGCTGAACGGGAACAACGTGGCCAGCACCTACACCTAGGACCAAGTCCCGAGGGCGGCGTCGAGATAGAGCTTGGGGAGTTCAGAACTCGCCGTGGCGCCCAGCGCCTTCGGCGAATTGCTTTGCGCCGCGGACGGCTACGTGGAGGGTCTCTCGGCCTAGCTTGTGCTCCAGGGCTATGCCATCCGCGAGGGGGAAGGCGAAGCCTTCTATCGCGGCTTGGCGGTCGGCGAGCATCGTCTCCTGGGGGAAGCCGGCTATGCGCTCGGCCAGCTCCAGGGCGCGGTCGAGGTGCTTGCCGGGCTCGACGACCTCGTTGACCAGGCCGATCCGGTGGGCCTCCTCGGCCTCCACGGGGCGGCCGAGGAGGATCAGCTCCAGGGCCCGGCCCATGCCGACGATGCGAGGCAGACGCTGCGTGCCGCCGTCGACCAGGGGGACGCCCCAGCGGCGCTCGAAGAGGCCGAAGGTGGATTGCGGCGTGGCGATGCGCAGGTCGCACCAGAGGGCGAGCTCGACGCCACCGGCGAGACACCAACCGTCGACGGCGGCGATCGCGGGCTTGGAGGGAGTCAGGCGAGTGGGCCCCATCGGGCCGGCCGGGTGGTCGACTTCGAGGTCCATCGCCTTCAGGTCGGCGCCGGCACAGAAGGCAACGCCGCCGGCGCCGGTGAGGACCAGCACCCGCGCCTCGTCGTCAGCCTCGAAATCCTCCAGGCCCCGCCGGAACGCCTCCGCGGCTGCGGCGTCGATCGCATTGCGCCGCTGCGGCCTGTCGATCGTCAGCACGGCCGCGGCGCCGACCCGCTCGTAACGAAGCTCTCCGCTCATCGAGCACAGGGTATGGGAGTGGGCGGGCTAGTCGCTGGAGGTACTCACGGGGCACCAACGACACCCGACTCCCGGCACTGCGTCCCGGCACGCCCGATCGACGAGGGCAGGAGCTCGACGACCAAGCTCAACATAGAAATCCCCTCAGACAGATTCATCTGCGTTGTCCGAGGGGCGAAGCCAACGCACAAAAAATGCGACTGGCGGTGGCGCTCGGTTGCCTGCCGTGTGCGTAGCCTTCGCACACTGAAGCTCGTCACACTACCTTCGAGACGCCGTCCGCTTGGCTTCCGCGGACCCCGTCTCTCCCAGTCGCAAAGCAAACTTAGCGCGCCCCCTCCGGCGGCGCCAGGGGGGCAACGAATACGTTTCCGCAAACTCCGGAGAAATGGCCCGTGCGGAGGTGCTCGATCGGGATGGTGCGGATGGTGCGGAGGCCAGCCTGACGACCCGCGGCGGCTAACCTCCGCCTCGTGCGCATCGACGAGATCATTGCCGCCGAGGGCCCGACCTTCTCGGTCGAGCTCTTTCCGCCGAAGACGGCGGAGGCCACCGCGGCGCTGTTCGACACCGCCCGCTCGCTGCGCGAGCTGGGGCCCGACTTCGTCTCCGTCACCTACGGAGCCGGCGGCTCGACTCGCGAGGGGACGGTGGAGATCACCCGCGGCCTCAAGGAGGAGCTGGGGTTCGAGACCATGGCCCATCTCAGCTGTGTCGGCGAGACGCGCGAGGGCCTGGCGGCGACGCTGGACCGGATTGCCGAGGCGGGGATCGAAAACGTCTTCGCCCTGCGCGGCGACCCGCCCCGGGGCCAGGAGGACTTCGTCCAGCCCGAGGGAGGGTTGGGAAGTGCGGCGGAGCTGACCGCCTTCATCTCAGAGGGATGGGACTTCACGGTCGGCGGCGCCTGCTTCCCAGAGGTGCATCCCGAGGCCCCCGACCTCGAGACCGACCTCGCCTACCTGAAGACGAAGGTGGAGTCCGGGGCGTCGTTCCTGATCACCCAGCTCTTCTTCGACAACCAGGTCTACTTCGACTTCGTCGCGGCGGCGCGGGCGGCCAGGATCGAGGTCCCGATCCTGGCCGGGGTAATCCCGGTGGCGAGCTTCTCGCAGACAAAGCGGATCTGCGAGCTCTGCGACGCCTCGATCCCCGGCCGCCTGGAGGAGGCTTTCCGCGCCGCCGAGGGCGACGAGCAGGCCGAGTTCGAGCTCGGCGTCGCCTACGCCGCCCAGCAGTGCGCGGAGCTGCTCGTCGCGGGCGCTCCCGGCATCCACTTCTACGCGCTGAACCGGGCGCCGGCGACACGGGCGGTGCTCGGCGCGCTGCGCGCGGCACGCCCCTGGGAGAGGCGTCTGGGTGGGACGAGCGACTTGGCGAGTCTCTCTGACTAAAATAGCCTCGCCTCATGGCAAATCGCAGGGAGGAAGAGAGAGAGGCGCTCCGCCAGGCTCGGCAGGAACGCGAGAAGAAACAGGCCTCGTCGGAGCGGCGGCGCCTGATGGCCGGCTACGGCGTGGCGGGCGTGATCGGCCTGGTCGTACTCATCGGCATCGTCTTCGCCATTGCCTCCTCCGCCGGCAAGAACGAGGGCGGCCAAGCGCATATCGACGTCGGCACCGGTGAAACGTTCGGCGACCAACCGGACAAGCGCTCCGGCGGCGAGGTTCCCGTCGCCAAGGTCACCGACGTCAAAAAGGCGGCGAAGATGGCCGATTGCGATCTGCAGCTGAAACTCAAAGACGAGGGGCACGAACACATCCCCGCAACCGCCACGGGGCCGAACTACGGGACGAACCCTCCGACCTCCGGTACCCACTCCGAAATCGCCCAGGCTGACGGTGCCTACAGCGAGACGCCGAAGGAAACCCGCGTCGTCCACTCGCTCGAGCACGGACGGCTGGCAATCCAGTACAGCCCCGACCTGTCCGAAGGAGACCAGGAAGAGCTGGTCGGCCTCTACGAAACGATGTGGGGCGGGACGCTGCTCTTCCCGAACGAGAACATGACCTATGCGGTCGCGGCGGCGACCTGGACGAACGTGCTCGGCTGCAACGAGTACAAGGGCGCGATCACGCTCGATGCGATCCGGGCCTTCGCCAAGGAGACCTGGGGCAAATACGGCGGCGAGCCAGTCAACACGTTCAAGCCGACGGCGCCGACGCCGCTGGAACCGACGGTCAACTAACCCCGGTCGCCGGCCCTGTAGGCCGGGAAGAAGGCGCCCGCGGCGCTGCCGGCGGAGAGGCGCGCGTAAGCGCGTGAGTCGCAGACGATCTCCGAGGTGTGCCAGGGCTGCTCGCGGTTGGCGAAGCCGCGCTTGAACTCCTCCAGCCTGTCGCCGCGGGCGATGCCGCCGCCGAGGTTGAGCGGCAGGCCCTGCTCGGTCGCGAGCTCGATCAGGCCCGCGAGGACGTTCTTCATCGGCGAGTCGCGTAGGTGGGAATCGGCGCTGCCGCTGAGGTAGTAGTGGAGGAAGCCGTCGCTGCAGGCGGCGAGCGAGGCGGCGGCGGCCTCTCCTCCGGGGGCGAGGGCGAGAGCGAGCCAGGTCTGGTCGGACTCGAGGATGCGGTCGAAGTAGGCGGCGGAGAAGAAGTAGCGCTCGGCGGCGCCGGTGCGCCGCATCGTTTGCTCGTAGGCGGTCAGGAAGCCCGCGCGATCGTCAGGGGTTGTCTCAAGGCCGGGGACGATGCGGAGCTCGTAGCCGCGCCGGAGGTTCTTGTTGATCTGATTGCGGTCGCTGGGCCTGCTCTTCGCCGGCAGGTCGGGGTCCGCGATCTGGACGATGTTGCGCTCGGTCGCGCCGGCAAGAGGTGGCTCGCCTAGGGCGTGGCGGATGAAGGCGGTGACCAGGCCCGTGTCCGAGAAGTCCACCTGGGCCGGGTCGAGTGGCGCATCGCGAAAGGAGGTGGCGATGCCGGGATAGCCGTAGGGGGAGATCGCGTCGCGCTCGGGGCCGTCGCCGATCGGGCGTACGATCAGCGGTACGAGCAGTTGCCCCTCGTCGGCGTCGATCCGCAGGGTGTGCGTGACGCCTTCGGCATCGAGAAAGGAGCGCGAGCGGAAGAACTCCTCGCCTGCCGACGCCTCGCCCCGGTCCTCAATCAGCTCGGCCCTGGCGATCGGCTCGCTCACGAGATCAGGTCGGCGGCGGCGGCACGGAACTCGTCGGGCAGTACGCCCCAGACCTCGCAGTCGTCGGCCGGCAGGCCCTCGCGGCGCAGGTGACCCCGCATCGTCCCCTCGTGCTTCCAGCCCAGGCCGGCCACGGTCCTCTTGGCGACCTCGTTGCGAGCCGGGATACGGCCATAGACGCGGTGTGCGCCGAACTCGTCGAAGGCCTTGGCGAGGGTAAGGGCCTCGGCCCGGCGCCCCACCCCCATGCCCCGCACGTCGTCGCCGATCAGCGCCCCCAGCTCCGGCGCGGTCTGACGGAAAAGCCCGTAGAGCGCGGTGAAGCCGACCGGCTCGGCGAAGCCCTCGACCGCGATCGCGTACTTGCGATCCTCGCCCGAATCGTCCATTGCCCGCCCGACCCACGCTCGGGCTTCCTCCACGGAGAACCCGTCGCGCTGCTCCATCAGGGAAGCGGTCGCCTCGGGGTTGTTGAACCAGCGGTGCACGGCGGCGGCATCGCCTGGCTGGAACGCTCGCAGGCTGACCCTGGGCTTCTCGGTCACGGTGGAACCCTAACCTCGGAGCGGGGGAGATTGGGCCGGCCGTCTAATCCGGCGCCAGCCCGTGGCCGGTCACGAGGAGCCAGGCGGTCTTGGCGAGGATGCGGCCGTCGAGGGCGGCGCCGCGGCGATCGACGTACTCGATGTCGAGCTCGATCCGCTCCTCCCAGGGGATGCCGGCGCGGCCCTGGACCTGGGCCCAGCCGGTGATCCCGGGGCGGACCTCGTGGCGGCGGTGTTGGCGCGGGGTGTAGTCCTTCACCTGGGCGGGGATGGTGGGGCGGGGCCCGACGATCGCCATCTCGCCGCGCAGGACGTTGACCAGGTTGGGGATCTCGTCGAGCGAGGTTCGGCGCAGGACCTGGCCAGCGCGGGTAACGCGCGGGTCATCGCGGGTAACGACGGTTCCCACCCCGACCGGATCCGACCCCTCGACCATCGTGCGCAGCTTCAGCATCTCGAACTCCACGCCGTTCAGACCCACACGTCGTTGCCGGTAGAAAACCGATCCTCGGCTCCCCAGCTTGATCGCCACCCCAGCCACCAGCAAGACAGGCGATAGGAACACAAGCGCGAGCAGGGCGATGGCTATGTCCAAAATCCTGGGCATTTCTGGCTATCGATGACGGCGCGTCATCGCGTTCCCGGGGCCTTCTCCCAAGCAGCTGGACGGCCGTGGCGAAAACGGTCCCAGAGCCCCGCCGCGATCGAGAGAGTGGTCAGGGCGTAGTAGCGAGCGATGCGGAATGGGGCGATGCGGAACTGTCCACCCAGGATCGCGGCCGCGATCGCGACCAGCTGGATCCCGTAGGTGACGACGTAAACCCAGCCCTGGTCCAACAGGAGGAGGTTGGCGACGAAGGCGAGCGGGTGCAGGAACGGGGTGAGGTAGCGCAGCAGCCGGTGCGAGAAGAGCTCGAAGGCGTAGAGGGACTTGTAGCCGCGCGGGGAGATCATCCGCTCGCCGACGACGATGTCCCAGAGGCCGACCATCATCCGCCGTTTGCGGGCGAACTCGCCCTCCATGGTCGGCACCATCTTCTCCTCGGCGCGCGCCCAGGGGACGTAGAGGGAGCGCTTTCCTCTCTTCGCCAGCTGGAAGGGGAACGAGAGGTCGTGGCTCCCCGAAGGAGGGAGCGGGACGTATGCGCTCGCCCGCACGGCGTAGATCGCGCCGTTGCCGGCGGTGACGCCGGCGAGAGCGGACTCCATCTCCCGCACCTTCATCTCATAGCGCCAGTAGGCGCCCTCGAGGTTGTCGCCGGTGGAGTCGAGGAACCGGACCTGGCCGCAGGCGTAGCCGATCGCCGGGTCGGCGAAGGGCTCGAGCAGGTGGCGCAGGGCGTCAGGCTGCCAGACGCTGTTCGCGTCCGAGAAGGCGAGAATCTCGCCCGAGGCACGCTCGGCGGCGGCGTTTTGGGCGACGATCTTGCCGCCGCGGGGCAGCTCGAGTACCAGGTCGGCGCCCGCCGCGCGGGCGCGCTCGGCGGTCGCGTCGTTCGAGCCGTCGGAGGCGACTATCAGCTCGAGTCGCTCGCGCGGGTAGCCGAGCGCCAGCGCGTTGGCGACCTTGGCCTCGATCACCTCCTCCTCGTCGTAGGCGGCGACGATCAACGAGACGCGGGGCAGCTCCTCCCAGGTGCCGGGCTCGAGTGTCGGCCGGCGGCGCAGGGCGAGCAGCCCCCGAAGCGCGAGCGGGTAGCCGAGGTGCGTGTAGACGATCAGTCCGGCGGAGACCCAGAAGAGAGCGGCGAGCATCTGGCGATTATCTGCTTCCGGAACGTAGTTCGCTGTAGAGCGCGAGGGTCTGGGCGGCAACCGCGTCCCAGGAGTAGGGGCCGGCCGCGGCCTCACCCGCGGACCGCGCCAGGCGTTCGCGAGCGGCCGAGTCCGCGACGAGCTCGTTCAGGGCGCTCGCCAGCGCCGCGGGATCCTCGGGCGGAACGAGTCGCGCGGCGCCGGTCGCCGCGACCTCGGGGAAGCCACCGACGGAGCTGAGCACCATCGGCTTGCCGAAGGCGAGACCGGTGTAGAGCACACCGGAGTGCTCGGCATCGCGGTAGGGGAGGGCGACGACGTCGGCACGGCGGAGGATCGCCGGGATCTCGGCGTCCTCGACGAAGCGGGTGAGGAAACGGACGCGGCCGGGACTCTCGGCGGCGAGCCGGTGCAGCGGCTCCGGGTCCATGCGCGGGTTGCCGACGATCCAGAGCTCGGCGCCGCGAACCTCGCGGAAGGACTCGAGCAGCGTGTCGATCCCCTTGTAGGGGCGCAGCAAGCCGAAGAAGAGGATCACCGGGCCCTCGGCGGCCTGGAGCTCGGGAGCCAGCGGCTTCTCATCCGGCAGCCGGGTGAGGTAATCGAAGGCGCCGTGGGGGATGACGCGGACGCGAGCAGGGTCCAGGCCGACCTCGTCGCGCAGCCGCGCCGCGCCGTGCTCGGAGTGGGCCACGACCGCGTCCATGCGTCCGAACATCCGACGCGCCGTCGCCTGGTCCCGGCGGCTCGGCCGCGGCGGCAGCACGTAGTGCGCGGTGAGCACGCGCGGGCCGGCCGAGGGCAGCAGGTGCGCGTCGAGGGCCGGCATCGTCAGCCACTGGTAGTGGACGACGTCGGCGTCGAGAACGCGACGCAGGCGAAGCATGTCGGGCAGGTGCTCCGCCGCCTTGAGGGCGCGGCGGCCGGGGGCGTCGAGGCCGCGCGTCGAGGTGCGGCGATAGAAGCACTCGCGCACCCGGTAGCCCTCCGAAGGGGGCACCGGGCCGTAGAGGAAGTGGCTGGTCAGCAGCTCAACGTCGGCGCCGGCGCGGGCAAGCGCCGCGGCAAGGGCGCGGTCGTACGGCGGCGTGAAGGCCGAGGGGTCGACTAGCTGAACCCGCATCAGGCGCGATTATGGTGACCCTCTTGGCCCCCACGCTCTCCTACTGCGTCGTGAACACGAACGGCCGCGAGTACCTGCTCGCCTGCCTCGACGCGATCGAGCGCACGCACCCGGCCGGAGTCGAGCGAGAGATCCTCGTCCTCGACAACGCTTCAGACGACGGCTCGGTCGAGGCGGTTCGCGCGCGTGGCGACGTTCGCCTGATCGCGCTGGAACGGCGAACGGGCAAGGCCGAGAACGACTCGACCCTGATGCGGGCGGCGGGCGGTCGCTACTGCCTCCTGCTCAACGAGGACTCCGAGCTGCGCCCCGGTGCGGCGGAGGCCCTGGTCGCGGCACTCGAGGCCGATCCGCGAGCGGGGGCGGCGGGTGCACAGCTGCTCGACTCCAGCGGAGTGCCGGTGCCCTGCGCCTGGCGTTTCCCCGGCGTCGGCACCGCCCTCGCCGGTGCCCTGTTCCTGCACCGCTGGCTGACCGTGCAGAGCAAGGGCAGCGCCACCCGCCGGGTCGACTGGGCGCAGTCGAGCGCCCTGCTGGTGCGGCGCGAGGCCGCCGCCGAGGTCGGCTTCATGGACCCTGCCTTCTTCGTCTACTACGACGAGTGCGACTTCGCCAAGCGCCTAGCCGAGGCTGGCTGGCACAGCCTCTTCGTCCCCGCCGCCGAGGCCGTCCACCACGACCAGCTCTCGACCGACCTCGCCAGGGGCCTCCCCCGCATCGTCGAATTCCACCGCAACCGCGACCTCTACATGCGCAAGCACCATGGCCGGGCGGCGGCGTTGGCGGTACGCGTGCTCACAGCGTGGTCGTACTCGGTCCGCGCGCTCGCCGCGGCGGTCCTTCCCGGCCACCCGGTCAAGGTCTACCGGGCCCACGCTCTCCAGGCACTCCTTCCCCGGCGCGGCACCAGCATCGCCGACGCCACCCACCCCTGAGGTCGTATTTCTTCTCGCTATGCGGCGGAAAGTACGACCGCACCCGGTGGGGCAATGCGCCTGACCTTTTGAGGTCGCAGTTTCACCCGGTATGCGGAAAGAAGTACGACCGCTGGTGGCTAGAGGCGGGTGTCCTCGTCGCGGAGCTCTGCCTCCGCGACCTCGGGGATACGACCGTCGACTGCTGCCGGGGCGGGGCGGAACGCGCGCAGGCGGCGGGCGAGGTCGACTGGGTGGCGAAGCTGGGAGAGCCAGGTTCGCTCGCCAGGGGTGAAGAAGCCGATCGCGAGCAGGGCGAGCGGGTAGGCGAGCCAAAGGACGGTCCGGGAGAGGAGGCCGATGAGACCGTCGGTCGGAAGCAGCAGCTCGCCCGCCGCGACGAGCACGGCGGAGACCAGGACGACCCGGGCGAGCCGGCCCCATTCGTAGGGCACCGGGAAGAGTCGCTGGGTGAAGCCGTACATCAGAGCCAGCACGACGAGGTAGGAGGCGACGAGGGCGAGGCCGGCGCCGACGATGCCTAGCGGCGGCACGAGGACGAGGTTGAGGACGACGTTGGCGACGAGGGCCGCCCCCGTCGCGGGGAAGTTGAACTCGGTGCGGCCGGTGCGGCCGAGGATCACGACGAGCACCATGTAGAGGGCGTAGAGCGTGACCCCGGCCGCGATCAGGCCGATCGGTTCGTAGGCGTCGAAGAATTTCGGTGCCGCCAGCACGCGCACGATCCAGCGCGAGAGCAACCACATGCCGGAGACTACGAAGGCGCCGCCGACCACGAACCATGTGACCACCGCGGCGTAGGCGCGGCGGGCGTCGTCGTCGTCGCGGATCGAGTAGGCGAGCGGCGGCCAGGCGAGCTGGAAACCGCGAACGAGGACGTTTACCGCCTGGGCGAACTTGACCGCGAGCGAGTAGAGGCCCGCCTCGGCGAGGCCGAGGGTGCGGACGATGATGATGCGGTCGACGAAGTTGAGCGCGTAGAGCGAGAGCTCCGCCGGCATCGTCGGAGTGCCGAAGCGCAGCATCCGGCGCAGCAACTGCCTGTCGATCCAGAGCGAGAGCCGGCGGCGGTGGTAGGCGATCAGGCCGAGCACGAAAACCCCACCGCTGACGTAGCTGCCGAGGAGCAGGCCGCGAGCACCCTCATCGGCACCGACGACGAGGACGACGGTGAGCCCGATCGCCGCCACCACGTTCAGCATCGTCGTCACGAAGAAGGCGCGGGCTCGCTCCTCCAGCCGGAAGATCGTCAGCAGGTACTCGTGCAGCGTCAGCACCCAGAGGCCGGCGATCGAGATCCGCGCCAGGTCGGCAGCGTCACCTGGCCAGGCGACTGCCTCGCGGGGGTCGAGGCCGGCCGGTTCGGGGAGCAGCACTTCGGAAATCATCCCGGCGAAGGGCAGGGCGATCAGCGCTGCCGCGGTGGAGAACCAGAAGAGCGCCGCGAAGGAGGTGGAGAGGACGCGCCCGGGATCCTCGTCGTCCTTGTAGTAGAAGCGCAGCAGCGCCTCGATCACGCCGAGCCGGACGATGATGCTGGCCGAGACGACGGCGGCGAACATCACCTCGGCGGCGCCGTAATCCTCCGGCGTCAGGTATCGCGTGTAGAGCGGCAGCAGCGCCACCGCGATCAGCTTCGAGAAGATGCTCGCCGCCGTGTAGGCGGCGCCGGTCGTCGCTAGGCGGCGGAGGTATCCGGACACGCGGCGAGCCTACGTTGCTCGGCGGCTGCGAGGGAGGCACCTACAGCCAAGAGCACCCACGTAATCGGGTCCTCGAAGAACCCCGCGTAGGCCATCGTGTGGACAAGCAGGGCGACGAAGGTCGCCAGTACGGCAGCACGAGCGACAGATAGGTGACGGACCAACCCGCCAGCCATGGTCCACAGGGCTGTGACGACTAGAGCTGCGTAGAGAAGGAGGCCGGCCAGGCCTTGCTCTGCTGCGATCGTTATTGGCTCCGTGTGGGAGACGGAGACGGGGATCTCGCGGGTCTTCACGTGCTGGCGGTAGGCCTTGGGGAAGCTGCCGGAGCCGTAGCCGTAGACGGGGCGCTGGGCGAAGAGGTGGGCGCCGCCGGAGATCAGGTTGCCGCGACCGCTCAGGTCGACGTTGATCCGGTCGGGACTTAGCTTCGAGGAGCCGCCGGCGAGCAGTACCACCAGGACAGCCAGGACAGCCAGGCCGGCGACCGCCGCAAGAGTCCATCGCAAGCTCCACTTCAGTGCGGCGAGCACTGCCAAGCCTGCAAGCAAGGCAACGAAGCTCGACTGCGAGAAGGTCGGGAACAGGCCGATCCATAGGACCGTGACCAGGAAAGTCAGAAGCGCAAGGTCGCGCCGCTCTCGGGCCCACATCAGCGCCGACATCGCCAGCACAGCGACCAGGGCCAGGTACCGCCCGTAGATGTTCGGGTCCCAGAAGACCGAGTTCACCCTGAAGTAGGTGTGGAACTCGTTCGACCGGATCACCTGGTCGTTCCAGAACAGGCTGCGGCTGAGGTACTCGACAGAACCGACCACAACGAATGCAACTGCCTCGATCGCAACCACCCAGAGAACCAAGGTCAGGAGCTTCCGATCCCAACTGACGTCGCGCAGCAACCCGTACACAAGAGAGAACGGCACAAAGAAGAAGCACACGTCCTGCAGCCCTTTGGAGAAGTCCTCGGAGTACAAAACCTGCACCGCGTATAGGGCCACAACCGCGGCCAGGATCCTCGGCAGCCAGGCTGTAGGGCCGGCGGGTCCTGTCGCTGCTGGGGTTGCGCGCCAGTTCCGCGCAGCGGTTGCCAAGACCCCGGCCGCAATCACCAGGTACAGCGGGATCAGGAGGTTGGCTGTGTCTCCTCCGGCATGAAGGGGCACGCGGAACGGAAGCGCGGCGACGATGGCGAGGGGAAGCAGTATCTGCCAGCGACGAAAGACGAATGCAAGGGCCGCCGAGGCACCCACGGCGATTACTCCGAGCGCGACCATACGACCGGTGCTGTCGCGCAGATCGACGATCGCGCGGGAGTGCCACTGGTCACCCAGGATCAGGATCGGGAAGAGCGCCAGGGCGAGGAGCATCGCCACCGCCCGCGGGCGACCGGGCGGGAGTAGGATCGCGCCCGCTGCCGCTCCGGCGGCGAGCAGGACGCCGGCCCCTGCGAGGAGCTCGGTCAACCTTCGTTCCCCTCGACCTCAAGGCACGCTCCAACCGGTCGCCGCTCTGCCTCGTGCAATCGGATCGCCCCGGGCGGCACCAGGACGCGATCCTGGCCGAGCAGCTTGACCCTCAGCTTGTAACGGCCCGGCGGGACAATTCCGTCGTTGCGTTCGCGGCCGTCCCAGTAGTAGGTGTAGAAGTGGTAGCGCTCGAGGTATTCGCCGCGAGCCAGCGTGACGACGAGCTTGCCGCCGGGCTTCACCACCTGGACCGTGGCATGGTCGGTCTGCGTGACCCGGAAGCGAATCCGCTCACGGTCGAAGCGGCAGTCGTGATTGGGGGTGAAGGGTCGGACAACCTCCCGAGCTTCCCCTGGCTTTGGAGCCACTTTCGGGACGGCGACGAAGGAAACCTTGTCCAGCACCAGTGGGTCGCGCTTGAGGCGCTGGGAGTAGGCGAACGCTGCGGCCGTGGCGAGGACTAGAAGCGCGAAGACCAGGGTGGCCCAGACACCCCTAGCCTTCGGCCGCGGCATTGTCCTCGCCGACGATTACCGAGACCGGTGCGCCGCCTGAGACGGCGGCGACGTCGGCGGTCATCAGCCGCACCTCTGAGATCCCCAGGGCAGCCGCGACCCGGCGTGCCTCCGGAGCATCGCCCCGCTCGAACATGACGACGCTGTCGGCGAAGCTGGTGCTGCTGTTGGTTACCGCGCCGAGCTGGAAGCCCTTGCGCTCGACCTTGTCGCCGTAGGTGGCGGCAAGGCCGGCCACGGCGGTCCCGTTCAGCACGGTCACCTCGATTTCGGCCGGCTTCACCCGCGCCGCGGCCTTTCCTTGGCCGCCTTTGCCGTCGGCGCTGTCGGAGCCCTGGGTCACCAGGTAGACGGCCCCGGCGGCGACAGCGATCAGGACGACGAAAGCGGCCGCGAGGTAGCGAGGTTTGGCGAGATGAGCGCCGAAGGCCGACAACGCTCCCCGCAGCCGCTCGGTGCGGGTCTGCTCCGGCTGCCCGGCCTCGCGCCGCTGCCGCCGGCGCTCCCGCTCCGTCACCGCCGCCTGCTCTGCCGTGCGTGCCTCCTCCAGCGCGCGCAGCTCCTCGGCTCGCTTCGCGGCGACCGCGGAGGTCGTCTCTTTGCGCTCGTTGTCGCGCTCGGGCGCGGAGCCGGCCCACTCGCGCAGGCGGCGCAGGTCGCGCCCCTGGGAGAAGGCGAGCATTGCCAGCACGGCGAGGCCTAGAAAGGCAGCCAGGCCTGCGAAAGCGCCGATTTGTTCGATCAACTCCACGGACTGGCTGCGAGAGGCTACTCGTCGTAGGCGACCGCCGCCGCGTCCCCGCCCGGTGCGGTGATCATCTCGACGACTCGCTGCGCCAGGTTAACCTCGTCGCCGGCCAGCACGAGATCCTCCAGCGAGTTGAGCGTCGCCTCGATCCAATCGGCGTCGAGCGGCGTTTCCCGCACGGCGCGGCGAATCCGCTTCGCCGCGGTCGGCTGCCCGCTCTCGGCCACGCCGAACAGTTCCTCGTGCAGCTTCTCCCCCGGGCGGGGCTTGGTGAACTCGACCGCGATGTCGGCTTCCGGCTCGTAGCCCGCAAGCCGGATCATGTTGTGGGCGAGGTCGACGATCCGCACCGGCTCGCCCATATCGAGGACGAAGACCTCGCCCTTGCCGGCGCCGATGTCGCCGGCGCGGATGACGAGCTGCACGGCCTCCGGGATCGTCATGAAGTAGCGGGTCATCTCCGGATGGGTGACCGTCACCGGCCCGCCGCGCTCGATCTGGCCGCGGAAGATCGGCACGACGCTGCCCGAGGAGGCGAGCACGTTGCCGAAGCGGACGCTGGCGAAACGGGTGCCGGGGTGCTTGCGGCCGGCCGACTCGACGATCCACTCGGCCATCGCCTTGGAAGCCCCCATCACGGTCTTGGGGTTGACCGCCTTGTCGGTCGAGATCAGGACGAAGCGCTCGACGTCGGAGGCGGCGGCGGCCTCGGCGGTGATCCGGGTCGCGATCGCGTTGTTGCGGACGGCCTCCAGCGGGTTGGCCTCCATCAGCGGCACGTGCTTGTAGGCGGCGGCGTGGAAGACGACGCTGGGCTTGAAACGCTGCATCGTCTCCAGCATCCGGTGCGGCTCCTTGCAGTCGGCGAGCACCGACTCGACGCTGGTGAAGTGGCGCTCCTCGACCATCTCGCGGTCGATCTCGAAGAGGTTGTCCTCGGCGTGGTCGAGCATCACCAGCAGCCGTGGCCCGACGCGGGCGATCTGACGGCAGAGCTCGGAGCCGATCGAGCCGCCGGCGCCGGTCACGAGGACGATGCGGTCGCGCAGGTAGGCGCCGACCCGGTCAAGCTCGAAGACGACCGGGTCGCGGCCGAGCACGTCCTCGACCTGGACGTCGCGCAGCTGCTTATTGAGCTGGACGCCGCCGCGCAGAAGCTCGAAGACCGTCGGCAGCGTGCGCACGCGGATCTCGCGCTCGCGACAGGCGGCGACGACCTTGGCGCGGAGCGTTCCCGGCGCGGAGGGGATCGCGATCACGACCTCGTCGGGCTGGGTCTCGTCGAGGATCGTCGCGATCTGCTTGGTCGAGCCCAGCACCTTGAGGCCGAGCATCCGCATGCCGCGCTTGCGCGGGTCGTCGTCGACAAACCCGATCGCGGTGGCGCCCAGGTCGGGGTTGAGCTGCAGCTCGCGCACGACCATCTGCCCGCCCGAGCCGGCGCCGATGACCAGCACCTCGTGCTTGGGGAGGCGGCCGGAGCGGGAGGGTCGCTCGACGATCAGCCGCACCGCAAGTCGCGCCCCGGTGATCAGCATCAACGTCAGCAGGAAGTCCATCACCGCGACCGAGCGCGGCAGGCTGTGGGCAAACGGCTGGATCACCGTGAAGGCGACAACGAGGATCGCGCTGGAGACGGCGACCGCGCGGACGATCAAGAGGAAGTCGCGACCGCTGACGTAGCGCCACCACTTCTGGTAGAGCCCGAAAGCGGCGAAGACGACGAGCTTGCCGGCGACCACGAAGCCGACGGCCTGCAGGAACAGCGTCCAGTAACGATCGGGCAGGCCGTTCGGGTCATCCAGGAAACGCAGGCGGAACGCCAGGTAGAAGGTCAGCGCGACGAGGGCGCCGTCGGCAACCAGCTGGAGGACCCGGTTGCGGTAGACGGGGTGGTTCAACCGGCTCATGGAACCCCGCGAGTTTAGTTGCTGTTCGGTCGCGTCCCTACAATCCCCGCTTCTCGCATGCTCCTGCTCGCCAGCGTCACAGACTTCTTCCTCGACCCGATCGTCAACGCGGGGACCGACTTCATCAGCTCCACGGGGCTGCCGGCGGTCTTCATCCTGATGGCGCTCGAGTCTGCCTGCCTGCCGGTGCCGAGCGAGGCGATCATGCTCTTCGCCGGCTCCAGCGTCGCCGCCGGCGAGCTGACCATGTTCGGGGTCGTCGCCGCCGGCGTGCTGGGCAACCTCGTCGGCTCCTGGGCCGCCTACGCCGTCGGCTACTACGGCCGCATCGACCTGCTCGAGAAGAACAAGCTGATCCACCTGCCGCCGAAGTACCTGAAATGGGCGGACGACTGGTTCGCGCGCTACGGCGACGCGACCGTCTTCTTCTCGCGCATGCTGCCGATCATCCGCACCTTCATCTCGCTGCCCGCCGGGGTGGCGAAGATGCCCTTCTGGCGCTTCACCGTGCTCACCCTGCTCGGCTGCATCCCCTGGGTCCTGATGCTGAGCCTGATCGGCGAGAGCGTCGGCAACAACTGGGAGGAGTGGCGCGACCATCTGCACCTCCTCGACTACGCGGTTCTGGCCGCGGCGATCGGCCTCGTCGCCTACCTGCTGCTGAAGCGGTGGCGCGGTGGCGGTGGCAAGAGCGGCGAGGAGCCCTCCGGGGAGCCGGAGCGGGAGCCGCAACCAGCGGGTTCGCGCGGAGCTTGAGCGGCACCGCAGACGTCACCATTTCCGACCGCCGCGCCCTCGCGCTCGGCGTGGTCCAGGGCCCGGCGGAGCTGCTCCCGGTCTCCAGCTCGGCCCACATCGTGCTCGTGCCCTGGCTCGCCGGCTGGGAGTGGGAAGCGATCGACCCCGAGGTGCGCAAGAGCTTCGAGGTCGCGCTGCACGCCGGTGCGGCGGCGGCCCTGCTGATCGGCCAGCGCCGGCTGATCGCCGAAGAGCTGCGTGAGTTCGACCTGGGCGGGGCGACGGTCCTAGTCCTCTCCTTCCTGCCCGCCGCGCTCGTCGGCTACAAGCTCGAGCGCCCGATCGAGCGCCATCTCGGCGGTCCGCGCGCGACCGCGATCGGGCTGCTCGCCGGTGCGGCGGCGATGCTGGTGGGCGACACCCGGCCCCAGCTGCGCGGCCGGGGTGAGGCCGACGCCACCGACGGGCTCGCCCTCGGCATGGCTCAGGCCGCGGCGCTCGCCCCCGGCGTCTCGCGCAACGGCATCACCCTGGCCGCGGCGCGCTGGCGGACCTTCTCTCGCGACCAGGCGAACCTGCTCTCGCGCACGATCGCGTTGCCGATCATCGTCGGCGCCACCCTGCTGAAGGGCGTTCGCCTCAGCCGCCGCGGCGGCTCGCCGGCGCTGCGCCGTTCGATGGCGGTCGGCGTCGTCGCCTCCTTCGCCTCCACCCTGGCCTCCCAGCGCCTGATCAAGCTGGTCGAGCGCGATCGGGCGCTGTGGCCATATGCGGCGTACCGGGTAGGGCTGGCAGCTGCGGTGCTTGCAAAACTACGACGAGCCTAAATCCAAATCTTGGAACAACTTGGAATTGATTTGGATACACTTCCAAATCTTGGAACAACTTGGAATTGATTTGGAGTTGGAATGTTCGTAGAGAAAAGCCCGACGCTTCCCGACTTGATCCAAAAGCTGGGGCCCGAGGTGATGGGGCGGGTGGTCGCGTCGCAAATCAAGTCGCCCGACGATCACTATCTCCACTGGGACAAGCTGCGTCATATCGATCCTCCTGAAGGGATGAGCACAGACGAATGGTGGCTCGGCATCAAGGCAAGAAGGTCGGCGGAAACGCGATTCCTGCCCCTCGCAGACCCCAGCGGACATCCGTTCACGTATGGCCTACCCAACATGGTGCTCAAGCGTCTTCATCTCATCGACCAGCGCTGCAGCGGCGAGATAGCGATGGACGAGGTGGTCACGTCCGAAAGACAGGCAGGGCAGCGTTTTCTGGTCAATTCATTGATGGAGGAGGCAATTCGTTCGAGTCAATTGGAGGGCGCGACCACCTCCCGGCGCGTCGCCAAAGAGATGCTTCGCAGTGGTCGTGATCCCACCGACCGAAGCGAGAGGATGATCGTCAACAATTATCGGGCTCTGCAATTCATGCGCGAAGAGATGGGCGACACCCTGAGCCCCGACTCCGTACTCGAGCTGCACAGGATCATCACCGAGGGCACTCTTGACGATCCGAGCGCCGCCGGCCGGGTTCAACGTCCCGACGAGGAGCGGGTTGCGGTGTATGACCGGGACGACGACAGAGAGCCGATTCACCGACCGCCGCCGGCAGAGCAGCTTCCAAATCGGATGCACCTCCTATGCGACTTCGCCAACGAAGGCGACGACAGTGGGCAGTTCATTCACCCGGTCGTCCGAGCGATCCTGCTTCACTTCTGGCTCGCCTACGACCACCCTTTCGAGGATGGCAACGGGCGGACGGCTCGCATCCTCTTCTTCTGGTCGATGCGCACCCGGGGCTACTGGCTGGCCGAGTATCTGCCTATCTCGCGATTCATCAGAAAAGCGCCCGCCCAGTACGCGCGAGCGTTCATGGAAACGGAGACCGACGGCGGCGACACGACCTATTTCCTGATCCATCAGCTCGATGTGATCGAGCGTGCCATCGACGATCTTCATGCGTATCTGCAGCGCAAGATCGCCGAGGTTCGAGATGTCGAGAAGCTGCTTCAAGGCTCCGCTGGCTTCAACCATCGGCAGCTGGCGGTGCTCACCGACGCGGTGCGGCATCCGGATGCTTCTTACTCATTCGCAAGCCACGCGACCAGCCACCGGGTCACGCATGAGACCGCTCGATCTGATCTCTCCGGCCTTGCAGAGCGTGGCCTGCTGAGACAGCGAAGACGGGGGCGTAGATATCTATTCGAGCCTGCATCCGATCTCGGCGAAAGGCTTAGGGAATCGAAACGGTGAACATCCCCGCCTGGGCGGCGCAAGGGTGGCCAGGTAGCTCAGACTGCGCGATCATGCGAGCAAATAGACGGCCACACACGGACACTGGAGGATCGATGATCGCCAAGACAGACTTCATAGGAATCCCGTCGCAGGACGCCGAGCGCTCGCGGGGGTTCTACGTCGAGACGCTCGGATTGCGTCCGGACACGAACGCGCGATTCGAGTTCTGGGCCGGCGACACCTGTTTCGGCATCTGGGAGCCGGAGAAATTCGGGATGGACTTCGCACCCCAGAAGAACGCGCACCCCGCGCTGCACGTGGACGACGTCGCTGCGGCCCGAGCTGAGCTCGAGGCAAAGGGGGTGGAGTTCGCCGGCGAGATCATGGACACAGGGGTCTGCCACATGGCCTTCTTCACCGACCCCGACGGCAACGACCTGATGCTCCACAACCGCTACGCGCCGCAAGGCAGCTGAGCGGCGGGCCGGGCTGAAAGAATCGCTGCATGAGCAGCGACGCGTACGCGAGGGCGGGAGTCGACCAGGGGGCTGCCGACCTCGCCGTCGCCGGGCTGGTGCGCGCCCTGGGCGCGATCGAGCTCGGCCGGCCCTCGCGCGCGGTGCCGCTGCCCGGCCACTACGCGAGCGTGATCCGGATCAACGAGCGGACGGGGGTCGCGCTCTCGACCGACGGGGTCGGCACAAAGCTGCTGGTCGCCGAGCAGATGGGTCGCTTCGACACCGTCGGGATCGACTGCGTGGCGATGAACGTCAACGACGTGATCTGCGTCGGGGCGGAGCCGCTGGCGATGCTCGACTACATCGCGATCGAGCGAGCCGACCCCGCGGTCTGCGAGCAAATCGGAATTGGCCTCGCCCGCGGTGCCGAGCTGGCGGGCGTCGAGATTCCCGGCGGCGAGCTCGCGCAGCTCGGGGACATGGTGCGCGGCTTCGACGTCGCCGGTGCCTGCTTCGGCACCGTGGCGCTGGACGAGATCGTCGACGGTGCGGCGGTGCGGCCGGGCGACCCAGTGATCGGTCTCCCCTCCTCCGGCCTGCACTCGAACGGCTACACCCTCGCCCGCACGTCGTTGGGCGGCCTTCCCCTCGACGAGGACCCAGAGGGTCGCCTGGGCCGGTCGCTCGGCGAGACGCTGCTCGAGCCGACCGAGATCTACGTCAAGCCGATCCTCGAGCTGCTGCGCTCCGAGGTCGAGGTCCGCGGCCTCGCCCACATCACGTCGGGGGGACTCGGCAACCTGCTCCGCCTCGCGGCCGAGGTCGGCTACGAGATCGACGATCCGCTAGCGGTCCCGCCGATCTTCGAGCTGATCGCCGAGCGTTCCGGCACCTCCGGCGAGGAGATGCACGACGTCTTCAACATGGGCTGCGGCTTTTGCTGCGTCGTCGAGGCCGCGGACGAGGCGGCTGCGCTCGACCTCCTGCGCCCCCACTACCCTGGGGCGAAGCGGATCGGATCGGCGCTTGAGGGGCCGCGCGAGATCCGTCGCCACTGAATGGACACTCGCCCAAGCAGCGCGATGATCGGGACCGTGCTCTCCGGTCGCTACCGGCTGGAGGCGAAGCTGGGCAGTGGCGGGATGTCGACGGTCTACCTGGCGAGCGACCAAACGCTCGACCGCTCGGTCGCGGTCAAGGTCATGCACCGCGAGATGTCCGAGCAGGCCGACCAGCTGGAGCGCTTCCGACAGGAGGCGCGCTCGGTCGCCAAGCTCTCCCATCCCAACGTGGTCTCGGTGATCGACGCCGGTGAGGACGGCGGCCACCCGTACATCGTCTTCGAGTACGTCGAGGGGGAAACGCTGAAGCAGCGGATAGCCCGGGACGGCTCCCTCGCACCGCAGGAGGCGATCGCCTACGCGATCGAGGTGGCGCGCGGCCTCTCGGTCGCGCACGCGCGCAACATGGTCCACCGCGACATCAAGCCTCAGAACATCCTGATCGACGCCGAGGGGCGGGCAAAGCTGACCGACTTCGGCATCTCGCGCCAGCTCGAGCAGGACGGGATGACCGCGACCGGCCGGGTGCTCGGCACCACCGACTACGTCGCGCCCGAGCAGGCCATGGGGCGCAAGGTCGACCCTCGCTCCGACGTCTACTCACTCGGCGTGGTCCTCTACGAGATGCTGGTGGGGCAAGTCCCCTTCCAGGCCGAGAGCCAGGTCGGGGTGGCGATGAAGCACGTCAACGAGGAGCTGCCCGACGTGCAGCGACGCAGGCCGGAGGTCTCCGCCGCCGTGGCGCTCGTGGTCGAGCGTTCGACCGCCAAGGACCCGAGCCAGCGCTACCAGCACGTCGGCGAGATGATCGACGATCTCTCGACCGCGCTCGAGGTCGAGGCGGCGCGGGCGGGGTCGACCACCGGGGAGGCGACCAGCGTCCTGGAGGCGGTGCCGGCGCCCAAGCGCGAGCTCTCTGGCCGCGCGCGCTGGAGCTGGGCCGCGATCGCCGGCCTGCTCCTGGTCGCCGGCGCCGTGCTGCTCGCCGTGCAGCTGATCTCCTCCAGCGGCCTCGGCGGGGGTGGGGCCAACGACGGCAAAGGCAAGCCGGTTCCGCTCACCTCGGCGACCGACTACGACCCCCAGGGGGACGAAGAAGAGATCGGCAGCAAGATCGAACTCGCCGTCGACGGCGACCCGACCGGGACGGCGTGGGAAACCGAGCACTACGACTCCGACGACTTCGCCGGGACCAAGACCGGCCCCAACGCGGGAGTCGGCGTCTACGTGACGGCGAGCTCGCCGTCCAGGCCGACCAAGATGATCGTCCGCACCCCGACCCCAGGCTGGGACGCCCAGGTCTTCGCCGCGGCCTCCGGGCCACCGGGCGAAGTGTCCGAATGGGGCGAACCGGTGGGCATCGCGATCGACGCATCGTCGGTGGCGGAGATCGACCTCACCGTCCCACAGCCCTCGCGCTACTTCCTGGTCTGGTTCAACAAGGCCTCCGAAGCCCGCGACCAAGCCGGCCGCTACCAGGTCGAGATCAGCGACATCGAGCTGCTGCGGTAAGCCTGCGCAAGTGGGCTGAGCGCCCAGAGTCGGTCCTTGACAAGCGCCCTGATGAGGAGGGAGTATCAAAACGCCTATGCCGGACCCAGCCAACCCCCAGGGTACCCCCGCACCTACCAACGCGGGGGGCTCGGATAGCAACACGACCAAAATCGCGGTCGGCGTGGTTGCGGGCATTGCAGCACTGGTCATTGCGATCGTCCTTGCGAGCAACGGAACCGACCCCGTAGATTCCTGCACGCTGTCCGTAGCTGCCGTGGGCGTTCTTGCGGTTGCTGCAAGTCACGGTGAGCCCGCGAACGCGGTCATCGAGAGTGCGGCCTTCGCACCAGTTTGTAGCTCGCTCGTTAAGACAGTGATCAACGAGCCGGAAGAACAAATCGAAGCCGAAGTTGAAGGGCCCGCCGGCGAATCTGTCGACTTCGACGGCACCGGTGAAGAACTTGTATCGCCCGCGGTCGCGCCACCGCCTAGCACCGTCCCGAATTTCCAACGCATCCTCGATTGCGTTCGTTCCTACGAACAGGAAGTCTTGGTCGAGCTCTGCTCGAACGAAGTGATCGAACCAACCGTGTAGCTAGGCCTGCGTGAGCGCTTGGCGCCAGGCTCGGGCGATTGCGCTGCTGCCCGGCACAGTCACGGTGCTGGTGCCGGCCGCGATCCTCGCGGGGGCGGGCTCGAACGTCGGCGGGGGCTTCAGCGGGCTCTTTGTCGCCCTACCTGTTCTCCTCGGTCTCGCCCTGATCGCCGCCGGGTTCGCGCTCTGGCTTTGGACGGTGCGGCTGTTCGCGCGGATCGGCAAGGGGACGCTCGCGCCCTGGGACCCAACCCAGAGGCTCGTCATCGAGGGTCCCTACCGTCACCTGCGCAACCCGATGATCACGGCCGTGCTCGCGGTGCTGGCCGGCGAGGCTGCGCTGTTCGGCTCGCCGGCGCTGCTGATCTGGTTTGCGGCCTTCTTCGTGGCCAACAGCATCTTCTTCCGGCAGTACGAGGAGCCGGGCCTCGAACACCGCTTCGGCGAGGACTATCGGGCCTACAAGGCCAGCGTCCCGCGCTGGCTGCCCAGGCGTGCGCCCTGGGAACCACATCGGTCGCGGTAGTCCTTCGGAACGACCATCCGCGTACCCTGCCGGAATGCGCCGCTCTACCTTTCTCCTTGCTGCTCTCGCGGTTGTCTTCGGTGTGGCGCTTGCCCTCGGCGGATCCGGCAGCGACGCGGCGGGGGCACCCTGCTCCGTCGAGCCCGGCGTTCCTTCGGTTCCCTCACTCGAACTCGAGTACGTGCTGCAGGCCGGCGAAGAGAGGGTCACGCCCCGCACTCGCGATCAGGCCGTGGCGATCGTCTGCGCCCGGCTGCGAGCGCTCGGGATTGCCGGCGGGGAGGTTCGCCCACTGGGCAGGAAGCGCATTCGCGTCGTCTTGTCCGGGCCGCAACAGCCCGACGGCGCCCAGCGGGTGGCGGCGAGGCTCGGCGCCGCGGGCCAGCTCGGCTTCTATGACTGGGAAGCCAACCTGATCGGCCCCGAGTGGGCGATCGGCGGGGAACCTGGCAGGGCGCCGAAGGGAAGCGCGTTGAGGCGGGCGAAGCGCGAATGGAGAGTGGCCGGACGGCCGTTCAGCTCAGCGGAGAACGCGGGGCTGATTCTCTCCGGCGCATTCCCGAGCGCCTACGGCGCGGTCAAGCTTGCCTCCCGGCAAGAGCCGCGCACGTCCTGCCCCGACTGCACCGCATCGGGGCCGCGTTTCTACATGTTCGACCGCTCGGCGGCGCACGAGCTGCTCGCCGGCCCGGTCGCCAAGAGAGCCGACCTGCGCGGAACGGGCGACGCTCGGCGGGATGGCATCGTGCTCGTGGTTCCGATCGGCACCACGATCGTCTCCGAACAGCCGACCGACGAGCTCGGCGAAGTCCTCACGGCGGGCGAGCCCGGCTGGTATGCACTCAAGGACAGGCCGGCGCTCACTGCCGTCGATATCGTCAATCCGAGGCAGGAAAGCGCCGGACTTGGGCAGCCAAACGTCACCTTTGCCTTCACCGCCAAGGGACGGGTCGCCTTCGAGCGAGTCACTCGTGAGATCGCCTTCCGTGGCCAGGCCCGGGCATCCGGGCGGGTTTCCTCGAGGGAGGCCGAAAGGCTCTCCGGCCGCTTTGCCGTCGTTTTCGACCACGAAGTGAAAACTCGGCCGATCATCAACTTCGCCGAAAACCCGAATGGAATCGATGGCCGAACCGGCGCTCAGATATCGGGGGGCTTCACCAGCTTCCGGGAGGCCAAGGACCTCGCCGCGATCCTGCGAACGGGCTCCCTCCCGGTCAGCTTGAAGCTGACAAGGCAGCGGACACTGCCGACTCAGAACTCGTAGGAGCGCGCCTTGGCGTGGCGCTCAACGGCCAGTGTCACGAGGCGGTCGCAGAGCGCCGGGTACTGGACGCCGCTCGCCTCCCAGAGCTTGGCGTAGACGCTGGTCTGGGTGAAGCCGGGCATGGTGTTGATCTCGTTGACGAGGACGGTGCCGTCCGGGTCGGCGAAGAAGTCGCAGCGGGCGAGGCCGGCACAGCCTGCGAGGTCGAAGGCGCGCGTGGCGAGGTCGCGAACGCGGTCGAGCTGCTCGTCCCCGATCGGGGCCGGGACGACCAGATTCATGCCGCCGTCGCGGTACTTGGTCTCGTAGTCGTACCAGTCGCCGTTGGCGACGACCTCGCCGGGCATCGAAGCCTCGACCCGCTCGTTGCCGAGCAGCGAGCACTCGACCTCGCGGCCGGGGGCGTGGGCCTCGACGATCACTCGGGGGTCGTGGCGGCGGGCGAGCTCGACTGCAGCGTCCAGCTCCCCCCCGGCCCCCTCGACCCGGCTGATCCCCACGCTGGAGCCGAGGCGGGAGGGCTTGACCCAGAGCGGAGAGCCCATCGACTCGCAGCGCTCGCGCCAACCGGGCTCGCCGGCGGCGACGAACGCGACCTGCGGGATCTCCGCCTGGGCGAAGAGCCGCTTCAGCGTCAGCTTGTCCATGCAGATCGCCGAGGAGAGCACGTCGGAGCCGACATAGGCCAGCTCGAGCCACTCGAGCAGGCCCTGGACGCTGCCGTCCTCGCCGAAGGGGCCATGCAGGGCGGGGAAGGCGGCCTCGGCGCCAAGCAGTCCTCCGCGCGGCGTCAGCGTCACCTCGGCGCCGCCGCAGCTCCACGCTCCCTGGCGTGAGATCGTCACCCGCAGCGACTCGTGACCGGCTTCCTCCAGGCCCCGCGCCACCGCCTCGCCGGAGCGCAACGAGACGTCGTGCTCGGAGGAGCGGCCGCCACTGAGGACCGCGACCCTCATTCGAGTTCCCCCGCTTCGGGTTCGGTGGCGCCGGCGGCAGCCGTGCCGACCACCAGGCTCACGGTGTCGCCGGGCTTCAGTTCGGACCCCGGTGGCGGGAACTGGTCGGTGACGCGGCCGACCTGCGAGGGGACTTCGGTCGGCTGTTCGGAGACAGTCGGCTTCAGGCCGGCGGCGCGCACGGCTTCCACGGCTTCGGAACGCAGCTGGCCGATCACGTTCGGGGCCGTCGATTTCTCTTCGCCCTTGGAGACGACGATCGAGACCGTCGAGCCGGCCGGCAGCTTCGAGCCGGCATTCGGCGCCTGGTCGATCACCTCGCCGGCGGGCGAGGAGCTCTCCCGTTCTTCGACGCTGGGCACGAAGCCGCGGCCGCGGATCTGCTGCACCGCGACAGATCGCTGGGTGCCCACCAGGACCGGCACGGTGGCCAGCTTCGGACCTGTGGAAACCCTGAGAATGACTTCGCTTCCCTTGGTCGCCGTCGAGCCACCGGAGGGCAGCGAGTTGACCACCAAGCCCTGTTCCACCTTTTCGGAGATCGTCTTTTCGATTCGCGGGTCGAAGCCCGCGTCTTCGACCTCGGCTTCGGCCGCAGCCGCTGTCAGACCGGCGGTCGAGGGAATCTTGCCGGTCCCCGGGCCGGAGCTCACCGTGAGCACGACCTTCGGCTTCGAGCAGAAGAAGGAGAGGAAGGCGCAGTCCAGAGAGGCCTCGCTTGCCGGGGGCGAGGCGAGCGGGTCCTGCTCGAGCACGGTGTTCGCCGGAGCTTCGCGCTCGACCCGCTTCACCTCGCCGACCTCGAAGCCGTTCTGCTGGAGCAGGGAGATCGCCACGTTGAGATCGTTGTCCTTCACGTTCGGCACCTCGGTCGTCGTGTCGCGCGTCAGCGCGAAGCCGACGAGGGCGCCGATCAACACGGCCGCCGCTACGAGCAGCCAGCGGCGGCGCCTTCGCCTGCGCTCCTCTGCCTCCTCGTCGTACCCCTCCGCCACAGGCTCGGAGGGGGTCGCCACGACCGGCGGCAGCGGTGCGAAGGCCGCCGTGCCTTCGGCGCCGCCGGCGGGATCGCGCAGGGCCGCGTCGAGAGCGGCGATGAAGGCGTCGGCGTTCTGGAAGCGCTGGCCGGGCTCCTTCTCCAGCGCCCTCATCACGACCGCGTCGAGGGCGGGTGAGACCTTCGGGTCGATCGAGCTCGGCCGCTGCGGCGCCTGGGAGACCTGCTTCATCGCCACGGCGACGGCGGACTCGCCCTCGAACGGCACCCGGCCGGTCAGGGCCTCGTAGAGCATCACGCCGATCGAGTAGAGGTCGGAGACGGCGGTGACGTCCTGGCCCTGAGCCTGCTCGGGGGAGAGGTAGTGAGGCGTGCCCATCACCGAGCCGGTCTGGGTGATCTCCGAGACGCCCGCGCGGGCGATGCCGAAATCGGTCACCGTCGCCTTGCCGTCGGCGTCGACGATCACATTCTGCGGCTTGAGGTCGCGGTGGACGACGCCGTTGCGGTGAGCGAAGCGAGCGCCCTCGAGCACCTGGCGGATCAGGCCGGCCGCCTGCTCTGGGGTGAGGCCGCCGTCGATCAGCTGCTTCAGCGAGCTGCCCTCCAGGTACTGCATCGCGATGTAGTAGGTGCCGTCGACGTCGCCGCGGTCGAAGACGGAGACGACGTTGGGGTGCTGGAGGCCGGCCGCCGCCTCGGCCTCGCGGCGGAAGCGCTCGACGAACTCGCGGTCCTGGACGAAGCGACCGTGCAGCACCTTGAGCGCGACCTGGCGCTGCAGGTGCGTGTCCTCGGCCAGCCAGACGTCTGCCATTCCCCCCGAGCCGATCCTCCGCTCGATCCGGTAGCGCCCGTCGACCACCGCGCCCTCCCTCACCTCAGCCAAGCCCCGAGCCTCCGGCGAGAATGGTTTCCGCCACGTCGCGGAAGATCGGCGCGGCGACGTCGTTGCCGAACTGGGTCGTGCACTCGACCGTCGCCGCGATCGCGATCTGGGGGTCCTCGGCGGGGGCGAAGCCGATGAACCAGGCCTGGTTCTCGTCGGTGCCACCGCCGCAGGAGTCGTTGTAGGGAGTTTCCGCCGTTCCGGTCTTGCCGGCGACCGTCACGCCCGGGATCGCCGCGTTGGTGCCGGTCCCTTCGCTGACCACGCCCTGCATCGCGGTGTTCAGCTCCGCCGCCGTCTCCTCGCTGATCGGCTGACTGTACTCGGAGGGGTCGAGGCGATCGGTGACGCGGCCATCGGGGTCGACGACCCGGCTCCAGATCTGCGGCTTCATCAGCTTGCCGCCATTGGCGATCGCCGCCGCGACCTCAGCCATCTGCAGCGGGGTGGCCAGCAGGCGCTCCTGGCCGATCGCGACCCGCGCGATGTCGATCGGGTCGTTGGGACCGAGCAGCTCCCCTTCTTCGAAGATGCCGCTGGTCGAGAGCTGGTCGGAGGGGAGGTCGATCGCCGGCTTGGTGTTGAAGCCGAAGCGGTCCATGTATTCGAACAGCGTGTCCTGTCCGACCTGTTCGCCGAGCTGCGCGAACCAGGTGTTGACCGAGTTGGTCAGCGCGGTGTCGAGGGCGATCGGGCCGAAGTCCTCGTCGAAGTCGTTGTGCAGCTCCAGCCCCTGGACGTCCAAGACACCCGGTGCGTCGATCGTCGTCTCCGGCGTGATCGTGCCGCTGTCGAGTCCGGCGGCGGCGGTCACCACCTTGAAGGTGGAGCCGGGCGGGCGCTGGCCCTGCGTGGCCCGGTTCAGCAGCGGCGCTTCCAGTTCGTTTTCGTTCAGCTCGGTCAGTTCGTAGGGCACGCGGTTGGGGTCGAAGGACGGGTTTGAAGCGAGCACCCTGATGCGGCCGCTCTGCGGCTCGATCGCCACCACGGCGCCGAAGCCGGCCGCGGCGAGGCCTTCCAGTGCAACCACCTGCGCGGCCGGGTCGAGGTTGGTGACGATGTCGTTGCCTTCCTGGGTGTGGCCGCGCAGCTCGTCGAGGATCGAGGTGAATTCCGAGTCGTTGCCGACCAACTCGTCGTTGTGGAACTGCTCGAACTCGCTGTCGCCCTCTTCGACGAAGCTGTACCCGATCGGGTGCCCGTAGAGCGAGTCCTCCGGGTAGCGGCGCACGTAACGCAACGACTCCCCCCTCCCCTTGGGGACCGAGCGCGCGATCACCGTTCCGTCGGCGGCGAGGATCCGGCCGCGCTTGATCTGCTGCTGCTCGAACAGCGGGCGTGTGTTGGCGTCCTCTTCCTCCAGCGCCTCGGCGTCGAAGACCGACCAGTACGAGGTGAACCCGATCAGCACCGCGAAGAGGGCGACGACCAGACTGAAGAGCTTGACGATCTGGCGGTTCACCGGCCCTCCAGGGCGAGGCCGCCGAGACGGGCTTCGGCTCCAGCCTCGCGCCGGGCCCGGTCGGAGACGAGCAGGAGCAGGGCCAGGAGGACGAAGTTGGCGACGATCGAGCTGCCGCCATAGCTGATGAAGGGCAGGGTGACACCGGTCAGCGGGATCACCCGGGTCACGCCGCCGATGATCACGAAGGCCTGAATCGAGAAGACCGCGGTCAGGCCGGTCGCCAGCAGCTTCGAGAAGCCGTCGCCGGCGATCAGGGCGATCTTGAACCCGCGGGCGGCGATCAGGAGGTAGATCATCACCACGCCGCAGGCGCCGAAAAGGCCGAGCTCGTTGACGATCAGCGAGTAGATCGTGTCGGTCTGGGCGGCGGGCAGCAGGGCGTTGTCGGTGCCGGGGATCGTGATCAGCGCCTGCCCGAAGCCCTTGCCGAAGAGCCCGCCGTCGGCCTGGGCGAAGATCGACTGGAGGATCTGGTACCCGCTGCCCTTCGGATGGGCGTAGGGGTCGAGCCAGATCTCAACCCGGTCGTGCACATGCGGCACGGTCGAGGCGAAGAACCAGGCACCGACGAGGAACATCGCCATCCCGATCGCGACGAAGGAGAAGCGGCCGGTCGCCACGTAGAGCAGGGCGAGGAAGGCGGCGAAGAACATCAACGAGCTGCCGAGGTCGCGGATGAAGACGAGCATGAACATCGACGCGCCCCAGACCACCAGCATCGGGCCAAAGTGCTTGAGCGGCGGCAGTGTCACCCCGAGTACGCGGCGGGCGCCGACGATCAGCACCTCGCGGTGCTCGCGCAGGTAGCTGGCGAGGAAGACGACGAGGCAGATCTTCGAGAACTCGGCCGGCTGGAAAGCCAGGGGCCCGATCTTGACCCCCAGAAAGGCGCCGTTGACCTGCTGCCCGATTCCCGGCAGGCGCGGCGCCAGCAGCAGCAGCAGGCCGACCACGGCGATCGTGTAGCGGTAGCGCTCGAGCACGTCGTAGTCGCGCAGGAACTGGATCGTGAGGGCGAAGAGGACGAGCCCGAGCACGAACCAGTTGGCCTGGTCGCGGGCCAGGTCGGGGTCGATGCGGTAGATCATCACCAGGCCGAACGCGGTCAGCAGCGCGACCAGCGGGAAGAGGTAGGGGTCGGCGTCGGGGAGCCGGACGCGCAGGTAGATGTGTGCGGCCAGGCAGACTGCGAGGAAGTAGGCGCCGTAGACGAGGCTGGCGTCGTCGATCCGGGCACCCTCCTGGGCGAAAACCGCGGCGAAGCCCGCGGTGAGCAGCAGGGCGACCGGGACGAGCGCGGTCAGCTCCCGGTTTCTCGCGCTCATCGAGCCCCTTGGGACTTTTCGACGTCTTCGATCAGCGAGACCGCGTCGGCGCGGGATCGCAGGTCGTGCCCGGTGACGGCGGCGCGGCGGCGCGGCGGCAGCGACCCGGTCTGGACCGGGCTCGCGTAACGCTCGTCGTAGAGGGAGATCCCAAGCGGAAGCTCGTACGGCAGGCCGCGATAGAGGGCGACGCGTCCGCCGTCGTCGGTGCCGAGAAACCAGACCTGGCGGTTTCCGTACCAGGCACCGAAGGCCAGCGCCGCGAGGACCGCGAGGACGCCGATTGCGGTTGCCGCACGGCGCAGCCGGCGCCGGGGCGGCTTCGCCGCCAGCGCCTCGCGGCGGCCTTGCGCCGCTGCCGCCGCGGCCCGGCGCCGCACCTCGGTCGCGGTGAGACCTGCCTCCTCCGCGCTCGGCCCGATCAGGGTCGCGCCCTCTGGGCGGCGCTGCGGCGCTGCGGCGTCCTCGAGCCGGAAGGCGAGGGCGGTGATGTTGTCGCGGCCGCCCGCGCGGTTGGCTTCGTCGATGAGGGCGCGCACTGCCGCCTGCATCGTCGTCGCGCCGGTGAGCAGCTTCGCGATCTGGGCCTCCCCCAGCATCGTCGTCAGGCCGTCCGAGCAGATCAGGAAGACGTCCCCCGGGCCGGCGGACACCGTGTGCACGTCGGGCTCGACCTCCGGCTCGGGGCCGAGCGCGCGAGTGATGATCGAGCGCTGTGGGTGGTCCTCGGCCTGGGCGTCGGTGAGCTGGCCCTTGCGGCGCATCTCCTCGACCAGGGAGTGGTCGCGAGTGAGCTGGTCGAGCCGTCCGCCGCGCAGGCGGTAGGCGCGGCTGTCGCCGACGTGCCCGATCGCCACCTCCTCGCGCTCGGAGTTGACGATCGCCGCCGTCAGGGTCGTCCCCATTCCGGCCCGCGAGGGGTCTTCGCGGGCGAGGTCGTGGATGCGCCGATTGGCCGCGAGGATCGTCTCGCGCAGGACCTGCTCGGCCGGGCCGTCCGGCAGGTCGATGTCGAAGGCGTCGGCGGCGGCGCGGGAGGCGACCTCGCCCGCCTGCGCGCCGCCCATCCCGTCGGCGACGACGAAGATCGGCGGGCGGACGAAGAAGGAGTCCTCGTTGGCGTTGCGCTGGCGGCCGGTGTCGGTGCGGAAGGCCTGGTCGTCTATGCGCAGCATCTCTCGCCTATGCCTGTGCCTCGAACCTGAGCTCGGTGTCGCCGATCCTGACCACGTCGCCGTCGATCAGCTCCGCCTCGCCGCTGAGGGTCGCGTCGTTGAGCTGGGTCCCGTTGGTCGAGTTCATGTCCTCGATGTAGGTACGGCCATCGCGACTGAAGATCCTGGCGTGTACGCCGGAGGCATAGCGGTCGTCTATGCGCACGTCCGCGTCGGCCGAGCGGCCGATCGAGAGGCCGCCGATCAGGTCGAAGCGCTCGCCGGGCTCGAGGCCGCCGCCGCGGTCGGCGACCAGCCAGACGTCGGGGGCCGGTTGCGGTGCGACCGCGGCAACCTGGTGGAACCCGGTTGCGTCGGAAGCGGGCATCGCCGTGCGCCGTACGTCCTTGAGCGCTCCCCGGGCGACCCAAAGCAGGAACAGGTAGAGAACGGCGAGGAAGCCGAACTTGAGCGCAACCGAGATCGGGTCGTAGTCCACGCGGCCTACTGCTCGATGTCGAACAGGAAGGTCGTGGTCCCGACGGTGACCTGGTCGCCCGGGCTGAGGCGGGTCGAGGAGACCCGCCTCCCGTTCACCTTGATGCCGTTGGTCGACCCCAGATCGGCGATCGTCCAGTCGCCGGTCGCCGAGCGGCGCAGCTCGGCGTGGCGGCGCGACACGTTGGGGTCGCCGAGCACGCACTCGGCATCCTTCGAGCGCCCGATCGTGGCTCGCGGGCCGTCCAGCACATAGCGACGATCCTCCAGAGAGACGACGGCGCGGGTCGCCACCAGCGCCTGGGCTCGCTGCTCGGGGCTCTTCGCCGGGGCGGCCTCCTGCTTCACCGCCGAGTAGACCATCGTGTGGCCCTCCTCCCCTTGCCGGGGCGCCTCGCCCTCGTGCGCGGGCGGCTTGACCAGCCGCGTCTGGATCCCGAACTCGCCCAGTCGCAAACGCTCGTCGGTCTTGAACTCGACCGCCGGCCGGGTCAGCAGGTCGTAGCTGCGGCGCCGCGCGTGCTCCAGCAGGTAGCCGGAGAGCTCCTGCTCGAGGGAGCGCTCGTAGCCCTCGAGCTTGGCCCGGTCCTTGCTGGAGAGGTAGACCGTGTACTCGTTCGGCACGTAGACACGCGCGACCCCGGCCGTCTTGTGGGAGTCCATCTCCTTCGCCAGCTTGCGGGCCAGCTCGACCGGCTGCACCTCGGAACTGAAAGCACGGCTGAACACCCCCTCGACGAGGCCTTCGATCCGACTCTCAAGGTTGCGTAGAACGCTGATCGGTGGCTCCTTCTCGCGGGCGAGGCCGGCACCCGGTTGGAAAATCCGGCTCGAATCCTACGGGAGCAGGACGCCGTGACCGGCGGCGAGCCAGGCTCCCAGAACCGCGGCGGCGGCAACCGCCGCAAGGCGCAGGTGCAGCGAGCGTTCCGGTCGAGGCGGCTGCTCGGCCAGGCGGTCGAGCGAATCCTCGATCGCCTCTCCCAGCTCCTCCAGCGAGGGCCGCCTGCCGGGGCGGGATTCCAGGCAGCCGTCGACGGCGTCGGTCAGCTCACGGGGAAGGTCCGGACGCAGCCGGCGCAGCGGCCGGTGGTGGGCGCCGATCGCGCGTGCGGTCGCGGCGGGGGTGGAGCGCCGGTTCGGGTTCTCGCCGCTCCAGCACTCGTACAGCATCAGCGCCAGCGAGTAGACGTCGGCCTCGGGGCCGGCGTCGCGGCCCTCCGCCTGCTCGGGCGCCATGTAGGCGAGGGTGCCGACCACGTCGCCCGGCGCGGTCAGAGCGGTGGCGCCGGCGAGGCGAGCGACCCCGAAGTCCATCAGCTTTGCGCGCGGCTCCCCGTCCTCGGTGACGAGGACGTTCTGGGGCTTGATGTCGCGGTGGACGACGGAGCGACAGTGGGCGTGGTCGAGCGCCTCGCAGAGGTCGGCGCCGATCTCCCCCACCTCGCGGTCGCTGAGCTCGCGGTCGCGGTTGAGCTGGGCCAGGGTCGACCCATCGACGAACTCGGTGACGAGCAGCGCGTTGCCGTCCTCCTCGCCCATCTCGTAGAGGGTGACAATGCCCGGGTGGTTCAGTCTCGCGGCCGCCTGCGCCTCGCGCAGCACGCGCTGCGAGCCTCTCGAGCCGGTCGATTCGATCGCCTTGACCGCGACCGGCCTCTCGAGGCGACCGTCCCAGGCCTCGTAGACCGTGCCGAAGCCGCCGCTGCCGATGCGGCGCTCGATCAGAAAGCGGTTGAGGACGAGCGAGCCGACCACGTCACTCCCCGGTTCGCCGCGCAGGACAGCACTCCTGCGCGGCGAAGAACGGGGGCGGCGTCCCCGGAAACGGGGTGCTTGCTGCGCTTCTTGGCACGACGACCACGGCAGCGTTCATACTCTCGCCCCAGCCAACCCAGCTTTGGAGAGCCAGATTCCCTTGGAGGATTCCCCCGCAAACCGACCGGGACGCCGGTCACGGCCACCACGCCGGCCCGAACGGCAACAGATCCTGATCCGCCGTGGCCTTGCCCTCGGTGGCGGCCTGCTTGTCTTGATCCTGCTGGTCCTCGGCATCAAGGGCTGCCTCGACGCGCGCAAGGACCGGGCGCTGAGCGACTACGCGCGCGACGTCACCCAGATCGTCGAAGAGACCGACCAGACCAGCAAGGCGCTCTTCGACAAGCTCGACGACCCGGGGAGCCTCTCGGTGACCGAGTTCGTCGCCGAGGTCAACGCCGACCGCAGCGCGATGGACAACTACGCGAGCCGGGTCGACGGCCTGGATGCGCCGGGCGACATGGGCAACGCCCAGGACACGCTCGAACTGGTCTACGTGCTCCGCAGCAGCGCGATGAACGAAATCGCCGACCAGATCAGCACCGCGCTGGGCGACGTCGGCTCGGAGAAAGCGACGGCGATCATCGCCAAGCAGATGCAGACGCTCGCCGCGAGCGACGTCCTCTACGCAGCGGTCGTACGCCCGGAAATCAACGCCGTCCTCGCCGACAACGGGATCGGGGGGAGCGACGTGCCGAAGAGCGTCTTCGTCCCCGACGGGACGGTCTGGCTCGACGAAGAAGAGGTGAGTGCCGCACTCGGTTCGGTCAGCGGAGCGACCGGTGCGGCGACCTCGGGGGTGCATGGCCTTGGCCTCCTCGGCACAAGCGTCAACGAAACCGAACTCTCGGCCGAATCGACCACCTCCGTCGTCAGCGAAGGAGCCCCCGAAGTCGAAGTCCAGGTGCAGAACCAGGGCGAATCGGCCGAGAATGGGATCGACGTCTCGGTAACCGTCAGCGGCGGCACGACGCTCTCGGGAACGATCGACAGCATCGAAGCGGGGGAAACGGGGAGCGTCTCGATTCCGCTGACGCCGGCTCCGAAGGGCGAAACGACGCTGGAAGTCAACGTCGACACCGTGCCCGGCGAGCGGGTTTCCACAAACAACGAAGCCAGCTACTCGGTCACCTTCGAATAGGGGCCCGATGCGAATCGCCTACCTGGGGCCGGCGGGGACCTTCACCGAGGACGCCCTGCGCGAGGCGCTCGGGCCGGACGGGCGATTCGAGCCGCTGCGAACGGCGACCGTGCACGACGCCATCCTCGCCGTCGAGCGTGGCGAAGCCGACCGGGCCCTGGTTCCGTTCGAGAACTCGATCGAGGGCTCTGTGCGCAGCACCCTCGACACCCTCGCCTTCGACACGGAGGCCGTGACGATCGCCGGCGAGCACGACTTCGCGGTGCGGGCGCAGCTGATCGCCCGGGAGGAGATCGATCTCGGACAGATCGCGACCGTGCTCTCCCACCCCCAGCCGCTCGCTCAGTGCGCCCGCTTCCTGCGCGAGAGCCTTCCCGGTGCCGAGCGGCGCAGCGTCAACAGCACGGCCGAGGCGGTGCGCCAGGTCGCCGAGTCGAGCGAGCCCTGGGCGGCGATCGGCGCCCGCTCAGCCGGCGAGCTCTACGGCTGCACGATCCTCCGCGAAAACATCGAGGACGAGGCCAACAACGTCACCCGCTTCGTCTGGATCGCCCCGGCGGGGACTGAGCCCAAAGACGGCTCAGCCTGGAAGACGTCACTGGTCTTCTCCGAGCTCGGCGAAGACCATCCCGGTGCCCTGGTCGAGGCCCTGCAGGAGTTCTCCTCCCGCGCCGTCAACCTCACCCGCATCGAGTCTCGCCCCCTCCGCAGCGGCCTAGGCCGCTACATGTTCTTCTGCGATCTGGAGGGGGCGGTAGAGGAGCAGCCCGTTGCCGAGGCAGTAGAAGCTCTCGAAACGAAGGCTGAATCGGTCCGAATTCTGGGCTCCTATCCCGTGGCGTAAGGCCCAGGAGGGCATCCCCTCGTCCGGACAAATGCCGGGCTAATTAGCCCGGCATTTTGAGTATCCGCCCGTCCGAGGGGATGCCCTCCTGGGCTCCAAACACCGGCGTGCGTAGAATTCCCGAGCAAGATGGCACGTGTGCTTGTACTCAATGCGACGTATGAGCCGATCAACGTATGCACGTTGAGACGAGCTGCTGTGCTGCTGCTCAAGGAGAAGGCTGAGCTTTTGGAGCGGCGCGAGGGCGCCATCCACTCCGAGCACATGACGATGGAGCGGCCCGACGTGATCCGCCTCGTCAACTACGTGCGGATCCCGCGCGAAGCGCACAGGAGGAAGATCACCCGCCGTGCGGTTCTCGCGCGGGACTCGTGGACCTGCCAGTACTGCGGCTCGCGCAAGTCGGGCCTCACCGTCGATCACGTGATCCCGCGCAGTCGCGGCGGCAAATCGGTCTGGGAGAACATCGTCGCCGCCTGCGCGAGCTGCAACCGCCGCAAGGGCAACCGCCTCCCCCGCGAGATCCACATGCATCCCCAGACCACCCCGAAGGCCCCGGGGCCGACGGTCTTCATCCAGGTGGCCAGCCCCTCCATTCCGGAAGCCTGGCAGCAGTACCTTCCGGCAGCTGCGTAGGGAAGGGACGGGGGACCCTCTCCCCAAAACGCGCGGCAGGAGCCGCGCTTGAGTGTTTTGGGGAGAGGGTCCCCCGTCCCTGTCCCACAGGTGCCTACTCTTCGAGCTGTTCCTGGCCGAACAGTTCGACCCGACGCGTAAACTCTCGGCGCATGCGGGGCCTACGATGGGCGCGGCGGATGGCCGTGGCGGGGCTGCTGGTTCTTGCCTTCTTGACCTTCTTTGCCTTTCGGCCGGCGGCAATCCTCGGCATCGACGAGGGAGCGCTGCACAGCTCGGTCGGCAGCTCGGTGACGGGCGATTCGTGCCGCCACCTCCATGACCAAGTCTGGACTTGCCCTCGCAGCGAAGCCCAAGGCGGTAGCGGCGACGTTACCTATCGAGTTGAGGTCGACGACCTTGGATGCTGGAACGCGACTCGCAGCGGCGGCTATGACCCCGAAGCCGGCCCCAAGCACCTCTCGGGCTGCGTCACGATCGCGAACTACCTCCTCAGCTCGTAAGCCAAGACTCGGCAGAACGCGGGCCGTGCGGGCCGATTCGACTATGGGCGGGTAGCTGTCAGCTGGAAATCGACGCCGGTGGTAGAGGGATTGGATGTCCCTCGAACTGGCGGATACTCAAAGTGCCGAGCTAATTAGCGAGGCACTTGTCAGGGCGAGGGACATCCAATCCCTCATTCCTCCGCCGCCAACTCCTCCTGCCCGCTGCTCTCTGCCTCGTCGGAATCGTCGTCGATAACCAGGGCGACGGCCGAGACGCAGTCGTCGTCCTTCATGTTCATCACTTTCACGCCCTGGGTCGGGCGGCCCATCTGGGAGATGCCGCCGGCGGGGGTGCGCTGGACCATGCCGTTCTGGGAGATGAAGAGCAGGTCCTGGTGCTCGCGGACGATCAGGGCGCCGGCGAGGCCGCCCTTCTTCGCGGTCAGCTTCGCGGTCAGCACGCCCTTGGTCCCGCGTCCCTTGATCGGGTACTCGGCGACCGAGGTCCGCTTGCCGTAGCCGTTCTCGGTGACGACGAAGAGCTCCGAGTCGTCGCGGGCGATGTCCATCGCCAGGACCCGGTTGGCCTTGCCGTTGATCTTGGCCGAGACGTTCATGCCCTTGACGCCGCTCGTGTCACGACCCATCGGCCTAACGGCTTCCTCGGAGAAGCGCGAGGCGTGGCCCGACTTGGAGACCAGCAGGATGTCGTCGTCGCCTGAGGTCAGCCGCACCTGGACCAGCTCGTCGGCGTCGCGGATCTTGATCGCGATGATCCCGTCCGCCCGGATCGGCGTGTTGTAGGCCTTGAACTCGGTCTTCTTGACCAGGCCCTGGGCGGTGGCGAAGACCAGGTAGCGGTTCTCGCTGAAGTCGCGGGTCGGGATCACGGCCGTTACCTTCTCGCCGTCGCGCAGCGGCAGCACATTGACCAGGGCGCGGCCTTTCGCGGTGCGGGCACCCTCCGGCAGCTCGTAGACCTTGAGCCGGTAGACCTTGCCACGGTTGGTGAAGAAGAGCAGGAAGTCGTGGGTCGAGCAGATGTGCAGGTGCTCGATGTAATCGTCGTCCTTCATGTCCATGCCCATCACGCCGCGGCCGCCGCGGTGCTGCTGGCGGTAGGTGGCGAGCGGGAGGCGCTTCGCGTAGCCGGAATGGGTGATCGAGATCACCATCTGCTGGTCGGCGATCATGTCCTCGATGTTCATGTCGCCCTCGAAGTGGGTCACTTCGGTGCGGCGCTCGTCGCCGAAGCGCTTGTCGACCTCGTCGAGCTCCTCGACGATCACCGCGTCGATCCGGGCGGGGTCGCCGAGGATCGAGCGCAGCTCGGCGATGCGCTTGGAGAGCTCTTCGTGCTCCTCGCGGAGCTTGTCGGACTCCAGCGCGGTGAGGCGGGCGAGGCGCATGTCGAGGATCGCCTGCGCCTGCTCCTCGGACAGCTCGAAGCGACCGACCAGGCCGGCTTTCGCCGTCTCGGTGTCTGCCGAGCCGCGGATCAGTTCGATCACCGCGTCGAGGTTGTCGAGGGCGATCAGCAGGCCCTCGAGGATGTGGGCGCGCGCCTCGGCCCGGCGCAGCTCGTGCTGGGTGCGGCGGATGACGACCTCGCGCTGGTGGCTGACGTAGTGCTCGATCAGCTCTCTGAGGCCGAGAGTGCGCGGCACCCCGTCGACCAGGGCGACCATGTTGATCCCGAAGGTGCTCTGCATCGCCGTGCGCTTGTAGAGCTGGTTGAGCACCACCTCGGGCGGGTCGCCGCCGCGCTTGGTCTCGATCACCAGCCGCATGCCCGAGCGGTCCGACTCGTCGCGCAGGTCGGAGACGCCGGTGATCTTCTTCTCGCGGACGAGGTCGGCGATCTTCGTGATCAGCCCGCCGTCGCCGCCCTTCTTCACCATGAAGGGCAGCTCGGTGACGACGATCGCGTCGCGGCCGCCCTTGATCGGCTCGACGTGCGCGCGAGCCCGGATCCGGACCGAGGCGCGGCCGGAGGCGTAGGCCTCGGCGATTCCTTCGGCGCTCATGATCCCGCCGCCGGGGAAGTCCGGTCCCTTGACGTGCTCCATCAGCCCGGCCAGGTCGATGCCCGGGTTGGCGATGTAGGCCTTGACCGCGGCGATCGACTCGCTGAGGTTGTGCGGCGGGATGTTCGTCGCCATCCCCACCGCGATCCCGGAAGACCCGTTGACGAGAAGGTTCGGGAAGCGCGCCGGCAGCACCAGCGGCTCCTGCTGGGATTCGTCGTAGTTGGGGCCCCACTCGACCGTCTCAGCGTCGATGTCGCGCAGCATCTCCGTCGAGAGCCGCGCCAGGCGCGCCTCGGTGTTGTGGCTGACGAAGCCGTTGGTCAAGAAAGAGTGGTCGTCGGTCTCAACTCGGATCGAGAAAACCGGCTGCACTCCGGCATCGACGACCGATTCGACCTCGGCGTAAAAGTAGTCGCCCGTGACCAGCGGGCTGACAACCTCACGAACCTCTGGTGAGGAGATGCGCTCCAGGATCGCCGTTCCGCCCTGCTCCCAACGCTCGATCCGGTCGACGTTATGCCGCTGGAGCCAGTCGCGATCGGTCCACTTCGATTCGCTGTCCGAGCGGATGTAGTCGGCCATGAAGGGCACGTGATCGTGACTGAGAGCTCTGCTTCGCTCGGGAATCGTGGCTAGATCTCTCTCGAGCTTCCTCTGCTTCTTGCCAAGGAAGCCGACGTTGGCTGAGAAGATCCGGGCGTCGCGGCGGTTACTGATTACGAGCTTGAACTCGCCCTTCTCGTAGCGACAAATGCGGGAGACCACCCCCGCCTCGAGCAGCAGCAGCTGGACATCGCGGGCGAGCTGTTCGCTATAGGTCGAATAGGAGACCTGAATCGTGTTCCGCGGGAGGCGTGAAGACGACCCGTCGCCGGTGAACAACGAGCGCAGGAAAGTCCGCTTGAAGCGGGCACTGGAGGACCAGACGAACTCCGGCACGCACTTCGTGCGTGCCGTCCCGGGCATTTTGCCCAGTGGGCTCTTCCGGAGGAATTCCAGATTCTGGACATCGAACTCGTAGAGCGTGCTGCCGGAGGCGATTCTGCGCGTCGAAACGTACCTAGTGCCTCCGACGACCGCGTCATACGCTGAAAGGACTTGGTCGAAGAATTCTCTGTCGATGTTGTTGAAGCCCGCGCGGGAAGCGCTGATCCACCCCTCGGACACGAATGCACCCGCCAGAAGGGCAAGCGCTTCGTCGCTCGACGTCAACGTCTCATCGAGCGCATGAGGCGTGCGAGAAATAAGCACCCGGTCGCCTGGCGATATCTCCTCGAGGAGCTTCCAGAGGAGCAGGGGGACACCCGCCATGTCCACGAGACAGAGAACCGGATGGTTGTGAGTGCCCGTGACCTCATGACCCTGGGCCGTGCGAAGGCGGAGCGTTGGGTGATCGCCTGAGTGGAAGAGCCTGGAGGCCTTCGCCGGACGGCCGAGCCGATCCAAAACGTCGAGGTCGACGACTGAGTCGGAGTTGGGCTCCGCGCCCGGAACGATCGAGTCGATCCGTACTGTTCCATCGGGTGTCGCGATCCTGGTATCCCCCGCGACGCAGTACCTCATCGCCGCCGGCGGGTCGTCGTCGATCGAGCCGAAGTTGCCCTGGCCATCAACCAGCATGTAACGCAGCGAGAAGGGCTGCGCCATGCGGGCGAGCGTGTCGTAGATCGCGCTGTCGCCGTGCGGGTGGTACTTGCCCATCACCTCGCCGACGATGAAGGCGGACTTGCGGTAGGGGCGGTTGGGCTGCAGGGCGAGGTCGTGCATCGCGTAGAGCACCCGCCGGTGCACGGGCTTGAGCCCGTCGCGGACGTCCGGCAGGGCGCGACCGACGATCACGCTCATCGCGTAGTCGAGATACGACGAGCGCATCTCGGTGGTCAGCTCGCGCTCCTCGATCCGCCCTCCGGTAAGAGCGTCGGCACCCTCCACTTACATCACCGGTCCCTTGAAAGACGCCGAAAACCAAGCAGGTCGGGGGACGCAGGGAGCGGGGCGAAGCGAGCGCACTTTGGTGCGTGAGCGAGACCCGCGACCGAGGACCCCGAGATGCGCCGGTTTGCAGGCGTCGCGCTCAGACATCGATAAACCTAACCTCTTTCGCGTGCCGCTCAATGAAGGCCTTGCGCGGCTCGACCTTGTCGCCCATGAGGTCGGCGAAGACCTTCTCCGCCAGCGCCGCGTCGTCGATGCGGACCCGCTCCAGCGTGCGGCTTGCCGGGTCCATCGTGGTCTCGCGCAGCTGTTCGGCGTTCATCTCGCCCAGTCCCTTGAAGCGCTGCATGGTGACCCCGTGGCGAGCCAGTTCCAGCACCATGCGGCGCAGGTCGGCGAACGACTCGGCGGTGCGCTCTTTCTGGTCAAGGGTGAGCTTGAACGGCGGCCGACCGACCTGCTTGAGCAGCTCGTCGTGCGACTCGATCAAGCGCCGGTAGTCGTGCGACTCGAAGAGCCCGGCGGAAAGCTCGAAGGCCTTGGCCAGCCCGTCGCGGCGGTGGACCGCGCGGACGAGGATCTCGTCGCCGGATTCGGAGACGATCTCGGTGTCGAAGGGCTCCTCCTCGCCGGCGTCGCCGTTCAACACGTCCTTCACCTGGGCCAGGGAAGTGACCCCCCGGTCGAGGATTTCGGACTCGCCGAGGAAACGCACCAGCTCGTGGCCGAAGTCCGCCTGCAGCGAGTCTCCCCAGCCCTCGTGCTCCTTGAGGCGCCGGTTGAAGCGCTGCCAGCGCGATGCCGTCAGCTTGTGGTCGGTGCCCTCCGCGTCGGTCAGCTCGACCTGCTCCAGCTTGTCGCGCAGCAGCAGCTCCTCCAGCTCCGACTCTTTCTCGACGTAGGTCTCCTGCTTGCCGTTCTTCAGCTTGTAGAGCGGCGGCTTGGCGATGTAGACGTAGCCGGCCTCGATCAGCTCCGGCATCTCGCGGTATAGGAAGGTGAGCACCAGGGTGCGGATGTGTGCGCCGTCGACGTCGGCGTCGGTCATCAGCACGACCTTGTGGTAGCGGGCGTCTTTGACGTCGAACTCCTCGCGGATGCCGGTGCCCACGGCCGTGATCAGCGCCTGGATCTCCTGGTTGGAGAGGACCTTGTCGATCCGCGCCTTCTCGACGTTGATGATCTTGCCGCGCAACGGCAGGACCGCCTGGGTGTTGCGATCACGGCCCTGCTTCGCCGAGCCGCCGGCGGAGTCACCCTCGACGATGAACAGCTCGGCCAAAGCGGGGTCACGGACGGTGCAGTCGGCCAGCTTGCCCGGCAGGGTCGAGTTCTCCAGGGCCGACTTGCGGCGGGTCAGGTCGCGGGCCTTGCGGGCGGCCTGGCGCGCTCGCGCCGCGTCGACCGCCTTGCCGACGATCCGTTTTGCCTCGCCCGGGTTCTCCTCGAAGAACTCGCCGAGCTTGCGGTTGACCGTCTCCTTGACCAGTCCCTCGACCGGCGGGTTGCCCAGCTTCGTCTTGGTCTGCCCCTCGAACTGCGGGTCTGCGAGCTTGACCGAGATCACCGCGGTCAAGCCCTCGCGGACGTCGTCGCCGGTGAGGTTCTCGTCTTTCTCTTTGAGCAGGCCTTTGCTGCGAGCGTAGGCATTGAGCGTGCGGGTCAGCGCCGAGCGGAAGCCGGAGAGGTGGGAACCGCCCTCGTGGGTGTTGATGTTGTTGGCGAAGCTGAAGACCGATTCCTGGTAGGAGGAGTTCCACTGCATCGCCACCTCCACCTGGCCGTCCTCGGTCTCGCCCTCGAAGTAGACGGTCTTGCGGTGCAGAGCGTCCTTGTTCTCGTTGAGGTGGGCGACGAAGTCGACAATGCCGCCCTCGTAATGAAAGGTGTCGGTCTGCCCGGCGGCGCGCTCGTCGACCAGCTCGATCTTGAGGCCGCGGGTGAGGAAGGCTGTCTCGCGCAGCCGCTCGGCGAGGGTCGCGTAGTCGAACTCGAGCTCGTCGAAGATCTCGGCATCCGGGAGGAAGGTGATCGAGGTGCCTGTCGCCTTGGTCGCGGCGCCGTCGGCGAGGTCGCCCTGGGGCTTGCCGCGCTCGTAGTCCTGGGTGAAGATCAATCCGTCGCGGCTGATTTCGAGGTGGAGGCGCTCGGAGAGGGCGTTGACGACTGAGATGCCGACGCCGTGCAGGCCCCCGGAGACCTTGTAGCCGCCTCCGTCGCCGAACTTGCCGCCGGCATGCAGAGTCGTCAGCACGACCTCGGCTGCCGGTCGCTTCTCTTTCTTCAGTTCGTCGACCGGGATGCCGCGGCCGTTGTCGGTGACCGTGCAGCCGTTGTCGGGGTGCAGGACGACACGGACTTCGTCGCAGTGGCCGGCCAGCGCCTCGTCGACCGAGTTGTCGACGACCTCGTAGACCAGGTGGTGGAGTCCTCGAGGGCCGGTCGAGCCGATGTACATGCCGGGCCGCTTGCGGACAGCTTCCAGGCCCTCCAGGACGGTGATGTCCTTGGCGCCGTAGGAGGCTGAGCCGTCTTTCTTCGCCGCGGCCGGCTTTGTCGTGTCAGGCAATTAGTCCCTTCCCGCTCTCATAGAAAACCCCGACTCCGTGGACGCGTGCCGCACAGGGTCGGGGCAGAAACGCAAGTAGACATAAGGATACCAGTTCGGGTCCCTCGAGGGCCGGCCGGGGCGAGCCAAAAGTCCTGCAAATCGCGGTAATTTAAATTACTTTCGGTCATCTTCCACACGGAACCGCAAACTCCGGGGCGCCCGCTCTCCGAGGCGCTCCTCGAGGCGCTCCAAGAGCTGTCCCTGCATCAAATCCAACTCCTGCGCCCAGACGGAATCCGAGCAGCTCACCACGGCCTCTCCCGCACGCTCGGAGACAGGGCTGGTGACGGCGGCGATCTGCTCCCCCACGGTCTCCGCCCAGGCAACCTGAAGCGCGGCGAGCGGCGTCTTCGGCGCTGCCCTGTCGAGCGCGGCGCGCAGCGCCGTCGCGGCCGGACGCGGCGCTCTGCGCCGGCTCACGCGGCGGCCGCCTCGCTGATGACGAGCGGCATCCGCACGACGGATCCGCTTGCCCTGTCCGGCAGGGAGTCCATCGAAGCCGCGGTGATCAGGGCCTGCCCGCCGGACGCGAGGCGCTCGACCAGACGCTCCCGGCGTCCCGGGTCCAGCTCGCTCATGACGTCGTCGAGCAGCAGCAGCGGCACAACGCGGCGGGCCTGAAGGAGCGTGTCGCGCTCGGCGAACAGAAGGGCGAGGAGCGCGGCTCGTTGCTGGCCCTGCGAGCCGTAGCGGCGCAGTGAGCGACCGTCGCGCTCGATCTTCAGCTCGTCCAGGTGAGGGCCCCAGGAACTGCGGCCGAGGCGGATGTCGGCGTCACGGCGCTCGGCCAGGCCGGCGCGGATCTCCTCGGCCGATCCCGCGGCGCGAGGCGCGTACTCGATTCTCGCGGCCCCCTCCATCCCGAGCTCCTCCGCGGTGCTCGCAAAAGGCCCGGCCAGCTCGGAGACCGCCGCACCACGGGCGGCCACCAGCGGCGCGGCCGCGGCCGCCATCGTCTCGTCCCAGACGTCGAGGTCACCAGGCGTTGCGCGGTGCGAGGCGATACGGCCGACGAGGGCGTTGCGCTGGGCGAGCACCTGCCCGAATCGCTTGCGCAGATCGGCGCGGGCGGGCCAGCGGGCGGCGAGGAACTCGTCGAGGTGAGCCCGGCGCTCCGCCGGCGGGCCCTTGATCAGGGCGAGTCGGTCGGGAGCGAAGACAGCAACGGGGGGACGGTTGTAGGAGATGGTGGCCGGGTCGGCGGGGCTGCCGTCGAGCAGGTGCCGGCGACCCTCGGCCCGGCTCACCGAGGCGAGCAGCCGCCGCTCGATGCCGTCGTCGTCGCGAACCGTCGCTTCGGCGCGGGCGAAGGACTCGCCGAACGGGATCAGGTCCCGCCGGTCGCCGGTCCGGAAGGAACGGCCGGTGAGGGCGAAGTAGAGCGCCTCGAGCAGGTTCGTCTTGCCGATCCCGTTGGGACCGACGAGGCTGACGATTCCCGGGCCGAGCTCGACCCGCGCCTGCGCCAGGCTCCTCAGCGGCCTCGCTTCGACGGCCGTGACCAGCACCCGGCCAACCTCAGACGTTGAGGCGGATCGGCATCACCAGGTAGCGGAAGTCTTCGTTGTCGACCGGCTGAAGCAGGCCCGGCCGCAGCGGCGAGATCAGGCGCAGCATCACCTCGTCGCCCTCGACGCTTTCGATGCCCTCGCGCAGAAAGTCCGGGTTGAAGCCGATCTCCAGCGTCTCGCCCTCGAACGCCGCCGGCATCGTCTCTTCGGCGTCGCCGACGTCGGGGGTCGAGGCAGCCACTGTCAGCTCCCCCGAGGAGAACGACAGTCTCAGCGGAGCGTTGCGCTGGGCGAGCTGGCTGACGCGGCGGATCACGTCGAGCAGCTCCGGTCGCGGCAATCTGACGTCGTGCTCGTAGGACTCCGGTAGGAGCTGTCGAAAGTTGGGGAACTGGCCGTCGATCAGCCTCGTGTTGAGGAGGATCTCCCCTGCCCTGAAGACGGCCTGGTTGCGGAGAAGGGCCACCGAAACCGTCCCGACGCCATCGCTGGAGACGATGCGGCCGAGCTCGCGCAGCGCACGAGCGGGGATGTTGGCCTGCAGCTCGCCGCCGATCTCCTGCTCGAGCTCGGTGCGCTTGACCGCGAGCCGGTAGGAGTCGGTCGCGACCATGGTCATCTCGGAGCCGCTGGCACTGACCAGGACCCCCGTCAGCACCGGCCGCATGTCGTCGCGGGACGCGGCGCCGGCGACGAGGTCGACAGCAGCCGCCAGCGCTGCCGCGGGAATCGTCAGGGGCTCGCCCTCCTCGTCCGGCAGCTTGGGGAAATCCTCGCTGGGGAGGGTGCGTAGGTGGAAGCTGGAGCCGCCACTGCGAATCTCGACGTCGCGCTCGGACTCGCGCAGCTCGATCTCCACCGTCGGGTCGCCAAGGGAGCGCGCGAGCTCGGCCAGAAGCCGGCCGGGAAGGAGAATCGAGCCGGTGCCGTCCGCCTCCGCCGCCAGATCGGTCTTCAGCCCCATCTCGAGATCGGTTGCGCAGAGGCTGACACGGCCCTCCTCGACACCGACCAGGATTCCCGAAAGCGACTGGGTTGCGGCGCGGGTGGAGACGGCGCGGGAGACGACTGAGAGCTTTGCGACCAGCTCATCGCGTTTAGTTGTCAGCTTCAAGTGATGGACGCCTTCTTGAGTTGGATTAGGGCTTGTTGAAAAGCGCGAGAGCGAGGGCCATGCCGCTTCGGCAATGGCTTCGCGGGTTGTGGGCTGCTCTGTGGAAGGGCACTGATTCTTACACCGGCGTCGGCTGTCAGGCAGAGCCTGTTGAGCCGTTGTGGATTGCGGAGCGGAGCTGCTCCACCCGGGCGGCGAGCTGGGTGTCCTCACCGCACCGAGCTTCGATCCGGCGGATCGAGTTGAGCACGGTCGAGTGATCCCGTCCGCCATAGAGCCGCCCGATCTGGGGAAGCGAGAGATCGGTTAGCTCACGAGTGAGGTAGATCGCGACCTGACGGGCGCGCAGGGGGGTGGCGGCACGCGTGGAGCCGACAAGCTCGGCAGGCGAGATGCCGAATGCAGCCGATACGCGGTGCTGGATCTCTTCGACCGGGCTGGTTTCCCGCGAACGCGAAACCTTTGGGATCACTGCGTCGACGAGCTCGGTACTGACCGGCTTCGCGGTGAGCGAGGCGTGGGCGATTACGCGGGTGAGCGCCCCGTGGAGCTGGCGCACGTTGGCATCGATCCGCCGCGCAAGCTCGGTCAGCACGTCGCCTTCGGTGTCGACTCCGGCCTCGCGAACGAGACGGCGCAGGACGGTGAGCCGCGTCGCCAGGTTGGGGGGCTCGACGGCAACCGTCAGGCCCCACTCGAAACGATCGCGAAGCCGCGTCTCGAGGGTCGAGAGCTCGCTCGGAATGCGGTCCGCGGAGAGGACTATCTGGCTGCCGCCCTCGTAGAGCGCGTTGAAGGTGTGGAAGAACTCGTCCTCGGTGTGGCGTTTGCCCTCGAGGAACTGGACGTCGTCGACGAGCAGCACGTCGAGATCTCGGTAGCGCCGCTTGAACTCCTCGGCGCCCTGTGTGCGCAGCGCGGCGACGAACTCGTTGGTGAAGCGCTCGGCGGTGGCGTAGCGAACCCCCAGGGTGGGCGCAGAAGCGGCGAGGTAGTTGGCGATCGCGACAAGGAGATGCGTCTTGCCGAGGCCCGGGGGGCCGTGGAGGAAGAGTGGGTTGTAGGCCTCCGACGGGGCCTCCGCGACGGCAAGAGCCGCGGCGTGGGCCACGCGGTTGCCCTCGCCGATCACGAACCGGTCGAAGGTGTAGTTGACGTTGAGGTCGAGATCGGCACCGGCTCCGATCGGATTGTCGCTCCCCCCCTCGGCAAAGCTGACGTCGACCAGCTCGGAGCCCCCTGCCCTCAGCGCCTCGCGAATCAGTCCGGTGTACCGGCGCTCGGCCCAGGCACGGATGTTGTCGGGTGCCGAGAGGTAGAGGACGCCCGCCCGTGCCTCGGAGACCTTCAGCGGCTCGAGCCAGAGCTGGAAAGTGGATGGCGGCACAGACGCGCGCAGCCGTACCTGGACTTGCCTCCAGGTACGGTCAAGCTCGGATTTCGCCGCGCAATCGTCCACCAGCGGCCGACCATAGCGACGGGTAGAGGCAGCCAAGCCAAGCCCACCGCAAATGCCGAAGAAAGCTTCTTCGCGACAGGACCCGCCGGAGAGATGCTCATCTGGCTCGGAATCCTCAAACGATCCGTATACTGCTGCGGCCGATGAAGCGGACTTATCAGCCGAAGAAGCGGAAGCGGGCGAAGACCCACGGGTTCCGGGCGCGTATGAGCACCCGGGGCGGCCGGGCGATCCTCAAGCGTCGGCGCCGCAAAGGCCGGAAGCGCCTCACTCCTTAGATGGCGGCGAAACGACGCCGCCTTTCGCGCAGCGGCGAGTTCGACCGCGTCTACCGCGACGGATCATCACATGCGACCCGCTACCTCGTCCTCTACAGGTTCCCTCGCAAGAACGAAGAGGCTGACGAAGTGAGGCTCGGCGTCTCGGTGAGCCGCAAGATCGGCGGCGCCGTCGACCGCAATCGCGTCAAGCGGGTCATGCGCGAGGCCTTTTGGGGCGCATCTGACCGGCTCCCCCCCGGTCACGACTTCGTCCTCCTCGCCCGCCCCGAGATCGGCGCCCTGATCGAGCGCGATGGGGCGACAGGAGTGCGGGCGAGCATCGAAGAGGCGCTGGCCGGCGGCAAGGGGGGACGTTCCACGTGAAACGGCCCCTCCTCGCCCTAATCGCCGCTTACCAGCGCTGGATCTCCCCCTCGATGCCGCGACGATGCCGCTACGAGCCGACCTGCTCCGCCTACACCGCCGAAGCCGTGCGGCGATTCGGTGCCCTGCGTGGCGCTGTTCTCGGCACCTGGCGCATCCTGCGCTGCAACCCCTTCAGCCACGGCGGCTTCGACCCTGTCCCCAAGCGCTTCACGCTCAGGGTCGGCCCGGTCGATCCCGCCACCCACCACGGTGAGGTGCACACATGATCCCGGCGAACATCCTCCAGCCGCTGATCGACGTCGCCAACGAAGTCCTCAAGTTCTTCCACGACAGCGTCGGCCTCAGCTGGGGTGGCGCGATCATCGCGCTGACGATCGTGACGCGGACGCTGCTGATCCCGCTGACCTACAAACAGCTGAAAGGAATGCGCGCCCTGCAGGCGCTGCAGCCCCAGATCAAAGAGATCCAGGCGAAATACAAAAACGACCGTCAGCGCATGCAGCAGGAGATGATGCGCTTCTACCAGGAGAACAAAGTCAACCCCTTCGCCTCCTGCATCCCGCTGCTGGCGCAGCTGCCTGTTTTCATCACGCTCTTCTATCTGCTGCAGAACGAGCTTCCCGAGGACATCGGGTGCAAGGCCGGCGAGTGCGGTTCGGAAGCCTCCTTCCTCTTCATCAGCGACCTGACGGCCAAGGCCGCCGGCGGCGAACTGATCGCCCTGCTCATCCTCTACGTAGGCACGCAGTTGATCTCCGGGATGGTGATGGCGATCACCGCCGACAAAAGCCAGCGGATAATGATGTTTGTCCTGCCGCTGATCTTCGTCCCCTTCGTGATCAACTTCCCGGCCGGCCTCGTCCTCTACTGGATCACCACCAACGTCTGGACGATCGGCCAGCAGTACACGATCCAGAAACTGATCCCGGCCCCCCAGGTGGCTACGCCGGCGGAGATTCAGGCAGCCAAACCGCCACCGCCGTCGCCTCGGAAAAAGAAGAAGAGACGGTAGTAGGGCCGGCGGGGAGGGGTTTGGGGACCCCATTGCACCGCCTGCGGCGGTGCAACCTGGTGCCGCTTCGCGGCTCTGAGTCACCTAGCCGGGGGCCGCTTCGCGAGGGTCCCCAAACCCCTCCCCGCCGGCCCTCGGGCAGCCCAAGCTTCTCGTCCCAGCCCTGGGCGAGCTCCGGGGTCTAGAGCTGCTCGGTACCGAGGCGCATTCCCAGCTCGCCGGGATCAGGGAACTGTCTCTTAGCGAGCTTCTCTCGCGGGGGGTGGCGTCGTAGGGGGAACCGCCCCCGAGGACGCTTTAGCGACCGGAGGGGGTGGTGGGTCCCCTGCGGCGACAGGACCCGCCGCGCCAGCAGCCTCTCGCCAATAGACTCCCGGCTTATGGGTGAGATCGCAGATTGGCCTGCGGAGCCATCAGAGCGCGTTCGGGAGCTGGTCGAGGGCGTTCTGGACGAGCTGGACCTGGATGGGGACGTCGAGATCGTCGAGGACGACGACCGGATTACGGCCTCGGTCGATGGGGGCGACGACTACGGGCTGCTGATCGGCAAACGGGGGCAGACGATCGACGCGCTTCAGCTTCTGGCTTACCAGGCGGCCTTCCGCGGACTCAGGGACAGGAAACGAGTTGTGATCGACGCGGCCGGCTACCGGGAGCGGCGCCGGGAGACGCTGACGACCCGCGCGGACCGGGCCGCGGAGCAGGCCCTGGGCGACGGCAACTCGGTGGAGATGGATCCGATGAGCGCGCAGGAGCGCCGCGTCGTCCACGAGCACCTCAAGGACCGCTCCGGCGTCGAGACCTACAGCGAAGGCGACGACCCCCACCGCTGCGTCGTGGTTGCACCGCTCGTCACAGAGTGAGCGCGGACCCGACGGCGCAGCTTGACCCCGCGGCGCGAGCGGCGCTGGAGACCGTGCTCCGCCTGCTTGCCGAGGAGCGAGCGTCGGTGAGCTCGATCACCGAGCCCGGCCGCGCCTGGCGGGTGCATGTTGCGGACAGCCTCACCGGCCTCGAGATCCCAGATCTTCGAAACGCCCCGAGAATCGCTGATATTGGCTCTGGAGCTGGGTTTCCGGGCTTGGTGCTCGCAGTAGCCCTGCCCTCCTCGCAGCTCGACCTGGTCGAGTCCGTTGGCCGCAAGTGCGAATTCATCCGGCGCGCGATCGATACGGCGGCGATCGGCAACGCCCGAGTCCTGAACGTCCGCTCGGAGGACCTGGCGCAGGCCGAGGGGCGAGAGGCCTACGCGGCCGTCACGGCACGCGCGGTGGGCAGGCTCTCCACCCTGGCCGAGCTGGCCTCGCCGCTGCTCGAGGAAAACGGCGTTCTCGTCGCTTGGAAGGGCAAGCGCGACCCCGACGAGGAGGTGCAACTCGCCCGGGCCGCCGAGGAGCTGGCCATGCGGCCCGAGCAGATCCTCCACGTCGGCCCCTTCGCGGGAAGCAAACACCGCCACCTTCACGTCCTCCGCAAGACCGGTCCCACGCCGGCCGGATTGCCGCGCCGTGCGGGAATGGCCAAGAAGCGCCCCCGCGGGTAGGGCTAGTCTGCGGCCGGATGGGCGTCGTCTACGCGATCTCGAACCAGAAGGGCGGCGTCGGCAAGACGACGACCGCGGTCAACGTCGCCGCCTGCCTTGCCGCGGAGGGGTCCCAGACCCTGCTCGTCGACCTCGATCCGCAGTGCAACGCGACCGTCGCGCTGGGCGGCGAGCGCGACATGCATCCCTCCTCCTACGACTGCCTGATCGGCGAGGTCTCGGTCGCCGAGGCCGCGCGACCGGCCGGCCCGGACAACCTCTGGCTGGTCCCCGCCAACCGCGACCTCGCCGGCGCCGCTGTCGAGCTACCGCGGATCGATGGCTCCGAGACGCGGTTGCGCGAGCGGCTCGGCCCGGTGCGCGAGCGCTTCGCCTACACGCTGCTCGACTGCCCGCCGTCGCTGGGCCCGGTCAGCGTCAACGCGCTCACCGCCGCCGATCGGGTCCTGGTCCCGGTCCAGGCCGAGTACCTGGCGCTCGAGGGCCTCGTCCAGTTCCTCGACACGCTGGCGACGATCCGGCGCGAGCTCAACCCGCGCCTGGAGGTGTCGGGCCTCTTGGTCACCATGCACGACGAGCGCACCCGCCTGGCGCAGGACGTAGAGCGGGAACTGCGCCAGCACTTTCCCGAAATGGTCTTCGAAACGGTCATCCCGCGAAGCGTCAGGGTCGCTGAGGCTCCGAGCTATGGTCTGCCCGTGACCGAGCACTCGCCCCGTTCTCGCGGCTCCGAGGCCTACCGTGCCCTCGCCGGGGAGCTCGCGGCCCGTGGCTAAGCCGGCTCGCCGCGGCCTCGGGAGCGGCCTGGCCGCGATCCTCCCGGAGGCGACGGCGGAGAACGCCGGCGAGCTGCGCGAGCTGCCGGTCGAGCTGATCAAGCCGAACCCGAACCAGCCGCGGACGAAGATCGACCCCGAGGCGCTTGCCGGGCTCTCCTCCTCGATCGAGGCCAACGGGGTCGTCCAGCCGCTGCTCGTCCGCCCCCTCCCCGACGGCAGCTACGAGCTGATCGCCGGCGAGCGCCGCTGGCGCGCCGCGCAGGCCGCGGGCCTGGACAAGGTTCCCGCGGTCGTCCGCGACCAGGAGCTGGCCGAGCGCCTTCAGGTGGCCCTGATCGAGAACATGGTCCGCGAGGACCTCAACCCGGTCGATGAGGCGCGCGCCTGCGCCGCTCTGGTCGACGACCTCGGCCTCTCCAGGGAGGAGCTGGCCCGCCGCGTCGGGCGCAGCCGCCCCGCCGTCTCCAACCTGATCCGCCTGCTCGACCTCCCCGACGAGGCGCTCGAGCTGCTCGAGTCGGGGGAGCTGAGCGAAGGTCACGGCAAGGCACTCCTTGGGGCCGAGGGAAACGACGTGCGCCGACGCCTCGCCCGCGACGCCGCCCGCGCCGGCTGGTCGGTCCGCGAAACCGAGAACCGGGCCAAGCTGGCTGGCCAGCCAAAGAAAGAGAAGAGCCCTTCCACCGGGGCCCTGTCGGTCGAAGAGGCCGCGGCGATCCGCGATGCGACCGACGAGCTCGAGTCGGCGTTCGGCCACGAGGTCAGGGTGCGACCGAAGGGTGGGGGAGTCGCGGTCGAGATCCGTTTCGGCGACCTCGACGAGGCCTTGGCGCTCGCCCGTGCCCTCGCCCGCAACGGTCGCTGAGGCCCCGTCGTTAGGCCTCGATTACCCCGCTATCCTTCGGCTTGGCTCCGGGCGATTAGCTCAGTTGGTTAGAGCGCGTCTCTGATAAGGACGAGGTCCCTGGTTCGAATCCAGGATCGCCCACTCGTGCAGCAGATGCAGATCTACGGCGTCAGCTTCGACATGGTCGGCAAGCAGCCGATCGTCTTGCTGAAGACGGTCGACGGGAACAAGTTCCTGCCGATCTGGATCGGCCATCCCGAGGCGGCGGCGATCCTGATGAAGCTCCAGGGTGCCTCGACCCCGCGCCCGATGACCCACGACCTGCTCTCCGACCTGCTCGACCAGCTCGACGCCAAATGCGAGCGGGTCTCCGTGACCGAACTGCGCGACAACACCTTCTACGCCTCGATCACGGTCTCGGTCAACGGGTCGGAGATGGAGATCGACTCGCGGCCCTCCGACGCCCTCGCCCTCGCCGTCCGCGTCTCGGCGCCGATCTTCGCCGACGAGGACGTGATCGAGGAGTCGGCGATCGAGTTCGAGCACGACGTCGAGGACACCGAGGAGGTCGTCGACAAGTTCAAAGAGTTCCTCGACGAGGTCACGCCGGACGACTTCGCCAAGGGCGAGGATTCGTAGACAGCCTCCAGCCGGCGTATCTCGGAGTCTTCGGTCGGCTTCCTCGGGTCACGCACTAACTAGTGCGCTCCCCTCGTCAGCCTCCCTGCATCCTCCGACCTACTTGACTGGAGGCTGTCTACAGCGAGCTCCAAAATTCTTTCGACCAGCTGCTCGAAGGACATGCCGGCGGCCTCGGCGGCCTGGGGGAGGAGGCTGGTGTCGGTGAGGCCGGGGATGGCGTTCACCTCGAGCACCTGCGGACCGTCCTCGCCGAGGATCAGGTCGACGCGCGAGAAGCCCGCGCAGCCGAGCGTCTCGTAGGCCGCCAGAGCGGCGTCGGTGACCGCGACCGTCTCGCTCTCGCCAAGCTGTGCGGGGCAGACGAAGGAGGTGCGGCCGATCTCATAGCGCGCTTCGAAGTCGTAGCTGTGGCCGGGCCGGGGGATTGCCTCGACCACCGGAAGGGCATCGCCGCCGAGCACGCTGACCGCCAGCTCGCGACCGCTGACGAAGCGCTCCAGCAGCACTCGTTCGTCGTAGCTGAAGGCGGAGACGAGGGCGCCGGGAACGTCGGCGCGGCTCTCGGCGAACTTCACTCCCAGGGCCGACCCGCCGCGACTGGGCTTGATCACGAGCGGAAAGCCGAGCCGCTCCTCCAGGCTCTCGAGGGCATCGGCGGCTCCGAGCTCGCGGAACGCCGTCTCGTTGAACGCGAACCAGTCGGGGGTGGGGATGCCCGCCGCACGCAGCTCGTGCTTGGTCAGGACCTTGTCGATGCAGCGCACGCAGGCGGCGACGCCCGGTCCCGTGAAGGGAATGCCGAGGATCTCCAGCAGCTCCTGGGCGGTGCCGTCCTCTCCGCCCATGCCGTGCATGGCAACGAAGGCGACGTCGGGCCGCTCGGCGCTCAGCAGCTTGGCCAGTTCGCCGCCCGCTTCCAGCGCGAGCACCTCGTGGCCGAGCCGGCCAAGCGCGTCCTCGACCCGAGCTCCGGAGCGCAGCGAGACGCTCCGCTCCAGCGACCGCCCGCCTTTGAGGACCGCGACCTTCACGCGCTTCCCTCCCCGGCTTTGCGAAACGGGACGACGTTCTCCGACTCCGACTCGTCCGCCCCCTGCTTGGGCTGGAAGGCCGCCGACCGCTCGCCGGTGAGGGCGCCGTACAGCTCGATCTGCTCGCCGATCACCTTGCCGATGCGGCGGATGCCCTCGCGGATTTCCTCCTCGTCTCCGGCGGAGAAGTTGAGCCGCATCGAGTTGTGCCCGCTGCCGTCGACGTAGGCGGCTTGGCCGGGAACGAAAGCTACGTCCTCGCGCAAGGCCTTTGCCAGAAGGTCGCTGGTGTCGATGTAGGGGGGCAGGGTCGCCCAGATGAACAGGCCGCCGTCGGGCTCGGTCCAGGTGGCTTGGGGCGGGAAGTGACGGCGAAGCGCGTCGACCATCGCGTCGCGACGGGAGCGGTAGATCCCGGCCAGGCTCTCGACGTACTCGCGCCAGTTCCCGTCGCGGAAGTACTCGCGAACGAAGTACTGGGTCAGGGTCGAGGTGCACAGGTCGGCGGCCTGCTTGCCGAGCACGACCTTGTCCATCACCGGCGGCGGGGCGACCGCCCAGCCGAGGCGGATGCCGGGCGAGAGGATCTTCGAGAAGGTGCCGACGTAGACGACGAAGTCACCGCCGTCGAGCTGGTAGAGCGGCGGCATGGCCTCGCCGTCAAAGCGGAGCAGGCCGTAGGGGTTGTCCTCGACGACGAGCAGCTCTCGCGAGCGCGCCAGCTCGACCAGCCGCCGCCGCCGTTCCAGCGACATCGTCACGCCGGCGGGGTTCTGGAAGGTCGGCACCGAGTAGACGAACTTCGGCCGCCGCCCTTCGCCGTCGAGTCGCTCGAGCACCGCCTCCAGCTCGTCGATCCGCATCCCCTCCGTGTCGCACTCGACCTGGATCGTGTCGGCCTCGTAGCTGCAGAAGACCGGGATCGCGCCGGGGTAGGTGGGCGCCTCGCAGATCACCGCGTCGCCGGGATCGACCAGCGTCTTGCAGATCAGATCGATCGCCTGCTGGCCGCCTGTCGTGACGATTACGTCCTCGGGGTCGGGAAGCATCCCCTCGGCTCCCATCACCTCGACGATGCAGTCGACGGTCTCGCGGAATCCCTCGGTGGGCCCGTACTGGAGTGCCTCGGCGGCGGACTCTTGGGCGATCCGCGTCATCTGCGCGGCGAAGGTCTGGGGCGGGAAGGTCGAGGTGTCGGGGAGGCCGCCGGCAAGCGAGATCACCTCCGGCCGCGCGGTCACCGCCATCAGGTCGCGCATCGCCGAGGAGCGCATCACCTGCGTTCGCGCCGCGAAGAGGCCGGCGTACCGCTCCAGGTCGCTGCTGCGGGCATGGGCGCGACGCCGGTGGGGCGGCTCTGGCATTGGGACAGTGTGCCGAATTGGCGCCGCCTCGCCCGGGGAGCTAGGTTTCCCGCGTGGGATCTTTCTCGGGAATCTGCCTGGAGCTCGGCATCGGCATCGCGATCGGGATGCTGGCCGGCACCACCGGCACGCACGGCTCGGCCCGCGGCCGGATGACGATCCTGGCCGGGGTCATCGCCCTCGCCGCCGGGATTCTGCTTGCCGCCAGCGCCGACGTAAGCACAGTGGCCGGGGCTCTGTTCTGCATGGCGGGCGCCGTATTCGCCTGCCTGATCGTCAGCGATGTGGTCAGCGGTGCCGGTCGCCGCGAGGGCACCGGCTCCGGCGCGCTCGGCTTCCTGGTCTCTCTCGTCGCCCTCGTCGTCGTTGCGATCGCGCTGCTGATCGAGCCGGCGGTCCTGCTCGTCATCGCCGCCCTCGCCTGGCTCGGAATCTCACGCCGCCGCCGCGCCCAGCGCAAGCACGCCGGCCTCCGCGTCCTGCGCTAGCGCCCTCGGTCACCTCTCGCGATTCAGGATGATTGGCGGCGGTGCCCGCCAAGAAGCTCGTCCTCACCTACGTCGACTCGCTGCGCACGGACATGCTGCTCCGCGCCGTTGCCGAGGGCCGCGCACCCACCTTCGGCGCCCTGATCGAACGCGGCGTCCTGGTCGAGGACTGCGTCTCCAGCTTCCCCTCGGTGACCCCGGTCGCCTGCGCCGAGATGGTCACCGGCCAGGGTGCGGACGGCCACTGGATCAGCGGCATGGACTGGTACCACCGCCTCGAGCGCCGCTATGTCGAGTACGGCTCCTCGCTGGAGGCGAGCCGGGCGTTCGGCGTCTTCCGCGCCCTCTATGACCTCGTCTACAACATGAACCTGGCACACCTCAATCCCACCACCGAGACGCTGTTCGAGCGCCTCGACGCCGCCGGCGTGCGCACCGCCTGCACGCCGTTCCTGATCTACCGCGGCCGCCACCGCCACCAGGTGTCGCTCGAGGGGCTCCTGCGGCGGGCGGTCGACGCGACGCAGCTGAAGTTCCGCCACCACACCTGGGGACCCGCCGAGCTCTTCTACGGCGATCTCTACGCGAGCAGCGAGGTCCCCTGCAAGCCGAGTTCGATCCCCGGTTCGCGGGACGGCTACTCGGCCTGCTGTGCCGCCGAGCTGGCGCGCCACGACGGCTTCGAGTTTCTGCTCTTCTCCCTCCCCGACAACGACAACTACTCCCACCGCTACGGACCGGAGGCGAGCGTCGAGTCGATCTCCAAGGCCGACAGCTGCTTCGCGAAGCTCGTCGAGGCCGGGGGCGGCCTCGACGACTTCCTCGCCGACCACGCGGTCGTCCTGCTCGCCGACCACGCGCAGACGCCGGTGCATCGCGGGCTGCCGCTGGCGGAGCTGCTCGGGCGCGAGTGGTCGGTGCTGAGACCGTCGGAGTCCGACCCCGACCAGGCCCAGCTGGCGGTCAGCCCGACCGGCCGCGCCGCCCACGTCTACCTGCTCCCGGGCGCGGGAGAGCGGGCCGACCCGGAGGCGGTGCGGGCGAGGCTGAACGTGCTCGAAGGGGTCGACCTCGTCTGCCGGCTCGAGTCCGCGGACGGTGACCCGCTGGTGCGAGAGGAGCCGGGCACGCCCACGGATGGAGCGACGGCGACGGTCGAACGCGGAGAGGCAAGGCTGCGCTTCGGCCCCGGCGATGCCGTCGTCGATCTGCGCGGCGGTCGTTGGGACTTTGAGGGCGACCTCGGCGCGATCGCGGCGACGGTCGAGGACGGCCGGCTGCTCAGCCGGGACTACCCCGACCCGCTTTCCCGGATCTGGTCCGCGCTGACGGCCCCGCACGCGGGGGACTTCGTGCTCTCGCTGGCCCCGGGCTACGAGGCCGTGGACTGGGGCGGCGTCACCCACGCCGGCGGCGGCAGCCACGGGTCACTGCTCGCCGGCGACTCGCTCGGGCCGCTGCTCTTCGTCGGCTGCGGCCCGGCGGACGCCTCCGAACGCGCCCAGTGGACTCTCCGCGACGTCGCGCCGGTCGTGCTGGACCACTTCGGGCTGACGTGACTGGCCGGCGGGTCCTGGCATGGGGCAGGGGGGCCTGCGGGCGAGGTGTACGTCCTCGACCCCCCTGCCCCATGCCACCCGCCGGAGTCACACTCTTGGTTCTTGCTTTCCTGCTTCTCCCGGCAACGGCGCACGCGGAGGTTGGAGCTCCCGAAGCGACTCGGATCGCGACGCGGGATTCGAAGCTCGCCGAGCAGCGCGAGGAGAACGGGAAACTGACCCACACCGCCACAAAGGTCGACGGCAACTGGGAGGTCGCCTGGTTCGCCGGAAGCGACCAGGTGGCGCTGGTCGTCGTCGACCCGACAACCGGGCTCGTGCGCGAGTCCTGGACCGGGTATCAGGTCGCCTGGAAGATGGCGCGCGGCTACTCGGGCGCCTTCGGCCACAAGCTCAACGCCCCCTACGTCTTCCTGCCGCTCTGCGCGATCTTTCTCCTCGGGCTGCTCGACTGGAGGCGCCTGCTCCGGCTCGCCAACCTCGACCTCCTCTTCCTGCTCGGCTTCGGGGTCTCGCACCTCTTCTTCAACCGGGGCGAGATCGGCGTCTCGGTCCCGCTCCAGTACGTGCCCCTCGCCTACCTCTTCGGCCGGGCGCTGTGGCTCGGCCTACGCGGCCGCGGCGAGGGAATCAGGCCGGTCTGGCCAGCTGCCTGGCTGCTCGTCGCCGCGCTTTTCCTGATCGGGTTCCGGGTCGGCCTCAACGTCGCCGACTCGGGCGCGATCGACGTCGGCTACGCGGGCGTGGTCGGCGCCGACCGGGTAGCCCACGGAGAACCGGTCTACGGCAACTTCCCCGAGGACGTCTCCCAAGGAGACACCTACGGTCCGGTCAACTACCTCGCCTACGTCCCCTTCGAGGCGATCTGGCCCTGGGCGGGGAGCTGGGACGATCTCCCAGCCGCTCACGGCGCAGCGGTCGTCTTCGATCTCGCGACCTTCGCGCTGCTGATCCTGCTCGGCCGCCGTATTCGTCCCGGACCGGCCGGCAACAAGCTTGCGGCAACGCTCGCCTTCGGCTGGGCCGCTTATCCCTATACGGCGTTCGCCCTGCTCTCGAACTCCAACGACACCCTGGTGGCGATGCTGCTGGTGGGCGTACTACTGGTCCTTGCTCGCCCAGCGGCAAGGGGCGTGATGGCTGCGCTAGCGACCCTCGCCAAGTTCACCCCGGCGGTGTTGGTGCCGATGCTTGCGACGTACCGGCCTTGGCCCGCGGGTCCTGTCGCCGCAGGGGACCCACCGCCCCTTCCGGTCGCTAAAGCGTCCTCAGAGGCGGTCCCCCCTACAGCGCCACCCGCGGGAGTTGCGTTTGGCTTGGCATTCGGGCTAACGACCTTTGTGCTGCTGCTTTGGCCCGCGCTCGACCCCGGTCTTTCGACCTTCTACGACCGCACGATCGATTACCAGGCGGGAAGGGACTCGCCATTCAGCATCTGGGGTCAGGTAGCTGGGCTAGAGCCGCTGCGCATCGCGATTCTCGCGGCCGTGGGAGCTCTCTCCGTGTTCCTGGCTTTCCGACCCCGGCGGAAGAGCCTCGTGCAGGTCGCTGCTCTCGGCGCGGCGCTTCTGATTGGTGTTCAGCTGACGATGCAGCACTGGTTCTACCTCTACATCGTCTGGTTCTACCCGCTCCTTCTCGTTGGCTGCCTGGACCTCGAGGACAGGTGCTCCGTTGAACTACCGGGCGAGCGGATCGGTGAGTGCGCAAAGTCGCGCATCCGAAAAGGGGAAAACCCCAACACAGTTGGTTCCTTGTGAGGGCGAGCTGATATCCCTCGCGACCAGGTCATACTCACTTACACGTCTGGGTGACGCAGATATGCATGGCAGTTCGCATTCCAACGATCAGAGGGAGAACCATGCGAAACATCAAGCGCATCATCCCAGCCGGAATAGTGGCACTGCTCTTCGTTTTTGCCGCCTCGGCAACGGCGGAATCAACAGCACTGTGCAAAGTTCACAAAGAGCCCTGCCAGGTCACCCCCGACCAGTATAAAGAGCTTCACATGAATTCGGTGGGTCTCGTCAAATTCTTAAATGATGTAGCGGACATATTATGTTTAGGTAGCTTAATTAGAGGGGACATCGGTGATTTAGGTAAACCCCAGGGTATTCAAACCACGGCATATACCTTTACGGGATGCGGTACGAATGCCACACACACTAACTGCACCGTGACACTCCCCGTGAGGCCAAATTTCTTCGTCTTAAAAACTAAATTAAACTTAGGGGAAATCACTGAAACCTCCAGTCAGCTCAAATTTACCTGCACGGGAGTCTTCGGTACCTGTACCTACAAATATCCGGAAAGGACCTTTACGCTCGAAGGGGCTGGACACAACATCGGCACGGGCAATGGCATGCTCACATATCCTTCGGGTGAAGAAGAAGGAGCAAAAGAAGGAGAACTCGAAGAAGGGGAACTCGCCTGTCCGGCGCTGGGAGCGTTCGATGGCTTATACGAACCGTTAGAGAAACTCTACATCGTTTCCTGAGAAGCGCTGAGGAAGCCGGGGCCGTCGCGATTCGGCGATCGGCCCCGCTTCTACAGCTCGCAAAGGCACCCTCACCTGCTTGATCGAGTCGGCCAGCCCTTGCTACGAACCCGTAGGCATGAGCCGTCAGACATTCGGCTAACCGGAAGCGTGCGGATTGAACCGTTCCGGGCCCGCGCCGATGCCCGTACGACCAGTGCGGGTTTCCAATCCAAACATCCTGTGGCACCCACGGCGCCTCCCGGTTCTGCCAGCTTTCCTCGCCGCAGTATTCGCGGGCCTGCTCGTCTTCCCGACCTCGTCGCACGCGATGTCCTTGGAGTTCCTCGCTACGTGGGGGAGTCCGGGCACTGCGGTCGGCCAGTTCAACTCCCCCTCCGCGCTCGCTGTCGATCCAGAGGGGAACGCCCACGTCGCCGACACCTTCAACCACCGCATCCAGACCTTCGATTACTGCCACAGGTGGACGAGCACGCTCGGGGGCCTTGGGTCAGGCGCCGGAGAGCTCAACGCTCCGCTTGGAGCGGACCTCGACTCGCACGGGAACCTCTATGTCGCCGACGCGAACAACAACAGGGTCGAGGTCTTCGCCCCTTCGGGCGCTTTCCTCCACGCCTGGGGCAGCTCCGGCTCCGGCAACGGCCAGTTCAGGCTGCCCGTCGCCCTCGCGATCGACTCGAACGACGACGTCTACGTCCTCGACCTGGACAACAACCGCATCCAGGTCTTCGATGCAGCGGGGACCTTTCTCCGCGCGTGGGGGAAATTCGGCTCCGGCAACGGCCAGTTCAGCTCTCCATTCGGTATCGCGATCGATCCACAGAGCCGCGTCTACGTCACCGACACCGGCAACAACCGCATCCAGGTCTTCGATCCGGCGGGCAAATTCCTCCGCAAATGGGGCAGCTTCGGCTCCGGCAACGGCCAGTTCAAATCTCCGCGAAGTGTCTCCGCCGGCCCGCTCGGAGAGGTCTACGTCACCGACACCGGCAACAACCGCATCCAGACCTTCGACGCGACCGGTGCCTTCCTCTCCAAATGGGGCAGCCTCGGATCCGCCCCCGGCCAGTTCCGCTTTCCGGTCGGGGTGGCCACCGGCCCGCTCGGCGAGGTATACGTCACCGAGGGCAGTCCCAACCACCGGATACAGGTCTTCGGCGATCCACCGCCGACGGTTGCGGACCTGCTCGAGTCCGTGGCCGGTCTGGGGCTTCCACACGGCATCGAGAACAGCCTGGAGGCGAAGCTGCGCGGCGCCCAGGCCAGCCTCGACCGGGGCCAGCCCCGAACCGCGGCCAACAAGCTCGGCGCGCTGCTTTCCGAGCTGGCGGCCCTGAGCGGCAAGAAGGTCGGCTCGCCCGCCGCCGACAGCCTCACCGCGGAAGTCCAGGCCACCCTACGGGCACTGAGCTGCCTGGAGTGACGCGGCTCAGCTGGGTGCCGGCACCATCACCTGCTCGATCGAGTCGGCCAGCCCCCGCTCGTTGACGTCGACCACCACGCCCATTACCCAGACGTCCTCCTCGGCGGTCTCGAACTTGACCGGCATCTGGGTGATCAGGCGCTCGAGGATCAGCTCCGGCTTCACGCCGAGCACGCTGGTCCGCGACCCGGTCATCCCGACGTCGGAGATGAACGCGGTCCCCTGTGGCAGCACCCTTGCGTCAGCCGTCGGCACATGGGTGTGGGTGCCGAGCACGGCGGCGACGCGGCCGTCGAGGTGCCAGCCCATCGCTACCTTCTCGCTCGTCACTTCAGCGTGGAAATCGACGATCGCGAAATCGCACTCGATCTTCTCGAGGATGTTGTCGGCCTCGTGGAACGGGGAGCGGGCGACATCGAGCCCGATCGCCCCGCTGAGGTTGATCGCACCGACCCGCTTGCCGGCAACCTCGAGGACGGTGTAGCCGCGACCGGGATTCGCGTAGGGGTAATTGGCGGGCCGCACGACGCGGTCGCTGCGGTTGAGGAAGTCGTAGACCTCCCGGTGGCGGTAGACGTGGTTGCCGGTCGTGATCGCGTCGGCACCGGCGTCGAAGATCGCCTTTGCCGTCTTCTCGGTGATCCCCATCCCACCGGCCGAGTTCTCGCCATTGACGATCGTCATGTCGGGGGCGTAGCGCTCCCGCAGCCCCGGCATCGCGGCATGCAGGCCTCGCCGTCCCGGCCCGCCGACCACGTCGCCGATGAAAAGGATTCTCATGACGCCTGACCCTAGCTGCGAAATGCGCAAGGGTGTAGGCGTGAGTGAGGACAGCGAGATCCTGGAGCGCGCGATGCGCTACCCGTACGCGGTGCCGGCACGCTCGTTCGTGCAGCAGGGGCATCGCACTCTCGACCCGGCAGAGGTCGAGATAGATCGAGAGCAACGCTCGCGGCTTCTCGTCTACGGCTCGAACGCCTCGCCCGAATCGCTGGCCCGCAAGCTGGCCCTCAGCTCCGACCCGGTGCTGGTCGAGGCCGCCTGGCTGCACGACTTCGACGTGGTCTACTCGGCGCACTTCGCGCCCTACGGCGCGGTGCCGGCGACGCTCCAGCACAGCCCCGGGACCACGGTGAGGGTGGCGATCATCCACCTGACCGACGAGCAGTTACGACTGGTCACGGCGACCGAGCCCAACTACGAGCTCGTGCCCTTCGACACGGCGAGCTGCGAGCTGCCCAACGGCGAAGCGGTCACGCAGCTCTCCGCCTACATCAGCCGCCACGGCTGCCTGCTGGCCGATGGCGAGGAGGTCGCCCTCGTGGCCGTACCCGCCCGCGTCCGCCGCTTCGCCGAGCTGAGCGAGCCCCAGGTGCTCGAGCGCCTGCGCCTGCAGCTCTGCCCAGAGGAGAGCATCGACGCCTTCGTCCTCGCCGGCGTCACCGACCCCGAGCTGGCGCAGGCCCGGACCGCCCAGCTCGAGCGACGCACCTTCTTGCCGCCAAGCTGACTTCACCAACGCTGGGGTACGGGATGTGGTTTTCCGAAAACCTCCCTTCCATTTTTGAAAACCCAGGTTAGGGTGAGCATGTGAAACGCCTCCGATTCAGGGCGGTCGCGATCCTCCTGGCCTCCTTGGCGCTGGCGCTGCCGAGCGTGGCAGTGGCCCTGCTGATCAGCAGCGAAGGGGAAGGCAGCACTCTTACCGTGATCATCAACGGCCCCGGCTCGGTGTACATACCGGGATGGGGAACCTGCCTCCCACCCTCTTGTGAAGTTGAACTGCCAGGGCCAAAAGCCACGCTGACCGCGATTCCGGACCCGGCCGCGGCCTTGGTCGGCTGGAAAGGCTGCGATTCGGTCGCCGGGGGCCAGTGCACGGCGACCTTGGGCACAGGGAAAGCGGTCGTCGCGACTTTCATAGGCACCCCCAAACTCACGGTCTCCAAAGCGGCGGGCTCGGGTCTCGGCAAGGTGACCAGCTATCCGGGTGGCATCCTCTGCCTGGCCAACTGCTCGACCACCACTGCTGCCTTCAAAGAAGGCGCCAAAGTCAAACTCAACCAGGCTTCGTCCAAGCATTTCCACTTCGTCGAATGGCTCGGGGATTGCACCGGCTCCGGTCTATGCGAAGTGACGATGGGCGAAGCGCGTGATGTCGAGGTGCTCTTCGCCGAAGATCCCAAGTTCAGCCTCACCGTCACCAAGAACGGCGACGGTGACGGCACAGTCAAGAGTTCGCCTTCGGGAATCAACTGCGGCTCGACCTGCTCTTCGACGGTTGCCTCCTTCTACGAAGGCGAAGTGGTCGAACTCACCGCTACCCCCGCCAAAGGCCTGATCTTCGAAGGCTGGGACGGAGGCGGTTGCTCGGGGACCGGCGCCTGCAAAGTCACGATGAGCGGGGCCAAGTCGGTCGAGGCGATATTCGGGCCCAAACCTCCAATACCTCCGATATCCGAACCGTGTTGCCTGGAACTGCATTGAACACCTAGACCGCCGCGAACCGCCGCAGCGCGAAGCGGGCGAGCAGGCCATAGGCGGCGATCAGGGCCGCCAGGTGCAGAAGGGCGACGCCCAGATCGGGCCCGGCCGGGTCGAGCGCGGCCGTCATCGCGTCGAGCGCCGGCTTGAAGGGGAAGAGGGCGGTGACGATCTCGATCATGTCGGAGAGCGCGGCGCCGACGGCGCCGGAGGGGATCAGGGAGAGGAAGGCGATCGGCAGGGTGACCATGAAGGCGAGCAGGGAGACGGCGCGCACCTCCCGAGCCATGGCGCCGAGGGCCGCGCCGGCCGCGCCGAGCGCTGCCCCGCTGGCGAGGATCGCCACCAGCCAAAGACCGAAGCGGCCCCAGTGCAGGGGCACGAAAAGGGCAAGGCCGGTCAACATCAGCAGCGTCACCGCCAGCCCGACCACGACTCCCAGCACCACCTTCTCGGTCAGCAGGGCCGAGTGGGAGACCAGCCCGCGGGTGAGGCGGGGGAAGGCGTTCTCCTCCCGCTCCAGCGCCAGCGAACCGGCGACGAGAAGGACGACGACGAAGGCGAGCGTGAACGTCGCCGCGACCGCGATCGCGAAGGATTCGAGCGGGGGGGAGGAGCCGTCGACGACTTCCTTGTCGACCGCGATCGGCTGCGCGAGGCGGCTCAGCAGCGGCTCGCCCGTGGCGAGGTTGTTGCGGGCCAGCCTGGTGAACCGGATCACCCGGTCGACCGAGTCGCGAAGGTCGCCCGGAGGCAGTGACGGTCGCAGGGATTCGACGATCCGGGCGCTGTTGCGCAGGCCGAGGATTTCGATTGTCTGGCCCAGCACCTTGAGGTCGCCGCCGTCGAGGACGAGCCCGAGGAATTTGCCGCCTTCGGCCGCGATGCGGCGCGCGATTACGAGGTTTGCCTGCGCGATCAGCGCGTCAATCCGGTCGTTCACCAGGCGCGCTTTCACTGGGTCCTCCTCGCTGACGACCACCTCGATCTCGGGGGTGTTGGGAAACGGCGTCGAGAGGGAGTTGATCCGGTTCACCAGGTTGGCGGGGAGGATCAGGGCCGCGAGGACGTCGCCCGAGCGGACCTCCTCAACCGCTTCGGCACGGCTCTCGACGTGAACGCACTCGACCCGGGCGCAGATGCGGTCGTTGACGCCGATGTTCGGCAGCTCCCTGGTGCCGACGCTGACCCGAGCGTCGGCGGGAACCTCGTTGAGGAAGGCGACACGCGGCTTCTCCGGCGAGCGCGAGATCGCGAAGCCGACCAGGACCGCGATCAGCACCGGGTAGGCGACGAGCAGGACCGCCTGCAGCGGTGAGCGCCGCAGGATCTGGAGGTCCTTCAGCAGCAGCCAGCGCATCAGTGGCCCCTGTGGTGAAGGAAGGCGACGAAGGCGGTCTCGAAGTCGCGGTCGGCGGCCTCGGACGCCTCGCGCCGCACCGCCTCGAGCAGTCCGTCGGGCGAGCCGTCGAAGAGCGCCTCGCCGTCGGCGAGGACGAGCAGCCGCCCCCCGTAGCGCTCGGCCTCCTGGATGTCGTGTGTGGAGAAGATCACCGTCGTGCCGTTCGTCTCGGCCAGCGCCGAGACGAATTCCCACAACCGCGCCCGCTGGCGGGGGTCGAGCCCGACGCTGGGCTCGTCGAGCAGCAGCACCGACGGCCGAGCCAGCAGCCCGATCGCGATGTTGATCCGCTGCTGATTGCCGCCCGACAGCCGCGCGACCACCTCACCCCGCCGCTCACCCAACCCCGTCAGCTCAAGCATCTCCTCCGCCGAGGCCCCCGGATCCGCATGCCTCTCCAGCCGAGCAAAAAGCAACAAGTTCTCTTCAACCGTCAGCCGCCGGTACAGCGCCGCCTGTTGAGGCACCCACCCAACCTCCCCCTCAGGAACATGAACCTCACCGCCATCTGCCTTCGAAATCCCGGCAAGGATCGAAAGCAGGGTTGTCTTCCCGGCTCCGTTAGGGCCAATCACAGCCACAAGCTCCCCAGTCGAGGCCTCGAAGTCCACGCCCTTCAGGGCTTCCCGCGCGCCGAACCTCTTGACGAGCTTCCGAGCCTCGATCACGGCCGTCCCTATCCCAGCTCCCGCCTCCACGGATGCAAACGCTATCCGGCTCAACCGTCTCAGGTTGTTATGCACCGCTTGAGCCTGAGCATTTCAAGAGAGCTGTGACAGGTGACGGGGAGGCCCTACCCCAGACACTCAAGCGCGGCTCCTGCCGCGCGTCTGGGGTAGGGCCTCCCCGTCACCCACCCAATGCCCTCCCCTAAACTCGCCCCCAGTGCCATTCCCCGCAACACGCCTGCGCCGCCTGCGCCGCACCGAGGCCCTACGCGCTCTGGTCCGCGAGACCGAGCTGTCTCCGCGAGACCTGATCCAGCCTCTGTTCGTCGTGCCCGGTGAGGGTGTGCGCGAGGAGGTTCCGTCGATGCCAGGCATCGAGCGGTTCTCGATCTCCGAGCTTGTGGCGGAGTGCACGGAGATCGCAGCTGCAGAAGTGGGGGCGGTTCTGCTCTTCGGTATCCCCTCGGCCAAGGACGAGTCCGGCTCCGGCGCCTACGACGACGAGGGCGTGGTGCAGATGGCGGTTCGGGCCCTGAAGGAGGCCCACCCCGACCTGACGGTGATCACCGACGTCTGCCTCTGCGAGTACACGTCGCACGGCCACTGTGGCTTCGTCCGCGAGGGCGAGGTCGACAACGACATCACGGTCGAGCTGCTGGCCAAAATCGCCATCTCCCACGCCGAGGCCGGTGCCGACGCGGTCGCTCCCAGCGACATGATGGACGGCCGCATCGGCACGATCCGCCACCAGCTCGACGAAGAGGGCCACTCCGGCGTGCCGATCGTCGCCTACAGCGCGAAGTACGCCTCCGCCTTCTACGGCCCCTTCCGCGACGCGGCCGAGTCGACCCCGGAGTTCGGCGACCGGCGCGGCTACCAGATGGATCCCGCCAACGCCGCCGAGGCCGTGCGCGAGGCCGAGCTCGACCTGGAAGAGGGCGCCGACGTGCTGATGGTCAAGCCGGCCACCCCCTACCTCGACGTGGTGCGGCAGGTCAAGGACGCAACGGCCGCCCCGGTCGCCGCCTACCAAGTCTCCGGCGAGTACTCGATGTTGAAGGCCGCCGCCGAGCGGGGCTGGATCGACGAGTGCGCCGCGGTGCTCGAGACTCTTACCTCGATCCGCCGTGCCGGCGCCGACGCGATCGTCACCTACTACGCGAAGGAGGCGGCCGCATGGATTCGGTGAAGGTGCCGCAGTCCAAGGCCCGCTCCCGCAAGGACGGCGCCGCGATCCCGCTCGACGAGACCGACAAGCGGCTGATGAACCTGCTGCAGTCGAGCTTCCCGCTCGACCCCGAGCCATTCGCTCTCGTCGCCTCCGAGGCGGAACTGGGCCTCGACGACGTCCTCGCCCGTACTCGCCGCCTGCTCGACGGGCGGATCATCCGCGAGATCACGCCGATCTTCGACACCCGCGCGCTCGGCTACGAGTCGATGCTGGTCGCGGCCAAAGTCGACTCCGAGCACCCCCAGCGCGCCGCCCAGGCGGTCAACGCGCACCCGGGCGTCTCGCACAACTACCTGCGCACCCACGACTTCAACCTCTGGTTCACGATCGCCACCCCGCCGGACTCCGAGCTCGGCCTCGCCGGCACCCTCGACGTGCTGATGCGCGAGACCGACGCCGATTCGATGCGCCAGCTGCCGACCCTGACCCTGTTCAAGATCAACATGAACCTGGAGATGGAGAAGGGCACCGATGCCCTTGCTGCCCCGGTCGAGGCAGCCCCGCCCCGCGAGCTGGAGGCCCAGCCCTACGACGAGCGGGACGTCGCGGTGATCCGCGCCCTGCAGGGTCCGATGGAGCCGGTCGAGCGTCCTTACGACGAGGCCGCGGCGGAGGTGGGGATGACGACCGAGCAGCTGCTCGAGCATCTGGGGGGCATGGTCGACCGCAAGCTGCTGCGCCGCGTCGCCGCGATCCTCTTCCACCGCCGCGCCGGCTTCTCGGCGAACGGCATGGGCGTCTGGAAGGTGCCCGAGGACGAGATCATGGAGACGGGCGGCCGGATGGCCTCCTTCCGCGGCATCTCCCACTGCTACCAGCGGCCGACCTACGAGGACTGGCCCTACAGCGTCTTCACCATGGCCCACGGCCGCTCCAAGGAGGAGTGCGACGCGATCCTCGATTCGATCGCCGAGGAGTGCGGGATGGGCCCCGACGACCGCGCCACCCTCTACTCCTCGACCGAGTACAAGAAGATCCGCCTTCGTTACTTCACCGACGACTACGCCCGGTGGGAAGCTGAACACGCGTAGCGGCGAGCTGTACGAGCGCGCCCAGCGCGTTCTCCCCGGCGGCGTCAACAGCCCGGTGCGGGCGATGCGGCAGATCGGTCGCGAGCCGGTCTTCGTCGAGCGCGGCGAGGGCTGCGAGCTGGTGGACGTCGACGGCAACCGCTACCTCGACTGGGTCGGCTCGTGGGGCCCGCTGATTCTCGGCCACGCCGACCCCAACGTGCTCGCCGCGGTCGAGCGGGCCGCCGCGCGTGGGACCAGCTTCGGCGCCGCGACGGCTGCCGAGGTGGAGCTGGCCGAGGAGGTTGCCGCCCGCGTCCCCTCGATCGAGATGGTGCGCATGACCAGTTCCGGCACCGAGGCCGCGATGAGCGCGGCCCGCCTAGCCCGCGCCGTCACCGGCCGCGAGGTCGTGGTCAAGTTCGCCGGCGCCTATCACGGCCACTCCGACGGTCTGCTAGCCACCGCCGGCTCCGGCCTGGCGACGCTCGCGATCCCAGGCAGCCCTGGGGTCACCGCCGCGCAGGCGGCGGGCACCGTCGTCGTGCCCTGGAACGACCGGGACGCGGTCGAGCGGGCGCTGTCCGGCCACTCCGTCGCCGCGGTCCTGGCCGAGCCGATCGCAGCCAACATGGGCGTGGTCCCGCCTGAGGAGGGCTTCCTCGAGCTTCTCCGCACCGCTTGCGATGCCACCGGCGCCCTGCTCGTCTTCGACGAGGTGATCACCGGCTTCCGCGTCGCCCGCGGTGGCGCCCAGCAGCTCTACGGGATCGAGCCCGACCTGACCGTGATGGGCAAGGTGATCGGCGGTGGCCTGCCCGCCGCCGCCTTCGGCGGCCCGCGGGAGCTGATGGAGCGCATCGCCCCCGCCGGCGACGTCTACCAGGCCGGAACGCTCTCGGGCAACCCACTTGCGACAGCCGCCGGCCTCGCCACCCTGCGCGCGCTCGACGATGCTGCCTACGAGCGCTTGGCAACGCTTACCGACCGGCTCGCCGCCGGCCTCGCTCGACTGGCGGAGGGCAGGCCGCTGCAACTCGCCACGGCCCCGGGCCTGCTCACCCTCTTCTTCAGCGAGCAGCCAGTCGCTGACTTCGCAGCCGCTGCAGCCTGCGACCTCGATGCCCACGCCCGCTTCTGCCGCGCGATGCTCGACCGTGGCGTCTACCCGCCGCCGTCGCAGTTCGAGGCCTGGTTCGTCTCGCTCGCCCACGACGAGGATTCGATCGACCGCACGCTGGAAGCCGCCGCTGAGGCTCTCAATGCTTGAGCCCGGCCAGGCGCTGACCCGGCTCGCCGAGCGCCTGCGGGCCGAGGACACGCCGATCTCTCCGCACGTGGTCGAGACCGCCGAGGAGCCGGTCTTCGGCCTTCTCGCCGCCGCCGGCCCCCGTGCCGCATCGGCCCCCGCCGAGTACGCGCTGGTGGTCGAGTCGGTGCGCGAGGGCTACCTGCTCCACTACGGCGAGTCTCGCCTGCTGCGCGGCCACGACGAGGATCTCGCCCTGCTCGCGGGCGATTACCTCTACGCGCTCGGGATCGAAGGCCTCGCCGAGCTCGGCGACTCGGAGGCGGTCGCTGTGCTCGCCGACCTGATCGCCCGCTGTGCTCAGCTCCACGCCGAGGAGCGCGAGGACGAGGTGCCGGCGCTGTGGCGTGTCTCGGCCGCCTCGGTCGGGGGCGAGCATCTAGAGGCTTGATGTGGGTTATCCACGCACGCGGATGACGCCGCATGCCGGCGCTGGATCTCCACCCACGGCCTCGCGGGTAGGTTCCACTACCCGCTCGCCCGCGTGCGGCACCCAGCTTGGCCTGCGACGCCCCCGCGCACGCGCCTAACCCACATCAAGCCTCTAGACGGCACGAGTCAATAGACTCCGGTCCTCCTGAGGTGAGCTGTTGAGCGACGGAGCGGACAAGCAAAACGGAGCCGAGGCGGCCGGTCGGCCGGAGCGGCCCCAACCGAAACCCCCCGGCTACTTCGAGGGCGAGTCGATGACGCGCCGTCACGCCTTCACCATCGCCGCCCAGGGCCTCGGCGGCATCGCCGGCGCGGCGATCGTCCTGCCCGCGGTCGGCTTCGCGGTCGCACCGATCTTCCATCGCGGCAAGGAGCGCTGGGAGGCGGTCGGCCCGGTCGGCGACTTCGTCGAGGACACATACCGCCAGGTCGTCTTCACCGAGACTGAGGGAATCGGCGACGCCGGCAAGACCACCGCCTACATCCGCAAGAGCTCAAAGGACCTCGGCGAGGACCCCGGCCAGATCGTCGCGGTCTCCAACCGCTGCGTCCACCTCGGCTGCCCGGTCCGCTACGTCGAGGCCGCCGGCAACTTCATCTGTCCCTGCCACGGCGGCGTCTACGACTTCCAGGGCAAGCGGATCGGTGGCCCGCCCGTGCGCCCGCTCGACCAGTTCCAGACGCGCATCCAGGGTGGCCAGGTCGAGGTCGGCCCTCGCTACAGCGTCACCTCGCAGCTGGAGCCGGTCCGCGCCCGCGACCCCGGCGAGTTCACCGGCGGCATCTGGGAATATCTGTATCCGCCCCGCCCGTCCACCTTCCCGCCACCGAGCAGCTGAGGCCTAGCCGGCGATGAAGCTCGACTCCCTGATTCCCGCACCGCTCCGCAAACCGGCCAAGCCGGGCGAGGGCAACGGTGCCAAGGGCGCCGCCCCGGCGGATCTGAAGACCGCGCCGCCCGAGCGTCCCACCGACACGAAGAAGCTCGCCGACCGCGCCGTCGAAGCGCCGGTCGACGCCCTCGCCTGGGTCGATCAGCGCACCGCCGCCTCCGGCTTCCTCACCGGGATGCTCTTCCGCAAGGTGCCGAAGGGGACCAACTGGTTCTACACGCTCGGCTCGGCGACGCTCTTCGCCTTCATCGTGCAGGCGATTACGGGCGTCTTCCTGGCGATGTTCTACACGCCTTCGACGACCCAGGCCTACGCCTCGATCTCGCACATCAACAACGAGGTCTTCCTCGGCGCCTTCGTGCACGGCCTGCACAAGTGGGGCTCGAGCGTGATGGTGATCCTGATCTTCCTCCACATGGGCCGGACCTTCTTCTTCGGCGCCTACAAGTACCCGCGCGAGCTCAACTGGGTGATCGGCGTCGTGTTGCTGATCCTGACGATGACGATGGCCTTCACCGGCTACCTGCTGCCCTTCGATCAGCGTTCCTTCTGGGCCTCGGTGGTCGGCATCAACATCAATGGAACCGGCCCGGTCGTCGGCCCCTACCTGAGCGACTTCCTGCGCGCCGGGCCTGAGCTCGGTGCGACGACGCTCTCGCGCTTCTACGCGATCCACATGCTGCTCGTCCCCGGCGCGATCATCGCCTTGATCGGAGCTCACCTGTACCTCGTGGTCAAGCTCGGCACGACCGCTCCGCCCTGGCTGAAAGCGAAAAAGCCCAAGGCAGCCGCCCCCGTCTCCCAGCTGAACGCCAGCGCCAACGGGTCCGACAAATGAAGCCTGCGGATAAGCAGGCATATCTGGAGGAGTACGAGCTGCTGAAGAAGAAGGGCAAGCCCTTCTTCCCCTACGCGGTGATGAAGGACTCGGCGATGATGCTGCTGGTCGCCGCCGTGATCATCGCGATGTCGATCGTGCTCGGCGCCGAGCAGGGCCCGAAGGCAGACCCGACCTCGACCACCTACGTGCCCCGCCCGGAGTGGTACTTCTTCTTCCTCTTCGAGCTCCTGCGCGTGATCAAGCCGCCGGAGCTGGTCCCGATCGCGACGATCGGGATCCCGACGATCTGCATGGTCCTGCTGCTCCTGCTGCCGTTCTACGACCGTGGCCCCGAGCGCAACCCGATCCGCCGCCCGATAGCGACGACGGCCGGTGTGATGACGATCGTCGCGATGGCCTACCTCACTTTCCTCGGCGCCACCGGCGGCTCGCCGACCGAGATCGAGATGGAGGTCGCGCCGCGCTACGAGGCCGGCAAGGAGATCGTCGCCGGCGCCGGCTGCCTTGCCTGCCACAAGATCGGCGAGAACGGTGGCACCATCGGCCCCGAACTCACCCACATCGCCCAACTGGTGCCACGCGCGGCGATCGTTCGCTCGGTGGAAATTGGCCCCGACATCATGCCGTCCTATCGCGATCTGCCGCCGAAGAAGCTCAACGAGCTAGCCGACTTCCTCTCGTCGCTCGACTGAGGCGTGTGTCAGGATTCATGCACGCGTCTGACGGCGGCGGACACTGCGCGGTGCAGCGTCCTCAGTCGGCCAGATAGCTCTGCTATCTGGCCTCCCTGCGTCCTCGCCCCGCTTGGTCCGGCGCGCGCCATCCACGCACATGAATCCTGACACCCGACCTCAGCCTTCGCGGGAATCAGCCCAGTTCTCTGAGCAGGTTCAAAGCATGTTTGACCGGGTGGCTACGCGGTATGACCTTCTGAATTCGGTGATGACTGCCGGCCTCCACCACTCGTGGCGAGAGCGGGCGGTCGACCGCGCTGAGCTCTCGTCAGGGGATTCCGTCCTGGATGTCTGTTGTGGAACCGGCGACTTGAGCCTCGAGCTAGCTGGAAGGGTGGCGCCTGATGGCCACGTCATCGGCTGCGACTTCTCCGAGCCGATGCTCGACCTTGCCCGCGAGAAGGCGACCGCCAGGGGGGCCGCCGGCGTGCGCTTCGAGTGGGCAGACGCCCTCAGCCTTCCCTATGACGCCGGCCGCTTCGATGCCGTCACGGTCGGCTTCGGCGTCCGCAACCTGGCCGACCTCGACCGCGGCCTGCGCGAGATGACGCGCGTGCTGGCGCCCGGGGGCCGCCTGGTCGTGCTCGAGATCACCCAGCCAACCCGGCCGCCGCTCTCGACCTTCTACTCGCTCTGGTTCGACCGCGCCGTGCCGCGGCTCGGTGCCTTCTCCGGCGACTCGGAGGCCTACTCGTACCTGCCGGAATCGGTGCGCGGCTTCCCGCCGCCCCTCCGCCTGGCGGAGATGATGGACGCCGCCGGGCTGGAGCGCATCCGCTGGACCGTTCTCGCCGGGGGGATCATCGCGATCCACAGCGGCGTTTTGGGGCCCTGAGCGAGATGACCACCCTCGGGTGACCCGCCCCTCTGCCGTCCCGCCTCCCGTCACGGCGGTCCTCGATGCGTCGAGCCGCTGGCTGCCGTCCCGCCTCGGCGAGGTGGAGGATCTGCTGCGCGAGCAGGGCCGCGACCATGGCGAGCGCTTGGGGGCCGAGGCCGCCACGACGCTTGCGGCGGGAGGCAAGCGCCTGCGTCCCCTCCTCGTCCTGCTCTGCGCCGGAGTCGACGGGGGAGAGGCCGCCGTGCGCGCCGCCGCTGCGATCGAGCTCGTCCACATGGCGACCCTTGTCCACGACGATGTCCTCGACGACGCGCCGCTGCGCCGAGGCCTGCCGACCGTCGCCGCGACGGCGGGCCGCGACCGGGCCGTGGCGGTCGGGGACCTGCTCTTCTCCCGCGCCTTCGTCCTCCTTGCCACCCACGGTGACGCTCGCGCGATCGCCCTGCTCGCCCGCGCCTCCGTCGCGCTCGCCGGGGGAGAGCTCGCCCAGCGCCAGGATGCATTCGACGCCGGGGTGTCCGAGCAGCGCTACCTCGACCGCTGCCGGCTGAAGACCGGGGCGCTGTTCGAGTGCGCTTGCCTGCTCGGCCACGACACCGAGGCGCTTGGCGCCTTCGGGGCCCAGATCGGCCTCGCCTTCCAGCTCCTCGACGACGTGCTCGACGTCTCAGGCCCCCCCGAGCGCACCGGCAAGGCCCGTGGCACCGACCTGCTCGACGGCACCGTCACCCTGCCCCTGATCGCCGCAGCCGCAGCCGACCCCGAGCTCCGCAAAGTCGACTTGCACAAGCTCGACGCGCGCAACGCCGAGCAGCTCTGCGACCGGATCGCGGCCACCGGTGCGCTGGAGGAGGTTCGCTCGCGGGCTCTGGCGATGGTCGGGGCGGCGAAGGAGAAGCTCGCTTCCGCCGCCTTCGACCCCGAACAGCGCCACCTGCTCGAGCTCGTCGCCGACGGCGTAGTCCAGCGTTACTCGTGAGGCGGTGTCCGGGGTGGAGTCCCCGGGAACTCCCGGCGAAGCCGGCCCGGGGACTCCACCCCGGACACCGCCCCGCCCCTAACTAAAGTCGTCAGCCGTAATCAGGTCGGCGTCCAGCGCCGCCGTGAAGGTGTCCACGACGTACTGCATGTTCTCGTGCGCGAGTGTCTTCAGCACCTCGCTCAGCTCGCGGGTGCCGCTGTCGAGCTCTTCGTCGAAGGCGTCGATCTCCGTTTCTCCGTGGACCTCGTCGCGCCGCCACTCGCACTCGGGGCAGCGACGCCAGAGGCGCCAGTGCCCGCGATCGCCAGCCTGCTCCCAGCAGGTCGGCTGCACCAGCGGCGAGGAGCAGCGCGGGCAGACGTGAAGCCCAAGTGCGGTTTTCGTCTGTCCGGTGCTCGTGTGTCTCATCTCTGCCTTATCGAACCCATGAGCGGCCGAGTCAATCCGCACTTACCCGCGAGGGCCGTATAAAACCCCATTTCTGAGTAGGCGATCCACCCAATTCGCCGTGATCCAATCGGGCTGGGCGACCGTTACCATGGGTTGATGCCAAACGTCGGACCTCTTGAGCTCGCGATCGTCCTGATCATCGCCCTCGTCGTCTTCGGCCCGAAGCGCCTGCCGGAGCTGGGTCGCTCCCTTGGCCGCGGTATCCGCGAGTTCCGCGGCTCGGTCAGCGGGGACAGCCGCGACGAGCCGGAGAGCCGCGACGCGATCGAGCCGCCGCAGCCGCCCGCCAAGACGGGTGCCGAGGACGAGACGGTCGCGCACGACCGTCGCTGAGGCTCCGCGATGGCCCGGATGAGGCCGGTTTCGCACGAGGACCGGCTGACGCTGGTCGAGCACCTGGACGAGCTGCGCAACCGCGTCATCGTCTGCCTGCTCGTCTTCGGCGTCGCCTTGGCGCTCTGCTTCTGGCAGAACGAGCTGCTGCTGGAGATCGCCTCAGCGCCGCTCCCCGGCGACCAGAAGCTGCTCACGCTCGGGGTGGCGGAGCCGTTCACGACGACCCTCACGGTCGCCACCTACGGCGCCCTGATCCTCTCGCTCCCGATCCTGCTCTACCAGGGCTACGCCTACGTCCTGCCGGCGTTCAGCGATCGCGAGCGGCGCGTCGTCCTGCCGTTCCTGATCTTCGTCCCGATCCTCTTCGCGATCGGGGTTCTCTTCGCCTATTTCGTGGTCATGCCACCCGCGGTCAAGTTCCTGCTCGGCTTCAACGACACCCAGTTCAACGTCCAGGTCCGCGCCCGCGACTACTACAGCTTCTTCTCGACCACGATGCTCGCCGGCGGGCTCGTCTTCCAGCTGCCGCTGGGGATTCTCGCCGTCACCAGGCTCGGCATCGTCAGCGTCGACCAGCTCTCGGGCAACCGCCGCTATGCCTATCTCGCGATCGCCCTGCTCGCCGCTGCCCTGCCCGGTGTCGACCCGGTCTCGATGCTGATCGAGATGGTTCCGCTCCTCCTTCTCTACGAGTTGAGTATCTTGATCGCTCGCGCCTTCGGCACGCCGAAGGCGGCGGGAGGTATGGCAAGGCCCTCAACACAGGAGCGCTGATTCGAGTGGCAGATGGCGAGCGACGGATGCTTTTCGACATCCGAGGGCGGCGGAAGCACGTCGTCCGGGTCGTCTACGCGATCCTCGCGCTGCTGATGGGCGCCAGCCTCTTCCTCGTCGTCGGCCCGGTCAACATCGGCGGTCTCGTCGGCAGCGGCGGCAGCTCCGAAGCGAGCAAGGTCCTCGACGAACAGGCAGAAGAAGCGGAAGCGAGGCTGAGCCGCGACCAAGACAACCCGAACCTGCTGCTCGCCGTCGTCCGCGCCCGGGTCGGGGCCGGCAACGCCGAGACCGAAATCAACCCCCAGACCGGCGCGCCGGTGGTCAACGCCGATGGACGACAGGACTTCGAACAGGCGGCCGGGATCTGGAAGGTCTATCTCGAAGAGACCGACGAGGTGAACCCGTCCGGGGCGCTGCTGATGGCAAACACCTTCTTCACACTCGCCGAAGGGGGGGTCAGCCTCGAAGAAATCGCGACCAACATCGAGGGGGCGGCGACCGCTCAGCGCCTGGCCGCCGAAGCCCGTCCCTCCACCGGCTTCCTCACCACCCTCGCGAGCTACGAGTACCTCGTCGGCGACTTCAAGGCCGGCGACGCGGCTGGCGAGAAAGCCAAGGGCAAGGCCACCGCGCAGGAAAAGAAACAGATAGAAGAACAGATCACCGAATCCCGCAAGCGCGGCAAGCAGTGGCAAAACGAAAAGAAGCGTTTCGCCAAAGCTGAAAAGGAACAGGGCAAAGAAGCTCTGCAGAATCCGTTCGGCGGCCTCGGCGGCAGCACTGGCGAAGGCCTGGGCGAATAGGACCCGGAGATGGGCCGTGCTGGGCTCGAACCAGCGACCTTGAGATTAAGAGTCTCCTGCTCTACCAACTGAGCTAACGGCCCGGGGCGGGGAAGTATAGGAAGGTCCGGCGCTCTACCGGGCCGTGCAGGCCTTTTCGATCGTGCCGTCGATGATCGTGGTGTCGGCGAAGGTGAGGCGGCCGTGCGTGCGCAGGACCCCGTCGCTGCAGCGAGCCGAGGTGTAGCTGCGCCGGGAGCCCTTGAAGCGGTAGCGCCGGCCGACCGTGGCGTCGATGTGGGTGAGAGAGCCCAGGCCGCCGGCGATCGGCGGCACGTCGATCGTGGCTCGGTAGCGGAAGTCGCCCCCGCGGCGCTCGATCGGGACCGTGACGACGGACGTCTGGACCGATGGGACCGTGATGCGGGCATGCAGGATCGCCGTCGCGTGGCCTTCCAGGCGCGGACCGTTGAAGATCGTCAGCGGGGACCCGACCCTGACCGGCGCCCCGGCGCCGAGGGCGATCAGGGCCTCCACCCTGCCCTTGCCAACCACCGCCCCTGGGCAGCGTGCCCGCGCTTCGGCCGGCGTTGCCTCCTCCAGTGCCGCCGGATCGCAGGTGGGGAGGCCACCTGTGCTGAGCCGCCCGTCCCGGTCGAAGTCGAGCACGACCCGCTGCACCGCCGGCGGGATTCCCCCGTCGACCGCCTTCATGTCGGCGTGCGCCTCGAACTCGATCGGGGCGAAGGCCCGCTGGGGCAGGAGGCGGGGGGTGAAGCCGCCATCGGCCGTGAGGATCAGGTTCTCGATCCGAACCAGGGCAGCGCTGGCGACGCCCGTGCACAGGACACAGGCCACGAGCGCCCCGATTCCCAGTAGCCGCTTCAATCGCCCTCGAGATCCAGGCTAGCGTGCTCTGTGCGCCGGCAGTCGAACGAGTTCCTTAACAGACTCTTCCGCATCTTTCCCCCCGCTCCGTCGTGCGGACCGGCAAACTACGAGCGTGCCCGTGAGGAGGAGCAGGGGGCGGAGCGACGACGATCGCGGAAGTCGCGAGGGTAATGCCCGCCCCCCGATGTCGCTGCGGCATCCACGCCGCGCGCTGGCGGTTGCGCTGATCCTGATTGCGGCGCTTTCTGCCTTCGGCTTCAGCCTCGAGGATCGGCTGAGCCCCGCCACGCTGGAAGTTCCCGGGACCGGGACCGCGCGCGCCAACGAGATGCTGCGCGAGCACTTCGGCGATACCGCAATCTTCGCGATTCTCCTGGAGGGTCCGCCCGGCGCGATCGACAGGCAGGGCCCAGAGCTGATTCGCGCCTTCCGCGAGGACCCGAAGGTGACCACGGTGTCACCCTGGGACCGAGGCTCGGTCGATCAGCTGCGGCCCAGACCGGGCCGAGCGCTGATCATCGTCGACTTCCACGTCGATCCCATCGAAGCGGCCAGGGACAAGGTGCCGGTGGTGGACGACACGCTCGAGGAGGTGGTCCACGCGCCGGTCTCGGCCACGCAGACCGGCGCCGCAACCTTGACGAGAACGATCCAGGACGACTCGATCTCTGCCGCCGAGACAGGGGAGCTGATCGCGATGCCGATCCTCCTGATCGTCCTGCTCCTGGTCTTCCGCTCGCCGGTTGCCGCCGCGATCCCCCTCGGCTTTGGCGTAATCGCGATCTTCACCTCGCGCGGGCTGCTCTCGCTGCTCACCGGCTTCTTCGACATCAGCGCCCTTGCCCTGACCGTCTGCTCGATGATGGGTCTCGCACTTGGCGTCGACTACGCGCTGCTGCTGGTCTCGCGCTTCCGCGAAGAGCTCGCCGAGGGCGCCGACCCTGTTGCTGCCGCCTGGACGACCCGGCGCACGGCCGGGCGCACGACGGTCTTCGCCGGCAGCACCCTGATCCTCTCGATGCTCGTCGCGATGTTCGTCGTTCCCGGCGCCCTGCTCGCCTCGCTGGCCGCGACCCTGGCGCTGGTCGTCCTGCTCACGGTCGTGGTCGCGACTCTCGTCGGCCCGCCGATCCTGGTCCTGCTCGGGCCCAACGTCGACCGCTGGCGGATCGGCGCGGCGCCCAACGGCGAGCGCTCGCGCCTGATGACCGTTGTCAGCGCCGCCCTCAGTCGCCCGGTGCCGGTCTCGCTCGCGATCGGCGCCGTCGTGCTGATCCTCGCGGCACCGGCGATCGCGCTGAAGACCGGCCCCTTCACCGTCGGCGAACTCCCGCGCGACTCGCCGGCCCGCATCGACGCCGAACGGGTCCAGGACTCGGTTGGATCCGGCTTCGACGCACCGTTCGTGGTGGTCGCGGTCGCCAAGGACGGCACCATCACCGAACCCGACCGGCTCTCGACCCTGAGCCGCTGGCAACGCCAGGTTGCCCAGACGCCCGGTGTGCAGAGCGTGATCGGCCCCGGCCAGATCTCGCGCTCGGTCGAACCGCTGCGCAGGAGGGGCGCCGCCCTGATCTCCTCCAACGACGAGACCGGACCGCTGGCGAACCTCGACCGGCTTGGGAAGAACCTCGGCCGCGCGGCCGACGGCGTCTCCACGCTTCGCAAGGGGCTTTCGCAGGCCGCCTACGGCGCGGGTCTGCTCGCCCAGGGCTCGAGTCGGGCGGAAGAGGGGGCCGAGGAACTCGCGGAGGGTCTCGGCGAAGCCGCCGCCGGCGGCCAGGAAGCGGTCGATGCGATCGGCCAGTTCGCCGAGGGCTCGCGGAAACTGGCCGAAGCACAGGAAGAAGCGGCGACGGCCAGCCTCTCGCTCAAGTTCGGCACCCACGACCTAATCCCCAACCTCAACGTCAACGTGCTGCCGGACTCGCGCCGGCTGACCAGGTCGCTCCAGCAGGACTCGCAGAGCACGGTGCCGCAGTTGCAGGCCTCGGCGCAGGCCGCCGACGAACAGCTGCAGGCCGCCCTGCAGCAGCTCGAAGGCATGACCGTGGGGAAAACCGATCCGAACTACGACGCTGCCCTGGCGGCGGTCCGCCAGGCCGCGGCCATCTCCGCCACCCTGCCCGCCGAACTCGGTGCCCTCGCCGAACGGCTCGACCAGAATGCCGACGACGCGAAATCGATCAAGTACTGGCTGCAGAGCACGCTGAGCAACCTCAAACGGCTCAACGACGGCGCGACACAGCTCTCAGACGGCCTCTTCAAACTCGCCCGTGGCGGCGACAAACTCGCCGACAACGCCGAAATCCTCGACCGGGAAGCGAAGCAGCTCGCCGGTGGCCTCGACGAAGCAAGCTCCGCGGCGACCCTGCTGGCGGGCGGGCTGACCCAGCTCGCCGGCGGAACGTCCGAGCTCGAACGGCGGCTCGGCGAAGCGTATTCGCGCTCCTACCCGCTGCAGGCGGGCCTGCGCGGCGCCACGGTTCGCGTCATCTCCCAGAACGCCCGGCTCAATCGGCAGGTCGACAACCTGCGCCGCACCACACCCGGGATCTTCGACTCGGGCTACTTTGTCCTCTCCGTGCTCGACGGGACGCGTGGCGAGCTGAAGGAGGCGGCGTCCCAGGCGGTCGACCTGGGCGGTGGTGGCCAGGCGGCGCGGTTCCTGGTGACGAGCCGCTACGACTTCAGCACGGATGAGTCGATCGAGCTCAACAAACAGCTCGAAGAGGACGCCGCCGAGCTGAGCGAGGACGCAAACGTCGAAGCGGGCATCGCCGGCGGTCCGGCGACCGTCAACACCTACAGCGAGGTAACGCGAGAACGGATGCCCTACGTGATCGCCGCGATCACACTCGCCACCTTCCTCATCCTCATCCTCGTCCTGCGCTCGCTGCCGCTGGCGGCGATAGCGGTGGGGCTCAACCTCATCACCGTCGCCGTCGCCTTCGGCATCCTCACCCTGCTCACCAACGTGCCCGAGGGCTGGCCCCTGGGCGGCCGCACCTATGTCAACGCGGTCGGGGCGACGATGATCTTCGGCGTCGTCTTCGGCCTCTCGATCGACTACGCGGTCTTCCTGCTGGTGCGGATGCGCGAGCACTACGACAGGCACGGTGACAACGCGGCAGCGGTCAATTTCGGCCTGGAAAAGACGGCCCGGGTGATCACCGGCGCCGCGGTGATCATGATGGCCGTCTTCATTGCCTTCGCCGGAGCGCCGGTGCAGACGGTCAGCCAGCTCGGGATCGGACTCACCGTCGCGGTTATTCTCGACGCCACCGTCGTTCGCATCGTCCTGCTGCCGGCGCTGATGCTCCTGATCGGCGATCGGGTCTGGTGGCTGCCACGCCCGCTGGAGCGGGCGCTGCCACGCCTCAACGTCTGACCGGACGTCGCTACTTCTTCTGGGTGCACTTCCCCTTCACGCCGGGCGTCAGGGATTCGCCGTCTTTGAAGATGAACTCGCCGCGTGCCTTCCAGCTCTTGGTCGGGCAGGTGGCGTTGATGTAGCTGCGCTTCTTCCCCTTGAAGGAGTAGGTCTTGAAGACCTTGATCTTGACGCCGGTGACCGCTCCCTGGCCGCCCGCGATCAACGGGATCGCGACGTCGAGACGCGGGCCGAAGCCCTGCTTGTTGAAGTTCTTGACCACGCCGACGAGCACGACGGTGGTCTGGACCGGCGTCTGGCTGTAGAGGTGCAGAAGGATCACCGGCTTGCCCCCGCTGGGCACGCCGTTGAAGACGGTCATCCCCGCAACGACGGGGAAGACTTTTTCGCCGACGACGAGGTCGAGGGTGCCTTCGCCATTGCCGATTTTCGCTCGTTTGCATTCTTCGAGCGCCTTTTCGGTGGAAGTGTTCTGGAGGACGCCGGGATCGCAGGTCGGGTAGCCCTTGTTGTAGATCGTCACGCCCTTGGGGAAGTCGACGATCGCCTGCACGGCCGGGATCGGAACGCCGTTCGCCGTGGTCGCGTTATCCGTGGCGGTGAGCACTTCGAGCGTCGCCGGGGCGGGCTTCGTTGCGGAACGGTTCTTCGGCGTGATGTTGACGCCGATGCTTTGGGTGTTTCCGTCGGCGCCGGTGAGCACTGGGGACTGGACAGCCGAGGCTACGCCGGCGGCCGTGACGGCTACACCAACCGCCATGGCAACGGCAAGGGTCAGACGTTTGCGCATTGGCTTTCGCTCCTTTTCGGTTTTGCCAAAAGCGCCTCCTGTTCCCTTAACCCGCCGCAGTTCCAGAGTAGCGCGTTGAATTCCAGTTAAGTACCTGCACGCCCCGCGCTTGGCAGCGGGCCGCTCGGATACGATTCTGCAGCCGTTACCCCGGATCGGAGGCCGGGGTAACCGCAAGCGACGATCCGTGGCTGCCAAACCCTCAGGCGAGGACAAGAGCTCGGCGCAAAGCCGGGGGGTCACCCCCGCGCGGATCGCGGCGCTCGCCGTGCTGGCGGTTGCGGTGATCGCGCTCGGCGCCGTCATCCTCGGCGGCAACGGGGAGCACCGCTACCGGCTGCTCTTCCAGAACGCCAGCCAGCTCGTCCCCGACAACCAGGTCCTGATCGGCGGCCAGCCGGTCGGCTCGGTCGAAGGCATCGATCTCACCGACGACAACCTCGCCGAGGTCGAGGTCAGCGTCGAACAGGAGCTGCACGAGGGCACCACGGCGATCATCCGCGCGACCTCGCTCTCGGGCGTCGCCAACCACTACGTCTCGATCAGCCCCGGCCCCAACAGCAACCCGCCGCTGGGCGAGGACGCGACCCTGGGGCTCGCCTCGACGACCACGCCGGTCGACATCGACCAGTTCTTCAACACGTTCCCGACCCCGGTTCGACGCGCCCTCGGCGAGTTCATCCGCGGCAACGCGACCTGGTATGCCGGGCGTGGGGAGGACGCCAGCCAGTCGTTCAAGTACTTCGGCGTCGGCCTCAACCGGGCCGGTGCCCTCTTCCGCGAACTGACCGCCGACGAACGGCTCTTCTCGCGGTTCCTGGTCAGTTCGAGCCGGCTCGGAACCGCCGTCTCCGAACGCAGCGAGCAGCTCTCCAGCGCGATTTCCAATGCCAGCACGGCATTCGGCGCGATCGCCGAGGAGAACGTCGCCCTCGGCCGCAGCCTCGCGCTCCTGCCCCCCACCTTCCGCCAGGCGAACACGACGTTCGTCAACCTGCGAGCCGCTCTCGACGACCTCGAACCGCTGATCGAAGCCTCGGGGACCGCCACCAAGGGCCTCGCCCCCTTCCTGCGCGAACTGCGCCCGGTGCTCTCGAGAGCGGTGCCGGTCTTCGGGAACCTCCGCCTCACCGTGGCGCGGCCGGGCTTCGCCAACGACGCCAACGAACTGCTGGCGGCGCTGCCGACGGTGCAGCAGCGGGCCTCCAGGACCTTCCCCCACGCCGAAGGCGCGATCTCCGACTTCCAGCCGAATCTCAACTTCTTCCGCGCCTACGCGCCCGACCTCTTCAACGGCTTCGCCAAGCTGGGCCAGGTCACTGCGCCCTACGACGGCAACGGGCACTACACCCGGGTCAGCTTCTCCGACCTCAACATCTTCAAATACGCCGGCAGCGGCAGCGCTCTGGAACCGATCTCGCCGAGCGAACAGTACGACGTGTTCGGCAGCGCGGCAGGGGTCACGCGCCGCTGTCCGGGCGGGGCCAGCCAACCCGCGGCGGACGGCTCCAGCCCCTTCGTCGAACCGCCCTTCTCCGGCTCGGGCGTGACCACCTCCGACTGCAACCCCGACGACGCACCCCCCGGACCATGAGGAGAACGCTTGCCATAGGCGCGGTGGTGGCGGCGATCGTCGTCGCGATCGTCCTGCTCGCCTCCGGGGGCAGCGGCGACGGCGGCTACGTGGTGCGGGCGATCTTCGACAACGGCGGCTTCATGGTGAAGGGCGAGCAGGTCCGCGTCGCCGGCGCCAACGTCGGCGAGATCGAGTCCGTGGACGTCGCCCGGCCGGGCGAGATTGACAGCTACGAGGGCGGCGAGCCGCAGGCGCTGGCGGGCAAGGCCGTGATCGTGATGAGGATCGACGATCCCGGCTTCCAGGACTTCCGCAGCGACGCCAGCTGCCACATTCGCCCCCAGTCGCTGATCGGCGAGAAGTTCGTCGACTGCCGCCCGACCCTGCCGCGCGCCCCGGGCACCCCGCCCGCTCCCCCGCTGAAGGAGATCGCCGACGATCAGCCCGGGGCCGGCCAGTACCTGCTGCCGCTGGAGAACAACAGCACCAGCGTCGACCCGGACCTGATCAACAACATCAACAAACTTCCCTACGCCCAGCGCTTCCGCCTGATCTTCAACGAACTCGGCGCCGGCCTGGCCTCTCGCGGGTCCGACATCGAGGCGGCCGTGAAGCGTGCCAACCCGGTCCTGCGCGACGTCGACCGCCTGATCGGGACACTGAACGCCCAGCGCGACCGGCTCACCCAGCTGGCCGCCGACTCCGAACAGATCCTCGAGCCGCTCTCGCGCGAGCGCGCCCACGTCGCCGGCTTCTTCGCCAACTCCGGTGCGGCGGCCGAGGCCAGCTCCGAACGCGGGGAGGACCTGGAAGCCTCGCTGCGCAAGTTCCCCGCCTTCCTGCGCGAGTTCCGCGCGACCATGGCCAGCCTCGGGGGCTTCTCCGACACCGCCACGCCGGTCTTCGCCGACCTCGGCGAGGCCGCGCCCTCGTTCGCCGAAGCCACCCGCCTGCTGACTCCCTTCTCGGCTGCCTCGACGGTGGCGCTGAAGTCGCTCGGGGCGACGGGCGAAGAGGCCGGGCCGACCCTGCTCGCCGCCGACCCGATCGTGCGCAAGACGCGCGACCTGGCGAAGTCGGGTGCCAACCCGACCACGAAGCTGGCTGAGTTCTTCGGCAGCGTGCGGGAAACGGGCGGCTGGAGCAACCTCGTCGACCTGATCTACAACGGCGCCGCGACGACCAACGGCTTCGACGAATACGGGCACTTCCTGCGCAGCATCGTGACGCTGACGAATTGCATCGAATACGCGACCATCGAAGCCAGCGGCTGCTCCTCCAAATTTACAGGCCCCAACGCTGGCTCTTCCTCGATCGGCAGCGCCGGCCTGGCTGACCTCCTCGAAGAAGCGGAAGCGAGCCGCGCCGGCGGGACCCTCGCCCGGCCGGGAACTCCCGGCGCCAGCCTCGCGCCCTCTGTGCCGACCGGCCCCGCGACCCCCGATCTCGGCGACGGCCGCGAGCTCGGTGCCGCCCGGCCGCTCCCGGCTCCCCGCGAACGTGCCCTCCTCGACTACCTCCTGGGACGATGAGGAACCGCAGCGGCATACAGGGGGTGGCGAGCAGCCCGGTGATCGTCGGCGCGGTGACCGTGCTGGTCGTGATCGTCGCCGTCTTCCTCGCCTACAACGCCAACAACGGCCTTCCCTTCGTCTCCACCTACAACCTCACCGCCCGCGTGCCCAACGCCAACGCCCTGGTCAAGGGCAACGAGGTGCGGATCGGCGGCGCCCGCGTCGGCGTCGTCAAGAAGGTGGTTCCCGTGCAGACGGGGGACGGCGGAGTCGCCGCCGAGCTCAGCCTCAGCCTCGAGAAGAGCGTGCAGCCGCTGCCGGCCAACTCGACGATGATCATTCGGCCCAAATCGCCGCTCGGCCTCAAGTACCTGCAGATCGTGCCCGGCGATTCCGGCGATGGCCTCGCCGCCGGTGAAACCATCCCGCTCTCGGCGGCCCGCCCCGAACCGGTCGACATCGACCAGTTCTTCGACATGTTCGACGAGAAAACCCGGGCCTCGATCCAGCGCGGCCTGGCCGGGTTCGGAAACGCCTTCGCCGGCCGCGGCCCCCAGCTCAATGCCTTCTTCGCCGTGCTGCGCGAAGCCGTCGAAAGCGGCCAGCCGGCGCTGGCGAACCTGGTGGCCCCGAGCACCAACTTCGGCGGCTTCTGGCGAGCGCTGGAGAACCTCTCTGCCACCGTGGCGCCGGTGGCTGCGGAGCAGGCGAGCATGTTCGTCGCGCTGGACCGCACCTTCGCCGCCTTCGCCCGGGTCGCCCGCCCCTACATCCAGGAAACGATCTCCAAAGGCCCCGAAACGCTTGACGTCGCAACCGAAACCCTGCCCGCCCTGCGGCCCTTCCTCCGCGACTCCGAGCGCTTCTTCGCCGCCCTCAAGCCGGGTGCAGCAGCGCTCGCCGAAACCTCGCCGACGATCGCCGCGGCGCTTCGCGCCGGCATTCCCGCGCTGAACGAATCGCCGAAGCTGAACGCCCAGCTGCCGCCTACGGCGGACGCCCTGCTCGCCTTCCAGGAATCTCCGGGCGTCTTCAACGGCCTCGACCTGCTGATCGACACCAACGACCTGCTCGGGCCGGCGATCCGGTTCATCGGTCCCGCCCAGACCACCTGCAACTACCTGACGATCGCCTTCCGCAATCTAGCCAGCGCCTCCAGCGAAGGCAACTCACTGGGCGGCTGGATCAACGCAATCGCCTTCCAGGCGCCGAGCGGGCCGAACTCGGAGGGTGGCGCCGCATCGGCCCCCGCCAACAGCCCCGAACCAGAGGATGAACGATTCCTCGTTACCAGCGGGGGAAAAGCCAACCACCTCCACTCCAACCCCTACCCGAACACCGCCTCCCCTGGGCAGCCCAAAGAGTGCGAGGCGGGGAACGAGCTCTACGAAGTGGGCAAGACGAGGATCGGCAGCACGCCGCGCAACGACGGCTTCAAGACCACCGGCCAGTCCAAGAAGCAGCTGGGTGAAGGCTGATGGGACGCCTGCCGGAGCGCGACACGAGGGCGGGGGCGACGAACAGGCGCTTCAAGTGGCGGCCCAGCAACGCCCTGATCGCGGTGATCTTCCTACTCATCTTCACGATCGGCCCCTACCTGGCATTCACCGGCCACGTGCCCTTCACCAGCTACGGCTACCAGCTCGAGGCGACCTTCTCCAACGGGGTCAACATCGCGGCCAACTCGCCGGTGCGGATCGCCGGGGTCGACGTCGGCCGCGTGATCGGGGTTGAGCGCGACGGCGACGCGACCAAGGTCACCTTCACCGTCGAAGGCAAGGGCCGCCCGATCCACGACGACGCCTTCGCCGCGATCCGCCCGCGGATCTTCCTCGAGGGCAACTTCTTCGTCGACCTCGCCCCTGGCAGCCCGAGCGCGCCGGAGCTCGCCAGCGGCGAGACGATCGGGGTCAGCCACACCTCCACCTGGGTCCAGATCGACGAGGTGCTGACGGCTCTGCAGGCGCCCGTGCGCGCGGACCTCAGTCGCCTGCTGCAGGGCTACGGGACGGCGCTCACGCACCAGCCGACGGCGGCGGAAGACGAGACCCAGGTTCCCGAGGTGCAGGGCAAGAGCGGCGCCGAGGCCCTCAACGGCGTCTTCCGCTACGGCGGCGACGCCGGCCGCTACAGCGCCCAGGTCACCAACGCGCTGCTCGGCACCCAGCCGCGCGACCTCTCCCGCCTCATCGCCGGCGCCGGCCGTGCCTTCGGCGCCCTCGCCCGCAACGAGGAGGACCTCAAAGGGCTGATCGTCAACTTCGACGTCTTCACCGGCGCCCTCGCTGCGCAGTCGACCAACCTGACCGCGACGGTCCAGCGCCTGGCCCCCTTCCTCGACGAGTTCCACGGCTCGCTGGTCAGCCTCAACAAGACCCTGCCCCCGCTGCGCGCCTGGGCGATCGAGTTGACCCCAGCGGTCGAAGAGCTTCCCGGCTGGATCGCCGCCGGGAAGCCCTGGATCGAGCAGGCCTACCCACTACTCTCGGGCAAGGAGGGCGGCGGCACCGCCAGGCTCCTTGCCGAAGCCACTCCGGGCTTCGCCGGCGCGGCCCAGGCGGGCAAGGCGATCGCCTTGCCCCAGCTCAACCGGATCAGCCTCTGCACATCCAGGGTCCTGGCCCCGACTTTCAATCAGACGATCAACGACCAGTTCAGCACCGGCGGCCCCAACTACCGCGAGTTCCTCTACACGCTGGCCAACTTCTCCGGCTGGGGCCAGACCTTCGACGGCAACGGCCCGTTCGTGCGCATTCAGCCGGGCGGTGGCGACGTGCTGACGGAAGCCCCGGCACCCGAAGGAAATCTGACGACCGACAAACAGGTCTTCAGCCGCACGATCGCGCCGCCGATCGGCACCCAGCCCCAGCTTGCGGGTCGTCCGCCGAAGAAGCCCGACGTGCGCTGCGACTCCAACCCCGTCCCTGACGTCAACGGCCCGCTCGGCCAGGTTGGCGCTCCGTCACCGGCGGCGGTGAGCCCATGAGCCGCTGGTCGCACTTCCGCGCCTCCCTCTCCCGCCAGTCGCGCGGGCGCAGCAAAGACACGATCGCGATCGCCGTCCTCGCCGCGGCCGGCATCGTGATGACGCTCTGGATCTTCACCCAGCAGAAAGCCTCGCTGCCTTCCTGGATCCCCGCCGTCGGCGAAGAGTTCGCCCACGTGACCGGAGAGTTCACAACCGCCCAGGCGGTGACCCCGGGCCAGGGCCAGGCCGTCGTCATCGCCGGCATCCAGATCGGCAAGGTGTCTTCGGTCGAGCTCGAAGACGGCCACGCCGTCGTCGGCATGGACATCGAGCCCCAGTACATGGAGCTGATCCATCCCGACGCGACCCTGCTGCTGCGGCCGAAAACCAACCTCAACGACATGACCGTCGAGGTCGACCCGGGGAAGGCCTCGGGCCAGATCGAGGACGGCTACAACTTCCCGCTCTCGCGGACCGAACCCAACGTCAACCTCGACGCCTTCCTCGCCACCCTCGACGCCGACACCCGCCAGTACATCCAGCTCCTCGTCGCTGGCGGCGCGCAGGGGATCGGCGGCCGCGGCCACCAGCTCTCCGGCGCCCTGCGGCGCTTCCAGCCCTTCGTCCACTACACCGCGGACCTCAACCGGGCGGTCGCAAGGCGTCGCGTCGCGATCGCCAGGGCGATCCACGGCTTCAGCCTGCTGACGACCGAACTCGGCCGCCACGACAGGGAGCTGGAACGCTTCGTCAGCTCCTCCAAGGCCGCCCTGGGCAACTTCGCCAACCAGCAGCAGGCGATTCAGGAGACGCTGACGGAGCTCCCCTCCACCCTGGCCACCGCCGAGACCACCTTCGCCAGCGTCAACCGGTTCTCCAACGCCGCCCGCCCGGCGCTGATCGACCTGATCCCACAGGCGCAGGCGCTCGGCCCGGCGCTGAGGGCCAACGAGCGGCTCTTCGAGCAGACGACCGGGCCGATCCGCGACCAGATCCGCCCCTTCACCCGTGAAGTCCGGCCCGTGCTCACCCACGCCAAGCAGGGTTCCGCCGACCTCGCCAAGTCAGTGCGCGGCTTCGGGCGCTCGCTCGAAGGCTTCAACGGGTTCCTCAACGAACTCGCCTTCAAGCCGAAGGGCTCGCGGCAGAGCTACCTCTTCTACCTGCCCTGGCTCAACCACAACTTCAACGCCACCTTCAACCTCGAGGACCCCGCCGGGCCGATCCAGCGCAGCCTTGTCCTGATCTCCTGCAACGGGACCTCTCTTGCCTACGGCCTTACTGTCCAAAAACCGTACCTCCAGACCCTTCTCCAGGGGGCCCGGGTCCCCCGCCAGGGCGAACTACCTCCGATCGCCGCTGACCCCGCCGAACCCACCCGAACCTGCGGCCCAGGAACAGAATGAGCAAGCGCGCCCCCAGCACAACCCAGCTCCTCGTCATCGCCGGCTTCGCGCTGTCGTGCTTCGGCATCCTGCTCTTCCTCTGGATCACCTTCGGCGGGCCGACCCCGTTCAAGGCCAAGACCTACGAGATCAAGATCCCCTTCAAGGAGGCGACCCAGCTCGCCCAGCAGTCCGACGTGCGGATCTCCGGGGTCTCGGTCGGCAAGGTGCAGGACATCGTCCTCGCCCCGGACGGCAAGAAGGCGCTGGCCCAGGTCGCGATTCAGGACAAGTACGGTCCGATCCCCCGCGACACGCGGGCGATCCTGCGCACGAAGACGCTGCTCGCCGAGACCTACATCGAGCTCACGCCCGGCGACCGCGAGGGCCCGCCGCTGCCCGACGGCGGCACGCTGGCGCCGGCCCAGGTCGCCGAATCGGTCCAGCTCGACGAGATCTTCCGCACCTTCGACCCGCGGACGCGGGCCGCGTTCCAGAGCTGGCAGCAGGAAGCCGCGGTCGCGATCGAGGGCCGCGGCCAGGACCTCTCCTATGCCTTCGGCGAACTCGAACCCACCTTCACCCAGGTCGACCGCATCTTCCGCATCCTCGACAGTCAGAAGCTTGCCGTCAACCGCCTCTTCAGCAACGGGGCGACCTCGCTCGAGGCGCTGCGCGGCCGCCAGGGCGAGCTGGCGGGGCTGATCCGCAACTCCAACGTCGTCTTCAGCACCGCCGCCGAGCGCGACCGCGACATCGAAGCGCTCTTCCGCGCTTTCCCGACCTTCCAGGACGAGTCGCGCCTGACCCTGGAACGGTTCAAAGAGTTCGCGGTGAAGGCCGACCCGGTGATGCGCCAGCTCGTCCCCGTCGCCGAAGAGCTCTCGCCGACCCTGGTCGCCTTCTCCAACCTGGCGCCGCAGGCGCAGGGCTTCTTCGAAGGCCTGCGACCGGTGATCAAACGCGCTCCCACCGGCTTCCCGGCGGTGCGCAAGCTCTTCCGCGACGAGTTCCCGCCGCTGCTGCGCGCCATCGACCCCTTCGGGCGCAACCTCAACCCGGTCCTCACCGGCCTCGGCCTCTACAAGCGCGAGCTGGCCGCGACGCTGGGCAACGTCGCGGCGATGACGAACGCGACGCTGCCCAGCAATGCGGCGGGAGTCAAGGTCCATTACATCCGTGCGATGGGCCCGTTCAGCCCGGAGTCGCTGGCGACGTACCCCAGCCGCCTGACGAGCAACCGCCCCAGCGCCTACAGCCAGCCACTGGCAACCAAGGGGCTCGCCGCGGGCCTGCCCAGCTTCGATACCCGCCAGTGCAGCTCGGGAGTGACCGCGACGCTCGACCCCGAAACGCCCAGCAACGAAGTCTTCCAGGCGCGGGTGAAAAGGAACAGGGCGACCCCGGAAACGCCCGAACAGGTCCTCAAAGCCGCCGAAAACTTCTTCGAACGGCTGAAGAAATACGCCTACGGAGGGCAGACCGACTCAGCGGCGGTCCCGGCCCCCGGTTGCGTCCAGCAGGGCCCGTTCAGTCCGGTGGGTCGATCCGGTTCGCCGACGACGTACCAGCATTTCTTCGAACAGAGCGAATAGCTCGCGGGTCCGGCGCGGCGGGCCTATCACGAGGGCGTCGATTCTTTCGCCCGTATTTGCACGGGAGTGTCATGTAAGCCAGTCGGGGGTCTGGTTTGCTTGAGCTCCGGAGCGGTTCCGCCGCTTCGGACCCTTAACTAGATCGAATGGCCTCCGCTCCCACAGCCCACGTTCCGCCGCAGAACATCGAGGCGGAGGAATCGGTGCTGGGGGCGATGCTGGTTGCCGAGCCGACGCTGACGCGGGTGATCGACGAGGTGAAGCTGAACGCCGGCGACTTCTACCTGGAGAAGCACGCGGCGATCTTCACCGCTGTCCACGACCTCTACGCGGCCTCCAAGCCGGTCGACGAGCTCAGCGTCGCCGAGGCGTTGACCCAGCGCAACCAGATCGAGGAGGCGGGGGGCAAGCACTACGTCTCCGAGCTGGCGGCAAAGGTGCCCGCCGCCGGCAACGCCAAGCACTACGCGGAGATCGTCCAGCAGAACTCGCTGCTGCGCCGCCTGCTCGGTGCCGGCCAGCAGATCCAGGGCTGGGTCCACGAGCGCGACGGCGAACCGCGCGAGCTCTCCGAGCGGGCCGAGAAGCTGCTCTTCGACGTCGCCCACAAAGAGCAGGCGAGCGACTTCAAGCTGCTCTCGGAGATCCTCCACGACGAGGTCGACCGCCTCGAGAAGCTCTCCACCGGCGAGCTCGAGCTGACCGGCACCCCCTCCGGCTTCCGCGACATCGACTCGATAACGGGCGGCTTCCAGCCGGGGAACCTGATCATCGTGGCTGCAAGGCCGGCCATGGGAAAGTGTCAATCAGCACAAAGTCTGGTATATGACCCTAGCACGGGCGCTCGGCGACGAGTGGACGAGCTATTCGCCGCGCATAGTCGAGGCGAGGAGGTTTGGGTCGCTTCCCTTGGTCCCGACCTGCAGATGAAGCCCGCGAAGGTCGTGGCAATAGAGAGCAACGGCAGCAAGCCGGTCTTCCGAATGACGACCCGCCTCGGTAGGTGGACGGAGGCCACGTCAAACCACCCCGTGCTGACTAGCTCCGGGTGGCAGGAGCTGGGAGACGTCGAACCGGGTGCGAGGGTTGCGGTTCCCCGCCGCCTTCCTAGGCCAAGCCGGACAGCTGAGCTTCCAGATGCGGAAATCGTCTTGCTTGGGGCGCTTATCGCGGATGGCTCGATCGGATGGGGGACCCCTGCCTACTGCTACGGCTCGGATTCGAAGGTTGCATCGACGGTCGAGTCGGCTGCAGAGGAATACGGCGTTCGGTTTCAGCCCCCCATTGAGACGGCCAAGGGGGCATCCTATCTGAGCACCGGGGATCGTTCCAGGCCCAACCCGGTGACCGAGATGCTCAGGCGTCATCGCCTCTTGGGCCGCCGCTCTGCCGAGAAGTTCGTTCCGGACGCGATCTTCGGGCTGAGCGACGAGCAGATTGCCCGCTTCCTCGGCGTCATGTACGCCTGCGACGGACATGTCTACTGCAGCGACCGTTTGGCCCAGATCGGCTACACGACGATCAGCGAGCGGCTTGCGCGCGACGTCCAGCACCTGCTGCTGAGGCTCGGCATCGTTGCCACGATCCGGACATTGAAACGGCCGGTCTACGAGGGGACCGACAAGGTCGCACGTGAGATCCGCATCACCTCCCAGGAGAGCCTGCGCCGCTTCTGCGAACTGATCCGTGTTCCCGGCAAGGAAACGAAACAGGATGAGGTCATGGAGCGTCTTGGGTCGGCTCCCCGGTCGACGAATACCGACACGCTTCCCTCCAACATTTGGGAGGAGATCTTGTTTGCCAAGGGCGATCGCTCCTGGGCGGACGTCAGCGAGCTGACCGGCCGGCCTCGCAACCACAACTGGCATGTCGGAGCGCGCTGTCCCTCACCAGGCCTGGTTGCCGAGCTTGCGATCGCGACTGCCTCCCCGGCCCTGGAGGAGCTCTGCGACTCCGACATCTGGTGGGACGAAGTCGAGTCGGTCGAGTACGCCGGGGAAGAAGAGACCTACGACCTCGACGTCCCGGGGCTGCGGAACTTCGTCGTCGACGACATCATCGTTCACAACAGCGCGATCGTCGCCAACATCGCCGAAAACGTGGCGGTCAAGCGCAACCTGCCGGTTGCCTTCTTCTCGCTGGAGATGTCCGAGGTTGAGCTCGCACAGCGCTTCATCGCCTGCCGGGCGCGGATCTCGGGCGACAAGCTGCGCAAGGGCCAGGTCTCCCAGAAGGACTGGCCGAAGGTGGTCCGCGCCTGCAACGAGCTGGAGGAGGCCCCGCTCTGGTTCGACGACTCCTCCGACCTCGGCGTCCTCGACCTTCGCGCCAAGGCGCGGCGGCTGCACGCGCAGGAGCAGGACAAGGGCGGCCTCGGCCTGATCATCGTCGACTACCTGCAGCTGATGCGCTCCGACGACCCGCGTGCCAACCGCGTCGAGCAGGTGGGGCAGATGAGCCGCGGGCTGAAGATCCTCGCCCGCGAGCTCGAGGTACCGGTGCTGGCTATCTCCCAGCTCTCGCGCGCCCCCGAGCAGCGCCACCCACCCAAGCCGATGCTCTCCGACCTGCGCGAATCCGGGAACCTCGAGCAGGACGCCGACGTCGTCGCCTTCCTCTTCCGCGAGGACTACTACCGCGACCCCGACGAAGAGCCGGACGGCCTCGCCGACCTGATCATCGCCAAGCATAGGAACGGGCCGATCGGCACGCCGAAGCTCGTCTTCCTCGACCGCTTCCCGAAGTTCGCCGACTTCGCCGGCCAGGAGCGGCCGATCGAGCAGCCCGCCGGCGAGGGGCCACCGATGGAGGACATGGCCGCATCGGGGCCTGAGTTCTGATGCCGGCGATCGCGCGCAGCGAGCCCTTCCGCGAACAGGCCTGCACCGTCGGGGTCTGCGACGGCTCCGGCTGGATCCTCGGCCCCGAAGACGTCGCCCGCGAATGCGAGTGCAGGGCGCAGCGACTGAAGCGGGGGCGGAACCGGGGGGTCGCCTCGGTCATCCCCCCGCGCTACAGGGGCGTCTCCTTCGACCGGCCGCCGGTCTCCGACATGCCGCGCGACCTCGAGACCAAGGCCGCGGTCACCGAGGTCCGCCGTTTCGTCGACGAGCTCGACCAGCGCCTCGAGGCCGGCCGCGGCCTCTGGCTCTTCGGTGACACCGGCACCGGCAAGACCACGCTGGCGATGCTGGTCTCCAAGGCGGCCCTCGCGGCCGGCCACTCGGTGGCGATCTACTCCCTGCCGAAGCTTCTCGCCCGCATCCGCCGCACCTACGACTCCGAACCGGGCGGCGACTCCTACCTGGCCTTCTTCGAGCGCCTCACCTCCGTGGATCTCCTCCACATCGACGACCTCGGCGCCGAGAAGCGCAGCGACTGGGTGCTGGAGCAGCTCTACGCGCTGATCAACGAGCGCTACGAGGCACAGCGGTCGGTGCTGGTCACGACCAACCTCCCGCACGAGGAGCTGGAGGAGCAGATAGGCAGCCGGACCGTCTCCCGCCTGAGCCAGATCTGCGACGAAGTTCCCCTCTTCGGCAACGACCGCCGCTACGGCAAGGTCGCCTAGCCGGCCGACAAGTCACAATCCCTGCCGCGATGCCAGGGCTAGTCATAGTCGGTGCCCAGTGGGGCGACGAGGGCAAGGGCAAGGTCACGGACCTGCTTGCCGAGCGCGCTGATGCGATCGTGCGCTTCCAGGGCGGCAACAACGCCGGCCACACGATCGTCCGCGACGGCGAGGAGTTCAAGTTCCACCTGATCCCCTCGGGGATCCTCTACCCCGACAAGGCCTGCGTGATCGGCAACGGCGTGGTGCTCGACCCGCGCATCCTGCTCGGCGAGATCGACGGCCTGCGCCGCCGCGGCGTCGACATGAGCAACCTGAAGATCTCCGCCAACGCCCACCTGATCATGCCCTATCACGTGCTGCTCGACACGGCCGGAGAGGTGAAGCTGGGCAAGCTCTCGCTCGGCACAACCCGGCGCGGCATCGGTCCCTGCTACGCCGACAAGGCGCTGCGCCTCGGCATCCGCGTCCAGGACCTGCTCGACGAGAAGATCCTCCGAACCAAGATCCGGGTGGCACTGGAGCCCAAGCAGCAGGCGCTGCGCGAACTCGGCGTGCAGCGCCGCAAGCTGCGCAAGGAGGCGGGCGAGGGCGACCGTGAGGCCGCCGAGCAGGCGATCGAGGACGCACCGGACCCCCGCCTCGACCTGCACACGATGACCGAGGAGCACGTCAGCTTCGGCCACCGCCTCGAGCCCCACATCGCCGACACCTCCCGGCTTTGCTGGGACGTGCTCGACGCCGGCCGCACGGTCATCTTCGAGGGCGCCCAGGCGACCCTGCTCGATCTCGACCACGGCACCTACCCCTTCGTCACCTCCTCCAACCCGATCGCCGGCGCGGCGACGATCGGCGCCGGCATCGGCCCCGCCGACATCGACGAGGTCTGGGGGGTCGCGAAGGCCTACGCGACCCGGGTCGGCGCGGGCCCCTTTCCGACCGAGCTCTCCGACGATCAGGGGCGCCACATGCTGGAGCGCGGCCACGAGTACGGCACGACGACGGGCCGCGAGCGGCGCTGCGGCTGGATGGACCTCGTCGCCCTGCGCTACGCCGTGCGGCTGAACCGGATGACCTCGCTGGCGATCACCAAGCTCGACGTGCTCAGCGGGATCGGGCCGCTCAAGGTCGCGGTGCGCTACCGCTCGCGCGAGGGGGCGACCCTCGACACGTTCCCCTACCACCAGTCGATCCTGCACTCGGCAGAGCCGGAGTACGAGGAGCTGCCGGGCTTCGACGCCGAGATCGAGGAGTGCCGCAACGCGGACGATCTGCCGAACGAGGCGCGTGCCTACCTCGACTACATCGCCGACTTCGCCGGCGTGCCGATCCGCCTGGTCGGCGTCGGCCCGGGCCGCGAGCAGGTCGTCTGGCTCGACTGAGCCGGCTGCGGCTCAGGAAGGCGGCGGGGTGATCTCGCTGATCAGGAACCCGGAGAGCTTCCAGTTGCCGTCGTCATCCCGTGACAGGCCGATCGTGTAGGGGTCGCCGCCGGCCCTGTAGAAGAAATAGCCCCCTTCTCTCCTGATTCGAAGGACCCCCGCCTCCACTTCGCTGGATACGAAGGTCTTCCGGGGCGGCACCTTCCCGAGCAGGTGGGCGATGATCGTCGGGCAGTCCCCGCCGGCCACCTCCTCGAACTGCGAGCCGATGTTCATCACGGATTTCAGCGCCCCCTCGTCCAGGTAGGAGCAGGTAGTCGCCCAGTCATATCGGACGCGGGCGATGAGATACTCGTGCACGACGCGGGCGGCCTGTTCCAGTGCCCGTCTGTTCGCTTCCTTGCCGTGTTTCAGGGTGGTGTAGTAGTCGATGTCGCGGAACTGCTCCGGGCCCCCGTCCGTCACGCGCAGCGGCCCCGTCTTGACGTTGGAGCGGATCTGTTCGTTGGTGTCGGCCACGTCGCCGGTGTCGGCCACGGTATCCCTGACTGTCGTGCCGTCCGCCGAGCCGGTGCCGGTGCCGGCTGGCTCGTCGCCCCCGCAGGCAGCCAGCGACGCCGCGATCAGCACCGTGGCCACGAGCGTCGCCCAAGCCCCGAACAAAGACTTCGACGTCAAAATATGCGCGTTGGTTCGAACCCGTGGATCTTCCATGCGTCCCCCTCGCGTCGCATCAGCATCGCGTAGGTGTCCCCGTAGCCGTCTTCATAGATGACGAAAGTCCGCTTGCCCCCGCGGCGAATGATGTCTGGGTCGATCTGCGGCGGCCCTTCGGTTTCACCGGCCGACGAGACCCCCTCCAGGCTCTCGACGCCGGCGGGGCAGCCGCCGCCCTCCCGCTGCTCTGCCGTTCCCTTGGCCACGGCAAGCAAGAATTCCGACAGGTAGGAGCACACCTCCGAGTAGCGATCGTCGGCGCGCGCGGCGAGGTAAGCGCGCAGCACGACCGTCGCCCCCTCGAGTTCCGCCTCGCTTCCCTTGTGGCCAAAGGAGAGGATGTCCCCGCGGAGATCCTCGTTGACGTTGTTCCACGCATTCGGCTCAGCCCCTGAGGAGGGTGGCGCTTCGTTCGGGTCTTCCGCCACCCCTTCGATCCCAGTGGTTTCGGTCGCGCTCGAGTCGCCCCCGCAAGCGCTCAGCTGCAGGGCGACGAGGATTGCCGTGAGCACGGCGACAGCCCTAGGACCCTGCCCAATCATCGAAAAAACTATATCGACTAGTAGGAGAAAGGCGCGGCTAGGAGCGCCCTAGGGGATCGGCGTCGCCGCGAGCGCGCCGACCTTCCAGGCGCCGTCTTCCCGCTCCATCAAGGCCGCGTACCCGGCGTTCTCGGCGCCGCGGTAGATGAGGAAGGCCCGTTCGTCTTCGAGCCGCAGACTGCCCGCATCGACGATCGTGGATTCACGCCGCACCGCGGTGGGCAGAGGCGGCGTCAGCGTCCCGAGGATCTTTGCGCAGTCCTGACCCTCGAACTGGCCGGAGCGAGACGCGAGCACGTCGAGCTGGTCCGTGACCGTTCTCGCCAGGTAGGCGCAGGCGGCCGGCCAGTCCTCCTCGGCGCGCGCGACGAGGTAGTCGTGCAGCACGGTGGCCGCTTCCTCCAGTTCGCTCTCCTCGCTCTCCTCACCGAAGTTCTGGATGCTGTTGTCGCCCCCCTCGGTGCGATACTGGTCCGCGCCGCCGCCCGAAACCTTCAACGGAGCGGTATCGCCGCTCGGCGGTGAGCCACTCGATTCGTCACCCTGCGGCTGCAAGCCGCCGTCCCCCGTCCCCTTCGAGCCGGACTTGCTCTCCTTGCTCGGATCCGAGCTCGTCCCCTTCGCGGGCGCGGTGTCGGTCGCTGTCGAGCTCGAGTCTCCACAGGCCACAAGGGCGCCGCCCGCGATGACTATGGCGGAAAGCGCTGCGATCCGGCGTATCCCCTCCCTGGTCACCATCGGCGATTGTATTGATCGCGCTCTGGAAGCTGAAAATTGCGGGGAGACGCGCGGGTACAGAAAGTCGCTATCGGACCTCTTCTGTTCTACAGTTTCGGGATGGCCTCCGGTAGACGCACAGCTAGGTTGAGCGAGCGCCTGCCCAGGGGGAGGCACGGGCTGCCGCGGGAGGCCGTGACGGAATCCCAGCGCAACCGAATCCTGCAGGCGATGATCGAGGTCGTCTCCGAGCGTGGCTACCCCGAGACGCGGGTGGTCGACGTGATCGGGGTGGCCGGGGTCTCGAGAAAGACGTTCTACGAGCTCTTCGCCAGCAAGGAGGACTGCTTCCTCGCTGCCTATGACGTGCTGCTGGGCAACCTGCTCGGGGACACGGCGAGGGGATTCGAATCCAAGCCGGGCGCCCCCTGGGCCGAGCGCGTCGCCACGGGCCTCGGCGAGCTGCTGAAGGACCTCGCCGAGCACCCGGACGAGGCGCGCTTCGCGATAGTCGAGGTACTCGCGGCGGGGCCGAAGGCCCTTGCCCGCCGTGATGCGGCGCTGCGCCAGTTCACCGGTTTTCTCGACGCTGGCCGGGCCGAGACCTCGGTCGAGCTTCCCGGGATCACGTCGCTCTCGCTCGCCGGCGGTGTCAACGAGCTGCTCTACAGCGAGATCCTCCACGGCGCCGTATCCCGCCTCCCGAGCCGGTTGCCGGATTTGATGTTCTGGATCACGCTGCCGTTCCTCGGTCCCGAGGGAGCGGCTGAGGAGCGCGAGCGGACCCGCCTCTCGATGATCGAGGATTGAAAACCGGCGTGTTAAGCCGCTCTTTTCTGTGAATGTCGGGGTTTATCTAGTCTGCGATGTTGGTAATTTGGGCTGCTGGAGGGATAGACCAAGGCTTTCTATGGCCGGCCGACGAGCCAGGCCGCAAAGGAGAGAAATAGAGACATGCGCAAGCGCTTGATCACGACAATGGCCGTGGCCGTGGCCCTGGCGGTTACGGCGACGAGTCTCGCGGTGGCCAAAAAGATCGTCGTCCAGCAGGGGAATCTGAGGCTGACAGTCGATGGGACGTTCAGTCCGCAGAAGCTGCCGAAGAGCACGCTGGCACCGATCACGCTCGACGTCAAAGGCAAAGTCGAGACCCTCGACGGCAAACACCCGCCGGCCCTGAGGGAATTCGTCGTCGAAACCGACAAGAACGGGGCGCTCAACGCCAAGGGCCTGCCGACCTGCAGCGCGGCCAAACTCAACTCGCAGGACACCAAGAACGCCGAAAAGGCGTGTCCCAACGCAATCGTCGGCTCAGGCAAGACGGACGTCGAGATCGAATTCGCCGAACAGCCGCCGATCGTCGCCCACAGTAAGCTCCTCGCCTTCAACGGCGGCGTCAAGGGCGGCACGACGACGATCTTCATTCACGCCTTCCTGACGGTTCCGGTGCCAGCCGCGGTCGTCACTACGGTGAAGATCACGAAAGTCCACAATGGCCGCTATGGGTTGAAATCCGTGGCCTCGGTTCCGGTGATAGCAGGAGGGGCTGGTTCGCCGATCAACTTCAGCCTCAAACTCCATCGCGACTTCACCTACAAAGGCAAGAAGCAGAGCTACTTCCTCGCCAAGTGCCCTGACGGTCACCTCAACGCAAAGGGATCGGGCATCTTCAGCGACAGCACCAAACTGGTGGGCAGCGTCGTCCTTCCCTGCACCCCGAAGGGCTAGCAACGCTTTCGACTCAGGACGAATAGGGGATGGAAAGGGCGGCCCAACGGGCCGCCCTTTCTCTTTCCGCCACTCAATCCCGCGGATCGGTCCCATCGACCGGGGCCGGTGGAATCAAGCCCTCTGCCTCACGGCGCCGCTCGCCCCGCCGCAGGATCCGCTGACCGAGGATCGCAATGCTGAGGATCGCGGTGGCGCCGAGGCTGAGCTGCACGCTGAGCAGTCCCTGACGCGTCCAGTAGACGTCGCGCAGATCGAGCAGCAGCGCCGCCTCGTCGAAGGTAAGCCCCATGCCGATGCCGGTGGTGACCGCGAGACGCTCTTCCAGCACCTCGTCGTCGGTCAGGAGCGCCGCCGTCCCGGAGGCGAAGGCCATCACGATGCCCGGCACGAAGTGGTGGATGTGACGGCCGCCGACGCTGACGTTGCGAAACGGCCACCACTCGTCGCGGATGCCCCAGGTCGAGAGGCGCACCAGCGCGAACGAGCCGAGGAAGCCGGCCAGCAGGTTGAAGAGGACAGTTTCGCTGCGCGGGGCGTCGGCATAACCGCTGACCGCGATCCCGACCGTGTCGAGGGCGGCGACCGGGGCCGCCTCGACCAGGCCATCGCCATCGCCCTGATGGGAGCGGCGCTGCAACATACGGCCATACTGGCCGGCGAGCACCGCACCGGCGCCCCCGAGGGCAACGGTGGCGAGCGCCACGGTCGCACGCTCCGAACGGGCCCAGCCGAAGCGGGTCCTCGCTTTGGCGCGACGGCTGATGCGGGTTGGCAGACGGCGCGAGGTCAACGCCTCGCAAGCCTAACCGCCGGGTCGAGCGGCGCTACCGCTCCTCGGTGACGATCGTCTTCACAGTCGCGACCGCGCCGTCGGCGACCTCGATCTCGACCATGTGGGTGCCGATCTCGCGGATCGGTTGCTCGAGGCGGACGTTGCGGCGGTCGATGCGCAGATCGCGTGCCTCGCGGATCGCCTCGACGATCTCCTTGGCCCCGACCGAACCGAAGAGCTTGCCGTCCTCGCCCGCCCGCTGGTGGATCGTGAGAACGGTCTTGGAGAGCAGCGAGGCCGCCTTCTCTTCACGCTCGGCGCGTGCCTTTTCGGCTCTTTCAGCCTCCACCCGCCGACGCTGAGCCTGCTCCAGCGCTCCCGGCGTCGCGGGTGCGGCCAGCTTGCGCGGAATCAGGTAGTTGCGAAGGTAGCCGGGGGAGACGTCAACCGGATCGCCGCGATGGCCGAGATCGTCGACGTCCTCGAGCAGGATGGCCTGGGTCACTAGTGCCCCTCCCTATGATGCCTCGCCGCAAATGACGGTCCCAGATCGCCGCCATACGGCGTCCTCGGTCGTCCGAATAGCGCTGCTATTCGGACTCCCTGCGTCCTTGTCTGGCGACGCCTGGACCTCGTCATTTTCTGGCGGCCACCATAGGGAGGGGCACTAGCGCTCTCCGACGTAGGGCAGGAGCGCGATCTCCCGTGCCCGCTTCACTGCCACCGAGAGCTGCCGCTGGTGCTTGCGCGAAAGACCGGTTACCCGCCTTCCGCGCGTCTTCCCCTTGTCGGAGAGGAAGCGGCGCAGGAGGTTGAGGTCCTTGTAGTCGACCGCCTCGGAGTTGATCCGGGTGTACTTGCGGGGACGCGCGCGGTCCGGCGCTCGCCTTCCCCGGCGGGGCGGTGCTGCTCCTGAATCCATCCTGGCCATCGGACGGATGATCCTACAGAAGCAGCACCTGGCGGTGCCGGACACTGCGCGCTACGGCGTCCTCGGTCGCTTACGTGCAGAGCACGCTTCGCTCCCTGTGTCCTTGTATCGCTTGGTCCGGCGCCGCCAGGTGAGAGGCGGATCTAGAACGGAATGTCGTCGTCTCCGCCCCCGCCTGCTGCCGCGCCGGCGAAGTCCGAGGAGTCGGCTGGCACGTCGCTGCTCGGGGTGAAGCCGCCGTTGCCGCCCCCGCCCCCGTCGCGCGAACCGAGGAACTGGACCGATTTGGCGACGATCTGGACCTTCTGCCGTTTGCCGCTGCCGTCTTTGGCCTCCCACTCGCTCCAGTCGAGCCGACCCTCGACCGCAACCGGGCGGCCCTTGGAGAGGTAGTTGGCGCAGTTCTCGCCCTGCGCTCCCCAGACGACCACGTCGAAGTAGTTTGCCTTGTCCTCCCACTGGCCGGTCTGCCCGTTCTTGCGGCTGCTGTTCACCGCCACCCTCAGCTCGCAGACCGAAGTCCCGCCGCCGGTGCTGCGCAGCTCGGGGTCCTTGGTCAAGTTCCCGGTTATGACCACCACGTTGATGTTCGAAGCCGCCACGGCTCTCAACTCCTCTAATCGCTTGCCTGAACTCCAGTCTAAGAGCGCAGGCGGCGCGTCTCTCCCCCCTTGCCCCGCAATCTCCGCACAAATCCAGGCCGATGGGCCGATTTCACGCCGTATAGGCGTATTTGCGGCCCGCCGACGGTTACTCGGCAGGCGCTGCGGACTCGTCGGGAGCCGCGGCGGGGACCTCGACCTCGACCTCGGCGGCTGGCGTTGCGGGCTCATCGGGAGCGGCGTCCTCGCCACCCCGGTGGCTGCTGGGGGCGCCCCGGTCCCGCGACGCCCCGGGTGCGGGTGCGCCGACGGCCGGTGGCACCATCACGGGGGAGCTGGAGTCGACTTTGAAGATGCGGAAGCGCAGCACGCCGTCGGCGATCTTCAGGTTGTGGTTGAGGTCGTCAAGCAGCTCCGACGGTCCCTCGAAGCGGAACCAGCGATAGTCGGCCTCGTTGCGCTGCTCGATCTCGTAGGCCATCTTGCGCAGGCCCCACTTGTTCTCGTGCTTCAGCGTCCCGGCGGCCTCGATCCGGCCACGGGCGTCCTGAGCCAGCGCGTCGCGCCCAGGCTCGTCCTGCCCGGGGTCCAGCATGAGGACCAGCTCGTATTCGCGTGGGGAAGCCAAAAGCGGCGAGGGACTATAGCGGTGGGGTGAGGGTGGGGCAGGGCAAGTGGGGGGAGAACCCACCGTCGCCAGCCCTTAAGGAAGCCATGAAGCTCCGCATCCGCTGGTCGCAGGCCGGTGCAGCCGCCCTCGCCTTCGCTCTCGTGCTCGTGGCCCTCCGAACCGGCCCCGAGCTATTCAAGCCTCCCGACCCACCCAAGCTCCCCCCAGACGTCGGCCTGCCGCGGGCCGCGGAGACGACACCCTTGCTGCCTGATCCTCCTCAGGCTCGACCGCATCTCGGGCGGGTGGCGCGGGGTGGGGGTCCTCGGCGCCGCGCGGAGGCTGCGGAGGGGAGCGCCTCGAAACACGCACCGCACCGTCCCTTTCCCCGGAGCAGCGCGCAGCGCAAGCCGAGGACCCCCACCCCGCGACAGGACCCGCCCGCCTACGCCGCCGAACCCTCGGCGGCCCCACCAGCACCGTCTGAAGTTTCACCGTCACCCCCACCCGCCCCACCAGACGACGGCTCAGTGGAGTTCGCGCCGCATTGACATTGAAAGGTCGGGCCTCGGGGTAGGGTGGACAACGTGGACAGCGACCCGCTGATAATCGTCTCCAACCGGGGCCCGGCCCAGTTTGAGCGCGACGAGCGCGGGGAGCGCACTGTGCGCCGCGGCGGTGGCGGCCTGGTCACGGCCCTGTCCGGCCTCGTCTCCCACCGCGACGCGCTCTGGATCGCCTCGGCGATGACCGACGAGGACGTCGCCGTCTCCGAGGAACGCGGCGGCCCGGTCGAGCTCTCGATCGACGGCATCGATTACCGCGTGCTGCTGGTCGGGAGCGAGGCCGAGGCCTATGACCGTTTCTACAACGTCATCGCCAACCCGATCCTCTGGTTCATCCAGCATTACCTCTGGGACCTCTCCAACGCGCCGGACGTCCGCCAGGAGGAGCTCGACGCCTGGGACTTCGGCTACCAGGCGGTCAACCAGGACATCGCAACCGCCGTGCTGGGCCAGATCGAGGGCCGCGAGCGGCCACTGGTGATGCTGCACGACTACCACCTGTACACGGCCCCCGCGATGATCCGCGCCGAGCGCCCGGACGCCTTCCTCCACCACTTCGTCCACATCCCCTGGTCCCAGCCCGACAGCTGGCGCATCCTGCCGGGGCGGATCCGCGAGGCGCTCTTCCGCGGCATGCTCGCCAACGACATCATCGGCTTCCACACCGGCCACTACTGCATCAACTTCCTGCGCTGTTGCGACGAACTGCTCGAGGCCGATGTCGACTACGACCTCGGGCTCATCCGCCACGCGGGCGGCCAGACCGCCGCCCGCGCCTACCCGCTGTCGATCGACGCCGAGCGGCTGCGCCGAGTCGCCGAGTCGCCGGAGGTCGCTGTCGCCGAGCGCGAGGTGCTGGAGCGTCGCCGCAAGCACCTGATCATCCGCGTCGACCGCGCCGACCTCTCCAAGAACGTGCTGCGCGGCTTCACTGCCTTCGACACCTTCCTCACCCAGCACCCCGAGTTCCGCGAACAGGTGACCTTCATCGCCCATCTGCAGCCTTCGCGCCAGGACGTCCCCGAGTACGCCGAGTACCTGGAGCGGATCGAGGCCCTGGTCGCGGTCGTCAACCATCGCCACGGCACCACCGACTGGATGCCGATCGACTTGAAGATCTACGAGAACTTCCACGACGCCGTAGCCCGTTACAAGCACTTCGACCTGCTGATGGTCAACTCGCTCTTCGACGGGATGAACCTGGTCGCCAAGGAGGCGCCGGCCGTCAACACCCGCGACGGCGTGCTGATGCTCTCCGAGAACACCGGCTCCCACGAGGAGCTGGCCGACTGCGTGCTCTCGGTCAACCCCTTCGACATCCAGGAGCAGGCCGACGCGATCTACCGGGCGCTGACAATGGACCCGGAGGAGCGCCGCGTCCGAGCACAACACCTCAAGGAGCTCGTCTTCGCTCGTAACCCGGGCGACTGGGTAGACGAGCAACTGGCCGACATTGCGGAGTTGCGCGAACCCGTGCGGTAGGGGAGCCAGGCTCCCCTCAACACGTCACCGAATGACGCCCAGTCTGCGAAGCCGGCGCCAGGGTCCACAAGCTTTAAAAGAGCTTGGGTGGCCGAGACGCCGCTTCGAGTACTTGGGCTCTCAAACCTTGTGTGCTTTCGAAGGGATGGTGGGCGCCCCTCCCAAAACACTCAAGCGCGGCTCCTGCCGCGCGTTTTGGGAGGGGCGCCCACCATCCCCACCCCGACCGTCTCCTAGGTGTCCAGCTCCGACAGCAACTGCATCCAGTCGCGCAGCAAACGCGGCGAGAGAAACTCCTGCCGGGCGTGTTCCTTGCCGGCTCGGCCGAGGCGCTTGCCCAGCTCCGGGTCGGCGAGGATCTCCAGGCAGCGCTGCGCGCACTCCTCGGCGGAGTCGACGAGGAAGCCGCTCTCGCCGTTCTCGATCTGCAGTGGGATGCCACCGACGTTGCCGGCGACGGTCGGGCGCCCCTTCCAGAGCGCCTCGGTCACGGTCAGGCCGAAGCCCTCGCGGATCGACTTCTGCAGGCAGACGTCGGACTGCGACTGGAAGGCGTTGACCTCGATCGCACCGACGTTGTTGAGGTTGTTGAGGATCTTGATGTCGTCGTCGCCATCGGCGTACTCGAAGGTGTGCTGGAAGAACTCCCAGCCCTCGGGGTCGTCGGTCGCCATCGAGCCGACCAAAGCGAGCTGCACCTCTGGCATCTGCTCGTGGACGATGCGGTAGGCGTCGATCACGCCCATCGGATCCTTCCAGGGGTCGAAGCGGGAGACCTGGGTCAGCAGCGGCCGGTCCACGTCGATCCCGAACTGGCGGCAGACGAAGGCGGCGTCGTCGGGAGAGAAGGCCATGTTCTTCGGCGAGAGCGGGTCGATCGCCGGCGGGATGATCTTCACCCCGTTGTGACCGTCGACGCCCTGCGGCACATAGGCGGGCAGGTGCCAGACCGTCGCGTCGTATTCCTCGATCATCGGCAGCAGGCGGGCTATCGGCTCTGGGTTGGGCTCGGAGAGGTCGATGTGGCAGCGCCAGATCCAGTTGCGGCCCTTCTCCTTGGCACCGCGGCGCAGGCCGATCGGCTGCGGGTCGTGGACGATCACGGTGTCCCACTCGCCCTGCAGGCCCTCGGCGTTGATCGCGTTGATCTCGTCGAACAGCGCCCATTCCTCGTCGCTCAGCGTCTCCTCGGCGCCCTGCAGCGAGTTATGGAGGAGCTTGGTCGCGTTGTAGAACTCCTCTTTGCCGAAGATCACGTGCCAGTGGGCGTCGATGCCGACGTCCCTCATCAGCGGCACGATCGTGTAGAGGATCTCCGAGACGCCGCCGCCGAAGGCAGTGGCGCTGACGTGCAGGACGCGGTGGCCCTTCATCGGCTCGGCCAGCTCGCGGATGCGCTCGATTGTCTCCTTGCCGGCGATGTGGGTGTAGTCGGCGAGGGACTTGTGGCCGAGGGAGACTTCCTGAAGCATCCGGAAGTTCTACAGCAGCAGGGCGGCGGTGGGGCGCTTCAGCTGGACGGGCGTTTGCCGAGGGTGACCTCAACGGCTTCCCGCTCGCCGTCATGGAGGACGAGGAGGGTGACTTTCTCGCCGGGCTCGTAACCGGAGACGAGGCGCGCGAGGTCTTCAGGGCCGATGACCGGGTGGCCCTCTATCGAGAGGATCACGTCGCCACCCGTCCTGTAGGCACCCGCCTGAAAGCGGACCCGGCCCTCGCCCCCCTCCAGGCCCGCTTCGTCCGCGGGCGCCCCTGAAACGACTTCGTCGAGCAGCCCTCCGTGGTCGGTGTCGAGGCCCAGCTTGCGCGCCAGCTGCGGGTAGAGCGCCTGGCTGGAGACGCCGATGTAGGCGTACTCGGCCTCGCCGTCCTCTTCGAGCTGGGCGATCGAGCGCTTGACGGCGGAGATCGGCACGGCGAATCCGACCCCGTCGTTGGCGCCGGATTCGGTCTCGATCTGCTGGTTGATGCCGATCACCCGGGCCCCGGCGTCGAGCAGCGGGCCGCCCGAGTTGCCGGGGTTGATCGAGGCGTCGGTCTGGATTGCCCCCTCGATCTGGAACTTGGTCAGAGATTCGACCGAGCGGTCGGTTGCCGAGACGACCCCGACCGAGAGCGACTGCTGCTCGCCGAAGGGGCTGCCGATGGCCGCCACCGGCTGCCCGACGACGAGGCTCGAGTCGTCGCCGAGCTCCAGCGGGTGCAGGTCGAAGCCGTCGGGCTCGACCGCCAGCAGGGCGACGTCGGCGAAGGGGTCGAAGCCGACGATCTCGGCCGCCACCACGTTGCGATCCGGGAACTCGACGTAGACGGCCTGGGCCGGCTTGCGGTCGCCGCTGGATTCGTCGGTGACGACGTGGGCGTTGGTGACGACTCGCCCATCGTCGTCGAGGACGAAGCCCGAGCCCTCTGCCGCTCCCCCTCCGTCGCCGAAGACCGAGCGGATCGTGATCACCCCGGGGGACGCCTCGCGGAAGACCTCGGCGGCGTCGAAGCCCCGGCTCGCCGTCTGCACGACCACCTGGCGAGTCGTGACCGTGTCCTGCCGACCGACCCCGCCGCCGTCCCCGTTCGAGCCGCCGCACCCGGCCAGCAGCAGCGCCAGCGCGAGCGGCGCCGCGAACCTGGAGCCGTTGCTCACGCCGCTGCCCTGGTGGTGACGCTCGGAGTGGGTGCGACCGCCGTGGTTCGCGAGTGAGGCAGGTCGAGCGTGAAGGCGGTGAAGCGCTTGCTGGAGGCGATCCCGACGCGTCCCTGCATCCGCTGCGCCAGCTCGCGGGCGATTGCCAGGCCCAGGCCCGATCCGCCGGCCGAATCCGCGGTGTAGAAGCGCTCGAAAATCCGGCTCTGGACACTGCGCGGGATGCCCGGACCGTCGTCGGAGACGGTCAGCTCGGCGCGGCGGTTGGCGGAGTAGGTGGTCACTGTCACCTTGGTGCCCTCGGGCGTGTGGGTGAGGGCGTTGTCGAGGAGGATACGGATCACCTGCCGCACCCGGTCGGGGTCGCCGCTGGCGATAACCGGGATGGCGGGGGTGCGCAGCTCCAGGCGCGACCCATGGCGGTCCGCGCGCGGCCCGATCTCGCGCGCCACTTCGCGGGCGATCGTGCTGAGGTCCACGTCGCTGCTCTTGATCGCGACGGCGCCGGCGTCGAGCTGGGAGAGGTCGAGCAGATCGGCGGTCAGCTTGGTCAACCGCTCGATCTGCTGGCGCATCGTCCGCACGAACTCGGCTTGCTCCTCGGGACTCGGGTCCTCTTCCTCGAGCAGCTCGACGAAGCCGCCGAGGCTGAAGATCGGGGTGCGCAGCTCGTGCGAGGCGTTGGCGATGAACTGCTTGCGAGCGCTGTCGAGCTCGGCGAGCCGGCGCTGCATCTCGTTGAAGGTGCGGGCGAGCTGGCCGAGCTGCCCGGCCGAGGAGATCGGGATCGGCGTCTCGAAGTTGCCGTCGGCGACCTTGCGCGCGGCGTCCTGGAGGTTGCGGATGTTGTTTGAGGCCACGCGGGCGAAATAGATCCCGGCTCCGAGCGTGGCGAAGACCGCGATCAGGCCCCCGATCAGGATCTGGGCTTTGACGTCGCCCAGGCCGCTGGCTGCGCCGCCGATGGCAACGGTGTAGGCGTAGACGACCAGGACAGTGCCCACCGCGATCGCCACCGCGGTCACTGTGATCCGGTTGCCGAGGCTGGACGGCCTGAACCGCGGCATGTGGCGGCCTACTCCTTGAACCGGTAGCCGACGCCGCGCACCGTGAAGAGGAACTCGGGCTCCTTGGGGTCACTCTCGAGCTTCTCGCGCAGGTGGCGGATATGGACGTCGACCGTACGCGGGTCGCGATACTCGGAGTCGCCCCAGACGTGCTCCAGCAGCGTCTCGCGGCTGAGCACCCGGCCGGGCGAGCGAGCCAGCGCGCCGAGGATCTCGAACTCGACGTAGGTGACGCGGACCTCTTCCTCGCGCAGGGTGACCATGCGTCTCCCGAAGTCGATCTTCAGCTCGCCGTGGTCGATCTCCTCCTCGTCGGGCGGCTTGCCCGCCATTCGCGAGCGGCGCAGCGCGGCCTTGACCCGGCTGCGGAACTCGCGCATCGAGAACGGCTTGGTGATGTAGTCGTCGGCGCCAACCTCAAGGCCGGCGACCTTGTCGGTCTCGCTTCCCTTCGCGGTCAGCATGATGATCGGAACCTGGCTGCGGGAGCGCAGTTCGCGGCAGACTTCGACGCCGTCGAGCTTGGGCAGCATCAGGTCGAGGATGACGAGGTCGAAGCGCCCCTCCTCGAAGCGCTGGAGGGCTTCGCGGCCATCCTGGGCGGAGGTGACGTGGTAGCCGTCCTTGCGCAGGGGGTAGCTGAGCAGGGTCTGGATTGACTGCTCGTCGTCGACGAGGAGGATGCGCGTCGATCCGTTGGGCATGGACAAAGCGTATCTCTGACCGAATTGGACAGATGTGCGAGTACCAAGTACTAAGGTTGTCGGGTAGAAAGTCGATATGAAGCGCAGGATGCAACCCCGACAGCTGAAGAGCCTGGTCGAGACTGGCCACTACAAGCCCGAGCCGGCCCTGATCGCCGATGCGATGCTGCAGCGCCGCGGTGTGCGGGAGCTGCTTACCAGCGAGAGCTTCATGCGAGCTGGTCGAATCCCCCCGGCTCCACAAGCCGGCCGCCGGGCAGCCTGATCTCGACCCCGGATCCGGCGACCGCCTCGCCGATCTTCGTTAGCGCGATTCCTTCCGCGACGCGAACCGCTTCGGTTGCCGCCTCGAGCTGCTCGGGCGGAAGGCTTGCCAGCAGCTCGTAGTCCTCGCCGCCGCCGAGCAGCTCCCACGGGTCTCGTCCCGCGGCCGCCATCGACTCTTTGCTCCCCGGCGCGAACGGGATCGCCCCGGCGTCGATTCGGAGAGCGACGCCGCTGCTCTCGGCGAGGTGCCGGGCGTCGCCACCGAGCCCGTCGCTGAGGTCGATCATCGCCGTTGCGCCCGCGAGCGCGAGCGCGCGTCCGGCGCCGAGGCGCGGTTGGGGTTCGAGCTGACGCGCGCGCAGCTCGGCTGGGGCGTCCGGCAGGAGGCCGGCAGCCGCAGCTCCGATCTCGTCGGTGATGACGAGTGCGTCGCCAACCCGCGCGCCTGCGCGGTGTATGAGGGCCTCCGCGTCGGGTGCGTGGCCGACCACCGTGATCGCCAGGAAGAGCTGGGCCGCCCGGGTCAGGTCGCCGCCGGCGAGGTCGGTATCGGTCACCGAGGCGAGGGCAAGCATGCCGTCGAGCAACTCGAGGCACTCGTCCTCACCGTAATCGGCGGGCACGCCGAGGACCACATAGGCCTCGCCCGGCTCCGCGCCCATCGCCGCCAGGTCCGAGAGCGCCGTGGCCAGCGCCTTGTGGCCGATCTGGGCCGGAGTGGCGTCCTCGCGCCGGAAGTGGACGCCGTCGACGAGGGCGTCGACCGAGGTCGCCGTGGCGCCCCCTGGCACGGTCACCGCCGCGTCGTCGCCGCTGCCAAGATGGATGCGCGGGCCGGCGGCGGGCAGTCGCTCTCGTATGCGCGCCAGCAGCTCAAACTCACCCATTCGGTGACTATCCCATCTAAGGTGCGGCGCGGTGGGCGAGCGTAGGCAGCCATTTCTGCATCGTGTCGGCGAGGCCGGGGCAAAAATCGGATCGAAGCCGCCGCGCAGCAAGCGGGTCCGCCTGGCGATTCAACTCGCGATCGCGATCCTCGTCTTCGGCTTCCTCGTCCTCACCGTCGTCGACCAGTGGGCCGAGATCAAGGACAAGGGCGTCCACTTCCACATCGTCTGGCTGATCCCGGCATTCGTCATCCTGCCGATCTTCTACGCGCTCAACGCCGTCGGCTGGGACCTGATCCTGCGCTTCCTCGGCTACCGGCTCGGGGCGGGACGGGCGCAGGTCGCCTGGGGCCAGCCGCTGCTGGCGCGCTACGTGCCGGGCAGCGTCCTCTACGTCCTCGGTCGTGTGCTGCTCTCCGAGCGGGCGGGCGTGCCGCGGCGGCTGACGGTTGCCAGCATCGTCTACGAACAGGCGCTGCAGGCGACCTCGGCGATCATCGTCGCCTCCTACTTCCTGATCGGCCATCCCGACCTCGAAGGCCAGCCGCTGCGCTGGGCGGTACTGCTGCTCATCCCGCTGCTGATCGCGCTGCTCCACCCGCGCGTCTTTGGCCCGCTCGCCAACCGCGTCCTGCGCGCCTTCGGCCGCGATCGGCTGCCGGAGGTGATGCCGCTGCGAGGAGTGATCGCCGTCCTCGCCTTCTACACGCTCAACTGGGGCGTGATCGCGGTGGGTCTCTACTGCGTCGCCCGTTCGGTCAGCAACATCTCGGCCAGCGACATCCTCGTCGTCGGCTCGGCGCAGGCGTTCGGCTACCTGGCGGCGCTGGCGACCGTCGTCGCCCCGGCCGGGCTGGGCGTCCGCGACGCGGCCTTTGCCTGGGCGGTGAAGGTGGCGACGCCGGGCAGCAGCTTCGCGGTCGCCTCGCTGATCGCGATCGTCGTGCGGGGGGTGCTGACGGTCGTGGAGGTGCTCTATGTCGCGGTGGTGACGGCGTTGGGGAGGCGTGAGGGTTGGTCGATTCATACGGGCGTGATCCATGCGAGCCCGGAGGAGGAAGAGGCGGTTGAGGGGGAGGCCGAGGGGGCGGCCCTCGCCCCGACAAGCCGTCCCCCTAATTAGGGGGACGGCTTTGAGTATCCGCCGGTTCGAGGGCCGCCCCCTCGGCCTCTCAGTCTGCCGCGAATCCCAGCTTCCGGTGCGCTTTATCCGGTCATAAACCACATAAAGCGCACCGGAAGGCTCGGCTACAGCGGGATGCGGGCGCCTAGCTGGTAGGCCGTCAGACCCAGGAGCAAGAGCTTTAGGGGTTTGTCGCGGGAGAGGGCTGCCAGCGGCAATGGCCAGAGGAGGTACCAGGGGAGGAGCCAGGCTGTGGCTAGGAGGAGGCCGGTGGTTGCCCAGGCGGCCGCGCGGAGCCAGTCGTTACCTCGGTAGGTCCAGACGAGGAGGTAGACGACGAGGGCGGCGTAGAGGGCAAGGAAGGCGACGCGGACCGCGTCGGGGTCGAGGCCGGTGAGGCGGGTCGTGGTGATCGGGATGCTCATGTAGCTGGTGCGCCCCTGGTTCTCCCCCGCCAGCGCGAAAGCGTCGAGCCAGTTCCAACCGAAGGCGAGCCACGCCAGCAGCCCAATCCCCACCACGGCCGCCCCCATCCCCACCAAAAGCCTGCCGACGGGCCTCAAAGGAGACATATAGGCGTATTTGAGGCCCGTCGGCCTCCGTGCTGCGAGGAGGGCGAAGGGGAGAACGACCGTTGCGGAGGCCTTGATGGCCACGGCAGCTATGAAGGCTGCGCCGGCGGAGGTCTCGCGGGCATTCAGCACGGCGGCGACGCCGAGGGTCATCAGGAGGACGGCGAGGGCGTCGTTGTGGGGGCCGCCCACGACGTGGACGAGGACGAGGGGGTTGAGGGCGACGAAGGCGGCAGCGCGGAGGGGGTCGACCCCGCGTGCGGGGGCCAGGCGGGCGACGAGGACCGCGATCGCGAGGACCGCGGCAGTGGAGGCTGCCTTCAGCAGGTAGACGGCGGCGTCAACCGGCAGCTTGGCGAGGGGGTAGGTCGCGAGCGTGAAGAGCGGGCCATAGGCGCTGGTCGTATCGGTCCACTCGACCTCGGCGAAGGCGGGGTCGGTGGGGGCCGCGGCCGGTGGGTGGACGTAGGGGTCGAGGCCGTGCAGGACCCCGAGCCGGGCGTAGTCGACGTAGCTGTAGACGTCGTGGGAGAGCAGCGGCGGCAGGCAGGCGAAGACGAGGAGAAGAGCGACGATCGCCGCCCAGACGAACCGCCGCCCGAGCCGTGGCGCCCAGGCGAGCACGCCGAGATAGGCGGCGAAGCCGGCCCAGATCAGGCCGAGGGCGACTCCCGGCGCGAGGCTCAGCTATTCGCTCCCGGCTTCCGGGGCCGCACCGCCGCCTCCCACGCCCGTCACCGGCGGCGGAGGCACCGGCGTCGGCTCCTGCCCCGCTCCGGGTGCATATGCATCAGGGTCGTAGCCCCCCGGGTCATAGCCGCCGGTTGCTTCTTCACCCAGCCGCTTCTCTTCGGGATCGAGCCCGCCTTCATCGCTCGTGGCGGAGCGGCCACTGCGCGGCGCGGCCGCCGTGAACCGGCCGAAGTAGGGCGCCCAGCTGATCGGGGTCTTCGGCTCCTCGAATTCCTCGCAGGGAACTTCGCCGCCTTCGTAGAGCGCGCGCCAGATCTCGGCGGGGAAGGTGCCGCCGTAGACCGTGATCCCGTGCACGCTGGTCATTTCGATCGCGTTGGACTGCGGGTAGCCGACCCAGACGACCGTGGCCAGGTTCGGCTGGTAGCCGGCGAACCAGGCGTCGGTCGTGCGGTCGGTCGTCCCCGTCTTGCCAGCCTGCCCGGGGCAGCCGGTGTAGGCGGCGGTGCCGGTGCCGCCGGTGATGTTGTCGTGCAGCAGCAGCGTCACCTCGTAGGCGACGGCTTCGGAGACGACGCGCCGCGGCTTCTCGCGCTGCGGTCGCTCCACCCGGCCGCCGGGGAAGACGACGCGCCGGATCGCCGCCGGGTCGTGGCGGACGCCGCCGGCGGCCAGCGTCGCGTAGGCGCTTGCCATCTCCAGCGGCGAGACGCCCACCCGCAGGCCGCCGATCCCCTCGGCGGGGATCCCGTCGAGGGGGCTGACGACCCCCAGCGCGCGTGCGGTCTCCGCAACCCGAGCCGGGCCTACGTCGAGGTCGAGCTGGGCGAAGACCGTGTTGTCGGAGGCGACCGTCGCCTGCTGGAGGCTGATCGTCCCCTGGTAGCCCTCGTCCGCGGTGTGCACCTCCCAGTGCCCCCACTGCGGCAGGTCCAGGGCCAGCGGCTTGGAGGTGTAGTAAGTCGAGTAGGGATCGACGCCCTGCCTGATCGCCGTCGCCAGGACGAAGGTCTTGAAGGTGGAGCCCGGCTGGCGATGGCCCTGGGCGGCGAGGTTGAACTGGCTGGCGCCGTAGTCGGAGCTGGAGGCCATCGCCTCGATCTCGCCGTCGCGCGGGTCGACCGAGACCAGTGCCGAGGAGGGGTCGGTGGAGTAGGGGAGGGCCGAGCGCATGGCCTCGAGGCCGACCTCCTGGAGCCGGGGGTCGATCGTCGTGTAGACCCGCAGGCCGCCGTTGCGAACGGCGTCGACCCCGTAGCGGTCGAGTAGCTGGTCTTCGACGTAGTCGAAGAAGAAGGGCTCGCGATGCGCGAAGTAGGAGCCGGAGACGTCGAGGCCGAGGCCGCGTCGCCGCGCCGCGCGGGCGCGCGCCGGGGCGACGTAGCCCAGCTCGGCCATCTTGGTCAGCACGGCGTTGCGCCGCTGCCGGGCCTCGCCCGGGTGCAGGATCGGGTTGTAGTCCGTGGGCGCCTGCGGCAGGCCGGCGAGCAGCGCCGCCTGCTCCAGGCTCAGCTCCGAGACCGGCTTGGAGAAGTAGATCTTCGAGGCGGCCTGGACCCCGACCGCGGTCGCCCCTTCGACAGTTCCGTAGGAGGCGGTGTTGAGGTACTGGCCGAGGATCTCCCGCCGCGAGTGCCGCTTGGCGTACTCGTCGGCCAGCTTCGCCTCGACGATCTTGCGCTCGAGGTCCCGCTCGGGATTGCGGATGCAGAGGTTGCGCACGAGCTGCTGGGTGATCGTCGACCCGCCCTCGACCACCTCGCCCGCCTCCAGGTTCTTCAGCGCCGCGCGCCCGATGCTCTCGTAGTCGATGCCGCCGTGCTCGTAGAAGCGCTCGTCCTCGATCGCCACCGTGGCCAGCTGCAGGCGCTTCGGCACGCGCTCGATCGCGACCGGCTGGCGGGCCTCGTCGGAGTCGATGAGGCCCAGCCTGCTGCCGTCTCCGGCGTAGAGGGCCGTGTTGCCGCCGCGATCGACCTTCTCGCAGGCGGCTAGCGAGGGCGCCTCGGCGGCGACGTCGAGCACCCAGGAGGCCACCGCCACCGCGCCCAGGCCGACCGCGACGGCGATCCCGGCGGCGAGGAAGAGCACCTTGCTGGCGGCGCCACCGCGCCGCCGCTGACGTCGACGGTTGCGCTGCGTCATCGTCTAGAGAGGGTACTTCCGCCGGGCGCCCGCTCAGGCCTGCGTGTCGTCGGTCGAAAGGTTGTGGACGACCCCCTCGACCAGCAGCTGGTTCGGGATCACGACCGAGGTGCCGTCGCCGGGGTCGACGTAGGTGTAGGAGAGGGTGATGTCGGTGACACGGCCGTTCACCTCCTCGAAGGAGATCCGGTCGCCGATCTTGATCGGCTGGGAGACCGCCAGCTGAACGCCGGCGACCATGTTGCCGATCGTGTGCTGGGCGGCGAAGCCGACGATCGCCGCCAGCACCGCGGTCGAGGCGAGGATCCCGGTCGCCAGTCGCTTCAGCTCGGTGAACTGGGCGAGGGCCAGGGCGACGAGGACGAGGAAGGCGATCAGAATCAGCAGGCGGCGGAGGAAGCGCAGCCGGGTCTTGGTGGACCGCGAGACCTGTGAGACTGCCGGCGTCATGGATGCCACGGTATCCACAAAGCCAGCGGTTCCAAAGCCAGCCTTCCCCTACTCCAACTGGGGCCCTATGGCCGCGGTCCTGGGAGTGATCCTGGCGATCGGGGCCGGGATCCTGATGGGAGTCCCGGCGATCCTTGTCGACAGCCCCCAGGAAGGGGAAGATCTTGGAAGCACGGCGCTGGCGATCGTCCAGCTGGCCACGGCGCTGGGCTTCGCGATGGTGCCGATGGCGATCGCGACTCGCCGCGGCGCCGACTTCCGCGAGGCGCTGCGGCGGCTGGGCATACGGGCTTTTCGCGCCTCGGCGGTGGGGTGGATGTTCGCCGCGATCGGCGCCTACCTTCTCTTCGCGATCGTCTACACGGCGATCTTCGGCGCCCCCGAACAGGAGGACATCGCCGAAAGCTTCGGCTCGGTCCCGGTGCAGATCCTCCTAATCGTGATCGCGGCTCCGATCGCCGAGGAGATCTGCTTCCGCGGGATGCTCTACGGCGGCCTGCGCGAGCGCTGGCCGAAGTTCGCCGCCGCCCTGCTTGCCGGATTGATCTTCGGCGCCCTGCACGCCCTCACTGGGCTCAGCGCTGTGCCGCCGCTGGTTGCGTTTGGGTTTGTGCTCTGCCTGCTTTACGAGAGGACCGGCTCGATCGTGCCGGGGATCGTTTTGCACATGCTGAACAACTCTGTTGCGCTGCTTGCGCAGTGAACGAGGAGTTTGGGGAAGGGGGAGGGGCACCCCTCGGCCGTCCAATCGCCGGTCTAATGAGACCGGCGATTTGAGTATCCGCCCGTCCGAGAGGTGCCCCTCCCCAACTACCCCGCGCGTTCTCTGCCGACCGGTACGGCAGAATGCTCGGCGATGAGACGGCTGATCCCCGGAATCGCCCTCGCCGTGGGGCTTGTTTTGCCCGCTGCCGTTTCGGCGGCGCCTGCCAAAGCGCCCGCTGGGCCGCCGGAGGCGACGGTGAAGATCGTTCGGATCGGGCACCTGCACGGGGGGAAGGCGCAGATCATGAGTACGGTGCCGGCGATCGGCACCGTGACGCCCTTCATCTCCGGCCAGCACGTCGAGGTCGAGTTCTTCCTCAACGGCAAGAGGATCGAGCGGAAGAGCGTCGCGGTGCAGAAGGGCAAGGGCGGTGCCGGAAGCTTCCGGGCCAAGATCCGGATCGTCGAGGGGGGCAAGTACGCGGTCAGCGCCAAGCATGTGGCGACCGCGGCGCTCGGTGGCGACAGTACCGTGCGCAAGGGCTGGAAGGTCAGCTATCCGGCTTTGCACGAAGGCCAGTGCGGCAACGTCGTCGTCGGCTTCAAGAAGGCGATGCGGAAGATGGGATACATCGCCAACGACGGCCGCTGCTTCGGCGGCAAGACGGCACGGGGCGTGCTCGCCTACCGCAAAGTAAACGGGATGACGCGCAGCTTCCGGGCCGGCGCCGGGCTGGTCAAGCGCGTATTCGCCGGCCGCGGCGAATACGAGGTGCGCCACCCGGGTGCGGGGACACACGTCGAGGCCTCGCTCTCAAAGCAGGTCCTGGTCTTCGCCGAGGGTGACGAGCCGGTCGCCGTCTACCCGATCTCCTCGGGCAAGTCCTCGACCCCGACCGTCACCGGTCACTTCAGCTTCATCCGCACCGAACCGGGCTACAACTCGCACGGCATGTACTACTCTTTCTACTTCTACGGCGGCTACGCGGTGCACGGCTACGAATCGGTGCCCGACTACCCGGCCAGCCACGGCTGCATCCGCACCTTCATCGCCGACCAGCCCGAGATCTACGACCGGATCAACCTCGGCGAAGACATTTACGTCTTCTAGGAAGACGGGCGGATGATCGGCGAGAGAACCCTGAAGCCGGTTCTCGCCTTCGTCGCCGCCTACCACGTCGCGCTCGGAGCGATGCAGCTGTTCGCTCCCGGCACCTTCTTCGACGAGATCGGCAATTACGGGGTCGAGAACCTCCACTACGTGGGGGACGTGGGCTCCTTCACGCTTGCCTTCGGCGTCGCCCTCGCGATCGCGGTTGTGCGGCCGGCCTGGCGGGCACCGCTGCTCTGGCTGGCGGCGCTCTGGTACGGATTCCACGCCTTCAACCACGCCTTCGACACGGGCGAAGCGAAGAGCGAGGCGCGGGGCTGGAGCGACACGCTGCTGATCGCATTCGGGGCCCTGGCCTCGGCCTGGCTGGCACGAGTGTCGGAACGGTACGCTACGGGTCCCAACCGGGAGGTGGAGCGATGAGGGTCTTCGTGGCGGGAGCGAGCGGGGCGATCGGCCGACCGCTGGTGCGCCAGCTGCTCGCCGCCGGGCACGAGGTGACCGGGATGACACGGCGGGAGGAGCGCGCGGAGGAGATCCGGGCGGCTGGCGCCAGCGCCGTCGTCTGCGACGCTCTCGACGCCACTTCGCTGGAGATCGCCGTGCGCGGTGCCGCGCCCGAGGTTGTGGTCCACGAGCTGACGGCGCTGCCGCCGCGCCTCGACTACAAAGCCAAGGACGACCCGCTGGGGCCGACCAACCAACTGCGCCGCGAAGGTACCCGCAACCTCCTCGCCGCCGCGAAGGCGGCCGGCGCCCGCCGCCTGATCGCCGAGAGCGTCGCCTTCTTCTATGCGCCCGAAGGCGATTGGGTCAAGGACGAGGAGGAGCCGCTCTTCCTCGACGCGCCCGCGCCCTTCGGGAACGCCGCCGCCGCCCTGGCCGACCTCGAGCAGCAGGTGCTCGGTGCCGAGGGAATCGAGGGCATCGTCCTGCGCTACGGGTGGCTCTACGGCCCGGGCACCTATTACGCCCGCGACGGCTCGCTGACCGAGGACGCACTGAAGCGCCGCGCCCCGGTCGTCGGCAAGGGCACCGGGACCTTCTCCTTCGTCCACGTCGAGGACGCCGCCTCGGCGACGGTGGCCGCGCTCGACCGCGGCTCGCCCGGTGCCTACAACGTCGTCGACGACGACCCCGCCCCGATGCGGGAATGGGCACCCGCATTCGCCGAGGTGGTCGGGGCGAAGAAGCCCCTCCGCGTCCCGGTCTGGCTCGCACGCCTCGTCGCCGGCGCCGGCGCCGCCTCGATGGCGACCCGGCTGCGCGGTGCCTCCAACGCCAAGGCCAAGCGCGAGCTCGGCTGGCAGCCCCGCTACTCCAGCTGGCGAGAAGGCTTCCGCGACGCCGAGGCGCGCGGGTAGCGGGTCGCCGGTTTCCTGGACAGAAACGGCCCGCCGAGACGGGCCGCAGGTAGGGCGATGGGGGAGCCACCCCCGAACGGTTGACAACCAGGTAAGAGGCTACTCCTCTAGACCCACATAGGATCTCGTCCGGATGCCCGACCTCGACGTCGCCAAGCAGACGCTGCTCACCGAGCTTCGCGAGCACTCGCTGGTGATCGGCGAGGTGACGCTTTCGAGCGGGGCGGCGGCGCAGTACTACGTCGACGCGCGCCGGGCGCTTCTGCGGCCGGCCGGGTTCCTCGCCGCAGGCGAGCTGATCGCCGCCGTGGCGGTCGAGACAGGGGCGACCGCGGTCGGTGGGCCGGCGACGGCGGCGATCCCGCCTTCGTGCGCTGCTCTGGCGGTCCCCGCCGGGTTGGGGCTGGTCGGCTTCTTCGTTCGCGGCGAGCGCAAGCAGCACGGCCTGCAGCGTTGGGTCGAGGGTCCCGTCGAGCCGGGCGCCCGCTGCCTCGTGGTCGAGGACACGGTGACGACAGGCGGCTCTACCGCCAGCGCGATAGAGCGGATTGGCGAGCAGGGCCTCGAGGTGGTCGGCGTCGTCGGCGTCGTCGACCGGCTGGCAGGGGGCGGGGAGAAGATCGAAGCAGCTGCGGGCGCCCCTTACCGTGCGCTCGTCACCATCGACGAGATCTACCCCGACCGCCCCGACCGCGACTGAGCGTTGGAGCCCGACGCCGTAGAGATCCGCGTGCTCGGCTGCCTGGTCGAGAAGCAGCACACCACGCCCGACGCGTACCCACTCTCGCTCAACGCCCTGCGGCTCGCCTGTAACCAGTCGACCAACCGCGACCCGGTGGTCGACTACGACGAGGAGACCGTGGTCGAGGCCCTGCGCCGCCTCGCCCTGCGCGGCTGGACCCGCCTCGCCAGCGGCGCCGGCAGCCGGGCCCGCAAGTACCGGCACCTACTCGACGACGCCTTCGCCCTCGACGACGCCGAGGTCTCCCTCCTCGCGGTCTTGATGCTGCGCGGCCCGCAGACCCCGGGCGAGCTGAAGCAGCGCGGCCAGCGCCTGCACGACTTCGCCGATCTCGCCGCGGTTCAAGCCACCCTCGAGCGCCTCGTCGACGGCGGCCACGCGGCCTGTCACGAGCGCCGTCCGGGACAGAAGGAGGATCGCTACGAGCAGTTGCTCGGCGGTTCTCCGGCGGGATCCGAACAGCTGCGGGACAACTTCGAGGGAGGCGAGCCGGCCGCGGCATCCGCCGCCGCCGCGGACCCTGCGCGGATGACACCCGCTGAGGACCGGCTCACCCGTCTCGAGCGTGAGGTCGCCGAGTTGCGCGCCGAGCTGGCCGCTTTTCGCGCCGAGCTCGGCGACTGACCGAAAGCGACTTTCGGTACGCGGGCGGAACAACCCGGGTCCGCGGCTGTTGAGTAGAGTGAAACTGGAACGCTGCGGGTCGGAAAGCGCTCGCGAATCGACCTGACGCGAAGCAGGGCTCAGGAAAGGGACGAGCGGAATGGGGACACTACGTGGCGTAATCGTTGCCGCCCTGGTCGGCCCGGCCGCCCTGCTCTCGCCCCTCGCCTCGGCCGAGGTCAAGGAAGAGCACGGGGTTCGCGTCTCGGTGGACGGCAGGCTCCTGCCGAAGAAGCTTCCGCGCCACGGCACCGCTCCGGTCTCGGTCAGCGTCTCGGGCCGGATCGGCTCGAAGGCGTCGAGCCCTCCGCCGCAGCTGGAGAAGCTGACGATCGCCATCAATCGTCACGGCCACCTCTCCTCGCATGGCCTGCCACGCTGCCGGATCGGCCACATCGACCCCTCGACGACCAGCGAAGCGATGGCGGCCTGCGCCCCGGCGCTCGTCGGCGACGGCACCTTCTCGGCCAATGTGAGGCTGCCGGAGCAGTCGCCCTTCCCGTCCAACGGAAAGGTGCTCGCCTTCAACGGCAAGCTGGGAGGCCGGCCGGCGATTTTCGCCCACATCTACGGGACCGATCCCGTCCCCACCTCATATGTGCTGCCCTTCTTCATCAAGAGCTCCGGAGGCACCTTCGGCACCGTCCTCGAAACGTCCCTGCCCCGCGTCACCGGCGAATGGGGCTACGTGACCGGGATCTCGATGACCCTCGATCGTCGCTTCACCGTTCGCGGCAAGCAGCGCAGCTTCCTCAGCGCGAGCTGCCCGGCGCCCGACGGGTTCGGCCTCGCCACCTTCCCGCTGATCCGCACGAGCTTCGGCTTCGAGGGGGGCGTCAAGGTGACCAGCACGGTCAACCGCGTCTGCAAGGCGGGCGGGTGAGGTGGGGATGCGCCGCCGGCCGAAACTCTCCTACGCGAACGTCGTCTCCACCCTGGCGCTGTTCGTGGCGCTCAGCGGCGCCGGCGCCTACGCCGCCAGCCAGCTTCCGCCGAAGTCGGTGGGGGAGCCCGAGCTGCGCCCCGGCGCCGTCACCGCCGAAAAGCTGCGCAAGAACGCCGTGATCGCGCCGAAGATAAAGGCGCTCGCCGTGAAGCAGGGCAAGATCGCCAACGGGGCGGTGAGCGGGGTCAAGCTGGCCAACGGTGCGGTCAGCGGCGAGAAGCTAGCCGAAGGGGCCGTGACCACGAGCAAGCTGGCCAACGGCGCCGTCACCGGCGAGAAGGTCGACGAGTCGAGCCTGGGCCAGGTCCCGAGTGCGGCGAAAGCCGACTTCGCCACCAGCGCCGAGTCGGCCAACCCGGTCGCCTTCGCCCGGGTCAACGCGGAAGGGAAAGTCGATCCCGCTTTCTCGAAGGGGATCGCCACGGCAAACGTCACGGTCGAGGAATCCGGCCTCTACTGCATCACCGCTCCCGGCTTCACCCCCCGCGGCGCCCAGGTGACCGTCGAAGACGTCGGCGCCGGCAGCGTCACGGCCACCGCGAAGGTCAACAGCGGCCCGTGCCCCGCCCCCCAGGTGGCGGTGCAGACATACGGCGGCCTCAGTCTCAGCAAAGTCCCCGAGCCCTTCTTCGTCGTTCTTTACCGCTAGCCGACGCCCCGAGCAGGATTCGAACCTGCGGCCTACTCCTTAGGAGGGAGTCGCTCTATCCAGCTGAGCTATCGGGGCGGGTCCGAAGGGTAGAGCCTGGTTACGGTCTTCCGCTTGGGTCAACCCTCAGCCGCGTCGAGGTTCTCCAAGTCCACGAGATCTTGGCCGCGGCCGGCGGCTTGCTTCATCGCACGCAGATCCTCCACCGAGCAGACCGCCACGTTGACTCCGAGCACTTCGGTCTCGGTTGCACGCGATCGAAGCTCGTCGAAGCTCGGAACGCCCTCGAGTCCCTGCACGATGTCGAGGCGTCCAAGCTCTGTGTCGATTGCCATCTGTTCCCCGCTGGCGAGCTCCGCCGCGATCGAGAAGGGAGTTCCGAGCAGCGCCTCGCCTCGCTGCACATGCCCACCGGCCTCTACCGCCACCTCTGCAACCACCTTTAGGTTCTCGACATCGGACGCGACGACGATGTCGATGTCCTTGGTGGCACGAACGACGCCTCTTGCTCCCAAAGCAAGCCCACCGATCACCACGAACTCCGCGCCCGCAGCTACCAGCCTCCGCAGGATCTCGTCGAAGGCGGCTGACGTCATTGTCGCTGGGCGGGTGCGGCCATCTTCAGCAGCGCGTGACTCAGCGCGATCGTCTCGGCCAAGTTCACGCTCATGGGGCGTTGTGCGTCTTCGCGCAGTCGCTGGACGCGAACCGCCTCGGCCGCCGCCGCAGGGTCCTTCGAGGCTTGGCCCGGCTGTTGAATCGAAGCCATGAAGACACGGTAGCGAAGCAGAGTGGTTCTTTCCTGATCGGGCAGCGGATGGCTTTCGCTGTCCAAAACAGCACCAACCGCCGGCAATCGAAAGCAATCACTGCGCTGAAGATAGGCAAACGCATCGGCTCTATGGAGCCGAAAACGCGCTCCCCTCCACCTCGTTTAGGAGGGAGCCGCTCTATCCAGCTGAGCTATCGGGGCTAGCCGAAAAGGCTCTGTTGAGCCGTTTCGACGATTGCGAGCCGTTCGCGCTTGGCTAAAAATCGGCGGAAGTTGACTCTCCGCTGCCCATTGCTGCCCATTCGAGGGCCGCATCGAACTCGCGAAGCGCCACGCCAATCAGCCTCTCAGCCTCTCGCAGCGGCGCACAGCACTAGCGTAGACCCTTCATCGAAAGGCGGGCCTTCACGGTAGGCCGCTCAGACGGTTCATCACCGCCTGAACTGCGTCCTCTGCAACCGTGCGTGGTACGCCAAGTCGAGCGATGACATCGGCATCGCTGACGCTTGTCACCTCATTCCCGGTCTGTCTGGCAAAGGAAATAATCTCTCTTTCCACTGCATGCCCCCGGCTTGCTTGCTGTGCGATCACCTCACGGTTATCCGGGAGAGCCTCGGCAACATTCGCTACCGCTTTGCCAAGTGGAATGCGGTTCTCATCCGACGAAAAAGATTTTCCCTGGGGCTGTGTAGTACGCCAGCGAAGCCATGGTCCGGTAGAGATAATCTGCTGTGCGACTGCCGCCGAGAGCGAGCCGCGAGGAACGAGCTCTGGCCGGTCTGCGGTTGCACCCACAATGATTGACCAGCTGCTTAGCAGCATGGGTGGTTCGGCGAAGCTTCCAACTTCCGCCTCGGGTGAGAGCCAGAGTAAAAGCGCCATCACGTCGGGATGGTCGCCGACCAGCTCGCGCAGGTTTTTGATGACTCGCTTGATGAAATTCCGGTCCGGTGTTTTCTCCTGAATCATCAGATGCGCACCGTAAATTGCGAGCATTGGGTTCTTTTGCTTTTTGAAAACCATTGCGCGCAGATCCTTGGCCGATATGACGACGCGGCGATCACGCAAGCCTTGGCGCGCCAGCTCTGTGCCGCGTAGGTCGTCCAGTCCCGCCTGGAATCCGTCCCCCGGGTCCGCCATCAGAATTGATGCGTCGGCAAGGTCCGGCCAGCGACCTCGCCCAGACGACGGGTAGGAGCGCCGTTGCAGGAACACTTGAGTTTGCCATCCCGGAGAAACGACAACGGCTTGTTCGACGGCACCTATGCCTGGCGCAAAGCAACGCAACCGCCACGAGCCAGGTGTCAACTCATAACTGCACCCCGCCCACGGGGGATGTTCATGACTTGAACCTCCTCCAGCCTCCCCGTCGGCATCAATCGCACCGATCTCTTGACTCCCACAATGTAGCGTGACGCTTCGAGCCGGGTTCGTACGCGCCCGGAAATCCTGGTCACGGACAAACACCAGCAGTTTGCCCCCTCGGCCAATCCTCCTATGCGTCTTCTTGCTCATCTTTTCGGCGGCGAGACTCTGCTCTGGGACCTCGGCGAAAGTGTTGTTCAGCGGGGCGGCGCTCGCGAACGCGATCGGATCCTGATGAACGATCTTGGGCTCGTGCCCAGGATGCAACGAAACCAACTGCTCGCGCACGGAGGACCCTGCCGCGAAGCGGGCCTCGTACAGACCAGGGGGCAGTTTGACCTCCACTCCCCGTAGTCCGTGGGCGACTGGTTTGAGCATCTGGTTGAGGACTGTGATCTGAACCGCAGCATCCGCGCTGATGATCCGCAGCGTGCGTGTCGGCTTAGATCGTGACATTCAGTATCCCAGCAGTCAATTTTACTATAGTAGTCAACCTCTTCTCTGGCCTCTCGATATCTTCCCGAGCTACCTCGTAGAGACCGCTGTCAAGCTCAACTCCCCACGCCTCCCCGCCCTTCAGTCTCTTCGATTTGATAGGCGGCAAGTTCCCCCCGCGCCCAATGCTTACATCGGCTTCTGTAACGCTCGGCTCGATCAAGATGTTGAGTATCGGCTTCATCAGTGGCGATCCGAACTGAAGTTCGTCCGGACTTGGCTGGAAGTGCGGACTTTGCAACTCGTCCTGTCCCATCAGCTCGCTCATACGAGCTACAACAAGAGGCTCCAGGCTCTTCGAGGTGTGCGCGCCACTTCTCAATGCCTCAAGGACGGCTACGGTAAAGACTCCGCGGATTTCGCCATCAATCACTTTTTCACGCGCCGGCCGAGAGAAGCAACTCGCAAAAGCATAGAGCCAGCGTGGATTCCCGGCCAGTTCGCTCGCTACCGGCTGCCAGGGGAGGGAGTTCGCTACCAGGCCGACGATCTCAGTGCGGCAGCAATCCATCAACAGGACGACCTCCTCGAAATATCGGGCCTGCGCAAAGTGGTCCGCAACCGCTGAGCCACTGACATGGTGGCCCCAGCGCTGCGCCTTTGCGTTGGCCATCAGCAGTGCGGCGTCACGTAGGGCTGGCGCACATCCGTGTCCAGCCATGAAAATGTAAAGGCGCCGCCCGACGATCTGAGGATCGTTGTCCCGAGCGAGATCGATGAGCTTTTCGAAAGGTTCGTAAACGTCGTCACTGCCCGGTCGATGGCTCGCGTTATAGTCAGTTGAGCTGATTCGATGAATTTGGTTTTCTGGCACGTCGCCTCCGTGCGGGTCCTGCAACCACTCGATAATCGCGCGGGCGTCGTTCTCGGCTCCCTCAAGATCTTCAAAATGGGCATAGCGGCCAATGCCAATAACTATGGCGTGGTCATCTGTTGCCATCAGGTTTCAGATATGAAGCACGCCAGACTGTTTAGTGTTGCTCCGTCGTCATCGAAATCACCGTGACGCACGGCTTCCGATGTCAATCCTGCTCTTCCGTTCGCAACCGACCATACGGTGCTGTCCGGCCGCCCTTCAAGCTCCGCTCTTACGCTCTCGATCTCGGGGAACTCAGGACTCGAGAATTGCTCGCGATTTGAATGAAACCGCTCCATTCCCAAAAGCGGCCAATCAGCCCGGGACTCCAGGACGCCCGACACGAAATAGAGGAGAGAATGCGGATAAACCGGGAGAAGTAGGCGGTCCTTGCGCTCCACCTCGTCTTTCATGCAAAAGATGCGCAAGTGGCGAAGGCGATGACCATGCTGGGTAAGCGCTCGCTCCATTGTTTGAAAATCACAGGCGGGCGCCAGCAGCACCACGTCGAAGTCTCGGCCCTCAGGCAGGAGCGCATCGGCCTTAGCAAGGAAGTTGCAGACGTATAGGGCCCCCGCGCTATGGCCGACCAGCACCGGCACGCTTGACTCAAGCGCCGCTAGTTCCTCCAGAAGTCCTGTACCGGCAAACCGCTCCCCGTCGCCCCCGAAGGCGTCTGTCGTCTCCTGCTTCATTCGCTGCCAGACAAGCCGCCCAGCGCTTGCGAGGTAGAACTCTCGCAGCAACTCCTCAACAGCTGTCGCATACAGTCCATGGCTTCGGCCTAGGCGTTGCCGCTCTACTACGCGCTTGACAGTTGCGAGGGCTCCCTTCACGAGGCGTGCCGTCGTCACGAGGCTCCGATCGCGCCCGTCGGTCACCTCTCCAGCTATTTCGCTCAAGACCTCGGGCGATATGTTCGTTGCCTTGGTCTTCGCGATTCGATCCGCCTCGCCCTGAATCACCGAGTCATTGCGAACCATGGCCAGGAATTGCTGTTGCTGCGAGTCGCTAAGCAGCTCTGCCTGCTCGGGCAGATCGCTGAAAGGTTCCTCGGTCCCCTCTGAAGATACTGCTTGATAAACCTCTTGGAGATCGGGCAGATCGACCGCAATACCTCGTGTGCTCCCGGACGTTTCACGGGCCTTTCCTACGAGGAACTGCAAGATGCGCGCCAGCAACCGCTTGAAGATTCTTTCACCCCCGATCGCCGACAGGCTGTGAGCGATCGTTTCACCGAAGCCGGACTGCCATAGAAAGAACAGGGGATAGCCGCCAGCGTTCTCATATATGGGCCCAAGGCGCTCTGCCATTGCTAGCCCGGTTTGCCGGTTTACCAATCCACCATGGAAGTGCACCACCAACCTGTTCCCGCTGTCCTGCCAAGCGTCAAGGGCGTCGCTCAGATCTTTGCGCGTTCCTTGGTCGAAGCGGCCGTTGCGAACACAGACTCGGTAGCTCACGAGGCGGGCACGCTATCGTATCTAGTGACGCCCCTGCAGATACCTTGTCTTCGCTAAAGACTTTTTCTCGGCTGTCGATTGATTGGGTGCCCGCCACGCACCGCAACTCCGACCAGGTTGTGGTTTCAAGAGATGGAGGAGCGGGCAGCGTTAGGAGACAGAGCAATGGGAATTTTTAGGCACCGACACGCTCGACCAGATCGTCGGATACCGGCGGAGCACCGATCGGGATACGTAGGAAAGATCCGCGCGGAGAGCTATGCAGCCGCTGCCCGTGACCCGTTCATTCGCGATTTCGTCGCTCGAGCCAGCGAGAAGCTAAGACGTCGTCCCATTGACTGACTCAGAGAATCTCGCGCTCAACCTCCACGTCCACGGGTAGGTAGAGGAGCCCGGGTTTCTCTGGCTGGTCCACTGGCTGGAAGTGATAGTCGTCTTGCCACATTTGCCCGACGCGGTTGTTCGCGGGCTCGACGACGATCGCTTTGACGTCACTTTCGGTTAGGGCTCGGCCGATCACCTCTTCGACCAGCACTCGCCCGAAGCCTTCGGGGGTGGTCGCCGACCTGACGATCGAGGACAGCATCAATATTGGCTGTAGAGATCCCTCTCCGATGCGGGCTCGTCGCTGCTCAATTGAGAAAAACCCGAGCAGATGGTCATTGTGGAAGGCGTGGGTCTCAAACTCCATATGACGCTGAGATACGTTTTCCCGTAGCATCTCCGTCATCTCGTCGGCGGGTCTTAGATCGACCGGCACAAATTGGGTGGCTAGTTTGATCCATCGCTCGCATTCGTCGGTTTGCAACAGTTGGTCTGTCAACTCCGCCCAGGTTGCATCCGGCGGCGCGCAGATGGTTTCCTCGGTGTCGAACATCGATCGGATTCTATTTATCACTACACAGAATACCGCTCAAATATGAGCGGAAAGGAGCCCGTTGGGCCGCTGACGGCTAGCGTGATCCCTTGAACCGTACTTCGGCAGGATCGAACCCGTAACGGCTCTTCCAAGTCTTTCTCGCGTCGGCAATCAATGTCTGGACGCTGAGAGCTTGTGAGTTTCGCGCGTATGCCCTTGGGTTCAGCTGCCCTATCGAACCGATCCCTCCGTCACGCTGCGTCTCTGCGGCAGCACGCCTGCGTGTAATGGTCATCTGATGAGCCTCCGACTGGTCAGGATCGCTTAACGCAGAGCGACCGTACCATATTCTCTGGCCAGGACGCAATCCCTGCAGAGTCAGTTGCTACGCATAGAGGCTCTCCGAGGCCAGCTCGACCGCGCGGCGGCTCCAGAGCTTGACCTCAAGGTAGATGTCGTCGCCGTAGCCCTCTAGGGCGTCGAGGGCTATGAGGGTGAAGCGGTCGTTGGAGACGATCTCCTGGTCGACGGTCTCCAGCTCCAGTTCCGCCGTGGCGGCGACGGCTCCCTGGACCAGGGGGCGGCCCCAGACGAGGGTGACCGCGCCGGCGCGGCCGTTCTCGCCCCGCCAGCGACCGATCACCTCGTCGTTGAGGTCGATCCTCCAGTCCGGGTTGTCCTCGGCGAGGACATCGGTGAAGTCGGCCTCGGCCCGGAAGTCGGACGGCTCGCCCTCCTCGGGCTGGACGTAGGAGACGTGGCCGAAGAGCTCCAGCGCGCCCTCGGGCCCGTCGACCCGTGCCGTGCAGGGCACCCAGACCCGCCCGCCCCAGGCGCGCTCGGGGAACCAGTCGAGCTCGGCCGGCGGCTCGACGGCCTCCGGCAGGTCCTCGATCCCCGCACACGCGTCCCGAAACGCCTCGGTCAGCCGCTCCGCGAAACGCCCGTGCGGGATTCCCTCTTGGGTCGTGTCGGCGATAAAGCGCGGGATCGGGCGCGGGTTGGGCGGCATCAGAGGCACTCTCTCAGGTCCGCCGCGGCGCGCTCAGGCGGGTAGGTGTCGATGTCGACCCCGGTGGCGAACTCGAAGGCAGCCTTGACGCTGAGCCGGGAGGCGACGTCGACGTGCCAGTGGAAGTGCTCGGTTCCCCGCGGTGCCGTGCGGATCCATAGGTTCAGCTCGGGCGAGCCGTCGAAGCGCTTCGCCAGCAGGCGCAGCGCGGTGTGGATCATCGCCGCCCCCGCGGTGTCCTCGGCGAAGCTCGCCGTCGCGGTGCGCGGCAGCACGCGCAGCTCGAAGGGGGAGCGCGAGGCCCAGGGGCAGATCAGCGCCGCCTCCTCGTCGATCGCCACGAGGCGCTCCTTGCGGCGCACCTCCTCGACCAGGATGTCGCTGAGCAGGCTGCCGCCCGCGGTCCGTTCCGCGTAGGCGCCTGCCCGCTCCCGCTCTCGCGCGACGGCGGCCGGGACGAAGTCGAGCGCGTAGAGCTGGGCATGGGTGTGCTCCAGGGACGCCCCGGCCCCGCCGCCCTCGTTGACGATCAGCTGCACGTAGGCGGCCTCGCCGTGGGCGCGCATCCGCTCGCGCCAGGTCTCGACCGCGGCCGCGAACTGGGCCTCGTCCAGCTCGGCCATCGCGGTGGCGTGCCGCGGCGCGTTGACGATCACCTCGTGAACGCCGGTGGCCGGCCGCGAGGCGAAGAGGTCGGCCTCTCCGGCGCGGCGCGACTGCAGCAACGGGTCGCCGGCGCTCGCGAAGGCGCCCGCCTCGCCACTGGTCGAATCCACACCCGCCTCCGCCCCCTCGCTCAGCGCCGGGTAGAGGTTCGGCACCACCCGCGTCGTCCAGCCCGGCGTGTCCGCCCCTCCGCCCTCCCCGCGCGTCGCGTAGACCTCCGGCGGAGTGCGATCCTCGCGGCCCTCGCAGAACGGGCAGTTGTCCGGCCCCTTCGGCTCGCTCACCCTCGTCTGGAAGCTGTCGGGACGATCCGCCCGGCCCGGCGCCAGGATCGCCGGCAGCCCGGTGAGCTGGTCGATGCGGAGCTCGGGCGCGCTCAACTGGCGGGCGGCTGGGAAGGCCCCTCGCCCCCGGCGGCACGCAGGAACGGCTCGATCACGTCCATCGGCAGCGGGAAGACGATCGTCGTGTTCTGATTGCTGCCGATCTCCAGCAGGGTCTGCAGGTAGCGCAGCTGCAGCGAGGCGGGGTTGGTGCTGATGATGTCGGCCGCGTCGGTGAGCTTCTGCGCGGCCTGGTACTCGCCCTCGGAGTTGATGATCTTGGCTCGACGCTCTCGCTCGGCCTCGGCCTGGCGCGCCATCGCCCGCTGCATCTGCTCGGGGATCTCGACGTCCTTGATCTCGACCGCGGTCACCTTCACGCCCCAGGGCTCGGTCGACTCGTCGATGATCTTCTGCAGCTCTTCGTTGAGCCGCTCGCGCTCGGCCAGCAGCTGGTCGAGCTCGGCCTTGCCGAGCACCGAGCGCAGCGCCGTCTGCGCGATCTGCGAAGTGGCGAGCAGGTAGTTCTCGACCTCGACGATCGCCCGGTTGGAGTCGACCACGCGGAAGTAGGCGACCGCGTTGACGCTGGAGGGGACGTTGTCGCGGGTGATCACCTCCTGCGGCGGGATGTTGAGCGTCACCGTGCGCAGGTCGACCTTGACCATGCGGTCGACGAAGGGGATTAGCAGGATCAGGCCCGGGCCCTTGGTCGCGATCAGGCGGCCGAGGCGGAAGATGACGCCGCGTTCGTACTCGCGCAGGATCTTGACCGAGGCGCCGAGGGCGATCAGGACGAAGATCGCCAGGACGACCAGCACTCCGAGTGCGACTTCCATCAGCTTGCTCCTTCGTCGGCCTGGCCGGGGGGCGACGCGGGACGGACGACAAGGGTCAGCCCCTCGACCGCGTCGACCCGGACTCTATCCCCAAGGCGGACCGGCTCATCGCCATCGCCCACGCGCGCCCGCCAGAGCGCACCCTCGATCCAGATCTGACCCTCGGGGTCGAGCGCGGTGCGTGCCTCGGCGAGCGCCCCGACCAGCTCCTCGGAGCCGGTGCGCACCGGCTCGTCGCGATGCGCCTCGAGCACTTTGCGGGCGATGACGAAGAAGGTGACGAGCGAGAGCACTCCGAGCGCGATCAGAGCCGGCCCGATGAAGTCGGCGTTGTCGGCGTCGGAGGAGAGCGCGACCACTCCGCCGGCCACCAGGCCCGCCGCGCCGAGGACCGCCAGCACGCCGCCGGTCGGCAGCAGCAGCTCGGCCAGCAGCAACGCGACTCCGATCAGGGCGAGGACGACGAAGAAGTCCATCGCTCGATTATCCGCCTTCGTCCGGCGTGCCGAGCGCGTAGCGCTCGATGTCGGCCCTCAGTTCCTCAACCTCGAGGTACGGCTTCAGGTCGAGGTAGACCAGCTCCCCCTCACGGTCGTAGAAGGCGGTCGCCGGCAGGCCGAACGCGCCGAGCTCGTTGGCGATCTCCTCATCGGGGTCGCTGTAGCTGGGGTAGGGGACAGGTGCCTCGTTGAGAAAGGTCCTTGCGTGCTCTTCCGAGTCCTGGCTGTCGACGCCGAGGAAGGCGACGCGCTTGCCGTAGGTCGCCGAGGCCCGCTGGAAAGCCGGAAACTCGAGGCGGCAGGGCCCGCACCAGGAGGCCCAGACGTTGGCGACGACCGGGTAACCCCGCAACGCCCGGATGCGCTTCTCGTAGGCGTCGAGCCCTCCCGGAAGCAGCTCATTTCCCTGCCGGTGCAGCGCCGCGAGGGCGGGAGGCGACCCGGCGAGAGCGGTCGCGTAGTCGGGATGCTTGCCACCGAAGTCACCGCTCCCATCGGTCCCGCACCCAACCGCCAGGAGCGCCGTCGCCACGGCCAGTGTCAGGCCACTCGCAAGCTTTCGTCCCATCTTCTCCAATTCCGTGATTACAATACGTACGTTCGGTTCGCATCTGCGATGCAAGCCGCTGAGAGCGCTGGGGGGAGCGAAATGCAGACTCCCGGCATCCTCGTCCTAGTGCCCCCGCCCAGCGCGAGTTGCGGCGGGGACGGAACCCGAAAGCCTTCATGGCCAAGACCAGCGAAGTTGCCGCGCGTGCGGCAGTTCCATCGAGTGCCGACATTGAGCGGGCGGCGAAGTTCGTCCGCGAGCCCTTCCTGCTCGACGGCGAGGGGCCCGAGGCGCTTGCGCCCGGGACGGCCCGCCGCCGCGCCCTCGACGCCGCTCTGAAGGAGCTCGATGCGGGGGCGGAGGACCCGTCGATCCAGTGGCGGCGCGACTTCTCCCTGCTGCTCGGGCTGGAGCGCCTGCTTGCCGACGAACTGCCGAAGCTGCGCGACGGCGCGGAGCTGAACCCGCACCAGGTCGACGCTCTCTCGGGCACGCTGACCGAGCTGATGGCCGAGCAGCAGGTCGCGATCGCCGACGAGGCCAACGGCAACGGCGCGGTCGAGACGGTCGCGAAGGAGCCGACCCCGGCCACAGAGGAGGACGGCGCCGACGGTGACGAGGCCGATGGCGAGGCGGCTCTGGAGGACGAGGAGCTCGCTCCCGATGAGGAGCCGCAGGACTGGGAGGAGGCGCCGGCCGACGAGGAGGAGACGATCGAGGAGGCGCCGGAGGACCCGGGCGCCGAGCGGCGCTTCTGGTTCGAGCACGCGACCGGCGCCGGCAAGACGGTCGCCGCGGTCGGCTTCATCGACGCCTCGCGCACCGGCGGCGTGTTGATCCTCACCCACCGCCGAAACCTGGTCGACCAGTTCATCGGCGAGATCTCCGATCGCGGCTACAAGGAGCGCCTGCGCCCGCCGCTGCTCGACGGCCGCGACGATCCCGACGGCCCGGTCACGGTCGAGACCTACCAGTGGTTCGTGCGCAACCACAAGAAAATCTCCGACGCCTACTCGATCGTGATCTGCGACGAGGCGCACACCGCGCTGGGCGAGAAAACGAGCGCCTGCATCCGTGCCTGGGTCGGCCCCGTCTTCATCGGGATGACCGCTACCGGCGCCCTGATTGCCCGCCACGTCACCGACCTCTTCCCGACCCAGACCTCCCGCTTCGACCTGATCCAGGCTGCCCGCCGCGGCGTGATCTCGCCGCTGCGCTGCATGCGGATCCCGCCCGGGCCGGGGGTGCGGACGATCGCCAAGGTGCCGCTGCGAAAAGGCGAGGTCGACCAGGACTTCGACCAGGAGGAGCTGGCCGCGCTGCTGGACCAGGAGCCCTTCAACGTGGCAATCGCCGACCTCTACAAGACGCGCTTCGCCGGGATGCCGGGCGTCCTCTACACGGCCGGCGTCCAGCACGCGAAGAACGTCGCCCGGGCGCTGCAGAACGCCGGCATCGCCGCCCGCGCCGTCTCCGGCGAGACGCCGAAGCGCGAACTGGCGGAGATCCTCGCCGGCTTCGAGCGGGGCGAGGTCGACGTGCTCTGCAACGCGATGCTGCTCGCCGAGGGCTGGAACTCGCCGCGGGCGACGCTCTGCATGCACCTGGCGCCGACCGCCTCGCGGCGGATCTACCAGCAGCGTGTGGGCCGCGTCACCAGACGCGCGCCGGGTAAGGAGGCCGGTCTAGTGATCGACTTCGTCCACCCGGCGACGACCCACGACGAGGCGATCGTCACCCTGCACAGCCTGCTCGACCGCGACGTCTACCGCGGTGGTGCGATCGTGATCGGCCCCGTGCGCCGGGCGCGCGGGCGGCGGATCCGGGTCGAGCGGCGGATCGTCCCCGTCTCCGACAACGAGGAACGCCGCATGCAGGTGCTCGAACGCGAGATGTGGCGGATCGCGGTCGACAACCTCGACCACGCCGAGCAGCACGCCTGGGCGGCACTGGCCGGGGCGCGGGTCAACCCGCAGGGGTGGCGCCGGGCGCGGGCCATCCTCCAGGCCTCGAACTCCAAGGAACTGCGCCGCCGCTTCCTGCTCACCTGCGTGCAGCGCAACCGCAACTCGCAGCTGAAACTGAAAGCGCTGAGCGAGATCGCCGACCTCGGCGACCCCGAGGCCTTCGACGACGCGATCGACATCGTCGGCACCTGGACCCGCGACGACCGCCGCGCTGGGACGAAAACGCTGCTGCAGGCGCTGGTCGACAAACGGATCGGCCGCCGCGACCAGGCGCAGGCCTGGGTCTGGCGCCTCGCCTCCTACACCCGCGAGCTGCACGAAGAGTATGCGGTGCAGCGCTGGCCGGAGACCAAGCGACTGCTCGGTCTGCTCGTCAACTCCTCCGGCCGCGCGCACGGCCGCAACGCGCGGCGGCTGGTCCACGCCGCGCGAAAACAGGACCGCCGCCTGGCGGTGGCGCTGCTTGCCGCCTCGGTGTCGCACACGCCGGAGGGTGAAGAGGTCCTGCGCGGCGCCCGCATGCGGATGGCCCGCAAACCTTCGGCGATCGCGCGCGAGTTGCTGCGCAACTTCCCCAAGGGCGGTAAACGGCGCAAGCGCCCGAACAAGAAACGGTCGCCCAAGAAGGGCGGCGAGGCGAGGCGAGGCGGCGGCGCGAGAAAGGGCCGCGCCCGCGACGGGGACGCCGAGTCGAACGGCAGCTCAGATGCGGAGCTGGACCTCTCCGGCACCGAGGCTGACGCGACTCCCCCCGTCGACGGCGACGACGAGGTTGCCGCGGTCGTCGATGCCCTCGACGACTCCTGAGCCGTCCTCCCAGGAGATCTCGCGGCCGCGCAGTGCGTCGCGGCGGCGCCACTCGGTCAAGATCTCGTCCTCGGCGGCCCAGACCCAGCGGTCTAGGTGACGGTTGAGCGCTTCCGCGGCGGTGGAGGGCCTCGGGGGGGGTCCCGGCGGAGCAACAGCGGGGAGGCTCCGGCGGGATCCTCCCCGAGGCCCTCCACCGCCGAAGAGCGAGACCGCCGGGTGGCGGAGGTCGGGTGGGAACTCATCGGGAGCTATGGAGAGGTTGAGCCCTATGCCGATCACGGCCCAGCCGTCCTGGGGCTTCGCCTCGATCAGGATTCCCGAGAGCTTGTGTCCTTCGAGCCAGACGTCGTTCGGCCACTTGACTTGGCACTCGATGCTGGGACGCAGCTCCTCCGCCGCAGAGCAGACCGCCAGTGGGACCGACAGCGGCAGCAGCAGGTGGCGCTCGTCGAGCGGCCGCAGGATTGCCGAGTAGAGAAGCGCCTTTCCCTCCGGCGCTGTCCAGACCCGTCCCTGGCGCCCGCGGCCAGCGGTTTGTTCGCGGGCGGTGACGACCGTCCCGCCCGGTGCCCCCGCTTCGGCCAGCTCACGAGCGCTGCTGTTGGTCGAGTCCGTGACCCGGTAATGCCGGTGTGGCCACCCAAACCGAGTCCCGCCGTCGCGATGTCGCACTTTCCGCCGCATACCGAGGGTTTGTACGACATCAGAGCGCAGCGCGCCGACTCAGCGGTTCGGTGTCGCACTTCCTGTCGCGTAGCGGCGGAAAGTGCGACGTCAGCGGGACGCGTCGGCTAGGAGGGCGGCTAGGAGGCCGTCGACGTCGTGGCGCTCGGCTTCGGCGTGGACCTGAAGCCCGGCGGTGCGAACCGCCTCGCTGGTGACCGGGCCGATCGAAACGACCCGGGCGTCGCTCGGAAAGCGGTCGCCGAGGGCCTCGGTCAGGTTGCGCACCGTGGACGAGGAGGTGAAGGTGACGTAGTCGGCGTTCTGGGCGGCCTCGATCGCCTCCTCGGATGGTTGCTCTCGAACCGTCTCGTAGAGGGCGACGACGTCGACCTCGGCACCGCGCTCGCGCAGGGCGTCGGGAAGGACGTCGCGGGCCTCGGCGGCGCGGGCGACCAGGACCTTGTGCCCGGCGACGTCGACCTCGGCAAGAGCCTCGACCAGGGCCTCTGCGACGAACTTCTCGGGAACGATGTCCGCGACGATGCCGTGTGCCGCAAGCGCGCGCGCCGTGCCGGGGCCGATCGCCGCGACGGTTGCGCCGGCGAGCGCGCGGGCGTCGAGATCCGCTTCGCGCAGCGCCTCGAACAACAGCCGCACCCCGTTGGGGCTGGTGAGGCAGACGAGGGCGTAGTCGCGGATAGCGGCGATCGCCCGGCGCACGTTCTCGCTCTCGATTCGCGGCTCGATCCGGATCGCCGGCAGCTCGACGACCTCGGCGCCGAGCCCGCGCAGCGTCGCCGCCAACCCGCTTGCCTGGGCGCGGGCGCGGGTGACGACGACCCGGCGACCGTGCAGGGGCCGGCGCTCGAGCCAGGCAAGCGCCTCCCGTCGCCGAACCACCGGCCCGACGACGATCAGGGCCGGGGCGCTGACGCTCTCCCGCTCGACCACCTCGGCGAGCGTGCCGAGCGTGGCGACGACGGTCCGCTGCCCCGCCATCGTGCCGCGCTGCACCGCGGCCGCCGGCTCCCCGGCGTCGCGGCCTGCGGCGATCAGCGCCGCGGCGTTGGCCGCGAGGCGCTTGACGCCCATGTAGAAGACGAGCGTGCCGGGGAAGCGGGCGAGCGCCTCCCAGTCGATCGCGCTCTCGTCCTTCTCAGGATCCTCGTGGCCGGTGATGAAGGCGACCGCGGAGGCATCGTCGCGATGGGTGACCGGGATGCCCGCGTAGGCGGACGCGGCCACTCCGGCGGTCACCCCCGGAACCACCTCGAACTCGATCCCGGCCTCGTGCAGCGCTTCCCCCTCCTCGCCGCCGCGCCCGAAGACGAACGGATCGCCGCCCTTCAGCCGCACGGCGCTCTTGCCGGACCGCGCCGCCTCGATCAGGTGCCCGGCGATCTCCTCTTGCGGGACGGACGGGCGACCCGGCGCCTTGCCGACGTAGACCAGCTCAGCGTCCTCGCACGCGCCGTCCAGCGCCCCCGGCGGGATCAGCCGGTCGTAGTAGATCGCGTCGGCCGTGCCGATCAGCTCCAGCGCCCGCACCGTTACCAGCCCCGGGTCGCCGGGCCCGGCCCCGACCAGATACACGACTCCATCGCGCGCCGCACTCATTCCGGTGCGCCTTTTACGGCATATGACCAGATAAAGCGCACCGGAAGCATGGTCATGCGGCGAACTCCTCCGCCCGGTCGAGGAGATCGCGGGCGCCCGTCGCGAGGAGGCGCTGGGCCAGCTCGGCTCCGAGGGCGGCGGGCTCGGTCGCGTCGCCCTCCACCCGGTCCCGGATCCACTCGCTGCCGTCGGGCAGGCCGACGAAGGCGTCGACGCTCATCGCCTCGGAGGCGACTGTCGCGCGAACGCCGATCGGCGTCGAGCAGGTCGCCTCCAGCAGCGAGACGACGGCGCGCTCGGCGGTCAGCTCGCGCAGCGCGGTCTCATCGCCGGCGCCGGCTACGGCCACCGCGGTCTCCTCGTCGCCGCTGCGCACCTGCAGGACGAGGGCGCCCTGGCCGGCGGCGGGAGTCATCGAGTCGGCCGGGATCGCGAAGGAGATCTCCTCCTCGCGCCCGAGGCGGCGCAGCCCTGCGACCGCGAGGACGATCGCGTCGAGCTCTTCTCCGGCCAGCTTGCGCAGGCGGGTGTCGACGTTGCCGTGCAGCTCCCGCACCTCGAGGTCGGGCCGCGCGGCGAGCAGCTGAGCGCGGCGGCGCAGGCTGGCCGTTCCGACCTTCGCGCCCTCGGGCACTCCCTCGAGCGAGTTGCCGACACCGATCCACGCGTCGGCCGGGTCCTCGCGCGCGGGCACCGCGCCGATCGCGAGCCCCTCGGGCAGCTCCGCCGGCAGGTCCTTGGCCGAGTGAACTCCTACATCGGCTTCGCCATTGAGTAGAGCCCGCTCTACCCCGTGCACGAACCGCGACTTGTCACCCGGCTCTCCGTCCGAGGAGACCTCGACCAGCTCGACCCCCCCCAGCATCTCGGCAACCTGTCCGGCCTGGGCCAACGCCAGAGCGCTGCTGCGGGTTGCGATCCGCAGGCTCAAGTGGATTTGCGGCGGCGCAGCTCGGTCACGTTGGACGCGTCGCCACCCTCGGCCTCCGGCTCCGTCTCCACGTCGAGCCCGAACAGCTCGCGCAGGGCGCTGACGTAGAGGTAGGCCTCGTCGCTCCCGGCCGAGCGCTTCATCCGCAGCGTCGGCTCGTGCAACAGGCGCGAGGCGATCGCCTTCGCCATCGTGCTCAGCCGTTCCCGGTCGGCCTCGCTCAGGTCCTCCCAGCGACCCTCGTTCTCGGCGAGGACCCGGCGTACGATCTCGTCGGCGCTCTCGCGTAGCGCCGCGATCGTCGGCACCACCTCGAGCGAGGAGAGCCAGCGCTCGAAGCGGTCCTGCTCGATGTCGAGCAGTCGCTCCGCCCGCTTCGCCTCTGCCTCGCGGCCGCCGGCGTTGCGTGCGACTATCTGCTGGACGTCGTCGATGTCGTGAAGGCTGACGCCGGCGATCTCGCGGCAGGCCGGCTCGATGTCGCGCGGCACCGCGATGTCGACGAGCAGGAGGGGACGCCCGCCGCGCGTCGCCATCACGTGCTCGAGCTCGTCGCGCTCGACGAGGTGATGGGGGGAGTTGGTGGCGGAGACGACGATGTCGGCCTGCTCGAGCTGCTCGGGCAGCTCCTCGAAGCGGACGGCGTTGCCGTCGAAGCGCTGGGCGAGCCCGATCGCGCGGTCGTAGTGGCGGTTGGCGACGAAGACGGTGGCGACGCCGCGGCTGACCAGGGCGCGGGCGAGCAGCTCGGCCGTCTCGCCGGCGCCGATCACCAGCACCCGCCGCTCAGCCAGGTCGCCGAGCGTGCGCCGCGCCAGCTCGACCGCGACCGAGGGGATCGAGACGTTTTTCTCGCTGATCCCGGTCTCGTCGCGAGCGCGACCGCCAGCGGCGAGGGCGCCGCGGAAGAGACGGTTGAGGATCGGCCCGGTGCCACCCTCGACCAGGGCAAGCTCATAGGCGCGCTTGACCTGGCCCTGGATCTCGGCCTCGCCGAGGATCATCGAGTCGAGCCCGGCGGTGACGCGGAAGAGATGACGCACGGCCTCGCCGGAACGCAGCGAGTAGAGGTGCCCGAGCAGCTCGGTGGGGCGGATCTCGGCCTGGCGGGTGAGCACCCCCAGCGCCGTCGACTCGGCCTCGACCGGGTCGGAGACGACGAGGTAGAGCTCGGTCCGGTTGCAGGTCGAGATCGCCGCCGCCTCGTGGATGCCGGCGACGTCGGTCAGCTCGCGCAGGGCGCCCGCCGCGCGCCCCTCGGTCAGCGCCAGGCGCTCGCGCAGGTCGAGCGGAGCGGTCTTGTGCGAGACGCCAAGAGCCAGGAGCTCGGACATCAGGCACTCACCTCCTCAGGCTCGGGCACGGCCGCCTCGCCGTTGGCACGGCTCTCGGCGAAGCCGGCGAGCTCGCGCAGCTCACGCTCGATCCGCTGCAGTTTCGCCGCCATGATCGAGACGTAGACGACGAGGAGAACGAGGAAGACGACGTAGGCGCCGGCGACGTAGCGGCCGGCCTCGTCGAGCGGCAGGGCGGGAGCGGCGAGCGGCAGGAAGTCCACCTAGCTCACCTCCGGGGCGATCCGCGAACCAGCACCGGCGGCCGGCGCGTCGAGGGCTCGGCGCAGGCGCTTCAGCTGCCCCGAGGCGCTCTTCGCCGTCAGCTCCAGTTTCACCAGCGTCACCCAGAGCAGCGCCACCGCGACGAGGCAGGCGAGGAAGGTGAACATCATCGAGCCAGGCAGACCGCCGTTGGTGGTGGCGAAAACGCGTGGATGCACCAGGCTCTCGGCCAGCCGCACCGCCATGAAGTTGAGCGGCACGAAGGCGCCCGCGGTGACGGCGAAGACCGAGGCGTAGCGGGCCTGCCGCTCGGGATCCTCGATCGCGTAGCGGAAGGGGTAGTAGGTCGCGTACATCAGGAAGACGATCAGGAAGCTGACCAGCGTCGGCTCGTCCCAGACCCACCAGTGACCCCAGGAGGCCTTGGCCCAGATCGCGCCGGTGATCAGCACCGCGACGCCGAAGATCACCGACATGTGGATCGAGACGTAGGAGTAGGCGTCCCAGCGCCGGTCGCCGCTGCGCAGGTGGAGGATCGCGAAGACGGCGCCGACGACGAAGCCGACCAGCGCCACGATCGCCAGCGGCACGTGGATGTAGAAGATCTTCTGGACGAAGCCCTGGTCGGCGTCGAGCGGGGCGTAGAAGAAGACCAGCGAGAAGGCGCCGGCGATCGCCACGACGGTCGCGATCGAGAGGGGTCTCAGTCCTTTGCCATACATACGTATCTCGCGGTGGGAGGGGCCTGCGCGCTAGTCCTCCAGGAGGAAATCGAAGACGGCCCAGCCGACCAGGAGGAAGATCAGATCGTATAGGGAGAGCACCGCCAGCCAGGTCCCGAAGCGGTGGTAACCGGGACCGCCCACGGCCAGCAGCGGCTCGCTGGCGCCGGTCGCGGCGATCATCAGGGGCACGACGAGGGGCAGGAGGACGAGCGGACCGAGCAGGTCGCGGGCGCGCGAGTGGACCGCCATCGAGGAGATCAGCGTGCCGGTCGCCGCGATGCCGAGGTCGGCGAGCAGGAGGACGGCGGCGAGTGGTGCCAGCGCCGCCGCGGAGTCGAGGAAGAAGAGGGCGAAGATCGGCACCACGACCAGCTCCAGCACCACCAGGTAGGTGAATAGCGCCGTCGCCTTGGCGGCGAAGAGGGCGCTGCGGTCGATCGGGGCGAGGCGGATCGCGTCGAAGCCGCCCTCCTCGCGCTCGGCGACGAAGAGGCGGTTGACGCCGAGCAGGGCGGCGAAGAGCAGCGTCGCCCAGAGCACGCCCGAGGCGAGGCTGCCGGAGAGGCTGGTGCGGTCGAGGCCGAAGCGGAAGATGACGAAGGTGGTGGTGGCGAAGAGCGCCATCGCCGGCAGCGACTGCAGCGTGCGCAGCTCGGCGCGCAGGTCCTTGGCGAGGATCGCGGTGAAGGCCGCACGGGAGGGAGTCATGCGGCCACCGGCTTTCCGCCCGCCTCGAGGCGCAGCACCTGGTCGGCCTCCGGTTCGAAGCGCTCGGGGTCGTGGCTGACGACGACGCGGGCGTGGCTCTCGCCGGGCCCGATCAGCCCACGCGCCAGCTCCCGCCCCCCGGCGTCGAGGTTGGAGTCGGGCTCATCGAGCAGCAGCAGCTCGGGTTCGTGCAGGACGCAGCGGCAGATCGCCAGTCGCTGGCGCATCCCGGCCGAGAGCTCGGCGACGCGCCCCTCCGCCCGCCGCTCCATCCCCACGGCGGCGAGCAGCTCGGCGATCCTCGCCTCGGCCGGCTCCCCCCGCAGCCCGTGCAGCCGGGCGTGGAATCGCAGGTTCTCGCGCCCGCTGAGGTCGCGGTAGAGCAGCGGCTCGTGGCCGAGGAGGCCGATCCGGCCGCGCAGTTTCCAGGCCTCGCCGGGGATCCTGCAGCCCAGCACCCGCACCTCGCCGCCACTCGGCCGCAGCAGCGTGGCGAGGATGCGCAGCAGGGTCGTCTTGCCGGCGCCGTTGGGCCCCAGCACGAGCAGCGTCTCGCCCCGTGCCAGCTCGAACCCGACCCCGTCCAGCGCCGTGCGTTCGCCGTAATCGCGGCGCAGGCCGGCGACCGCGACTGCCGCTTCGCTCAACGGCGCTTGCGCAGGGTGCGGCGGCCGACCTCGAGCAGGGGCCGGGCGCCTTCGCGCAGCGCCTTGGTGCGGACGGCCCCTTTACCGTAGAGAAGCTTTGCCGAGGCCTGCACCGCTTCGCCGAGGGTGCGGTCGTAGGGGTGCCACCAGAAGTCGCGCGTCAGCCCCGGCTCCCAGGCGTTCATCTTCACGTTGACGCACTCATAGAAGCCGAATTTGGAGTGCGAGCGGCCGACGCCCGAGTCCTTGACGCCGCCCCAGGCGCACTGGCAGGCGCCGTGGCTGAAGGAGTGGTCGTTGACCCAGACCATGCCCGACTCGATCCGCCGCGCGATCCGCTCGCCCTTCTGGCGGTCCTTGGTCCAGACCGAGGCGCCGAGGCCGAACTCGGAGTCGTTGGCGAGGTCGATCGCCTCCTGCTCGGAGTCGACGACGACGATCGGCAGCACCGGGCCGAAGATCTCCTCGCGCATGATCCGCATCTCGTGCGTGACCCCGGTCAGCACGGTCGGCGCGACGAACTTGCCGGAGAGGCCGGGGACCTCGGTCGGCCCGCCGCAGAGCTTGGTCGCGCCCGAGGCGACCGCGTCGGAGATCAGGTCGATGACGATCTCGTACTGGCCCTCCGAGGTCATCGGGCCGATCTCGGTCTCCCACTGCATCGGGTCGCCGAGGCGCAGCTTCTCGGTCTCGCGGGCGACGCCCTCGACGAAGCGGTCGGCGACCTCCCTGACGACGTAGACCCGCTCGATCCCCGAGCAGGTCTGGCCGGCGTTGGCGAAGCCGCCCCAGACGGCGCCGGAGATCGCGTTGGGCAGGTCGGCGTCGGCGCAGACGATCATCGGGTCCTTGCCGCCCAGCTCCAGGACAGACCCCTTCAGCTGCTGGGCGCAGACCTCGCCGACCTTGCGGCCGACCTCGACCGAGCCGGTGAAGAAGATCTTCCCGGCGCTGGAGCGGGCCAGCGCGTCGCCGACCGCGCCGCCGCCGTGGACGACTCGGATCAGGCCCTCGGGCAGGCCGCCCTTCTCGAAGACACGGCGGATCGCCTCGCCCAGCAGGGGCGTCAGGCTGGCGGGCTTGAGCACCACGCCGTTCCCGGCCATCAGCGCGATCGCCACCTCGCCGAAGGGGATCGACCAGGGGTAGTTCCAGGGCGCGATCACGCCGACGACGCCGATCGGCTCGTAGGAGAAGCGGCCTTTCTTGCTCATCAGGAAGGCCTGGCTCATCCGCACCTTCTCGTCGGCGAGGATCTTCGGGCCGGCCTTTGCGCACCAGTGCAGCGCGTCGACCGTCGGCAGCAGCTCCATCGTGTAGGCCTCGGCGCGGGGCTTGCCCTGCTCCTGGACGAGCAACTCCGCGATCTCATCGATCTCGTCGAGCAGCGCATCGGCGGCGCTCTTCATGTACTTGGCGCGATCCTGCAGCGACAGCTCCGCCCAGGCGGGCTGGATGCGGGCGACGTCGTCGACCACTTCCTGTACCTGCTCCGGCGTGATCGTCGCGACCGAGCCGACCAGCTCGCCGGTGGCGGGGTTGAACGACTCGAGGGTGGACTGGGCGGGGGGTGACTGCGTTGCGCTCTCCATGGCCGTCGATTGTAAGGCGACGGGCCTGAAGCGTCCGCTATATGGACGCCTCAGGCCCGCCGGCGGCCGGTGAGGTGCCGATTTCCAGGTACCGTTCGGTATCGCGGTGGGGGCGCTACCGGACAATCTGGCCCGGATGGTCGAGGAGGCCAAGCTCGACCACGCCCCGGACCTGGTCGACCGGCTTGCCGCGGGCGCCTTCCGGGGTGACCCGGTCGCCGACTCGCTGGTCGCCTCCTTCAAGGCGATGCCGGGCGGTGCCGGATGGCGCATGCTCGACGAGGCCCTGCTGCACGGTGTCGACGCGGTCGGCGCCGCGCCGCCCCATCTCGCCGAGCTGGTCGCATCCGCCTTCGAGCCGCCGGACTGGGTCGACCTCGACCTCGTCGACGCCGGCGCGCTCGCCTTCTGGCGCAGCGGTGGCATCAACATCGGCCTGGCGCTGATGTGCGGCTCCCTTGCCTACGGCTACCAGAGCGCCCGCCTCACCCGCCCGCTCGCGGCGACCGGGCGGCTGACCCAGATGGCGCCGCGACGCCTGCGCGAGACCGGGCGCTGGGTCTCGGCGGCGACGAAACCGGGCGCTCTGCGCCCCGGTGCCGAGGGGCTGCGCGCGACCGTCCGCTTGCGCATGGTCCACGCCCTCATCCGCGCTCACCTGCTCGAGTCCCCCGATTGGGACCTCGCCTCGTGGGGCGTGCCGATCAGCGCCAGCGACTCGCTCGTCACCGCGGTGGGCGGCTTTCTCATCGTGCCGCTGCGGGCGTTGCAGGATCTCGGCGTGCGTCTCTCGCCCGCCGAGCTGGAGGCGATGACGCACCAGTGGACCTGGATCGCGTCGCTGATGGGGACGCCCGACGACCTGCTGCCCGGCTCATACGGCGAGGCGCGCGCGGCGCTGGACGCGGCGCTGGCCCTGGACGAGGGCCCCAACGAAGACTCGCCCAAGCTGATGCACGCGTTGCTGCACTACGGCACCGAGTTTCCATTCGAGAAGCGGTTGCCGCGGCTGGCCCGGCGGCCGGGCCGGGCTGTGAAGGCACGCTTCCTGGCCGGCTTCGTCCGGCGCTGGATGGATGCCGAGATGGCCGACCGGCTCGGCGTCCCGAACACGCAGTTCACCCGCCTCACCCCGATGCTGCGACCGCTTGCGCTGGCGCGTGAGGTCGCCCGCGCCGGCCACCTGCTCGGCTCCGACGAGCGCATCGCCAGGTTCGAGCTCGCCTTCGTCGAGCGGATGGCGGCGATGCGGGCCGAACCCGACGAGACGATCGAGCCGCACGAGGCCGCTCGCGAGCCGGTGCTCTCGGCGGCTTAGACGGTTCCTAGGGTTCGAGGATCGGTGTCAGCAGCTGCCAGGCCACGCCGCGCACCTTCTCCTCGTCGTCGAGAGGGAGGATGCTCTCGGGGATCAGCACGAAGCTGACCGCGAGGCGGACCATGAGCTCGGCCGTCTCTTCGACTTCGACCTCGCCGAGCACCCCGGCCCGCTGCGCCTCGCGCAGCCGCTCGGCCAGGCCGGCGCGGGCGATGGTGAACAGCGCCCCGTCGTGATCGTTGAGGGCGTTGAGCACCGCCTCGGGCTCGAGCCGCGCGAGCCGGCTCAGGAGCGGGTGCTCGCGGGCCAGGCGGAGGGCGGTGGCGAAGCCGGCAGCAGCCTGCTCGGCTATCGGCGCGTCGGGCGCCGCCGCCGCGTCCATCGCGGCAAGGCAGCGCCGGAACTCGCGCACGCCGAGTGCCGCGACCATGCCCTGCTTGTCGCCGAAACGGCGGTAGACGGTCATCCGCCCGACCTCGGCACGCCGGGCGACGGCGTCCATCGTCAGGTTCTGCAGGCCGAAGGCGGCGGCGGTGTCGAGGGCGGCGTCGAGGATGCGGCTGTCGATCGCGTCGGGGGTCGGCTCCGCGTCCGCTGCGACAGCGTTGGTGATCAGTGTGAGCGGCACGCGGTCCATCAGGCGGGCACCGGGATCCGCGACGTCGCCGCGGCGTCGCCGCGCGCGATCGCCTCCCGCCTCCAGCGCAGGTAGCTCGGGCCGACGTTTCGCAACGTGCCGGGCAGTAGTGGCGTCGCGGCACGGGAGGCTGCCGCAAGGACCTGCAGCTGGCGCTGCTTGGAGGGAGTCCACTCGACCCCGAAGCGGTCGCGTAGGAGCGGTGAGAGGAGGCCGCCGGTGACCAGGGTGATCTGGTGGGCTGCCGGGATGCGGGCGAGCCGCCACGCCGCCTCGGGCAGGAACGGCAGCTCGGGCCGTGTCGGTGTGGCAAGCGACTCGAGAACTTCGTCGACCGCCGGCGTTCGCTCCAGCCCCTCCGTGACCATCCGCTCGAAGTAGTCGCCGAACTCCGCCCAGGTCTCCGGGAGGTCGCGCTCGCGAACTCCGATCAGGCGCCCGGCTCGCGTCCATTCCGCGTAGAAGACGTCGATCTCCCCAGCGGGGATCGGGGTGCCCAGCAGCTCGTGTGTCCGCACGATCGAGTGGGCGAGCGTGGCGTGGACCCAGGCGTAGGCCTCGGGCTCGAGCGCGTGGTAGCTCTCCCCGTCGGGCTTCACGCCCTTGATGTGCTTGTGCATCTCTCGGATGCGCCTGCCCATCTCGCCGGCGAGGTCCGGGCCGCCATAGGTCATCACGTAGGAGTAGTCGAGGGTGCGCAGCAGCCGGCCCCAGGGATCGCCACGGAAGTCAGAGTGCTCGCTGACGCCGGCACCGACGGTCGGGTGCCCTACCTGGAGCAGGATCGCGTAGGCCCCGGCGCTGATCAGGCGCACGTCGCCGCCGTAGCGCCAGAGGACGGAGCCCGGCTTGGCCACGAGCGCGGGGACTTCGTCGGGAGTCGGAAGGACAGTCGACATGTTCCGCACGGTACAGCAAGACGAATACCGTCTCAACCATCCCAGACGTGTCTGAGTTTGACCGCCAAATAAGGGGGGAAAACTCAGACACGCCCCCGGTGGCGGCTGGACACCCTGGCAAGATCGAAGCGTGGAGCGATTGTTCGACAGCGGCGAGGGACCGGGCAGCGGGGCGGTTCCGGCTGCCGACGCGCCACTGGCGGTGCGGATGCGGCCGCGAAGCCTCGGCGAGCTGGTCGGGCAGGAGCACGTGCTGGGCGAAGGGTCGGCGCTGCGGACGGCGATCGAGAGCGGGCACCCGCACAGCGCGATCCTCTACGGGCCGCCCGGGGCCGGCAAGACGACCCTGGCCCGGATCGCGGCGGCGGGTGCCGAGGGCGCTTTCGAGGAGGAGTCGGCGGTCAACGCGGGCCGGGCCGAGATCCGCGCCGTGATCGAGCGGGCGCGCGAGCGCCGCGCCGGCAGCGGTCGCCCGACCGTGCTCTTCCTCGACGAGATCCATCGCTTCAACAAGGCCCAGCAGGACGCGCTGCTGCCGGCGGTGGAGGAAGGGCTGCTGACCCTGATCGGTGCCACCACCGAGAACCCCTATTTCGAGGTCAACTCCGCCCTGCTCTCGCGCTGCCAGATCTACGAGCTGCGCCCGCTCGAGCCCGGGCAGGTGGAGGAGCTCCTGCGCCGCGCCCTGGCCGATCCCGAGCGCGGGCTGGCCGAGCCGCCGCCGATCGAGGACCCGGCGCTCGAGATGCTGGCTCATCGCAGCGGCGGCGACGCCCGCGTGGCGCTCTCGGCGCTGGAGCGGGCGGCGGAGCGTTCGCGCGGGAAGCCGGTCGACGTCGCCGCGATCGAGGACGCGCTGCAGCGCAAGGCGCTCGACTACGACCGCCAGGGCGACCGCCACTACGACTTCGTCTCGGCCTGGATCAAGGCGACGCGCGGCTCCGACGTCGACGCCTCTCTCTACTACCTGGCGGTGATGCTGGAGGGAGGCGAGGACCCGCGCTTCATCGCCCGCCGCATGGTCATCCTCGCCTCCGAGGACGTCGGCAACGCCGATCCGCAGGCGCTGCTGGTCGCCGATGCGGCGGCGCGTGCGGTGGACCGGGTCGGCCTGCCCGAGTGCGCGCTCAACCTCGCCCAGGCCACCGTCCACCTCGCACTGGCCCCTAAGTCCAACGCCTCCTACAAAGCGCTCGGCGCGGCACGGGCCGAGGTCCGCGCGAACGGCGCCAAGACGCCACCGGACTACCTGCGCGACGCCCACTACCCGGGGGCGAAATTGCTGGGCCGTGGCGAGGGCTACCGCTACGCCCACGACGAGCCCGACGGGGTGAGCGACCAGCCGCTGCTCCCCGAGGGGCTGGAGGACCGCCGCTTCTACACCCCGACCGACCGCGGCTTCGAGGCCGAGCTGGGCCGGCGTCTGGAGGCTCTGCGAACGAAACTTCGCGGTCATTGATACAGGCGCAACTTCTCCGGGACGATCGTGTTTCAAGGAGCGGCTTTCCAAGCTAGAGCCAGGGAGAGCCGACACCCGCCGGAGGCCTGGACTGGGGGCCTCCGGCGGGGACCTAAACGGGACAATCAGGGGGGAAACGGTGACCGCGCCTGGGGGGCGCGGGCGCCGCGTTGGGCGGTCGTTCACTCTCCGGCGACCGCCCGAAGCGCTTCTCTATGGTGGTGTCATGAGTTCGGAGCGGATGCGACTCGGCGGCATGGCCTTGCGCAACGGCCTGCTGATCCACGGGCCGACTCACTGGGCCGTTGCGGTCCGCGGTCCCGACGGCGCGGTCCAGGTTGCCTCGGCGCGCAAGCCCGAACTGGCGCCCCGGCTGGCCGCCCGGCTTCCCGGCCTGCGCGGCCCGCTGAAACTGGCCGAGGCGCTGGCCGTCCTGCCGCTGGTGCGGAGGCGGATGCCCGCCGCACGCCTGCCGTTTGAGGACGTCCGCGTCCTCGCCGCGATCGGCGCGACGCTGGTTGCGACGGGGGTGCTGCGCAAGCGCTTCGGCAGCTCGACCCTGCGCGAGGGCGCAGTGCAGGCGATCGGTGTCATCCCGGCGCTCGTCGCCCTGCTCGACCGCGACCTCGCCGCCTACCACGGCGTCGAGCACAAGGCGATCGCCGCCTACGAGCAGGGGATCGACGACCCGACCAGCGTGCCCAAGGAGCACGACCGCTGCGGCTCCAACCTGCTCGCCCCGATGATGCTGCTCTCGGCCGGGGGCACGATCCTGCTCGAGCGGGTGGTAGAGCGGCCGGGCCCGGTCGCTCGGGCCACCGTCGGCCTCGCCGGCGCCTCGGTCGCGGTCGAGATGTTCGCCTGGAGCGACCGCCACCACGGGGACCCCCTGGCCGAGGCATTCCACACGCCGGGACGGGAGATCCAGCGCCTGATCGCGACCAAGGAGCCGACTCCCGCGCAGCTTCAGGTGGGCGTCGCCGCCCTGGCCGAGATCCTGCGCGCCGAGAGCGCCGCGTAGACTGCCGCTCCGTGTTTGGACGCATCGACCACATCGGCGTCGCCGTCGAGGATCTCGACGCTGGCATCGAGCTCTACGCGAAGAGCTTCCAGATGGAGCTGGCGCACCGCGAGACCGTCGAGGAGCAGGGCGTGGAGGCGGTCCTGCTCGACGTCGGCGAGGGCCACGTCGAGCTGCTGGCGCCGCTGGGTCCCGACACGCCCGTCGGCAAGTACCTGGCCCGCAAGGGCCCGGGCCTGCACCACGTCGCCTACGCCGTCGACGACATCGACGCGACACTGGAGGGCCTTGCAGCCGCGGGGATCGAGCTGATCGATAGCGAGGCGCGGGTGGGGATCCGCGACAGCCGCGTCGCCTTCCTGCACCCGCGCTCGACCGGCGGCGTGCTTACAGAGATCGTCGAACCGGCAGAAGGAGGGCACTGATGGCGGACACGCCGCAGAAGGTGGAGATCGGCTTCGAGGGAGGCCAGGTGATCTCGGTTCGCCTCAACGGGGACGAGCTGACGGACCTGCGCAAGCAGGTCGAGAAGGGCGGCTGGCACGACGTCAAGACCGAGGACGGGATCCTCGCGATCTACGTCGGCAAGGTCTCGTTTCTGAGAATCGACTCGGGCGAGCACAAGGTCGGCTTCTCCCTCAACCGCCCGGACTGATGCGCGCGCGCCGGCTCCTCGGTGCTGCCACCCTGGCGACGCTGGGCGCGGCGCTCTGGTGGCGCAAGAACCCTTCGGCCTGCCCCTACGGGCAGCGCTTCTGGGTCGAAGCTCCGCACCCGATCATCACCCGCGAGCGGCTGCGCGAGGTCCTGCGCCCCGAGCCGGGCGAGCGCATCCTGGAGATCGGCCCTGGGGTCGGCTACTACACCCTCGACATGGCCGAGTGGGTAGGCCCCGAGGGCAAGGTCGAGATCTTCGACCTCCAGCAGGAGTTCCTCGACCACACGATGGGACGGGCGACCGAGCGCGGCCTCGCCAACGTGGTCCCGACCCAGGGCGATGCCACCGCTCTCTCCTATGAGGACGACTCGATGGACGCCGTCGTCCTCACTGCCGTTCTCGGCGAGATCCCCGACCCGGTGGCGGCGCTGCGCGAGATTGCCCGGGTCCTCGAGCCCAGCGGCCGCCTCATAGTCGGCGAGCTCTTCGGCGACCCACACTTCACGACCCAGGCGGCTCTCAAACGCCAGGCTTCGGAAGCCGGTCTCAGCTGGGAGAGCCACTCCGGTAACTGGTTCGCCTACTTCGCACGCCTCTCACCCAACTGAGGGGGAACGTCGACGGAGGACCCCGGCGGCCTTGAGCCGCCGGGGTCTTTCCGTCATTCGAAGGCGTCCCTTCGAATCGCTGAGTTACCAGGGCGAGCCTCCGTCCAACCAGCTCCTATTGGACTGGAGCACTTTCGCGACGTTCGCCGCGTTAGCGTCGCCGCCGTCGGCATTGGCGTCTCCACCGTTGCCGCCGTAGGCGTCGCCACTGGTCGCCGTGGTGTCTCCACCGCTGGCGTTCGCTTCATTGCCGTGGCCCCAACCGCTGCCTCCGTGACCGCAACCGCAGGACCTGCTCTTGTCCTGCTCCTGCGGCTTGGACTCGGCATCGGCGTTGCCATTGTGCTTCTGTTCGTTGCCGGTGTAGGCGTTGCCGCCATTACCGCCGGTGGCGTTGGCGTCGCCGCCGGTCGCTTCGGGACTGCCCTGATGGACACTCGACTCGTTGCTCTGCGAGGAGCCCGAGCCGTCCTTCGAGTGGCTCTGGCAGCCACAGCTCCCGTGAGAGGAGTGACCGGAGCCCGACCCCGACGATTCGTTGGTCTGCTCGACCACCGCGCCGTTCGAGGCATCGGCGTCGCCGCCGTTGGCATTGGCTTCTCCACCGTTGCCGCCGTAGGCGTCGCCACTGGTCGCCGTGGTGTCTCCACCGTTGGCGTTCGCGTCGTTGCTGCTTCCGCCTCCGTGACCGCAACCGCAGGACTTGCTCTCCTTCTGCTCCTGCGGCTCGGACTTGGCGTAGGCGTTGCCGTTCCCGATTTGGGTGTTGCCGGTGCTGGCGTTGCCGCCATTGCCACCGTAGGCATCGGCGTTGCCGCCGTATGCGCTCGGATCGCCTTGCTCGACACTCGACTCGTTGCTCTGCGAGGTGCCCGAGCCGTCCTTCGAGTGGCTCTGGCAGCCGCAGCCCGACCCCGACCCCGACGATTCGTTGGTCTGCTCGACCACCGCGCCGTTCGAGGCATCGGCGTCGCCGCCGTCGGCATTGGCGTCTCCGCCGTTGCCGCCGTAGGCGTCGCCACTGGTCGCCGTGGTGTCTCCACCGTCGGCGTTCGCGTCGCCACCGACCGAGACGGCAACCGCGTTGCCATTCCCGATCTGGGTGTTGCCGGTGCTGGCGTCGCCGCCTTCACCGCCGGTTGCGGTGGCTTCGCCACCAGTTGCGCTCGGGTCGCCCTGGGTCACTTCGCTGACGTTGCTTTGCCCAGAGGGGGGCAGCGGCACCGGCAGCGGCGTAGTGGCAGCGGCGGGGGCCGCGCCGATCGCCATGGCGACCACGGCTGCGATTACAACCATGGGATATCGCATCGGTAATTCCTTCCATGCTCGAGTTTGCTTTCGCCGGAGGATTGGCTTGAGGGCTCCCGGCGCAGCCCTGGTCTGGGTCGCCAGGCAGACCTAGCCAGGGCGCTCGAGCGCGCAGACGAACGGGACGGGCGGCCGGAAGGCCGGCACCTCCCCGAGCCTGCGCAGAGTCGCCGGCGCCACCAGCGCGAGCAACGCGAGCAGCGCGGCGAGGGGGACGAAGGACGAGCCGGTCGAGCCAGCGGTGGCTGCGGAAGAGCCGGGGGCTGGCATCGGACCGTCAAGGGGGGCAGGATCGTTTGAGCGCACGCCGGTCGCGCCGCTCGTCGGCGTCGACTGGATCCCGTCGACCCCTCCGAGTGCGCTGGGCCATGGAGGCTCGGCACCTGAGAATCCGCGGTATCGCGGCAGGCTGCTCATCCCGTCGACATGTACGCGTGGAAGTACGCCGACTGGTTGGACGGCGCCATGGGTGTGCGGCGTCGTGTTGACGGAGACAGGGCTCTCGGAGACGGGACTCTCGCCTGGAGAGAGGAGCACCCCGCTCGGCGGCGTCCCGGCGGGTTGCAGCAGTCTCTCGGCCCGGGTCGGATTCCCATGGCCAGCAACGGCAGCGACCTTCGTTCCGACCTCCTCGGATAGCCCGGAGAGCTGCTGGGCTTGATCGTCAACCGCCGTGGCCGTTTTCGTGGAGACTTCACCGACCTGACCGACCGCGTCGGTTGTCCTGCGGACAGTCTCAGACGTTGCTTCCCGGACGGTCTCTGACGCAGCCCTCACCGGCGAGGTGACCGCGTTGCTTTCGACCGCCGTGCCGGCCGTCTCGGCCACGGTGCCAACCGCCTCGACCGCACTCTCGGGCTCCGGAGTCTCTGCCGGCGCTTCAACGGGGAGAGCCGGTGCAGGCACCTCTTCGGTGGAGACCGCGTCTTCCGCCGCCGAGGCAATAGGCGACACCGCGCCGTCGATCGTTTCGCCCTGGGCGCAAGCGGCTGCGAGCAGGAAGATCGCGGAGATCGCCACGGCAACGAAGAGGAGCCGGTTGACTGGGGATTTGCGCATCGAGACCTTCACGAACTCCTCAGACTACCCAATATTTGTCCAAATTCACCCCTATTTTTAAAGGTCGCGCTGGCCTCGAGATGAGGTCCAGGGTCAGCGAATCGGAGAAGTCCCTGCACCCGCGCAAGAAGAGCCGGAGAGCCAGTGGGCTCTCCGGCTGAATGTTAAGAAAGGCGGAGACGGCCTGAAAGGAGCGCTATCGGTTCAGTAGCGCGGAGGTACTTCGCGCCGTTCCACCGGAACGCGTTCTTCGGGCGGCGCCACGGCTTCGCGCCGACGGACGCGGTCGGACCAGATCGCCTCTTGGAAGAAGGAGAGGACGAGGCCGACGACTCCGGCGATCATCAGGATCAGGCCGACGGTGTCGATGCTGACCCCCTCGACGTGGACGTTGGTCGCGTAGCGGAGGATTGCCCCCACTGCGATCAGGAAAATCGCTGCGGCAATAGTCATGGAGCCTGGCTACCCTGGCTCTCAGCGAAGGAAACCTCGACCGTTCGTCTAGCCGCGCAGGGCCTTGCCGGCGATGTTCTTCAGCCGGGTCCTGTCCCGCTGCGACAGGGTGCTCGGGAGCCCCTTCGACTTCGTCACCAGCCGCAGGAGTTCCTGCCGTTCCCGCTTCGTCAGGTTGGACTCCATTCGCTCGCGACCCTTCTCGACGAGCCAGACGGCGACGAGCCAGACCAACTTCCAGGGAACGCGCTTCCAGGCGCGCCGTGCGATCCACATCGGCATGGCCGGTCTCTACCCGGCTGAGGAAGATGGCAACCGGGGAAGAGGAGCCCTGGCCGGCTCAGGCCAGGGCGGTCCAGAGCCGGCTCTCGGCCTCGGCGACCTTCTTGGCCGCGGCGTCGACGTCGTGCCAGAGGGCGGGGTCGGCCTCGTCGCTCTCGCTGGCGGCGTGGAAGGCGCCGGCGAGGTCGGTCCAGCGGGCGGCGGCCTCGGCTGCGAGGGGCGCCTCGGGCCGGCCGGCCTCCTCCAGGAAGCGCGAGTACATGAGGCGGAAGGCGCCGCCGCCGGTGCCGCGACGCTCGATCACCTGGTAGCCGAAGCGAGCGCACCATTGCCAGTCCTCGGTTACTTCGGGCCAGCTGCCGGCCTCGTTGGCAAGGCGCTCGACCGCGCCGATGCCGGAGAACTCGCCGAACTCCGAGGCGACCATCGCCTGAGCCGCACGCTCGATCGCGGCCGGGATCGCGGCGCGCAGCTGCTCCTGGCTGACCGAGCCAGACGCCGTGAACATGTGGCCGGCGAGGGGGTAGGCGGGGTGGCTGCTGTGGCGTGCCCGGTCGAGGTCCTCCAGCCGGGTCGTCGCCTGCAGCTCCTCGAAGCCGGTGTCGGAGAGGTGGGCGAACTCCTCGTCGTAGCCGGCGAGGACCACCGCGTGGCCGGGGAAGTGGGCCGAGTTGCCGTAGTGGTCGAGGTAGTAGAGGTCCGTGAGCAGCAGCACTGGCTGGCCGGCGTCGACCTCCGCCCGCGCCGCCTCCCAGGCGCCGTCGTCGTCCTCGTCGAAGGTGCGCAGCTCCAGTGCCGCCCCGGTCAGCTCGCCGAAAGTCTCCTCCAGCCGCGCCGTGCGGCCGTTGAACCAGCGCGTCGGCGAGGCGTCCTCGAGGGCGACGTAGTAGAAGCAGGCGCCGGCTCCGAGGCCGAAGGCCATCTCCTCGCTGATCTCGGCGCCGTGGAAGCCCAGCAGGTTGCGCAGGGCGGTGGAGCCGCAGTGGTGGCCGGGCGTGTGGGTGTAACCCGGGACGGTGGGCATGGACGGGATATTGACTGAGGTTGGCGGCGGGCGGGTCCTGTCGCGGGTGATGGGGGGCACTGCGGGCGGGCCACGGTCCGTCCTCGACCCCCCATCACCCCCGCCACCCGCCCGAGACACCTATTCTGCTCCCGCCCATGTCCGGACTCGATCTACAGCTCCTACGCGCGATGCGAACTCGCGGACACAGCCCCGGCATGGAGAAGCTTGCGAAGTCTCTTGGGAAGGCCGGGAACAATGGGGCTGTCTGGTTTGGGATCGGGATTGTGTTGGCTGTCTTCGACTCTGGCAATCGCGAGGCTTGGTTGATCTGTGCGGTGCTGGCGCCTATCGCCATCGCTCTCAACTACGTGGTCAAGCTGGTCGTGAAGCGGCCGCGGCCGGTGTTGGAGGGGCTGCCGCCGCTCGGGGGGGCGCCCAGTTCTTTGAGCTTTCCGTCGGCGCACGCGACTTCTTCGTTTGCGGTGGCTACCGCGATGGCGCGGGTCGAGCCGCTTGGCGCTCTGGCCTTCGTGTTGGCGTTCGCGCTTGCGCTCGGCCGGCCTTACCTCGGGATGCACTACCCGTCCGACGTTCTCGCCGGCGCCTTCCTCGGCGTCGCCCTGGGCCTGATCGTGCCGCTCTCCATATGAGGGGCGGTGGCGGCAGGTGAAGGTGGGAATAGTCGGCCTTCCCAACGCGGGCAAGTCGACGCTGTTCAACGCGCTGACCAGCGGTGGGGCGCAGACGGGGGACTACCCGTTCACGACGATCGAGCCCAACATCGCCATCGCCGCGGTCGCCGACGAGCGGCTGGAGCGGATCGCCGAGACCGTCGGCAGCTCGAAGCTGGAACCGGCGACGATCGCCTTCCATGACATCGCCGGCCTGGTCAAGGGCGCCTCGGAGGGGGAGGGGCTCGGCAATCAGTTCCTCGCCTCGATCCGCGAGACCGATGCGATCTGCCACGTCGTCCGCTGCCATGGCGACTCCGGCGTGCCGCATCCCGACGGCCGCGTCGACCCGCTCGCCGACATCGAGACGATCGAGACCGAGCTGGTGCTCTCCGACTACGAGCAGGCCGAGCGCCGCCTCGACCGCCTGCGCAAGGGCGCCAAGTCGGGTGACGCGGAGGCGATCGCCGAGCGCGACTGGCTCGAGCAGGTCGTCGCGGCGCTTGCCGAAGGCAAGCCTGCCCGCTCGATTCCCGTCCCCGACGCGGCCACCCACGGCCCGCGCAACCTGCAGGCCCTCACCTCCAAGCCGATCCTCTACGTTGCCAACGTCGACGAGGGCGACGCCGAGGCGCCCGGCGCCGTCGCCGCCCACGCGGCCGCCGTCGGTGCCGGGGTCGTCGCGGTCAGCGCCCGGATCGAGGGCGAGCTGGCCGAGCTCGACCCGGCCGAAGCGGAGGAGATGCGCGAGTCCTACGGGGTCGAGGGCTCCGGCCTGGCGCGCCTCGTCCGCGCCGCCTACGACCTGCTCGAGCTGATCACCTTCTTCACCGCCGGGGAGGGCAAGGAGGCCGTCGCCCGTCCCCTCGCCCGCGGCTCGACCGCCTGGGAGGCGGCGGGCACGATCCACACCGAGATCCAGGACGCCTTCGTCAAGGCCGAGGCCGTCGGCTGGCAGGAGCTGGTTGAGTGCGGCGGCTACGCGGCGGCGCGCGACAAGGGGCTGCTCCGCGTCGAGGGACGCGACTACGTGGTCGGCGACGGCGACGTGATCACGATCAAGGTTTAGCGCCCCGACCCGGTTCACATTCTCGCTCTAGTGTTCCCGGCATGGACCAGGGAGGGCGTTTCCCCAAGGTGGCCGCGAAAGCGGGTCACTACGAGAGCTTCTACATCAAGGCCTGCCGGCCAGGCGGCGGTCAGGGGATCTGGATCCGGCACACGGTCCACAAGCATCCGGGCGAGGAGCCCAATGCCTCGATCTGGTTCGTCTTATTCGACCGCGAGGCAGACGGGCCACGAGCGACGAAGGTGACCGTCCCGGCGGCGGACCTCTCGGCGCCGGTCGGCTCCTGGATCCGCATCGGCAAGGCCGAGATCGGGCCTGGCCGCGCCAGCGGCTTAATCGCGACCGAGGCTCTGACCGCCTCTTGGGACCTGACCTTCTCCGGCGATGCCGAGCCCTGCAAGTACCTGCCCGCCGACTGGCTCTACGAGGCGCCGCTGCCCCGCACCAAGTTCGTCGCTCCGTTCCCGATCGCCCGCTTCGGGGGCCGGCTGGAGATCGACGGGGAGGAGATCGAGCTCGGCGGCTGGCCGGGGATGATCGGCCACAACTGGGGCAGCGAGCACGCCGAGCGCTGGGTCTGGCTCGAGGGGACCGGCTTCGAGGACGACCCGGACGGCTACCTCGACGCCGGCGGCGCCCGGATCAAGCTGGGGCGCAGGACGACCCCCTGGCTGCCCTCGGGAATGCTCTCGCTGGAAGGGGAGAACCACCGCCTGGGAGGCTTCGGCAAGATCCGCGCCGCCTCGATCGAGGCCGAGCCGACCGCCTGCGAGTTCGTCCTGCCGGGCAAGGGCGTCGTCGTCCGCGGCCGCGTCTCGGCGCCGAAGAAGGACTTCGTCGGATGGGTCTACGCAGACCCCAAGGGGCCCGAGCACCACACGGTCAACTGCTCCGTGTCCGACCTCGAGCTCAACGTCGAGCGGCCCGGCAAGCCTGACCAGAAGCTGACGCTCGCCGGCGGTGCCGCCTACGAGTTCGGCATGCGAGAGACCGACCACGGAATCCCGATCCAGCCGTACCCGGACGGCTGAGCGCCCGGCCCTCTCACTCGACCTTGCGGAACGTCATCCAGCGGTCGTAGGCGCCGAGGGCGGCGGCGAGCTCGTCGCCGCGGATCGTCGTCACGCTGCCGCTGCCGTAGAGCTGCGCCGAGACGATGCGGGGGGAAACGCCGCGCTTGGCAATCGCGATGCGCTGAAGCTGGCCGTCGAGGTAGGCATCCAGCCGGCGGCTGATCTCCGGCCCTGAGAACTTCAGCGTCCAGTCGTGCAGCGGGCAGTAGTAGTCGTAGGGGTCGGGGACGCCGACCAGGTAGGGGACCGCTGGACCGAAGAAGACGTTCTGGACGCTCTCGGTGTGGCCGCCCGAGCAGGCTGAGAAGTAGGTCTCGGCGATCTCGCCGCCGTAGGTCAGCACCTGTCCCTTGGTCGCCGTCGCCGCGGCGTTGGTGGAAGCGGTCTCGCTCTGCAGGCCGCCGTAGACCTGGCTGCGGGTGTCGTTGTAGAGGTCGAAGCCGTTGCCGCCGATGCCCCCGGTGAGCGCGAAGGAGCGGGCCGCCACGGCCTGGGCGCGCAGTGCTGCCTGCGGCCAGGAGGGAGGCGACTCGTTGGCGATCACGCCCTTCACGTACTGGTCCACCGGCAGCGCGTTGATCGTGTTGAGCGAGCCGGCGTCGCTGTCGGTCGGCACTACCTCGAGCGCGCCGCGGTAGGTGGTGCCGGCGATCTCGACCGTCCCGGCACCGGCCGCACGCAGCCGTCGCCCGCAGGCGGCCAGGGGACGGCCGGCGGCGCTGCGCAGCTTCACGCTCGTCCCGGCCCGGTACGCCTCGTAGCCGCGGTTCGGATCGAGGGCCCTGCCGCAGGCGCTGCTGGCGCCGCTGAAGCCGACGTCCTCGGGGGAGATCTCGAGCAGGACGCGGACGATCCGGGGCGCGGTCAGCTGCCTGAGGCTCGTCCCCGAGTAGTAGTGGCCGAGGATGAAGCGGTAGCCCTTGCCGTGCTTGGCGTAGCCGTAGGCCCCGTACTGGCTCATGCCGACGCCATGGCCGAAGCCGTGGCCCTCGACCACCCAGGAGACGCTCGCCGAGGCGGGCGAGGCGAGGAGCAAGAAGAGCAGGATGGTGAGGAGGCGAGTGCGCATTCTCTGGGTCAACAGGTTCGCGATGGACGAGTCGCGGCCTGCACTACGCTGTTGCAATGGCGACGCAGGCCGTGCGCGCAGCCGACCACAAGCTCCTTGCCGCGGGCGAGTGGCTTGAGACCGGCGAGTGGGGAGAGGTGCGCAGCCCCTATGACGGGACGGTCGTCGGCCGGGTCGTCGAAGGCGACGCCGCTTTGGTCGATCGTGCCGCCAGGGCCGCGCAGGAGGCCTTCGAGTCGGTCGACTTCCCCCAGCACGAGCGAGCCGCCACGCTCGACCGGGCCGCGGAGCTGGTCGGCGAACGGGTCGAGGATCTCGCGCTGACGATCGCCGCCGAGGCGGGCAAGCCGCTGAAGACGGCCCGGGTCGAGGCGGCCCGTTGCGTCGACACCCTCACCTTCTCGGCGGCAGAGGCGCGCAAGCTGACCGGCGGGACTGTGCCGATGGAGGCCTCGCCGGCCGGCGAGGGCAAGCTCGGCGTGATGCTGCGCGTCCCCTACGGCGTCGTCGGCGCGATCAGCCCCTTCAACTTCCCCCTCAACCTGGTCGCCCACAAGCTCGGCCCGGCGATCGCGGCCGGCAACGCGATCGTGCTGAAGCCCGCCGGGCAGACGCCGATCTCGGCGCTGAAGCTGGCCGGGATCCTGACCGAGGCCGGCCTGCCCGAGGGCTGGCTCAGCGTCATCCCTGGCCCGGGCAGGGAGGTCGGCAACGCGATCGTCGAGCACGAGCTGACCCGGGCGCTCACCTTCACCGGCTCCGCCGGGGTCGGCTGGGGCATTCGCAGCCGCGTCCCGCACAAGAAGGTCAACCTGGAGCTGGGATCGAACGCGCCCCTGATCGTTCACTCCGACGGCGACTGGGAGACCGCGGCAGACAAGACCAAGCTGCACGCCTTCTCGCACGCCGGGCAGAGCTGCATCTCGATCCAGCGCGTGCTCGTGCAGGACGAGATCGCCGACGCCTTCGTCGACCGCCTCGTCGCCAACGCCGAGGCGCTGCGGGTCGGCGACCCGCTCGACCCCGAGACCGACGTCGGGCCGCTGATCTCGGCCGGCGACCGGGACCGGGTCAAGGAGTGGATCGACGAGGCGGTCGCCGCCGGGGCCGAGCTGCTCACCGGCGGCGAGCTGGTCGACGATGGTCGCTGCCTCGCCCCGACGCTGCTCGGCTCGCCGCCGCGTGAGGCCAGGGTCTGGTGCGAGGAGATCTTCGGCCCGGTGGCGACGATCCACCGCTACGCCGAGTTCGACGAGGCGCTGCGGATGGCCAACGACTCCAAGTTCGGCCTCCAGGCCGGCGTCTTTACCCGCGACGTCGGCCGCGCCCTCGAAGCCGCCGGCACGCTCGAGTTCGGCGGTGTCCTGATCAACGAGGTGCCGACCTTCCGCGCCGACCAGATGCCCTACGGCGGCGTCAAGGACTCGGGCAACACCCGCGAGGGCCCCGCCTTCGCCGTCCAGGAGCTGACCGAGGAGCGTTTCGTCACCTTGCAGGGCTGAACCGGCGCAGGGCTCTCGCCGGCCACCAAAAAGGTGTGGTTAGAGTTCTCGGTTGTGAATCGGTACGGACTCGTATTGGGCGGCCGATTGGCGCTGATCGTCGGTGCCACGCTTCTGTTCGCCCAGCCAGCGGCGGGAGCGACTGTGGTCAACGGCGATTTCGAGACGGGCTCACTGGCGGGCTGGACGAAAGTCGGGCTCTCGGCATCCGGAGGGTCGGGCGGTTGGTTCACGTACTCGGGCCTCAATGCGCCGGTGAGCACCAAATGGGAAGACGGAAAAGAAGTACCGCGAGTCATCCCACCACCGCCACAGGGCAATTTCGCCGCGATCGCGGACCAGTCCAGTTTTTTCGGTACCCGAATCCTCTACCAGGACGTCGCCCTCGAGCCCAGCATGACCCACACCCTTTCGCTGACCACCTACTACAACTCCGCGGCCCCCATTGCGGTGCCGACGCCAGACACGCTGTCGTCGAAAGCATTCGGCAATCAGCAGTACCGGATCGACGTGATGAAGCCGAGCGCACCGATCGACTCGGTCAACCCCGCCGACATCCTCTCCACCGTGTTCCGGACCTACAACGGTGACCTCAGTTTCTCCGCGCCACTGACCCGCACCGTCGACCTGACCCCCTTCGGCGGCCAGGTCGTCCGCCTTCGGGTAGCCGAGGTGGACACCCGCGACTACTTGAATGCCGGTGTCGACGCCATCTCGATCCAAAGCACCTCCATCCCGCCGAGCTCCTTCAGCTTCGGCAGATTCAAGCTGAACAGGAAGAGGGGGACGGCAACCCTGAAAGTCGACGTCCCCTGGGCCGGGAAGGTGATGGCGGTCGACTTGAGGAAGATCAAGCGGATCGCCACGGTGACCGCTCGGACGGCTGCCGCGGGAACCGCCACTCTGAGGCTGCGGTCGACCTACTTGTTCCGGGAGCGACTGGAGAGCAGGGGCAGGCTTCCCTTCAAGCTGGAGGTCACCTTCACCCCGACCGGAGGCGCCGCTACTACCCAGATCTTCTCTGGCCAGCTGAAGCTCAGACCCAGGCACTGACCGAAGGACGACGCATCCGACTTTGACCACACCCTGGTGCGGTCAAAGTCGGATGCGCTACTCGTGCGGGCGGGCCATGCGGCGGTGGTCGAGCGCCTCCTCGAGAACCGAGGGCTCTACCCCCTGCTCGAGGGCGACCTCACGCAGCGATCGCCCCGACTCCGCCGCTGCCTTGACGATGTCGGCGGCACGGTCATAGCCGATGTGGGGGTTGAGCGCGGTGGCCGTGGCGAGGGTGGCCTCGGCGTGGCGCTCGGTCATCTCCTCGTTGGCCTCGAGGTCGGCGACGCACTTCTCGTTGAGGAGGCGGGAGGCGGAGGCGAGCAGCTTGATCGAGTCGAGCAGGTTGCGGGCGATCAGCGGCACTCGCACGTTGAGCTCGAACTGGCCCTGGCTGCCGGCGACGGTGATCGCGGCGTCGTTGCCGATCACCTGCGCCGCCACCTGGATCACCACCTCGGGGATCACCGGGTTGACCTTGCCGGGCATGATCGAGGAGCCCTTCTGCAGCTCGGGGAGGCGCAGCTCGGCGAGGCCGGCCCGCGGCCCGGAGCCCATCAGCGCCAGGTCGTTGGCGATCTTGTTGAGCGAGACGGCGTAGACCTTGAGCGCGCCGGAGAGCTCGACCAGGGAGTCGCGGTTGCCCTGCGCCTCGAAGGGATCGAGCGGGGCGGAGATCTCCAGGCCCGTCTCGGCGGCGAGCCTCTCGCGCACCTTGGCGGCGAACTCCGGGTGGGTGTTGAGGCCGGTGCCGGTGGCGGTGCCGCCGAGCGGGATCTGGCCGACCCGCCGCAGCGTCCCCTCGATCCGCTGCACGCCGAGCCGCACCTGCGCGGCGTAGCCGCCGAACTCCTGGCCGAGGGTGACCGGGACCGCGTCCATCAGGTGGGTGCGCCCCGCCTTGACCACGTCGGCGAACTGCTTGGCCTTGGCCTCCAGCGCGGCCTCGAGCCCGCCCATCGCGGGCAGAAGGTCGTGGGTCACCTCTCCCAGCGCCGCCAGGTGGACGGCGGAGGGGAAGACGTCGTTGGAGGACTGCCCCATGTTGACGTGGTCGTTGGCGTGCGCCCCGTCGCCGGCGAGGTTGGCGAGCACCTCGTTGGCGTTCATGTTGGAGGAGGTGCCCGAGCCGGTCTGGAAGACGTCGACCGGGAACTGATCGTCGTGTTCGCCCGCGGCGACGGCATCGCCCGCCGCGGCGATGCGATCCGCCAGGGCGGGGTCGAGGCCCCCGACTTCGGCGTTGACCAGCGCGGCGGCGGCCTTCAGCCGGCCCAGCCAGCGCACCACCGGCACGGGCACCCGCTCGCCCGACACCGGGAAGTTGTCCACTGCCTTGGTGGTCTCGCCACCCCAGAGCTGCTCAGTCAATGTCGGTGCCTCCATCGAAGTCGTTGTCTCCCAAGCGTATTCAGCCCTGGGTGCGCCCGGCATCGAAGCCCCGCTGGTAGGCGTCGAGGAACGTTGCCGGCAACGGTTGGTTGTCGGGGCTGTAACGGGCGGCGGCGGCGAGGCGGCGAAGCAGCTCGGCGTGGATACCCTGGGTTCCGTCGGCACCGCGCTGGGCCGCGCCGAGCAGGTAGCCGAGCTTCAGGCTGGCAAGGCCGCCGGGCTCGTCGCGCGCCTCGGCGTTGAGCTTGGTGGCGGCCTCGACCATCGAGGCTCCGACCGTCGCCAGGTCGCCGCCCGGCTGGCTCTCGACCAGACAGCTCGAGATCGGCGTGCCGCCGCGCAAGGTCACCGCACCCGGGGCGTCCTTCAGAGCCATGAGGTAGACGCCGTCGCCTTCCAGGCAGGCAACTGGCGTCGAGTCGTCCGTAGAGCCGCAGCCTGTGGCGAGGGCGGCGGCGATCAGGACGCAGAAGGGGAGAAGGCGGCGCATCGGCCGCTCATCCTATGGCGGTGAGGACGCGGTCTCGGTAGAGAGCATGTGAGGCAGCTCGGCGATCGACAGCAGGCGAACGGTCGGCGGCGTTCGCGCGCGCTGTTTGTCGATGAACACGTCACGCGGCGTGATCAGAAACCCTTCGTCGGTCTTTCCCGCCTCGACGGCGCCGTCCAGCCGCGTCACGGCCGCATCGAACGGCTCTGGCTTAGGCGTACGACGGAAGTCCTTTGCCTCGACGCCGATGCGACGGCCGCCGGTCTCCAGCACGAAATCGACCCCGGCGGTCTGCGCCTCCACTTTGCCGTGTCTGTAGAGCAGGGCGGCCAGCTCGGCTTCGAAGCTCGCCCGGGTGTCGGTGCGGATGCGACGGGCGAGTTCGGTGAAGGACGCTGTCACGAGCCGGGCGCCGGCGGCGGTGAGCGGCTGGGAGTGCTCTTCGACGGTTTTCAGGCCGCAGTAGACGTACACGGGGACCGCTGGGAAGCGCTCACGCAAGGCGTGGAGCAGCTCCAGCCCGGCGTGGACGTTCCTGGTATTGCCTTCGATTCGCACGGCGTCTGTGATCACCAGGGTCTCCTCGGGACTGTCGATCTTCGCCAGGCCCTCACGGGTGCTGGTCGCGGTGACCACCTCGAAGCGTCGCTGAAGCTCGTCTATCTCCAAGCGGTTCTGGGCAGGCTTGTCATCGACCCAAACGATCCACCTGATGGTTCGCGAGACGGCGATGGGGGAACCGGCTCCGCTCGCGACGGGCCTATCGTCTCCGACGCTCGCCGAACCCGCGCGCTCCTCAGGCGAGAGGGCGAAATCCCTCAGATCTGAGACGTCGTACCCCACATGCTCGACCCTTTCCCTCAGAGCATCGAAGTCCGCCTCGAGGTATTTCCCCACCTTGACCTTGCGAAGTCGTTCTGCGACGGGAATGACCAGCAGCACGCCCAAAAGCGCGAATGCCGTGATGTCGATCTGCCAGTCCCACACCTGTGTGACATGTACGCCGAGTAGCAGGAGCAGAATCCCGGCCGCGGTCACGTAGATGGCGCCGGAGAGCCATCGAGGCACTATCGGCTTGTCTGCATGGTGCACGCGGGGAGGCTATCCCAAGCACTAGGGAAATACCGCGTGATCGATGCCTCAGTCGCCGCGCGGCGAAACGCCGCCGGAGTGGACGGTCGAGATTCCGCCGGAGGGCCCGGGCGGGGGTGCCGGAGGCGTTTTGGGGCGATCTTTGCGCGGGCTGCGCGGTTTGCGACCGGTTTGAGCGCCGACCGGGAAGACTTCGACCCATTCGGCGATCTCGAACTGGGGCGTGGCGGCGTGTTCCCAGGAGAGGTGGAGGTGGTGGCCGCAGCCGTGGCCGGCGTCGCCGTCGTAGCCGACCCAGCGGAAGGGTGATGCCGGCTCGTTTTGCTGCGGCTCTGCCCAGAGCGCGAGGCGGGTGATCCCGCGCCAGTTGGCGTCGCATTTGTCGCTCCAGTTCAGCGGCGAGATGTCGACGGCGAGCCCGTTGTAGTGGTCGGAGTGCCTGACGTGGCAGCCGTGGCAGCCGGCGTGTTCGCCGTTTGGCAGCGGGCCCGAGTAGCCGTCGCTGACGTAGATCGGGAAGCGCTGGGCGATCCAGCGCAGGTTGGGGACGATGCGACGGTCGACCATGTCGCCTTCTTCATGCGGGATCGAGGCTGGGATCGGCACGATTTCCCCAGTCGCGTAGGCGAGGCGCGTAGAAGTTGGGCCAGCGCTCGCCGGTCCAGCCAGGATCGCGCAGAGGGCAGCAAGCGCGATTGCGGCGGAAAGGACCCGGTAGGCGAGCGCTGGCGATACCACGGTTGGGGTATCGACCACTCAGGCGTCTCCTTGAGAATCGCATTGCACATATAGGGTTTCGCTCGGTATGCCGACGGTCCGCGAAGCCAGCTTCGACCTCTTCCGCGAGCGCGGGATGACGACGATGTTCGGCAATCCCGGCTCGACCGAGCTGCCGATGCTCGCCGACTTCCCCTCGGACTTCCGCTACGTGCTCGGCTTGCAGGAGGCGGTCGTGGTCGGGATGGCCGACGGCTTCGCCCAAGCCTCGGGCCGCACGACGGTGGCCAATCTGCACACCGCGCCGGGCGTCGGCAACGCGATGGGCGCGATCTTCAACGCCCAGGCCAACCACTCCCCGTTGCTGGTCACGGCCGGGCAGCAGGCCCGGGCGCAGATAACCCTGCAGGCGAACCTGACCAACCGCGACGCGATCCGCATGCCCCATCCGCTGGTCAAGTGGTCCTACGAGCCGGCCCGGGCCGAGGACGTGCCGCTGGCCCTCGCCCACGGCGCCCACCTCGCCGGCCTGCCGCCGAAGGGCCCGGTCTTCGTCTCGCTGCCGATGGACGACTGGTACGCCGAGGTCGACGAGGCCGACGCGCGCGAGGCGATCTCGCGGCGGGTCGACGGCCGCGCGGGTGCCGATCCTGCCGCGATGCGTGTCCTCGCCGACCGGCTCGACACGGCGACCAACCCTGTCATGGTCGCCGGGCCCGACATCGACGCCTCCGGCGCCTGGGAGCTCGCGGTCGCCCTCGCCGAGCGCCAGCGCCTGCCGGTCTGGGCGACCCCGGCGACGGGCGGCGGCCGGCTCGGCTTCCCGGAGAACCACCCGAACTACCGCGGCGTGCTGCCGCCGGCGATCGGCCCGGTTGGCCAGACGCTCGAGGGCCACGACCTGATCCTCGTCCTCGGCAGCTCGGTCTTCCCCTACTACCCCTACATCCCCGGGCCGCTGTTGCCGGAGGGGGCGAAGCTGGTCGCGATCACCAGCGACCCCGACGAGGCGGCGCGGGCGCCGATGGGCGACGCCCTCGTCGCCGACGTGAAGCTGACCCTGGCGGCGCTGCTCGAGGACCTGCCCGAGTCCTCGCGCCCGGCACCGGAGCCGAATCCCGGCCCGGGGGAAATCCCGCCCACCGACCCGCTCAACTCATCGACCGTCCACACGGCCCTGGGCGAGGTCTTCCCCGAGGACGGGATCGTCGTGCTCGAGTCCCCCTCCAGCACGCTGGCGCTGCGCAACCAGCTGCGGCTCTCGCGCCCCGGCAGCTACTACTTCGCCGCCGGCGGCGGCCTCGGCTTCGGCCTCTCCGCCTCGATCGGGGTGCAGATCGCCCAGCCCGACCGCCCGGTCGTCTGCGTGATCGGCGAGGGCTCGGTCCAGTACGCGGTCAGCGCCTTCTGGACCGCCGTCGCCTACAAGGTCCCGGTCACCTTCCTCGTCCTGCGCAACGAGGAGTACGCGATCCTCAAGTGGTTCGCCGAGGTAGAGCAGGTGGCGGGGGCCCCAGGACTCGACCTTCCGGCCCTCGACGTCGCCGCCGTCGCCGAGGGCTACGGGGTGACGGCGCACCGCGTCAAGGACCGCGATGAGGTTCGCGACGCGCTGGCCAAGGCGTTCGCGTCCCCGCACCCCGAGCTGGTCGAAGTCCCGGTCGCTCCCGGGATGTCGCTCTTCTAAGGTCCATCCATGGCGCTGCTGGAGCGAAACGTCTCCTCACTGGTGCCGCGGATGTCCGAGCCTGCGCCCGACCGCGCCCCCGACAGCCTCGCGGCCGGTGCGGCCCAACCGCTGCGCCGCGACCTGGAGGAGCTGCTCGGCGCCGACCGCGTCCTCGGCCGGGCCAGCGACATCGTCCGCTACGCCTCCGACGCCAGCCCCTACAGGCTCTTCCCCCAAGTCGTCGTCATGGCCCTAGACGCCGACGACGTCGCCAAGGTCCTCGCCTACGGCCGCCGCGGCGGGACCCCGGTCACCTTCCGTGCCGGCGGCACCAGCCTCAACGGCCAGGGCCAGACCGACGGGATCCTGGTCGACGTGCGGCGCCACTTCGGCGGGGTCGCGGTGGAGGACGGGGCGGCGCGCGTCCGGGTCAAGCCCGGCACCGTGCTCGGCCACGCCAACCGGGTTCTCGCCCCGCACGGGCGCAAGCTCGGGCCCGACCCGGCCAGCACCGACATCGCCTGCGTCGGCGGCGTGATCGCCAACAACTCGGGGGGGATGCGCTGTGGCGTCAGCAAGGACTCCTACTCGACCGTGAGCTCGATGACGCTGGTGCTTCCTTCGGGGACGACGATCGACACCGCCGAGCGCTTCGCCGCCGAGCGCTTCGCCGCCGAGGAGCCGGAGCTGGCAGCTGGCCTCGCGGCGATCCGCGACGAGATCCGCGCCGACGCCGAGCTGAGCGAGCGCATCCGGCGTAAGTTCGCGATCAAGAACACGACCGGGTACCGGCTCTGCGCCTTCCTCGACGCGGACGAGCCGCTGGAGGTCTTCCGCCGCCTCGTGGTCGGCTCGGAGGGCACGCTCGCCTTCGTCGCCGAGGCCGTCTTCGAGACCGTGCCGCTGCCGGCGCGCACGACGACGGCCTGGGTTCACTTCCCCGGTATCGACGAGGCGATTGCGCCGGTTCGCGACCTGGTGGACAGCGGTGCCACCGCGGTCGAGCTGATGGTTGCCCCGGCGCTGATCACCGCCGCCTGGAACATGGTCGGCGCGCCCGAGGAGTGGAAGGAGCTGCCGCCGGAGTCGGCGGTGCTGCTGGTCGAGTACGGCTCGGCGAGCGACAATGAGCTCGACGCCTACGTCGCCAAGGCCGACGCGATTTTCGCTGGGCACACGACGATCAAGCCCTTCGAGTTCACCCGCGACGCCGAGGAGATCGAGCTGGCCTGGCGCGTGCGCGAGGGCTTGCACGGCCTGATCGGCCGCGTGCGCCTGCCCGGCACGGCGCTGATCGTCGAGGACGTCTGCGTGCCGCCGGAGCGGATTGCGGAGGGCGCCCGTGATCTGCAGGCGCTGCTCGGCGAGCACGGCTTCCTGGCGGGCGTCGCCGGCCACGCCTCCGCCGGCAACCTGCACTTCATGCTCACCCCCGACTTCGCCAAGCAGGAGGACCTGGAGCGCTACGAGGCCTTCATGGGCAAGCTGGTCGAGCTGATCGTCGGCAAGTACGACGGCTCGCTCAAGGCCGAGCATGGCACCGGGATCAACATGGCCCCCTACGTCGAGCGCGAGTGGGGAGAGAAGGCGACCGAGCTGATGTGGCGGGTGAAGCGGCTCGCCGACCCCGACGGCGTCCTCAACCCCGGCGTGGTGCTGAATCGCGACCCAGACGTCCACCTCCGCAACCTGAAAACCACCCCGGCGATCGAGGAGTCCGCGACGACCTGCGTCGAGTGCGGCTTCTGCGAGCCGGTCTGCCCCAGCCGCAACCTGACGACGACGCCGCGCCAGCGGATCGTCCTGCGGCGCGAGATGGCGCGCCAGCCGGCCGGGTCGCCCCTCCAGCGCACCCTGCTGGAGGAGTTCGAGTACGACTCGATGGAGACCTGCGCCGCCGACGGCTCCTGCCAGCTGGCCTGCCCGGTCGGGATCGACACCGGCAAGCTGATCAAGGAACTACGCCAGGAGCGCCATACACCCCGGGCCGAACGGGCGGCCCTGGCAGCGGCGAAGCGCTGGGGCGCGGTCGAGAAGGCCTCGCGCGCCGGCCTGCGGCTCGGCGGCCCGCTGGCGCGCCGGACGAAGCGGGGCAAGGGGTTGCCCGGTCCGGCGTCGGGAAGCCTGCCGTCGACGAGCCGCGAGGGCGCGGCAGCCGTCTACGTCCCCTCCTGCACCAACCGAATCTTCGGCCCCTCACTCCCCGCCGACGGGCCTCAAAGGAGACATATAGGCGTATCTGAGGCCCATCGGCCTCTGGGGGTCGTTGACGCGATGGTTGAGGTGTCCCGCCGGGCTGGGTTGCCGGTTTGGGTGCCGGACGAGGTTGCGGGGAGTTGTTGCGGGCTGCCTTGGAGCTCGAAGGGGTTCGGCGACGCCCACCGTCACAAGGCGAACGAGATGGTCGAGCGTCTCTGGGAGTGGAGCGGCGAGGGAGAGCTGTCGGTTGTGATCGACGCCGCCTCCTGCACCCAGGGCGTGGCCGAACCCGGCGAGGGAGTGCTCTCCGAGCAGAACGCCGAGCGGCTCGCGGGCCTCGAGATCCTCGACTCAGTCGTCTGGGCCAATGACCGCCTGCTGCCACAGCTCGAGATCGCTGGCAAGGTCGGCTCCGCCACGGTCCACCCGACCTGCGCCACCCGTCATATGGGCCTGGCACCGCGCCTGCGTGCCCTCGCCGGTGCCCTCGCCGAGGACGTCTACGTCGCCCCCTCGGCGACCTGCTGCGGCTTCGCTGGCGATCGCGGCATCTCCCACCCGGAGCTGACCGCCGCGGCCACCGCGCCCCAGGCCGCCGAGCTCTCCGGCCGCCATTTCGACGCCCACCTCTCCAGCAACCGCACCTGCGAGATCGGCCTCAGCCGCGCCACCGGTGAGGATTACGAGTCGGTCGTCGTCCTGCTCGAGCGGCTAACGCGAAGCGGCTGAGGCGTCGCCGGCGGCGCTTGCCTCCGAGAGCGCCTCGGCGCTCTGGATCGCCTCGCGGACGCGCCGGTCGCTGTCGGCGCGCTTGTCGAAGAGCGGGTTGATCAGGCCGCGCAGGGCGGAGATGTAGCGCCAGTACTTCGGTGCGAAGGTGCGGGGCGCCCGCTCTTCGATCCCGCGCACGACCGAGGCGCCCGCCTCGGCGGGCGTGATCCGCTTCAGAAGGAAGGCCGGGACGGTCTCCTCGAGCCGGGCCGTCGCCGGCTTGGCGAAGGCGTCCTGGACCAGCTTCGTGTCGACGAAGCCGAAGTAGGCGACGCCCGCGCTCGCCCCGAGCGGCGCCAGCTCGGACCGCAGCGAGCGGCCGAAGGCCTCGACCCCCGACTTCGCCACCGCGTAGGCGCTGCTGAGCATGCCGTTGGCGATCGCGTAGGCGGAGGAGACGACGACGATGTGGCCCTGGCGCTCGGCCACCTGCGGCAGTACTGCCCTCACCGTGTTCCAGACGCCGAGCAGGTTGATGTCGATCACGCGCTCCCACTCCTCGGCGGAGACCATGCGGATCGTGGTCGTCGTCGGCGGGGCGATGCCGGCGTTGGCCATCGCGATGTCGAGCCCGCCGAAGCGCTGGACCGTCTCGGCGACCGCCGCGCGCAGCGACCCGGCGTCGGTGACGTCGGCGGCGATCCCGCTCGCCCGCTCGCCGAGCCGCTCGGCCGCCTCGCGGACCTCCTCGGCGTCGACGTCGAGGAGGACGACGGAGGCGCCGCGCTGGTGCAGCTGGCGCGCGGTCTCATAGCCGATCCCGCGGGCGCCGCCGGTGATGAGCGCCACCTTCCCGTTCACGTCGTAGGTGGGCATAGCGGTGCCGGCCTAGCTCTTGGCTGCCGGGGTCGCGGTATCGCTCGCGCCTGGCGACTCGGCGTTGCGGATCGCCGCGATGATGCGCGGGTCGCGCTCGCTGCGGCGGTCGAGCAGCGGGTTGAGCAGCCCGCGCAGGGCGGAGAGGTAGCGCCACCAGCGGGGAGCGAAGATCCGCGGTGCGCGCTCTTCGATCCCCTTGACTACGGCCGCTCCCGCCTGTTCGGGGGTGATCCGCTTCATCAGGAAGTCGGGGGCGATTTCCTCCAGCACGCTGGCGCCGGGCCTGGCGAAGGTGTCCTGGACCATCCGCGTGTCGACCCAGCCGAAGTAGGCGACGCTGGCGCCTGCGCCGAACGGCATCAGCTCGGTCCGCAGGGCGCGACCGATCTGCTCGGCTGCGGCCTTGGAGACCATGTAGGAGCTGCCCAGCATCCCGTTGGCGAAGGCGGCGACGGAGGCAACGACGACGATGTGGCCCTTGCGCTCGGAGACCTGCGGCAGGGCGGCTCGCAGCGTGTGCCAGACGCCGAAGAGGTTGACCTCGACCACGCGCTCCCACTCCTCGGCCGGGACCGAGCGCATCGTGGCGATCGAGGGCGGGGCGAGCCCGGCGTTGGCCATCGCGACGTCGAGGCCGCCGAAGCGCTCGACAGTCTCCGCCACCGCGGCCCGCATCGCCCCGGCGTCGGTGACGTCGGCGGCGATCCCGATCGCCCGCTCGCCGATCCGCTCGGCCGCCTCGCTCGCCTCGGTGGCGTCGAGGTCGACGACTGCGACGGAAGCGCCGCGCGCGTGCATCTGGCGGGCGGTCTCGAAGCCGATTCCCCGGGCGGCGCCGGTGACCAGCGCCACCTTTCCGTTCAGGTCGTAAGCGGGCACGCGGGAAGACTATTGCGTACCGATGCCCACCGTCACGGGGGGAGGCGGTGAGCGCTCCTAGAATCACCCGTCCATGTCCGGCTTCCGGCCCGTAGACGCCAAGCAGCCCTTCCCCGATCTCGAGCAGCGGGTGCTCGAGCGCTGGCGCGAGCGCGACGTCTTCCACCGCTCGCTCGCCCAGCGCGAGGGGGCGGAGGTCTGGAGCTTCTACGAGGGCCCGCCGACCGCCAACGGCCGTCCCGGCTCCCACCACGTCTTCTCCCGCGTCTTCAAGGACGTCTATCCCCGCTACAGGTCGATGTGCGGGTACCGGGTGCCGCGCAAGGCCGGCTGGGACTGCCACGGCCTGCCGGTCGAGCTCGAGGTCGAGAAGCAGCTCGGCATCTCCTCCAAGCAGGAGATCGAGGAGCTCGGCATCGCCGAGTTCAACGCGCGCTGCCGCGAGTCGGTCTTCGAGTACGTCGAGGAGTGGAACCGGCTAACCGAGCGGATCGGCTTCTGGGTCGACCTCGACGACCCCTACGTCACCCTCGACAACGACTACATCGAGTCGGTCTGGTGGTCGCTGAAGCGGCTCTGGGACGACGACCGACTCTACGAGGGCCATAAGGTCGTGCCCTACTGCCCGCGCTGCGGCACCGCGCTCTCCTCACACGAGGTGGCGCTCGGCTACCAGGACGTCGAGGACCCCTCTATATATGTGCGCTTCCCGCTGCTGGGTGAGGACGGGAGCGAGAGCGGCGAGTCGCTGCTGGTTTGGACGACGACGCCGTGGACGCTGCCCGGCAACGTGGCGGTCGCCGCGGCGCCCGGGGTCCCTTACGTCAAGGCGCGCGTCGACGGCGAGATTCTGATTGTCGCGGAGCCGCTGTTGGAGAGGGTGCTGGGCGAGGGCGCCGAGGTGCTCGACCGCCTGCCGGGGTCAGAACTGGTCGGTCGCCACTACAAGGGGCCGGTCTTCAACCTCAATGACCGCGAGCCTGGTGCCTTCCCGGTAGTGGCCGGTGACTTCGTCACCACCGAGGACGGCACCGGCCTGGTCCACATCGCGCCGGCCTTCGGCGAGGACGATTACGCGGTCGCTGCGGAGAACGGGATCTTCGACCCGACCAGCCACGGCACCCTCTACAACCCGGTCGGCCTCGACGGGAAGTTCGACGGCCGAGTCGCGGGTTTCGAGGAGAAGTTCGTCAAGGACCCCGAGGTGACCCGAGCGCTGATCGCCGACCTCGACCGCCGCGGTCTGCTCTTCCGGGAGCAGGTCTACGAGCACGCCTACCCGCACTGCTGGCGCTGCGGCACGCCGCTGCTCTACTACGCCAAGTCGAGCTGGTACATCGCCACTTCGCAGGTCCGCGACCGCCTGCTCGCCAACAACGAGGCGATTGGGTGGCACCCCGAGCACATCAAGAGCGGGCGCTTCGGCAAATGGCTGGAGAACAACGTCGATTGGGCGCTCTCGCGCGACCGCTACTGGGGCACGCCGCTGCCGATCTGGGAGTGCACCGGTGAGGGTTGCGACGGCCGCTTCTGCGCCGGCTCGGTCGCCGAGCTGCGCGAGCGGGCGAAGGGCGAGGTGCCCGAAGACCTGCACCGCCCCTACATCGACGAGGTGACGATCGACTGCGAGGAGTGCGACGGCGAGATGCGCCGGGTCGAGTCGGTGATCGACACCTGGTACGACAGCGGCGCGATGCCCTTCGCGCAGTTCCACTACCCGTTCGAGAACGAGGAGCTGTTCGAGGAGCGCTTCCCCGCCGACTTCATCTGCGAGGCGATCGACCAGACGCGCGGCTGGTTCTACACCCTGCTGGCCGAGTCGACCCTGCTCTTCGACGAGTCGAGTTACAAGAACTGCGTCTGCCTCGGCCTCATCCTCGACACCGAGGGCCAGAAGATGTCGAAGAGCAAGGGCAACGTGATCGAGCCCTGGGAGGTGATCGACGCCCACGGCGCCGACGCCTTCCGCTGGTACTACCTGACCGCGCAGCAGCCCTGGTCGGGCTACCGCTTCTCGGTCGACACCGTCGGCGAATCGGTCCGCCAGTTCCTCCTGACGCTGTGGAACACGTACTCGTTCTGGGTGCTGTACGCCAACGCGGAGAACCTCGGGCCGGGGGACTTCGAAGGACCGCCCGAAGCGGCCGAGGACCTCGACCGCTGGGCACTCTCAAAGCTTCAGTCCACGATCGCGACTGTGCGCGAGCGGATGGACGTCTTCGATTGCACCGCCGCGGGCCGCGCGATTGCCGAGTACGTCGAGGAGCTCTCCAACTGGTACGTGCGGCTCTCGCGCCGCCGTTTCTGGGAAGGCGACCGGGCCGCCTTCGCGACCCTGCGCCACTGCTTGCTGGAGACGGCGGCGCTGCTCGCACCTTTCACTCCCTTCCTCGCCGACGAGATCCACCTCAACCTGGCCGGCGGCGAGGGCGAAGAGCTGGGTGAGCTGCCCGACTCCGTCCACCTGCGCGACTTCCCGGAACCCGACCCGGCCCTCGCCGATCCCGAGCTGGAGGCCGCAATGGAGGCAGTCCGGCTCACGGTCGAGCTCGGCCGCGCCGCTCGCGCCCAGGCCAAGGCCAAGGTGCGCCAGCCGCTGCGCCGGGCGGTGATCGTCGCCAACGACGTCGAGCGAGAGGCGATCGAGGCCCGTGCCGACCTGGTCATGGCCGAGCTCAACGTCAAGGAGCTCGACTTCGTCTCCGAGGAGGCGGATCTGGTCAGCTACGCGGTCAAGCCCAACTACCGGGCGCTCGGCCCACGCTTCGGCAAGCGCATGCCGCAGGTCGCCGCCGCGGTCGAGGCGCTCGACCCCGTCCACGTCGCCAAGGTGATGGCCGACGGCGGCGAGGTCGGCATCAACGTCGACGGCGACGAGCACACGATCGGGCCCGACGAGGTCACCCTCGCCCTGCAGCCGCTGGAGGGCTACGAGGTCGAGGCCGAGGCCGGCCACGCGGTCGCCTTGCAGCTCGAGCTCGACGACGAGCTGCGCCGCGAGGGCCTCGCCCGCGAGATCGTCCACGCCGTCCAGAATGCCCGCAAAGCCGCCGGCCTGGACATCTCCGACCGGATCGAGCTCAGCCTCGGCGGCGACGACGACCTCATCGCCGCCGCCCGCGAGCATGAGCCCTACATAGCCGGCGAGGTCCTCGCCACCGCGATCGCCTACGACACCGTCGAGATCGCCCCGGTCCGGGTCGACGGACGCGATCTGCAGATCGCCGTCTCGCGCGTCTGAGGGGGAGAGTTTTCCGCGCCGCGCCCTTAAGGGGCGGTGCGTCTCTCGCGACACGCTAAGAATCAAGCGCGCCGGCTCAAGCTCACTCAGCGCGACGCGGAATTTGTTGTCTTGAATCCCACGAGAGTCGATCGAGACGAAAGAGGACGCCCCCGCTATCTTGGTGAAGTCCGCGGCATGCGCATAGGGTTGTCGTTGCTGTTGACGAACCGGACGTAATCATCACCATCCACCCGAGGAGAACCGGATGAAGGCCGATTACGACAGTCAGGCCGAAGCGCTTTCGATTGACCTGGTGGAGGTCGACCGCTGGGACTCCGGCGAGGCCATCGACGACACCTACTGCAATGTCGCTTTTCGAAATGGTCGTCCTGTCAACATCGAGCTGTTGAACCCGCAGGACAGGCTTGACCTGCTCGACGTAGCCGCAGAGCGCTACGGTCTCGACCGCTTTGCTCTGGCAGCCGCTGCGCAAGCCGCCTTGGCCGCTCCTGACCGCGCGGTCACGCTGGACGTAGCCGCAAACGTGACGGCCTGATCAGTTCTCGGTCGGCTCGCCGATGATGAAGTCGGTCTTCTTCGTGTCGGAGAACTTCACCCAGCAGTGCTCGGGGGCGACGCCGGCCACCTCGACCAAGGCCGCTTCGATCCGCCTGGCGATCTCCGCCTTCTGCTCGTCGGAGCGTCCCTCGAACCAGTGGACTTGGACGAATGGCATTGGAACAACTCGCCGCCAGCCCGCTAGGCGAGCGCCGGCTCCAGCTCGGCCTCGAGGCGACGCTTGGGCATCGCACCGATCACCTTCTTGGCGATCGCCCCGTCCTTGAAGAGGATCAGGGTCGGGATCGAGAGGACCTCGTACTGAGCGGCGGTCTGCTGGTTCTCGTCGACGTTGACGCTGACGATTTTCAGGTCCTCGCGCTCGGCGTCCATCTCCTCGAGCACAGGGTGGACCACGCGGCACGGCCCGCACCAGGGGGCCCAGAAGTCGACGAGGACGGGGCCGTCGGCCTCGAGGACCTCGGACTTGAAGGTGGCGTCGGTCACGTCGTGGAGCTTGCCTGTCACTGGAATCGGTCTCCTGGGGATCGTGTTTCAGCGCTCAATACTTCAGAAAGTATAGCGACCCCTGCTGGGGGTGCACCGCACCGTAGCGCTAACGCCAGAAGGCTCGCTAGCGTGGGGGCGTGACCAACGCCGAGATAGCCGCCGCCCTCGACGAGCTGGGGGTCCTCTACGAGCTCGACGGTGCGGTCAAATACAGGGTCCTCGCCTACAGCACCGCGGCGAAGGCGATCCGCGAAAGCCCGGTCTCGGTCGCCGACCTTGCCGCCGCCGGGCGGGCGACGGAGGTCCCCGGCGTCGGCAAGACCCTGGCCGAGAAGATCGACGCGCTGATCGAGACCGGCGAGATCCCCGCGGCGGTGAAGCTGAAGGCGAAGTACCCACCCTCACTGATCGAGGTGACGCGGGTGCAGGGCCTGGGGGCGAAGACGGCGCGGCGCCTCTTCGAGGAGCTCGGCGTAGCCACGCTCGACGACCTCAGAAAGGCGGCTGAGGAACAGCGCATCCGCGATCTGAAGGGACTGGGGGAGAAGGTGGAGGAGAACGTCCTCGCCGGGCTCGAGCGCCTCGGCGAACCCGGCGAGGGCACGGGCCGCGTGCTGCTCTCGATGGCTCGCCCGATCGCCGAGGAGCTGGCGCGGACCCTGCGCGAGCACCCGGCCGCCGACCGGGTCGAGGTCGCGGGCTCGGTCCGGCGCTGGGCCGACACCTGCAAGGACATCGACCTGATCGCGACCGCGGAGGAGCCGCGGGCCCTGGCCGAGCACCTGCTCGCCAGCCCGCTGATCGCCGCCGCCGGGAAGCCGGGGCCCAATGGCGTGCGGGCGCAGACCCAGAATGGGGTCTCCGTCGACCTGCGCATCGTCGCGCCGGAGGCCTTCGGCAACCTGCTCCAGCACTTCACCGGCTCGGCCGCCCACAACGTCCAGCTGCGCGAGGAGGCGGTGGCGCGCGGCCTCTCGGTCTCCGAGCACGGAATCACCGAGGTCGAGAGCGGCGAGGTAACGCTCTGCCCGACGGAGGAGGCTGTCTACGAGCGCCTCGGCTACGCCTACATAGAGCCCGAGCTGCGCGAGGGTAGGGGGGAGCTGAAGGCGGCGCGCGAGGGGAAGCTCCCCGACCTCGTCTCGCTCGACGACGTCCGCGGCGACCTGCACTCGCACACCACTCTCTCCGACGGTCGCAACACCCTGGAGGAGATGGCCGAGGCCGGCCGCGACCGCGGCTACGCCTACATGGCGATCACCGACCACTCGGCCAGCCACGGCTTCGGCGACCATGTCACCGCCGAGCGCCTCTGTGAGCGAGTCGCCGAGGTCGAGGTCTGGAACGAGGGCAAGCGCGGCTTCCGCCTGCTCGCCGGCTCGGAGGTCAACATCGGCCTCGACGGTGCCCTCGACTACCCCGACGACCTGCTCGACGCGCTCGACTGGGTGGTAGCCAGCATCCACACCTCCTTCGCGATCTCCGAGAAGGAGATGACCGCCCGCGTCCTCACAGCGATCGAGAACCCCTACGTCGACTGCATCGGCCACCTCACCGGCCGCCTGCTCGGCCGCCGCGAGCCCTACGGCATCGACGTCGAGGCCGTGGTCGAGGCAGCGGCCCGCACCGGCACGATGCTGGAGATCAACGGCAACCCCAATCGCCGCGACCTCTCCGAGCACCACGCGCGGCTGGCCGTCGAAGCCGGGGCGACCATCGTTCTCAACACCGACGCACATGGGGTGGAGACGCTGAACAACATGGCCTACGCGGTGGCGACGGCGAGGCGGGCGTGGCTGACGGCGAAGGATGTCGCCAACACCAAGAGCTGGCGGGAGTTCAAGCAAGCTCTAAAAAGGTAAAAAGCGAACCCCAAAAGTCAGACATCATAGATCGGTACGTATCCGGTATGACTTTGGATTGCTCATGTATTTCTCTACTGAGGCGCTAAAGGAATGGCCAACACTCGAACCGTAACTATCTATCTGCTCAAGCCTGCGATCGATTCGCCAAAAGCAGCCCTGAGAGAGGACATCGATGAGTTGCGTGAGCATGCAGTTGACGCCGGGGAGACGACCGGGACGCTGTTTGTGCAGGAGGGCGAGGAAGGACCCCCAGACTGGGCCCGCTTTCTAGCCGGGGTCACCGAGCCCGAGCTTCATGACCGGACGCGCAGCGTGAAGGCGATCCTGATCTTGGAAGCTGCGGGTCGCTGGTTCGCGATCGCCTTCGGCAATGCCCGTCACCTTCTCAAAAAGGATGCCTACGAACGCGACTTCGGCTTGCTCTGCGCCCTCAACGGCGTAAACCCCGAGCGACTCCGCGGTGCCGAGGCGCGTACATTCGACGATCACGTGCTGCATACCCTCCGGCAGGTCTCTCGCCTCTCCTCGCTGAAGAGCCTCGAGCTCAACACCGATAGAGAGTTGGTCGTTTCTCTTGCCGGTCAGCTGGAAGATGGCGATCTCGGTAAGAAGGTCGACGGCCGCGACGCCGTCCGCCTCACCGCTGAGCTCGACCCCTCCCAACTGAGCGAAAAGTGTGCAGAGTTGTTGCGCGTTAGCGAACTCACCGACTACCGGGATCGTTTTCCCTTCTTCGACACGATCAAGCGTGTGCGTGACCCCGAGGAGATCGCACGCCTCAATAGCAAGGCGTTTACCGCACTCGGTCAGCGGAGCTTCGAGGGCTTCGACCTCTTCCCGCCCCAGATCCTCTCCGAAGAGATTGTTGCGTTCAAGGTGACGCCAGCTGCAAAGGGCACGACGGTCGTCGAGCCAGAAGCAATCCTGCTGCGCTATCCCTTGCGGGTGCCGCGGTCGTCGACAGACGCGGAGGCCGAGTTGCGCCGGTTTCACCTTTCGGGCCTCGACGCGAACGGTGAGGTCGTCGACAGGTGGAATTTCCTCGAATGCCTGCACTGGGAGACCTCGGATAGGGGTGCCGTTTGTGTGCTTGACGCCGGCCAGTGGTACCGGATTGAGCCCTCACTTTCGGAAGATGTGGAGGCCTTCGCGCAAAGTCTCAATCCCTCCGGGATTCAGTGGCCGGCGGCCGCACTCAAACAGCGCGAGGAGGACTACTGCGTGGTTGCGGCGGCCTCCAACAGCGGCTTGGCGCTGATGGACCAACGCCTCATCAGGCTTCCAGGGCAGACCGAGATCGAGGCATGCGACATCTTCGACGACGAACGCCGATTCGTTCATATCAAGCACCGCAAGGGGGGCTCGAAGCCGCTTAGCCACTTGTTCGCCCAAGCAATGGTTTCCGCGGAATGCTTTGTCACAGAACCGGAATTTCGCAAGCTGCTGGAGCAGGAGCTTGAGTCTGCGCGCACTGGGTTTGGACAGTTCTCTCCTGAAAATGTCAAAGCGAGCGACTACAGCGTAGTACTGGCGCTGATCACGTCGCCAACGGCCACGGGCAACGTCGCCGAGCAGTTGCCATTCTTCTCGAAGGTGACGCTTCGTCTAGCCGTCAAACGTCTTACGTCGATGGGATTTGATGTGTTCGTCGATGGGATTAAGACCCAGATGGCGCCTGCAACTAAAAAGGGACGCGTCGCTTCTAAGAGGCAGCAGAAGCTTCGCGAAGTAGCCAAGGCTCACAAAGTTGACCTGAAGACGGTCAAGCGGTAAACCCCCGAATCTCGGTCAGATTCTGCCGCTGCTGCGTAGGCCCGGGGTGCGGACGAGTTGTATCGGCCGTAGTGCCGAGTTTGGCACCACATAGAACTTGACGCCATCTCTCTGCTCGATTGCCAGTACCGCTGCCTCTCTCGTGTGCCAGGCCAAGGACACCAGCAGGGCGTAGCCGGCGCCCACGGCCGCCACTCCGGGGAAGAAGATCCCGAGGGCTCCGGCCGCGATCGCCGTCAGGGCTATCGGCCAGAGGCGGGTGAAGGAGATCCTCGCCGGAGTCTCGGGGGGCAGGGAGGTGGCGGTGCGGGCGCCGGCGAGCGCGTCGCGGAGGGCGTCCGCGGCGCGGGCGGGGCGGCCCAGGTAGAGGCCGACGAGGAGGGCGATAAGCCACCAGGTCCCGGTGACGATCAGGGTCGTGGCGTCGCTGTCGCGATTGGTGGCGACGGCGGTGATCGCGGCGAGGGCCGTGGCCTCGGCGCCGGTCAGCAGGACGGTGACTCGGAGCAGGTCGGTGTAGGGCATAGCTACTTCGCCAGCTCCTCGAGGAGGGCGATCCAACCCGCCGGGCCGTCGACCGTGAGATCCGATTCCTCGGCCAGCTCCGGCGGCGCCTCCGGCGAGACCACGCCCACGCAGAGCGTGGTGGTGAGCTGGCCCTCGTCGCGCAGCTCGTGCAGGCGGCGACAGGCGTCGAGGTCGGTGCGGTCGTCGCCGGCGTAGACGGCAACGGAGAAGTCCCTGCCGGCGAGCAGTGCGGCCACGGCCGCGTCCTTGCCGCCCCCTCCGACCGGGCGCAGCTCCAGCACCTTGCGGCCCCAACGCGGTTCCAACCCTTCCCTGCCTGCCTCGACCGCGATCTCATGGGCGCAGGCCTCGGCCCCGCGCTCGTCCCCGGCCCCGCGCCAGTGCAGCGCCTGAATCGGCCCCTTGTCCTCGAGTCGCAGCCCCGCCGCCCCCAGCTTGGCCTCGTCGAGGCCGGCGAGGAACTCGGCCGCGTCCCCCTCTCGCCCGGCCACGGCCGGATCGAGCTGCGGCTCGGCCTCGCCGGGCATCAGCAGCTCGAAGCCGTGGTTGCCCGCGTAGGCGATGCCCTCGACACCGACCAGGCGGCGAGCCTCCAGAGCTTGGCGCCCGGAGATGCACCCGACCAGGCCGAAGCGATCGCTCAGCGCCTCCAGCAGCTCGGTCGCCCGCGCCGGCACCGCCGCCTGCTCAGGCCGCTCTGCTATCGGCGCCAGGGTGCCGTCGACGTCGGTGAGGATCGCCGTCCGCTCCGGCTCGGCGCGCAGGGCTTCCACCGCGGAGCGCCTCAGGCCGCCCGCCCCCGCCTCAGATTCGCGAGACACGGCACTAGTATCGCGGCACGATGGCCCCGGACCCCGCGCTGCCCTCCCACCGCTTGCTCAAGCTCGCCACGATCGGCACCCTGGCGGGGATCTTCAGCGGCCTCTTCGGCGTCGGCGGCGGCACGATCATCGTCCCCCTGCTGATCTTCTGGTTCGCCTACGGCGAGCGCCTCGCCACCGGCACCAGCCTCGCCGCGATCGTCCTCATCGGCCTGCTCGGGGCGCTCGCCCAGGGTGGGATCTACGGCAACGTCCACTTCCTCACCGGCCTCTGGCTCTCGATCCCGGCCGTGGCCGGCGTAGTCGCCGGGACGGCGATCCAACAGCGCATCCCGCAGCGGGCGATCTCGCTGCTCTTCGCCGCTCTGCTTGTCGCGATCGCGATCGAGCTGATCTTCTTCTGATGGACGAGCTCTTCGCGATCCTGATCGCGCTTGCCGGCGGTCTCGCCGGCGGGCTGGTCGGCGTCGGCGGCGGCGTCCTCTTCGTGCCCGCGCTGACGCTCTTCCTCGGCCTCTCGCAGATCGAGGGCGAGTCCACCTCGCTGCTGATGATCGTCATCGTCGCCCTGGTCGGGACCTACCGCCAGAACTCCTACGGCAACGTCAACCTTCGCGACGCCGCCGTGATCGGGGTGCTCTCTCCGGTCGGCGTGCTGATCGGCGTCGCGGTCGCCAACGAGCTTTCCCAGCGAGCGCTGGAACTCTCCTTCGCCGCCCTCGTCCTCTTCATCGCCTACGGCCTCGTTCGCCGCGCGCTGGCACCTCAAGGCGACTGATCGTTTGACCCACCTGGGCGGTGGTCAAACGATCAGTCGCCGACCTACGCCCCGACGGCCCGCCGGCAGAAGACCGAGATCGCGACGATCGTCTTTTCGGTGGAGACTCGCTCGCCGCGCACCGGCGAGAGCGGGCCGACCAGCGCCTCGCTGATCGCGCCGATCAGTGAGGCCGCGGTCAGCTCAGCGTCCTGCTCAGGCAGCTCACCCGCCTCGATGCCGCGCCGCAGCAGTTCGGCGAGCCGCTCGCGGTAGGTCTGGCGGTAGGCCAGCCGCTCGGCGTCGACGAGCGGGTCGACCGGCTCGTAGCCGAGCGCCCATGCGAGCCGCGGCTGGCTCAGCGAGCTGCTGGTGAACTCGCGCACGATCGCGTCGAGCTTGTCGACTGCAGTGCCGGGGACAGCGCTCGCCTCGCGCAGGTGGCCGAGCTTGCTCTCGGCCATCGTGCGGAAGACCTCGACGAACAGCTCCGCCTTCGAGGGGAAGTGCCTGTACAGCGCTCCGGCGGCAACCCCGCCGCGCTCGGTGATCGCCGCGACCGAGGCGGCGGCGTAGCCGCCTTCTTCGAGCAGCTCTACCGCCGCGTTCAGCAGACGCTCGCGCGTCCGGTCGCCTCGGCTGCTCCGCTTGCTGGTCTTGGATCGGGTGGAGGACATCGACGCCTACTCGTAGGAAAGCGCATCGGCGAGTGGGGCTCGTGCCGTCAGCCAGGCGGGCAGCGCCGCGGCGAGCGTTCCGACCAGCAGCGCCGCGGTCGCGGTCGCGGCGACGGCACCCAGCTGGATCTCGTTGCCGACCACGTAGCCCTGTGCCTCGAGGAAGCCGAGGGTCGGCCCCCGGTAGCTGACGATGCCGCCGATCGCACCGCAGGCGACGCCGATCGTCATCACCAGCAGCGTCTCCAGCGCCAGGGCGCCGAGCAGGCCGGCGTTGCCGATCCCCATCGCCCGCAGCACCGCCCACTCCCGCCGCCGGGCGAAGACCGAGGTGGTGATGATCCCGCCGACGGCGACCAGCGCCGCGATCAGGGTGAGCACGCGCATCGCCAGCATGCCCTGCGTGCTCTTTTCCATCTGCGAGTCGATGCGGTCGTTGAATTCGGCCCCGGTGATCGAGTGCAGCGGCGCCAGCCCGCGCAGGGCAGCCATGTCGACCTTCCGCCTGCGGTCCACCGCGAGGGCGCTGACGGCGTCGGTGCGGTAGAGCCGCCTGTAGCGGTCCATGCGCATGTAGACAGTGCCCGAGGGCCAGGCGAAGTCCTCGACTTCGCCGAGGATGCGCAGCTTCCGCGGCCCGCTCGCGGTCGGCAGCACGAGCATCTCGCCGGTCTCGACGCCGAGGCCAGCTGCCATCACTCGCGAGACGAGTACGCCGCGCGGGTGATCGCGCAGCAGCGGGTACTGCTGGGAAAGCCCGGGGCCGGGGCGGATCAGGCCGCCGTGAGTGCTCGGCACCAGGCCCCGCACCTCGATTTTTCGCCCCTCGTAGGGGACGAAGGCGAAGGCGACCGATCGCGTCACCGTCGCCGGATCGCGCAGCGCCCGCCGGCCGTAGGAGAGGTCGACGGGAACGCTGGCGAAGGCGTCGTCGGAGGCGAGCAGGTCCTGTGCCCCGGGGCGGATCACCTGGTTGAGGCGGTCGATCCGGTCCAAAAGCGCGTGTTCGGCGAGCTGCGGGGGCACGACCGCGGCGACCCCGAGCGCCATGATCGCCGCCGCCAGGGCCGCGCGGCGGGGGTTCGCCTCGACCGCGCCGCGGGCGACCAGCTCGACCTTGGAGCCGCCGTGCTCGCGACGGCCGAGGGCGATCGCGACCAGGCCGACGAGACCCGGTGTGGCGAGCGCCAACCCGATCAGGACGGTCACCGCGGCCAGGGGGAAGATCCCGGCGTCGGCGATCAGCAGGCCGAGCGCGAGGCAGGCGACCCCGCCTCCCAGCAACGCCAGCGCCGCTCGCAGCGAGATCGTCGAGGTCACCGTCGCCCCGGCCTGGGGCGAGCGGCCGAGCTGGTCGGCGATCGAGCCGCGGGCCGAGGCGAGCGCCCCGATCGTCGCCGCGATCCCGACGACGAGGGCGACCGCGGCGGCGCCGGCGACGACGTCGGGACGGATCGTGACCTGCATGTTGAAGCCGAAGACGTCGGTCAGGTAGGTCGGCACCTGGGAGGAGAGGTAGCTGGCGATCGGTGCGCCGATCAGCACCCCCGGGGGGATCGCGGCGAAGAGCAGGCCGCAGAGGATCAGGCTCTCGGCCGCGATCAGCGGCGCTCGTCGCGAGCCGAGCGCGCGCAGCAGCCCGAGATCCTCCTGGCGCTCGAGCATCCGCATCAGCTGCAGCACGTAGATCAGCAGGCCGGCGATCGCCAGCACGACCATGCCGAAGACGAAGGTCGGCGCCCGCACGGTGAAGTCGAGCACGTGGCTCAGCTCCCCCTGGCTCGTCTCGGGCGTGGTCAGGACGGCGTTCTGCGGGAGCATCCCCTCAGCGCGGCGTTCGAAGGCCTCGAGCCCGGTATGCGGGCCGAACTTCACGTAGATCACGGTTGGCTGGCCGGGGGCACCGCGCATCGCCTCGAGCCGGTCGCGGGGCAGGGTGATCACGTCCTCGATCGCCGGGGAGACGTCGACTACCCGCGCCACCCGCAACCGCGGGGAGCGCTGGTGGGCGAAGATCCTGAGCTTGTCGCCCCGCTGCACGCCGAGCTCGCCGGCGAGCCCGCTCGGCAGCGCCAGCCCCGGCTTCGCCGAGCGCCCGCCGGGCAGTTTCAGGTCGCGCTGCACGGCGCTGCGCAGGCGCCTAGCGGAGCGGTCGACGCCGATCGCGGTCGCGACGACGTCCTCCGTGCCGGCTTCGAGCGTGACCCGCTGCTGGGTCATCGGGATCGCGTAGCGGGTCCCGCCGATCCGGTCCAGCCGCTTGGCCAGCCTCGCCGGCAGCGAGGAGACGCCGATCGCTTCGACCTGCACGTCGGAGACCCCGCCCACCGCCTCGCCGCGCTGGCGGTAAGAGTCTTCGATGCTGGTCATGAAGGCGAGCAGGCCGACGCCGATCCCCAGCGCCAGGGCGAGCGCCGCCCAGAGGATCGCTGCGCGCGCCCGCTGGCGGCGCATCGTGTGCAGCAGGTGGCGCGTCAGCAGGACGGTCAGGTGCGCCTGCGAGCGGATCCGGGTCATCTTCGGATCAGAGAGGCGAGGCCGTCCAGCAGCCCCAGCCCCACCAGCCCGAGGTCGAGTCCCCCGCCGTTGGCATCCATATGGGTGGCCTCGGCGACGCGACCGTCGACCAGCGAGATGATCTGGTCCGCGTAGCGGTCGGCCAGGTCGTGGTCGTGGGTCACCATCACCACGGAGCGGTCCTCGGCGGTCTGTTGGCGCAGCAGCTCGAGGATCCCGTGGGCGTTGCGCTGGTCGAGGTTGCCGGTCGGCTCGTCGGCCAGGATCAGCTTCGGCTCGTTGACCAGCGCCCGCGCGATCGCCACCCGTTGCATCTGGCCGCCGCTGAGGTTGCGCGCCGGCGCCTCGGTCTTCTCGCCGAGGCCGACGCGGTCGAGCAGCGCGCCGGCCCGGGCGCGAGCCGTGTGCTTCTCGCTCCCGGCGATCGCCGCCGCCAGCTCGACGTTCTGGCGCGCGGTCAGCCCGGGCAGGAGGTTGAAGAACTGGAAGATGAAGCCGAGGTTGGCGGCGCGGAAGCGAGCGCGCTCCTTCTGGCCGAGGCTGCCGATCTCGCGGCCGTCGAAGCGCAGGCTGCCGGCGCTGGGCACGTCCAGCGTCCCGATCAGGTTGAGCAGCGTGCTCTTGCCGCTGCCCGAGGGCCCGACGATCGCCACCAGCTTGCCCGGCTCGATCTCGAGTGAGACGCCGTGCAGCACCTCGACCATCTCCCCGCCCTGGGGATAGGACTTCTCGATCTCGCGCAGCTCGAACACGCGGGCAGCATAGTGAATCCGAATTCACATAGTCGCCGCCTGTACTCTGGGAGAGGTGGACTCACTGACCTGGGAAGGGGACCTCCCGCAACTGCGCAGCCCGATCCTGGTCTGCTCGTTTCGCGGTTGGAACGACGCCGCTGGAGCCGCCTCGACAGCGCTGGACGCTATCGCCGACGCCTTCGACTCGGAGACGATCGCGCAGGTCGATCCGGAGGACTACTTCGACTTCCAGGCGACCCGGCCGACGATCGCACTCACCGAGGGCGAGGTCCGCCGCATCGACTGGCCCCAGAACAACCTGATCGCGGCCCGCGTCCCGGCCGCCGAGCGCGACCTGGTGCTGCTCGACGGGACCGAGCCCAACCTGCGCTGGCGCACCTTCTCGGAGACGATCTCGACCGCCGCCGACGCGCTCGGCGTGGAGATGGTGATCACACTCGGCGCCCTGATCGCCGAGGTCTCCCACACCCTGCCGGTGCCGATCACCGGTCTCGCTTCCGACGAGAAGCTGGTCGAGGAGCTCGACCTGCAGCGCTCCTCCTACGAGGGCCCGACCGGCATCGTCGGCGTCGTCCACGACTGCTGCCGCAAAGTGGGGATGACCTCCGCCTCGCTCTGGGCGGCGGTGCCTCACTACATAGCCGCCGTCCCCAACCCCAAGGCCGCGCTCGCGCTCCTGCGCCGCTTCGAGGGCGTCACCGGCATCGCCGTCGAGGCGACCGAGCTGGAGGAGGAGGCGACCAGCTACGAAGAGCAGATCAACCGCGCCATAGCCGCCAACCCCGAGATCGAGGAGCTGGTGGACCGCATAGAGGCCGAGCAGGAAGACCAGCTCGAGAACCCCGAGGACCTACCGTCCGCGGACTCGATCGCAAGAGACTTCCAGCAGTTCCTGCGCCAGCAGGGCAACCAGTAGCAATCAGTCGAGGTCGAACGCGGCCCCGATCGCGTCGCTGAGAGCCGGCTCTTGACTGTTGAGCAGGATCCCGATCTGCTCTCCCACTGCATCGGCGGGGATGGTGGTGATGTTGTCGCAACTCACAACCGAGGGCTCGCTGAGGCCATTCGCCGAATCGACGGCCACCTCACTGGAGAGTCCCCGGATGGTGGTGGTGATCGGGGCGACGGTCACCGTCCCGAGGTAGGGCCGTACAAGCTCACGCGTGAGGATCAGTACAGGTCGGGCCTTGTCGAGCTGTGCGACATGGATCGCCCGCATCAGGCGAGGTCACGAGGCAGGCCCGCCGCGTACTCAGCGAGGCCTGCGAGCTCCCGGTCCGGACCGGTGCGGGCGAGAATCCGGGCATCGCGTTCTGCGAGTGCGCGCCGCCGCTCGCGCTCGAGCGCCTGGGTTACGACAGCCGCCCGGCTGCGCTCACTGCCGGAGTCGACGATCTCGTCAACGAAGTCAACAAGGTCGTCTGGAAGCCGAACCGCGATCTGCTTGCTCATCCCATAACGGTAGCAAAACGGTAGCAACCGAATCAATCAGCTCTCCGCTGCCGGACGCGTCCATAAGGACGGCTCACCCCTACCTCATCTTGATGGTCCAGAGCAGTGCAGACAATAAGTTTCGAAAACTGACATTCTGCGTTCCCCAATATCCAAGGAACCAGCCACTTGAGCCTTCCGACCCGCTTTGACCCCAAATCTCATTTACATATATGGTCAGCGTATTAATCAATGATTCATTAGTAATGAGAAATGAGCACTGACAATGATCGGGGGGCGTGCCAGGCATCGCGTGCATCGCGCGAAGTGGCTCATCGCATTCACACTCACGCTCCTTGCCAGCTCGGTGGCTCCGGTATTCGCCACAGGTGAGGGAGGCGGCGAATCGGCGGCTGGCGAAGCGCAGCCGCCGAGTCCCGCCGAAATCGCAGAGCTCGAAAGCCAGGAACTCGAATACGCCGAATGGCTCTCGAGTCCCGAAGCCATCAGCCAGCGCGAAGCCTCTCAGAGCGCCTACGGCAGCCTCACGGCCGGTGAAGCCCGGGAGCTGGTCCTCGACGCGTTTCCCGAGGAGCTCAACGCACTGAATGCCGATCCCGCTCGAGTCCTCAGCGAACTCGAAATCGAGAAGCCGCTTGGAACCTACGCGGCCCTGATCTCAGACCAACAGGGCGAGCGTTCGATCGTCGAATCGTCCGTGCCGGTCGAGAGTACGCTCGGCGGCGAAGGCAAACAGCCGGTTGACCTCACCCTGGAGCAGTCGGGCACCGATTTCGTTCCAAAGAATCCGGTCACCGAAGTCACGCTGCCCGGTTCGGCCGAAGGACCGATTCGACTCCAGAGCGGGCTTGAAGTCGAGCTGCCAAGCGTTAATGACCACAGCGCCCAGAGCTTGGGAGACATGAACCTCTTCTATCCGGAAACGGAGACAGCGACCGACACGCTGATCTCGCCGATAGCCGGCGGCGTCGAGGTATTCGAGCAGTTGCGCTCCCCCGAAAGTCCCGAGCAATTCCACTTTGACCTCGATCTGCCCGCAGGAGCAACGCTCGCTGAGACCGAGGCGGGAGGCGTCGAAATTCTCTCGGCTTCAAGCGACCTGATCGGGAAAGTACCTCCTCCGAGTGCCTTCGACGCTCAGGGCACATTGGTACCGGTTGAAATGAGCGTCGAGGACACCTCGCTCTTGCTCGATGTACCCCATCGCTCTCTCGAATCCGCATATCCGATTCTCGTCGACCCCCCATTTCTCGAAGAGGGCTATGTCTCCTACAACCAATGGAGCCCCGCCTCGACCGACGCATACAACCTTTCTAACACCTCCAACCTCAGTGCTCAAGCCAAAGGCGGGAGCTATACCTACGGCGCCAACACCCACGGCCATTTGGTCTACACCGCCCCCGGCCAGACCACCTACATCGCAGCTGCGACCTTTTTCTCAAACAGCTTCAATCTCCCTTCAAGCTGCGCCACCGAACAGCCCACCAACCAACCCCATGGTTACGCCGGCCTCTACAACCCTTCCTCCGGAGGCTACGTCGGTCGCGGCATCTGGTCCGGTGGCAGCAGTTCCAGCCCCGCATACCAGACCGGCTGGGTTGGCAGCCCCGGCGTGCGCCAAGCGGTGGTTGGGATCGGCACCGGCGCGAGCTCCGTCCACCACAAATGCGCATTCACATTCTCTGTCGGCGGTGTCACGATCCAGGAGAGCGACCCCGAGGCACCAACGGTCAACTGGCTGAGCGGCACCTCGAGCAAATGGGTCAAAGACATCACGATCACCGCCAACGCGAGCGATCCGGGACTGGGTGTCAAGGGAATCACCCTCAGCCCCGGAGGCGCACTGCCGCACACCGACAATATGGGTGGCTGCTCGGGCGCCTACACGAGCCGCTGCCCGGCCAGCGGGCAGGCCAGCTTCGGCGTCGGCTACTTCGCCGAAGGCGAACGGAGCGCGAGCATCTCCGCCTACGATCCGCTGGGCCCCGACAACGAAGCGCACGTCTCCTCCAGCTTCCAGTGGACGACGAAGCTCGATCGCGGCAAACCCGAAGTCGCACTCGAAGGACAGCTCGCCGAAGCGATCGAGGAAGCCGAAGGCGAAGGGGAAGTGAGCGAAGAAGAAGTTCCGCGGCTGAGCCTGCCCGTCTACAACCTGCAGATCGAAGCCGAGGACGGCAGCAACGCCGAAGGCAAAACGAAGCGCTCCGGGGTGAAGGACATCGCGGTCTTCGTAGACGGAGAAGAAATGGAAGTGCTCTGGAGCCCGCAGGAATGCCCCACCAGCAGTTGCTCGATGACCAAGACCTATCCCGTCCACCTCAACGGCCTCGAAGGCGACCCCGTCCATCAGCTGAAGGTGATCGCCGAAGACCAGGTCGGCAACGCTCGCGAACGCGAAATCGAATTCGAATACATCCCAGCCACCGGGATGAAGGACGAGTATGTGATGCAGTACTTCCCGTTGCCCGACGGCCAGGGCAAAGAAGAGGAAGAAGAGCACCCGAGCCGCCCCGAACTTGCGGTGAACGTGGTGAACGGCAACCTCGTCTACCGCCAGAAGGATGTCGATGTCGAGGGACCCGCCGTCGACCTCGAAGTCGAACGCTTCTACAACTCCCAGCAGCCCGAGGAAGACAGTACCGAGTGGGGTGATGGCTGGACGCTGGCCCAGACCCCCGAACTCGAGCTCGAAGAGACAAAAGAAGAAACGCCTCCCGTCAAGGCTTCGATGGTCCGTACGAGCGGCATTCGCGAGAGTTCCGTAGGGCTGCCGACTAAAAGCGGCGGCACGCAGTTCGACAAGAAGCTTCAAGCCGTGGTGACCAAGGACCCCGGTGGCGGCTACACGGTCGAAGACCAAAGCGGGGAAACCGATACCTCGCTGGTTTTCGACGAGGCCGGCAAGGTCAAGGAGTTGCAGACCTCGGGCTACGCCGATATCGAGTACTCCTACGACAAAGGCGATCTCTCCGAGATGGCGGTCGATGATCCAGCGAGCGCTTATCTGACGCCCGAGCAGCTGGAAGAGTTGCGTAACGAACCCAGTGAATGGGCCACCCAGGCCACCGTCAGTCCAGAAGCCCGCACCGAACTGAAGCTCACCGACGTCTCCTGCACGTCCGCGACGAAGTGCATGGCGGTCGGCTACGACAAATTCATGGGACGGACGTTCGCCGAGTCCTGGGACGGCTCGGCATGGAAAATCACCTACTCGAACCTGGGGACCAGCACCGAACCCGCCGTCTCCTGCGTCGGTCCCTCCTCCTGCCATATCGTTGCTACCGATGCCGGCGGTACGGCGGGCACCTGGGGTCTCTTCAGCTGGGGCAGCACCTTCAGGGCCTTCGTCGCCCCCGAAGGGGCGAGCAGCTGGAAGCTGCGCGACGTCTCATGCAGCTCCGAAACGGCCTGCACCGCGGTGGGCTACGCCTACGTCAGCGGCAAATACAAGACCCTGGTCGAGCGCTACGACGGCACCTCGTGGTCGATCCAGAAAAGCATCGAGCCCAGCGAAGGAAACGGCTTCAGGGCGATGTCGAGCGTTTCCTGCGCGTCCTCTACGCATTGCTTGGCGGTCGGGGAAGCCGCCGGGAAGCCGTTCGCTGAGGAGTGGGACGGGGCAAAATGGACGCCCGTCTCCATCCCGGGCTCTGCAGAAGGCTTTCTGGAAGACGTTTCCTGCGTTTCCGCCACCTCCTGCATGGCCGTTGGCCATCATGGCTGGTGGGAATGGATGGGCGAGTCGTGGCAGAGCAGCACCCTCGCTGTTAGCTGGGACGGCAGCGAATGGTCTGAGATCGAAACACCCGAACCCAGCGAAGAACTCCTGGTCAGCGGTGCCACCCTCTCGGGGGTCTCCTGCCTCACGACGAGCTCCTGCATTGCAGTCGGCAGCTTCTCGGCCAAAGGAGAAGCAGGCGCTGAAGAAAGGACGCTCGCGGAGATCTGGGACGGCAGCGAATGGGTGATCCAGTCCTCCACCAGCCCTGACGTCTTCAGCATCCTCGCCGGCATTAGCTGCACCGCTACGACTCAGTGCACAGCTGTCGGAAGCGCCCGGCCGGTCAACAAAGACACGAACAACATGGTGACTCTGGGGGAGCGCTGGGTTGGCTCCGAATGGGTCACCCAAGCCACCGTCAGCCCAGAAGCCCGCACCGAACTGAATCTCACCGACGTCTCCTGCACATCGGCAACCAAGTGCATGGCCGTCGGCTACAACAAATTCATGGGACGGACTTTCGCCGAGTCCTGGGACGGCTCTGCATGGAAAATTGTCCAGTCGAACCTGGGAACCGGCACCGAACCCACCGTCTCCTGCGTCGGCCTCCCTTACTGCCATATCGTCGCTAGCACTGCGAACGGTACGCATGGCACCTGGATTTACTTCCAGCCGGGTGGAGGCTCCAACTGGGGCAGCACCTTTAGGACTTTCGCCACTCCCGAAGGGGCGAGCAGCTGGAAGCTGCGCGACGTCTCATGCAGCTCCGAAACGGCCTGCACCGCGGTTGGCTACGCCTACGTCAGCGGCAAATACAAGACCCTGGTCGAGCGCTACGACGGCACCACGTGGTCGATCCAGGAAAGCCCCGAGCCGAGCAAAGGAAACGGCTACAACGCGCTTGCGAGCGTCTCCTGCCCCACCGTCCAATATTGCCTGGCGGTCGGCAAAGCCGACTCCAAGCCATTCGCGGAGAAGTGGAATGGCTCCAAATGGGAGCTTGCCCCTGTGGGCGTCTCTGAAGCCGGCACCCTCGAAGACGTCTCCTGCGTCTCTGCCACCTCCTGCACGGCGGTCGGGTACCTCGGCTCGTGGGAATGGAGTGGCGGCTCCTGGTGGGTGCAGAGCGGGACCCTGATCGAGAGCTGGGACGGCTCCGAATGGACCGAAATCGAAGCGCCAGAACCCAGCGAAGAACCCCTCGCCTCAGACGCCCGCCTCTCGGCCGTCTCCTGCGCCTCGACGATTTCCTGTCTCGCCGTCGGCGCCTTCCTCACCGACGAAGGCGAGCAAGGCAAAGAAGAAAAAGCGCTGGCCGAGACCTGGAACGGCTCTGAATGGGTGACACATCCCTCCGCGGTAAGCCCCGCCGTCTTCAGTGCGTTGGCCGGCGTGAGCTGCACGGCGACCAGCCAGTGCGCGGGAGTGGGTGCTGCCCGGCCGGAATTCAACGGCACGAACAACATGGTGACGCTGGGAGAGAAGATCAAACCTGCCCCAGAACCAACGGGTGACGACGATCCCAGCGTCGACGTGAATGTTACCTACGGTCTCGTGACTGCGGTCGAAGGCGACGACGCCAGCCAGATCGTCTACGCGCATGACGACGAACTGCTGACCGCCGTTGCAGGATTCGGCGGCGAAACCGAGTACGAATACGATTCCGAAAAGCGACTGACCAAAGTCACGCTGCCAAACGGAAGCTGGGGCCAGGTTGCATACAACGAAGCCGACGGCCGGGTGAAATCGGTGACCGTCGATCCAGCCGGGGAGGGGCCAGCAAAGACCACTTACTTCGCATACCAGGACTCTCCAAGCCGACGCACGACGGTCAGTCCGGAAGGGGACCCGGCGACGATATACGACATCGGCGCTGATGGCTCGGTGCTCAAGTGGTGGAACACGCCAACTCCGCCGGAACTCGAGACCCTGTCCGGCAGCCTCTACCAAAACAAGGAATCTGCCGAAGCGATTGCACCTGGAGACTATGCACTCTCCATCAAAGCCCATTCCGCGGAAGGCATAGCTTCGATAGAAGTAATTGCCAACGGCTCCACTCTCGTCGACGAAAAGACCTGCGAGCAGGAATGGGAAACGCCCGAAAGAGAGTGTCAGACGGTTGAAGAGCCCTGGATCACGAACACAGGCAACTGGCCCCCGGGGATCCTCAATCTCGAAATACTCGTCACTGATGCAAATGGCAACGTCGAAAGCGCCAAATTCTGGGTCAACATCCCATATACCCCTCCGCCAGATCCGGAAGCCGACGGACCACCGACGTTCGAAGACGTCCTTCACTTCCGCGAAGAATTCGGCCTCGACCTGGATCTCAAAGGTGACGAGCAGGCGATAAACGAACGGATCTTCGACCTAATCGGCGCTTGGTACAACCCGAATACGCCGAACGGCGAAATCGCGCGCGCCACGTACGAACGGTGGGGGGTGCCGCTACGGGCGGTAGACGCAGCGGAGCTCGACTATCGCGATCGATACGTCAGCGCCGACGTGGCTGCGATCGAAGAATGGGCGCAGGCAAACTATCCAAATACGTATGGCGGCTATTACGTGGATCACCGCGCTGGTGGTGTCCTCTACGTTGGCTTTACACAAGACCAGGGCGCTCGTTTGGGCCAAATTAAGCAGTATCTACCCCTTCTCGCAGGCGATCGACTCGCCGTCTATCCAGAGCCACCCACAACGCCCTTGGTTTCTTTGCACTCGGCATACGATGTGCTTAACGCTGCTCTGGATACCAATCCCACGTTCCAGAGTCTTGTAACCGACCTGAGTATTGATGAATCGGAAAACGACCTCTCGATCGGGACGACGAACGTTCCTCAGACAAAAGCGATCATCACACAACTAGTCGGCTCGCAGGTTCCTGTGAACATTTTTTCGGGGGCCGAGCTAATTCCTATGTCGGGTCGGAATCGAACGAGCGGTCGTATGCGCGCTGGAGACCGAATCCTCAACATTTCTCAGAAATGCACGGCAGGATTTGGAGCCTACGAAAATCGAAAGAAGAAAAGCAATGGGGAAAGCATTAAAGCGGAGTTTCTGCTCACAGCCGGGCATTGCTTTTCAATCGACTCCTTTGTACATCGCTCAAGCACAGAAGAATTTCCCGAAGACGAGGACAACTGGGGGCCTGTAGGTCAGGTGACGCGCAACGCGCTCTACGGAATCAGGGGAACTGACGGACTGGCCATCCGCGTCAAAATTCCCGACATTGTGCCCCGGGGAATTTTCGGCTCTATCGGAAACCTCATACCAACAGGGTCGCCAACGCAGGCGAAGGTCGGCAATACTGTTTGCTTCTCTGGTTCCGTCCTCAAGGGAGGGTCATGTGGCTCAGTGAAGAAAAAGACCAGGGGGATATTGCTTGGTGTGCAAACAGGCTTTTATATCACTGAGTTTTCAAAGTATCCTTCTGTCGGGGACAGCGGGTCCCCTGTATGGAATCCTCGCACTGGAGCCGCTGTTGGTGTTATAACCGGACATTACGAGGGAACACCGTACACCGCTGTTACCCCGCTTCTACATCTAGATGGTTTCAATTCTAGTCAGATTCCAGGGATTCTCCATGATCCTGATCTGTCCGGCCTCCACCTAGTCACCGGAGACGGAAGCTGATGAACGCAGCCAGAATACTTGTGGGGTTGGCTATCATGCTGCTCGTGCCTGCCTGCGGTAACTCTGAGAAACCTGTGGAGCACCATGACGGCACCTTGACATGGGGAGTCCTATCGACTTTTCCTCCACGGACCCTGAAGGCAGTCGGTGAGGTCGACTATTGTGTAGGTGACCCTCGACCGTCAATCAAACGACCGCATATTCGTTACCGTGGAAATAGCGTTTATATAAGGCTCAAAGCTCACATTCCGCAATCGAAAACTCGTCTTTGCGCAGGTGTGGGACTCTTCATCAAGAGGAAAATCACACTACGACGAAACCTCGCCGATGTGAAGATCTACGACAGCGGATACAGCCCACCTCAGTTGGTTTGGCCAGAGTAATCTGCTTGCCATCTACTGATCACGGAGCTAGAGCTGATGAAAACGGCAAGAGTCCTTATTGTTGGGTTGACTATTACGTTGCTCGGGTCGGCTTGTGGCAGCTCGGCGACCAACAGCAGGGGCCGAGTACCCATAAAGCGAGGTGATAACACATTGAGATGGGGAGTCCAATCAACGGCGCCCCCAGGTTCTATAAAGGTAGTTGGCGTGGCTGGCTCTTGCGGTGCACGCCGCCCATGGATAAAACGACCACACATCCAATACCGTGACGATAATGTCTATATAAGGCTTGAAAAGCATGTGCCACACGAAAAAGTGCCACGCGGAAAAGCCCCTCGTTGCGTAGCTGCGGCATTCTTTATCAGGAGGTGGATTACACTCCGGCGGAACCTCGACGAGGTGAAAATCTACGACAACGGATTGATTCCGCCTCAGCTGCGATGGCCGCAAGATTGATGATTTGGGCGGAAGTCCGGACGCCTCTCAGCTCTCCGCCGCTGGGCAAATCAGCCGGTAGTCGCACCAGCTGCACGTCGTCGGCGATGGCCGGGGCTCGAAGTCCTGGCTGAGGACCCCCTCGCCGACCTCTAGCACTGTTCGCTCGACCCGCTCGGCGTCGTCGGTACTGATCGGCGCGGCGACCTTGTCGGCGTCGAGCACGTAGTAGTAGCTGCCGGTGGTCGCCTCGACGTCCCAGGCCTCGCGGGCGGCGAGGCGGTAGAGCGCCAGTTGCAGGTCGCTCTCCAGGTCGGCCTCGCTCTTGCGTTCGCCGGTCTTGTAGTCGATCAGCTCGTGGCTGCCGTCGGGGAGGCGGTCGACGCGGTCGACGCGGCCGCGAACGTGGTGCGGGCCGATCTTGATGTCGAACTTGCGCTCCAGCCAGACCGGCTCGCCCTCCGCCTCGCGCTCTCGCTCCCAGTAGAGGTTCATCGCCGCGCGGGCCTTGTCGCGGAACTGCAGCTCGTCGTCGCTGGTACCGAATCCCGAGCGGCGCCAGCCGGCCTCGAAGAGGTCCATCAGGCGCTGGTGCCCGTCCTCGCCGGGCCCGTCCTTGTGGAAGCGCTCGAGGACGTTGTGGATGAGGATCCCGAAGCGCTGGTTGATCGTCGGCTCCTGGGGGATGCCGAAGACCCGCGTGAACTTGTACTTCAGCGGGCAGGTCAGGTAGAGGTCGAGGTCGGAGGCCGAGAGGCTGAGGGAGCCGTCGCCGCGGCGGGGGAGGAAGCCTTCCAGCGAGGGCTCGTGGCGGGCCGCGATCAGGCGTTGCCGCCCGTCGCGCTCGCGCTCGGAGTCGAGCAGGTAGGCGTCGAGGGGCGAGGCGTCGAGCTCGGCCTGCTGCTCGGGGGTAGCGACCTGGCGCAGCAGTCCGTTGACCGCCTCCACGGCCTCGGCGGTCGCCTCCTCTCCCGGCCGTTGGGCGAGAGCGGCAAGCTTCAGAAGCTCGAGGTGGCGGGCGATCGCCCGGTTGACGTCGACGACCGTGTCGAGGCGGGGCTCGGAGAGCTCCCGTCCCGCCCTCCACGAGGCCTCCAGCACCTCCTCGCGCAGCTTGCGGTAGGTGGCGTGAAGGCCCTCGGCCGGGCCGAAGAGCTCCTCCTCGTGGACCTCCTCATCTCTCTCGCTCCCCTCCTCCTCGTGGCCGATCCGCGAGAGGACCAGGCTCGAGCGCGCCTGCACCGCGTCCGGGGCGCCGCCGAGCGCGAAGACGTGGTCGAACTCGGTCCCCTTAGCGGCGCGCCGGCCCAGGCCGCAGACGGTGCCGGGTGACCTCGGCTCCTCGCCGCCGACGGGCTCCACGCCCGCCTCGGCCACGACGCTGAGGTAGCGGACGAAGTCGCGGGTCGACCCGTGAGGCTCGCGCCTGGCCCAGGTCGCGGCGAGCTCCGCCAAGCGCGAAAAGCCGAGCAGCCGCTCCGCCACCTCGGGCTCGGCGGCGAAGAGTCGCTGTCGCCGCAGCCCCACCCGCTCGATCAGGCGCCGGACGAAGACGTCGGCGCGCCGCTCCTCCATCGCCGCTGCGGCTTCTCCGTAGAGCTTGAGGAAGGACTGGATCCGCTCCCGCCCCTCGGGCGGGATCTGCGGGCTTTCGAGCGCCGCCTCGCAGGCCGAGACCATGTCGACCTTGCGCCGGCGTGCGATCGTCGTGAGCCGCGCCAGGTCCGCCGGGCGCAGCTCGGTCGGCGGCCGGGTCAGCGTCCGGGCGACGGCGGCCGAGTCCTCGGGGTCCGCCAAGGCCCGCAGCCAGGCGATCGCGTCGCGCACCTCGGGCCGCTGGAACAGCGCCGCCGGGCCGGCCAGGTGGAACGGGATCCCCCGCTCCTCCATCGCCGCCGAGACGGCGCCGCCGTCGGCCGCCGGGTCTTCGACCAGCACGCAAATCTCTTCGGCGCGAGTACCCCCGGCAAGCAGGTGCTCGACCTCCCGTGCCACAGCCTGAGCCTGTGCCCGCTCGTTCGTGCAGCGCCACCGCCTGACCGCCGGCTTGCGGAATATCTCTTCAAGGACGAGCGTCTCCGGCTGCGGGTCCTGTCGCGGGTGAGGGGGGGCGCTGCGGGCGGACGAGGCCGTCCTCGACCCCCCCTCACCCCCGCCACCCGCAGAGGAGAGTTCTTCTGCGTAGAGGTGGTTCGGGTTCGCAATGCGGAGTGCGGCCAGAACGGCCCGTTGAGCTGAGGTCGTGTCCTCGTACTCGTCGACCATCAGGTGAATGAATTGAGCTCCGATCTCGGTACGGATGTCGGGCCGCTCGTGCAGCAGCTTGTTGAGCATCAGGAAGACATCGGCCTGGTCCAGGCTGCCGCGCTCGGCCAGGATGCGGTCGTGAGCCGCGCAGAACTCGGCGAGGTCTGGCTCTGGAGGGTCGGAGCCGGCCTTCAGGTCGTCTACCTGCTCGAGCAAGCGAGCCAGGAGCCCGGTGGCGTTGCCGCGGATCTCCCGGTTGCGCAGAGGGAGGTCGTCGAGACGGTCGAGCAGGATCGCGAGACGCTCCGCAGGACCGAGGACGTCGAAGAAGGGGTCGAGGCCGGCGGCGGTCGAGTGCTCGCGCAGGAGACGCTTGCCGAGGTCATTCCAGGTGCCGATCCAGAGCTCGCCGTGGGAGCCGTCGAGCAGCGACTCGACCCTTGCTAGCAACCTGTTCACGGTCGGTTGGTGCGAGGCCAAGACCAGGATCTGCTCTGGGGCGAGGCCGTCGTCCACCAGCCGGGCGAACCGCCGCGCCAGCGCCTCTGTCTTGCCGGTCCCGGCGGCGCCGAGCAGGAGCAGGGGGCCGTCCCCGTGCTCGACGGCGTGCTGCTGGGCCTCGGCGAGAGCGAGCATGCTCCAACGCTAGCGAGTGCGCGGCCTCCATAGGATGGCCTCGGTGGACGTTTTCTCCGCAGACTGGCTGGGAATCTGTCGTCGCGTGGTCGCGGCGCAGCGCGCGATCTTCGACGAGGTGCGCGGAGCAGAGGCGCGCACCGTCTACGAGGGAGTCGGCGAGGGAGGCGACCGGACCCTGGTCATCGACCGTCGCTGCGAGGACGAGGTCTTCGCCGAGCTCGAGGCGCTGGCGGCACAGGGCGCCTCGTTCGTCGCCGTCTCCGAGGAGCGGGGCGAGGTGACGTTCGGGTCGGGCGGCCCGGCCCGCGTCGTGATCGACCCGATCGACGGCTCGCTCAACGCCCGCCGCACGCTCCCCTCGCACAGCCTCAGCATCGCCGTGGCGTCCGGCGACTCGATGGCGGAGGTCGAGTTCGGCTACGTCTTCGACTTCGGCGCGGGCGAGGAGTTCGCCGCCCGCCGCGGGGAGGGCGCGACGCTCGGCGACGGGCCGATCCGCGTCGCCGAGGACCGCGACAAGCTGGAGCTGCTCGGCCTCGAGGCGGCAGAGCCCGGACGCGCCCTCGCGGCGCTTGGGGCGCTCACGGACCGGGTCTACCGCCTGCGCGTCGTCGGCTCTATCGCGATCACCGCGTCTTACGTCGCCGCCGGGCGCCTCGACGCGATGCTCAGCCTTCGCCCCTGCCGGTCCGTCGACGCGGCGGCGGCTCAGCTGATCGTGCGCGAGGCCGGCGGCCGGGTCGCCTTCGGCGATCTCGCCCCGGAGGATGCGCGCCTCGGCCTCGCGGCCCGCTATCCGATCGCGGCCGCCGCCGGGGAGTGCGGGCTGGCGATAGCGCGTTCGGCCGAGTAACCGGCCGCCAGCGGGCGGTTAGAACAGGTGTTCGCGGAGAACATACGTTCGCTACACTCGCGAACCTCAGGCAGGAAACCGCATACCGAAAGGGACTCCCTCTCCATGGCAACGCAGAGCAAGAGCAGCAACAGCAACTCGACCGGCCCGACGGCGAAAGCCTCGGCGAAACGTGCCGGCACGACTCCGGCCCTCGACCTCCCGGTCGGCGCCGTCCTCACGGTGACCGACCGCGTCGGCGAGCTGGTCGAGCCGTTCAGCGGCCGCAAAGCCGCCGAGAAACAGCTCAAGACCTACCGCACCCAGCTTCGCCGCGAGGTCAAGCGCGCCGAACGCCGCGGTGCAACCGCCCGCAAGCAGGCGACCAGCGCCTTGAAGCGCAACCGCGACGAGCTCGAGCAGCGCGTGCGGAAAGCAGTAGATCTCCTGCCCGTCGGCTAACGCCCGACGACCGTAACCGGCGCCGAGCCGGCTGGCTTGAAGGGCCAGCCGGCTTGGGTCGGGGCGTAGGCGCGGAACTGGAAGCGCACGCCGCGGCTGTCGTCGTCGGCGAAGCGGTAGGCGTAGCGGAAGCGACCGTGCCCGTCGGTGCGCACCGTGCGGAACTCGCCCCACGGCAGGCCGGCGAGGCGGAACTGGAGCTGCACGGCCTTGCCGTCGGCCGGGATCCCGGTACCGCGAGAGAAGACCCGGCCGCTAAAGACGACCGGGCGCCCGCCGATTTCGGCGACGTCTGAGGAGACACTCAGCCCCAGGCCGGTGCGGACCCCCAGCCTCAGCGGCTTGCTGCTCGCGCCGCGCAGGGTCGCCGTCGGTGCCGCCAGCGCCACGACTTCGCGACCCGGTCCCGGGGTGAGGCGAACCCAGAACTCACCACGGGCCGTCGTCCGCACCGTCGTCACCCGTTCCGGCGTTCTGGACTCGCCCGCGAACCGCTCGATCACGCGCACCGGCACCCCCGCCAGCGGCGTCCGCCGCCCCGCGAGCAGCCGGCCGCTGTAGAGGACGCTCAACCCGTAGCCGACGGTCCGCTGCTTTTCGATGCCCCGGGGGCCAAAGCCGGCCCGGAGCGTTGTCGAGATCTTGAGCGGTGCGGCGAGGCGCATCGGCCTGCCGTTGCCGCGACTCGAGGTCGAGGTCTCGTTGTCGGCCCGGTCGAAGGCGATGGCGCGGAACTCGTACTCGCCGGGCGGGTGGGCGCCGGAGTCCCAGCGGGTACGGAGGACGTCGCCGTCGACCTCGGTTGGGAGGGCGATGAAGCGCTCCCTCGACCCGAGTGGGCGGACCGAGATCTGTCCGCGGCTCGGGTCGATACCGGAGAGCGAGTCGCCGACGTGCGCCTCGATCCTCTCCGGGTCGTCGGGATCCTGGGAGTTGGCGAAGGCGAGCCGGGGCGGCTCCCGGTCGATGCGGAAGACCGCGGTCTCCGGCTCGTGGTTCGGGTGGCCGTTCAGCCTGCCGCCGTCGGCCACGTTGCCGGCGGCGTCGCGGGCGTAGTAGGCGATCGAGTGGATGCCGGACTCGATCGCGGTGGCGGTGACGAAGTCGCCGGGCGCGGCGACCGGCGACCCACCGTCGATCCGGATCGCCGTGAACGGGCCACCCGGGCCGGTGGCCAACATCCCCGACTCTCGGTCGGTCGCTTTGGCCGTGAGCGTCAGCGGGCGGTTCGACCAGCCGGCGGGAATGCCGAGGAGCCTCGTCTCAGGGTCGGTCTTGTCGACGCGCAGCATCGTGGAGCCGGCCTCCGTCGAGTGCATCCCGGATCCCGAGACGGCGACCGCGTGGACGTAGCTCGTGCCCTCGGGGAGTTCTTCGATCGGCAGCGCGTCTTCGCCGGCCCCGCCGCGCAGGTCGGTCTCGGTCTCGGTGCAGGCATGCCGGTCGGCGCAGGGGCTTCCGCCGGGGGCCCGGTCGATCGAGACCGCGTAGCCGCGGATGCCGGAGAGCGGCTCGGGTCCGGCGGGCCGGCCGAGGCGGAGCACGATGGGCAGCCCGTTGCGGGAGATCCAGTCAGGGACCGGCTGGGGGTCGACACGCCCCGGCGCGGCGTCGTCGAAGCGGAGCGTGGCCACGGCCGGGGGACCCTCGTTCCGCGACGCATCCTCGAGCCACACTTTGGCGACGTAGGCGCCCGGGATCGCGGGGACGGTCAGGTGCTCGATCGAGGTGGCCGCCCAGCCGATTTCCCCTTCGGTCAGGGCGTGGCCATCGGGATCGAGAAGACGGTGGTGGACGGCGGCAACCGGCGACCCCGCGCCCGTCGGTGGGTTGGTCCAGCGCAGGGCAAAGCTCGTCTCCGCATGCCAGTTTTCCTCACCCCCGTCGACGCGCAGGTTGAGCGGCTGGAGGGGTGAAGCAACCGCCGCGCCCGGCGAGCCGAGAGCAACCGCCGCGGTGATCACGGCCACCACGACCGCAGTGCGGCACATTTTCCATGGCATAGATGGAAAATTCGCGCCGCTTGGGCTGGGTCGCCCCTTCATGGCCCGAACTCCCCGGCGGCCGAACCGCTCGACGGGGGTGCGGGGACGCTTTCGACCCCGGTAGGGGGTGAAGCTTCGGCGGGTGGGGGTGGCGCTTCGTACTCGATTGCTCCGGCGGTGGCGGTCTGGGCGTCCGCACCCTCGGCGCCGTCTTTCGGCTTCTCATTGGCCGGCGGCTGAGGTTCCGGCTCGGGTGTGGGGGCCGGTTCGTACTCCACGATTTTCTCCGCCGGGATCTCCGCCGGCCGCTCGAGCGCCGGCCGCGATGGGGGTCCGCCATTGGGGAGGGGGTCCGGGAGCACTCCGGTGGCGACGCAGGCTGCGGCTCCCCCGGCGGCGCCTGCGCAGACCGCCAGGAGCTTGGCGAGCGCAGCCACGCCGGCGCCGCCGGTGCCGCCGGTGGCGACCGTCTGAGCGGCGAAGTCCGTGCCTCCACCCACGCCTGGCAGGCGCGAGGCGAGCCCGGCGAACGCATCGTGCGCTCGTTCGAGCAGGGAACGAGAGGGCGGGAATGCCGGCGCCAGCGCCGCCGCGATCCGCGGCGCCGCCCGGTAGGCCCGCATAGTCGACCGGCAGCGCGCGCAGGCCCGCAGGTGCTCGCGCACCGTCGCGGCATCGCCCGGGCTCGCCTCGCCGTCGCAGAAGGCCGAGAGCAGCGGCCCCAGCTCGCGGCAGCGGCTGCCGTCCTCGCTGCTGGAGAGCAGGGCGCGGAACCTGTTGCGCCCCTCGGCCAGGACCCGGTTGATCTTCGTCTGGCTGAAGCCGGTGATCTCGCCGATCTCGGCGTAGGAGTAGCCGCTGGCCAGCAGGCTCAAAGCCCGCAGCTCCGCCGGCTTCAGCGCCTGCAGCGCCTCGCGAGTGCGGGCGACGGCCTCGCGTCGCTCGGCCTGCTCTCCGGGCCCGCCGCCCTCGGCTGGGATCGACGCCAGCGGATCCGGGGCGCCCTCGCGGGGGCTGTGGAACCCGAGCAGTCTTTCGCGGCTCTCGCGCACGGCAAGCGCCTCGTGCCTGGTCACCGTCTGCGTCCACCGGATCAGTTCCCGAGGGTCCGTCGTCGGCGCTTTGGTGAGGACGATCTCCAGGGCCCGCTGGTAGGCGTCGTCGGCGTCTTCCGCGTCGAGCGAGAAGCGCCGCGCGGTCCGTTTCAGCGAGTGCTCGTGGCGGGCGATCATCTCCACGGCGGCTCGCTTGCGGGCCGCATCCGTTTCCGGCCGCACGGCCCCGGTCGGCTCCAGCCGCACTCCCCGCATCGCGATCGACTTCCGCTCCCTCAATTCGCTGAGCTCCCCTGCACCGGTTCAGGTCCGTAGTCCAAACATGCCAAGCGAAGGGAGCGACGGCTGTGGGTTCTCCCCCCTTCTGGACGGGTGGTCGGCCCGTAACCCGCAAATTGCATGGATACTCACCGCCGACCGCTTGCGGGGGCGGCCGATAGCATCGGACTCGATGAGCACCTGCGTTGTCACCGGCGGTGCCGGCTTTCTCGGCTCCCATCTCTGCGATTACCTGCTCGGCCAGGGCCACCGGGTGATCTGCGTCGACAACCTCGAGACCGGCTCGCTGCAGAACATCGAGCACATCCGCGACGCGGCCTTCGAGTTCCGCAACATCGACATCACCGAGCACGTCGACCTCCCCGAGGACGTCGACTTCGTCTACCACCTGGCCTCGCCGGCGAGTCCGATCGACTACCTGCGGCTACCGCTGCACACGCTCAAAGTCGGCTCCCACGGGACCCACCACATGCTCGGTGTGGCCAAGTTCAAGCGCGCCCGCTTTCTGCTCGCCTCGACCAGCGAGGTCTACGGCGACCCGGAGGTCCATCCCCAGACCGAGGACTACTGGGGGCACGTCAACCCGATCGGCCCGCGCGGGGTCTACGACGAGGCGAAGCGCTACGCCGAGGCGCTGACGATGGCCTACCACCGCCAGCAGGGGGTCGACACCTCGATCGTCCGCATCTTCAACACCTACGGCCCGCGCATGCGCGCGCACGACGGGCGGGCGATCCCGACCTTCATGCGCCAGGCGCTCGAGGATCGGCCGCTGACCGTCTTCGGCGAGGGTGAGCAGACCCGCAGCTTCTGTTACGTCGACGACCTGATCCGCGGCATAGTCGCCCTGGCGGAGTCCGACGTCCACTCGCCGGTCAACATCGGCAATCCGAATGAGTTCACCCTGCTCGAACTTGCCAAGAAGGTGATCGAGGTGACCGAGTCGCGCTCGGAGATCGTCTTCGAGCCGCTGCCGGTTGACGATCCGCAGCAGCGCCGCCCCGACATCGCCCGCGCCCGCGACCTGCTCGGCTGGGAGCCGGCCGTCGAGCTGCTCGACGGCCTGCGGATGACGATCGAGCGCTCGGGCGTCGACCGGCTGGCCGGGGCTTCGGACTAGGGGGTAGGCCTTTGGGTATCGACTCGGCGGACGCGCTTCGCGCTGAGTGTCCGGCGAGTCGATACCCAAAGGCCTTGTCCGCGCGGAGGCCCAGCCGGCGATCGGCAGTTGGAGCTTGTGGCAAAGAGAGGGCGGCTCGTAGGCCGCCCTCTCCGCTGTTCCTTTGGCGGGGTGCTGTTACTGCGTCGTCGCCGTGAAGGAGAAGATCCCCAGGGGATCTCCGGCGGCGAACTTTTCCTGTGGTTCCCCGGTTGCTTTTTCGATCGGCGTGATGAACACCGAGTTCAGGGTCTCCGCGGTCACGGCCTGCAGGGTCGCGGACGCGTTGAGCACGCTGATCGTGTGGGTCGCCGGGTCGGAGCTGACCACGGCTCCGGTCAAAACGATGTCGGCGATCGAGGACCGTCCCAGGTTGCCGAGGTTGGCTTCCGGGGTTTTCGGGTTTTCGATCGACACTTCCACTGTGGCGACCTTCGTGCTCATGTCGACCCAGATGTCTTTCATCGTCAGCGTCGTGACGCCTTTGGTGCCGGGGGGCGGAGCAGCTTCCAGGCTCTGGGTCAGCGTCACGCCGCCCAGGGTCTGAAGCGTTCCGGCTGAAGCCGTCGGCGACATCGTGCCGCCGCCGATCGGGAAAGCCAGCGTCGGCGGAGGACCGGCGGCGATGACAGACGTGGGTGAGACTGTGCCCAGTTTCACCGCAAACGGCCCCGGTTTGGGGAATTCGGGTTGGGGACCGACATTGTTCAGTTTTTCGGCGGCCGATTGGCTGAGCGCGAGCGTTGCGCTGCCGGTGGGCAGCACCGCGACCGTTTTCGGCTGGGTTTCGCTGGCGGAGCTACCGAGGGTCTGGTTGCCCTTGAACAGCGGCTTGACGGGCACCTTCTTGCCCTGCTTGTTCTTCTTCTTGCCGGTGAAGCCGAGCTTCTTGTTCAGCTGCTTGGCGGCCTTGCCGGTGAGCTTCAGGGCGGAGACGCTGACGTTCGTGCCGAAGCCGTTGCGGGTGGAGGTGTAGCCCTTCACCGACGCGAGCTTCATCGTCTTTCCGGCGACCTTGGCTTTCAGCGAGGACGTCGCGGATTCGAGCACCAGGGTGTTGACCGTGGCGGTTTTTTTGCCGCGCTTGAACTTGATGCCGCCGCTGTGTTCGACTGTGCCGGCACCGGTGGTCGGGTCCAGCGAGCCACCGGTCACGGGTAGCCCCACCGTGCGGTTCTTCAACGTGGCGGGGCTCACCTTGAGCACCTTCACGCCGTTCTTCTTCAGCTTCTTGAAGAAGCCCTTGTTGAGGGTGATGCTCGTCGTACCGCTGGCGAGCGGGTCGCTGGTGGCCGAGGCAAAGGGCGCAAAGGCAAGCAACGCAGCCAGTGCGGCGACCACTGCTACCGCTGACGGCATCGTCCCCCGGGCCCTTACCGGCTGGGTCACTTCTCTCATATCGATCCTCCGTTTTACTGCCGCCCCCTGCTGCCCCGTTTGGCGACTTACGGCATGTCGATTTGCAGCCAAGATTATTCCCGGCCTGCACCTCAACAAACCGTAATTGGCCGCAATGTTCCGGTCGGCTGCAAGCGCATGGGATACCCGCATATCCTGTCGACATGGCCACGGAAGAGACCCATCGCACGATTGCGCCCCTCGTCGGCCCCGACGACGAGCGCGTCTTCACCGATTCCGGTATTGAGATCCAGCGTGTTTATGACGAGGACGACGTCGCACCAGGGCTCGAGGAGCGCCTTGGCGAGCCGGGCGCGCCCCCCTTCACGCGTGGCATCCACGACGGCATGTACCGCGACCGGCTCTGGACGATGCGCCAATACGCCGGCTTCGCCACGCCCGAGGACACCAACGAGCGCTATCGCTACCTGATCGAACATGGGTCCACCGGCCTCTCGATGGCCTTCGACCTGCCGACCCAGCTCGGCCGCGACTCCGACGACCCGCTCTGCCGGGGCGAGGTCGGGCGCACCGGCGTCCCGATCGACACGATCGAGGACATGCGGATCTGCTTCGACCAGATCCCGCTCGACGGCGTCTCGACCTCGATGACGATCAACGCGCCGGCCGTGATCCTGCTGCTGCTCTACGAGCTGGTCGGCGAGGAACAGGGGGTCCCGTCCGAGAAGCTGCGCGGCACCGTCCAGAACGACGTGCTGAAGGAGTACATGGCGCGCGGCAACTACATCTACCCGCCGGTGCCGACGATGCGGCTGACGACCGACATCTTCGAGTACTGCCGCGAGAACGTGCCGAAGTGGAACACGATCTCGATCTCCGGCTACCACATCCGCGAGAAGGGCTGCTCGGCCGTGCAAGAGGTCGCGTTCACGCTCTCCAACGCGATCGCCTACGTCGAGGCGGCGCTGGAGCGGGGCCTCAAGATCGACGAGTTCGCACCCCGCCTCGCCTTCTTCTTCAACGGCCACAACAACGTCTTCCAGGAGATCGCCAAGTTCCGTGCGGTGCGGCGGATGTGGGCGAAGATCGTCGCCGAGCGGTTCGGCGCCGAGAACCCCAACTCGATGAAGATCCGCTTCCACACACAGACGGGCGGGGTCACGCTGCAGGCCCAGCAGCCCGAGGTCAACATCATCCGCGTCGCCCTGCAGGGCTTCGCCGCCGTCTGCGGCGGCACCCAGAGCCTGCACACGAACGGCTTCGACGAGGCGCTGGCGCTGCCGACCGAGCGCTCGGCCCGGATCGCGCTGCGCACCCAGCAGGTGCTCGCCCACGAGTCCGGTGCCGCCGACACGGTCGACCCCTTCGCCGGCTCCTACTTCGTCGAGTCGCTGACCGACGAGATCGAGGCCCGCTCCTGGGAGCTGATGGAGAAGGTCGAAGGGATGGGCGGCTCGGTCGAGGCGCTGGAGTTCATGCAGCGCGAGATCGAGGAGTCCGCGCACTCCTACCACGAGCGCTACAAGTCCGGCCAAGACATCATCGTCGGCGTCAACAAGTACGTCACCGACCAGGTCGACGACGTCGACATCCTTCGGGTCGACCCCGAGGCCGAGGAGCGCCAACTGGCTCGCCTGAAGACGTTCAAGGAGTCCCGCGACCAGGCCGGGGTCGATGCGAAGCTGGAGACCCTGCGCGACGTCGCCCGCGGCGAGGGCAATCTCCTGCACCCGATCCGCGCCGCGCTCGCCGCCAACGCCTCGATCGGCGAGGTCTGCGGCGCCATGCGCGACGTCTTCGGCGAATACAAGGGCGGGGCGTTCTTTTGAGCATGCTAATGTATGCTCATGTCACTTGAGCACCGGCTCCAGATCCTCCTCGACGACGAGCGTCACTCGCGCATAACGGCTGCCGCGCGCGAGCGGGGCGTCTCGGTGGCGACGGTGGTGCGGGAGGCGATCGATCGCGGTGTCGTCGCATCATCTGACCGGCGCGAGGCCGCCGGGCGCCGACTGCTCGACGCCGCGGACATGGATGTGCCCGACGTGCCGGAGTTGAAGGCAGAGCTCGAGGCCCTGCGCCTGCGTCGCGCGTGATCGTTCTCGACACCACCGTCCTCGTCTACGCCAAGGGCGTAGAGCACCCTCTCCGCGGTCCTTGCCGCGAGCTGATCGATGCGATCGCGAGAGGCGACATCCAGGCCACCACTTCGGTCGAGGTGATTCAGGAGTTCGTCCATGTGAGGGCTCGGAGGCGCGACCGCGCCGATGCCGCTTCGCTGGGACGCGATTACACGGAGCTCCTATCCCCTCTGCTCGTCATCGGCGGCGAGGGCCTTCGCGAGGGTTTGGGGCTGTTCGAGCGCACTCCGAGCCTCGGCGCCTTCGACGCGGTCCTTGCCGCCGCCGCGACCTCGGCCGGAGCGACGGCGATGGTCTCGGCGGACAGCGGCTTTGGCGATGTCCCCGGCCTTCCCCATGTCATCCCGGATGTGAGAGGCGTCGCCACCCTTCTCGGGCGGTAGCGTGCACCTGCATCGTCTCGCCCAGGCCCCGTTGCTGGGCAGGAACGGTCCCTTCGTAGTTGAAGCGGGCGGCATGATCGAGGTCTCGCGGACGCTGATGAAGTCCGAGCCCGAGCTGGCTGAGTTGGTTGCCAGTGTCGAAGGGGTAGAGGTGACGATGGCCGAGAAGGGCTTCGGCACCCGCGTGCAGTTGCGCGCCGGGAGCGACTCCGGCCTCGCGGAGACCGATCTAGAGCGAATCCTGGACGACTTGGCCGAACCGCGCAAGCAGCCGTTCGGCGTTTGAACCACGAAACGAGAGGAACGAGTTGAAGCCTATGAAGAGGCACCTGAATCCAGCCACTGTTATCGCCTGCATCGCCCTGTTCGTAGCGCTGAGCGGCGCCGCGGTGGCGGCGAAGACCGCGAGCAAGAACTCCGTGAAGACGGCGAGCATCGCTAACGGCGCGGTGACGACGCCGAAGCTCAAGAACGGCGCGGTGACCACGCCGAAGCTGCGCAACGGCGCCGTCACCGGGGCGAAGATCGCTCCCGCGACGATCGGCTCCAGCCAGCTCGCCAACGGCTCGGTCCGCTCGGGCCAGCTCGGCGGCCAGGTGGTCACGGAACCGAAGATCAAGAACGGCGCCGTGAGCGAGAGCAAGCTCGGCAGCGGTGCGGTCACCAGCGGCAAACTGGCCTCGAGCTTTCTTGCTCAGCTGGTCAGGAACGTCACCTACGTGAATGCCGAAAGCGCCAACAATGAAGAAGTGGCAAAGAGCGCGACCGCCAACTGTCCCTCTGGCAAGCAGGCCATTGGCGGCGGCGCACGGGTCGGTGGAGAACTCAAAGACGTGGCCCTGACGGGCTCGAATCCGTTCGTATCCGGCACGTCGCGCACCGGTTGGTCCGCATTTGCGCGCGATGTCGATGGCGTCGGCGCTGGCAACTGGTCGATCGAGGCCTTCGCCGTCTGCGCCGAACTCTAGGTCTCACCCATGGACTCGCGGCGCTGCCGCAGGGCCTCTCGCGCAGCGTAGAGGGCCGGCAGCGCCGCGATGTCCTTGGGCCGTCCAAGCTCCTCCTTGGAGGCGATCACCGCGTCGATCGTGATCGCCCGCACCGAGAGATCGCCCAGGGATAGCGCCACCGTCGCGACTTCCTCGAACCCGCCGATCGCGGCGGCCTCGGGGACGATGTCCAGCGGGCCGGCATCGGTGTCGAATCGCTGCATCTGCCAGCCGAGGAAGTCGGCTCCCTCCAGCTCGACTCGTGCCTCGCCACCGAGCGGCCGCGCATCGAGCGAGTTGAGCGCCGCGGCCAGGCGGTCGGCATTGTCCAGGTCACGGCGCGGCATCACGTCCAAGTCGAGCGTGACGGCTGGGCTTCCCTGCAGCCAGGCAGCGACCGCTCCGACCACGTAGAAGTCGACTTCATGTTCGACCAGGGCTCGCAGCAGGCGCTCGGGATCGAACTCCGTCACCGTGCCGGTCCCCGCAGACGTGCGTAGCTCGAAAGGGCACGAAGACGCTCCTGCGGGGTGAGCTCCAGCATGCGCGCGGCGAGCTCGACGTCGTGCGGATCGGCCGCGATCTCCGCGCTAAGCCGGATGTCGCGCCCACACCCTGCCGCGAGCCGCTGCAATGTTCCCCACGACGGTGTGGCGAGACCGCGCTCGTAGCGGGCGATCGCGGGCTGCGACGTATTGGCCCGTTTGGCGAGGGCCCGCTGTGACAGACCGGCCGCCGATCGCACTTGGCGAAGAAGCGTTTGGGGCGAATTCACCCCACGATGATATCTGATTAGGTATCGCACCTTTTTAGGCTTCGTATAAATAGACTCCCGCGCTCGATGCGAGAGAAGAACCCGATCACCCACGAGGAGAAGCTCGCCTACCTGCGCGAGCTGCGCTCCGAAGCGATCCACTCGGCCTCCGAGGAGGCGGTCGAGAAGCAGCACGCCAAGGGCAAGATGACCGCCCGCGAGCGGGTCGAGAAGCTGCTCGACCCCGGTTCCTTCGAGGAGCTCGACACCTTCGTCCGCCACCGCACCTACGACTTCGAGATGCAGAAGAAACGGCCCTGGGGCGACGCCGTCGTCACCGGCCACGGCACGATCGACGGCCGCACGGTCTTCGTCTTCTCGCAGGATTTCACCGTGTTCGGCGGCAGCCTCGGCGAGGTGATGGCGGAGAAGATGTGCAAGGTGATGGACCTCGCCGCCCAGGTAGGGGCACCGGTGATCGGCATCAACGACTCCGGTGGCGCCCGGATACAGGAGGGCGTCGTCTCGCTCGGCGCCTACGGCGACGTCTTCGTCCGCAACGTGCAGTGCTCCGGCGTGATCCCGCAGATCAGCCTGATCATGGGTCCCTGCGCCGGTGGCGCCGTCTACTCACCGGCGATGACCGACTTCATCTTCATGGTCAAAGAGACCTCGCACATGTTCATCACCGGCCCGGAAGTGATCAAGACGGTGACCGGCGAGGAAGTCGAGTTCGAGGAGCTGGGCGGGGCGATGAGCCACAACTCGAAGTCGGGCGTCGCCCACTTCGCCTCCGAGGACGAGGAGAGCTGCCTCGAGGACGTGCGTTACCTGATGGGCTTCCTGCCCTCGAACAACCTCGAGGCCCCGCCGCGCTTCGAGCCCTCCGACGACCCCGAGCGCGAAGACGCCGACCTCGACACGCTCGTCCCCGACGATCCCTCCAAGCCTTATGACATGCGCGAGGTGATCTCCCGTGTCGTCGACGGCGGCGAGTTCTTCGAGGTCCACGAGCACTTCGCCAAGAACATCGTCTGCGGCTTCTCCCGCCTCGACGGCTTCCCGATCGGCATCGTCGGCAACCAGCCCGCCTTCCTCGCCGGCGTGCTCGACATCGAGGCGTCGGAGAAGGCGGCCCGCTTCGTCCGCACCTGCGATGCCTACAACGTCCCGATCCTCACCTTCACCGACGTGCCTGGCTTCCTGCCCGGCACCGACCAGGAGTGGAACGGGATCATCCGCCACGGCGCCAAGCTGCTCTACGCCTTCACCGAGGCGACCGTGCCGAAGCTCACCGTCGTCACCCGCAAGGCCTACGGCGGCGCCTACGACGTGATGAACTCGAAGCACATGCTGGCCGACTTCAACGTCGCCTGGCCCACCGCCGAGGTCGCCGTGATGGGCCCCGAGGGCGCGGTAAACATCATCTACCGCAAGGACATCGGCTCCTCGCCGACGCCCGACGAGCGCCGCCAGAATCTGATCGACGACTACAAGGCCCACTTCGCCAACCCTTACTCGGCGGCCGAGCGCGGCTACATCGACGACGTGATCGAGCCCCGCCAGACCCGCCCGAAGCTGATCCGGGCGCTGCGCATGCTGCAGACCAAGCGGGTGCCGCAGCCGAAGCGCAAGCACGGCAACATCCCGCTGTAGGGCGGGGTGAGCTGCCCGATGATCTCCTAGGAAGGGACGCCGGCCCGCAGGCGCTCTGCCCGGTTGCCGATCGCGCTGACGATCGTCTCTACCAGAGGGCCGACATGCTCCGGCCGTCTGGCGAGCTGGCCGGCCGCATCGAGGATCCGTTCGACCGAGGGCTCCATGCGCTCCCGAAGAAAGCGCGGGGCGAAGCCGACGTCCGCGGCGAGTCGGCTCCAGGCGGCCCCGTTCACCTCCGCGAGATGAGTGGCTCCGTCGACTGACATCGCCAGGCGCGTAGTCAGTTCCTCGTAGACGGCTGTCGAAACCAGGTCGTAGAAGGGGGCGAGGCTGGGGGCAGGGGAGTCGTAAAGCAGCGAGTAGTTCTTGCCGTGCGCGTCGCAATTGCCGATCAGCACGTTGAAGACGAGTGCCAGCCAGAACTGCTGGCGGTCGCGGGCAGGAGCCGCCGAGTGCTCGTCGATCAGGTGCATGGAGTCGCGGACGCTGGGCCCGCCTTCGTGCTGGTACTTCTCGATGTAGAGCTTGCCCAGGGCCTGGCAGAAGTCCTCCTGATGCAGGCGGCGGATCGGCTCCTGGGTCAGGTCGCGGTCGTAGCGGGAGACAATCAGGAAAGGCAGGCCCGAGTTGGTCTCGGCACGACGGACCTCGGCCGCCTGCAGGCCGACCTCCCCGGCGAGGCGCATACAGAAGAACTCGTTTGTGACCAGGTCGGGGAAGCGCTCTGGCTCTGGCTTGAGAATGTGGGTCGTGGGCTGCTCGGAGCTGCGCGGCAGTGCGAACGCGCCGCCGGTCTCGACGACGGGCAACTTACTCTGCGCACCCGCCAAGGAGAGGCGCACCTCGCCGGCTTGGTCGACGGCAAGCGGGCGCTGGGGCAGCTGGGTGAGGATCGTGTCAAGCCTCTCTGACGAGAGGATCTCCGGCTCGCCGCCCATGGCCTCCTGACGCTCGGGCCCTTCCCCCCCCGCCTCCCCTGCGGGTTGCAAGGTCACGGCGCCGGCGACGTCGCCGCCGAAGCGCTCGAGCAGCTTGTAGTCGTTGGCGGCGGAGATTCCGCTGACCAGGGCCACTTGGCGCCGCACGTCCTCCTCGGGCAGGAGGTTGCCGAAGAAGGCCAGGCAGTCGCGGTGCGGATAGGAGTCGGTCCGCAACGGCAGGTTCACCGAGAGGGGCGGTCCCTTGGCCTCTACATAGGTTGGGTCGTAGCGGAACTGCAGGTTGCCGTTGTCCTTGCGCAGCAGTGTGCCGGCGAGACGCTCGCCGAGGTGGACCTCAAGCTCGGGCTTCGCCACGTGCCTCGACTCCGACGTTCAACCCGAGCGCCCGCGCCGCCTTCAACGCGATGTCGAGCCGCACAGTCTCCTTGCCGCCCTCGAGCTGGCCGATGACCTTGCGGTTGACGCCGATCGAGAGCGCCAGGTCGTCCTGGGTGAGCTTCAGGGCGCTGCGGCGGGCTTGGATCGCAACCCCCAGCGCCGCCGGGGAGTTGGTTTGCTCCATCGCGGCAAGATAGCATGAATGAGACCGATCGGTCTCATTCAGTGCTTATTGGGCGAGCGGGAGCGTAATGAGACCGATCGGTCTCATTTCCTACTCTCTGAGGGCTAGCCAGTCTAATGAGACCGATCGGTCTCATCTTAGATGCAGCGGGGGTCCCGGTTACGGAACGGCGGTGGCCTTGGTCTCGACCCCGCCGCCCTCGATCTTGCCTCGCCCTCCGCGAGCAGCAGCGACGCCGCCTTCCTCGCGGGTGAGGCGGTAAGCGAGGTAGACGGGGACGATCGAGATCAGCACGACGATCACGGCGACGGCGTTGACGATCGGGCGCTCCTGGGCGCGGAAGAGGTTGCTGAAGATCCAGTAGGGGAGGGTCTGTTCTCCGGCCCCGATCGTGAACGTGGTGACGATGATCTCGTCGAAGGAGAGGCCGAAGGCGAGCAGGCCGCCGGCGCCCAGCGCCGAGCGCATGTTGGGGAGCGTTACGTAGCGGAAGGTCTGCCAGGTGCTGGCGCCGAGGTCGGCTGAGGCCTCCTCGAAGGAGGAGGACATCCTGCGCAGGCGCGCGATCGAGTTGTTGTAGACGACGACTATGCAGAAGGTGGCGTGGGCGACGATCACGGTGAACAAAGAGAGGTCGATGCCGAGCACCTGGGTGAAGGTGTTGTTGAGCGCCACCCCGGTCACGATTCCCGGTAGTGCGATCGGCAGGATGACCAGGAAGGAGATCGTCTCGCGGCCGAAGAAGCGGTGCCGAGCGACGGCCAGCGAGGCGAGCGTCCCCAGCACCAGGGCGATCGCGGTGGCGGCGAGCCCGACCTTGATCGAGGTCCAAAAGGCGTCGCGGGCCGTGCTTTCGATCGCCTTCGGGAACCACTCGAAGGTGAGGCCGGGCGGTGGCCATTCGAGGATCATGCTCGAGTTGAACGCGTAGATCCCGAGGACGACCAGCGGTACGTAGATGAACGCCAAGCCCGCGCCGACCGCGACGCGGAGCAGGATCGTGGATCGTCTCGAGAGTCTCACCGTTTTCCTATACGTGCTCGAAGGCGCCGAGCTTTCGGGCGACGAGCAGGTAGCCGACCATCACCACGATCGGCACCAGCGCCAGGGCCGCGGCGAAGGGCAGGTTGTTGGAGATGTTGTTGAAGACGACGTTGCCGATGAACTGGTTGTTGGAGACCAGGCGCGGCGTGATGTAGTCGCCGAGGGTGAGGGCGAAGGTGAAGATCGAGCCGGCGACGACGGCGGGGAAGGAGAGCGGCAGGATCACCCGCCGGAAGGTGGTGAAGGGCTTGGCGCCGAGGTCCTCGGAGGCGCTGATCAACGAGTCGGGGATGCGCTCCAGCCCCGCGAAGATCGGCAGGATCATGTACGGCAGCCAGAGATAGGTCATCACCAGCCAGACGGCGACGTTGCCGTAGCCGGGCCCGCTGAAGCCGAGCGGCTCGAGAGCCCAGTCGATCAGGCCGCCGCCGCCGAGCATGTTGCGCCAGGAGAGGACCTTGACCAGGTAGCTCGACCAGAGTGGGATCAGTACAGCGACGACGAGGGCCGCCTTGGCCCGGCGGCTCGCGACCTTCGCCATGTAGAAGGCGATCGGGAAGGCGAGCACCGCGTCGGTGAGCGTCACCAGCGCGGCGATCAGCACGGTGCGGCCGACGATCGTCCGGTACACCGGTTCGTCGAAGAGGATTTCGAAGTTTTCGAAGCTGAGGCTTTTCACGAGCTCGCCGCTGACGGCGTTGACCGACCACAGCGAGGCGACGAGGAGGAGGGCAAGCGAGCCGAGGTAGCCGACGACCAGCCAGCCGACGGGGCCCGCCAGGAGCGTCCCCGCCTGTAGGCGGGGACGCCCGTGAAACAGGTTGGCGAGCCTGCGGCTCAACCCTTGATCGAGGTCCAGGCCTGGACCCAGTCGTTGTAGTCCTTGCAGTCTTCGGACCCGTTGCCGCAGTCGGCTAGCGGGGTCTTCCAGTAGTAGACGCGTTTCCAGAAATTGGGTTCTTCCGCGTGATATTCAGCGCAGAAGTTCGGATTTACGGTTTTCTCGCAGGCCAGTTCCTGCGCCGGCGCCTCGCCGAAGTATTCCGCCACCTGGGCGTTCGCCTCCGGTTCGATGATCCAGTTCATCCACATGTACATGCAGTTGGGATGCGCCGCTTCGGAGCTGATCATCCAGGTGTCGGACCATCCCGTCGCGCCCTCTTCGGGGAGGAAGCCCTGGCTTGCCGGGCTGGCCGCCACCGGCTTGCCTTCTCCCTTCAGCAAGAAGTACTGGTACTGCCACGTCGTCCCGACCTGAATGTCGCCGCTGGCAAAGGAGGAGATCTGCTTTTCGGCTTCCCCCCAGTATTCGCCGACCAGGGGCCGCTGTTCTTTCATCAGCTGCACGGCCGCTTCGAACTGTTCGTCGTTCAGCTCGTAGGGATCTTCGATCCCGAGGTCGGGGTTGTGCATCTTCAGGTAGAGAGCCGCTTCGGCGATCGACATCGGGTCGTCGTACTGGCTGATCTTGCCGCTGTACGTCGATGCGACCTTGGGGTCGAGCGTCACGTTCCACGACTTGGGCGCAGGCTTCACCGTGTCGCTGTTCCACATCAGCAGGTTCGCCCCGCGGCCGTGGGGTATCCCGTAGGGCTTGCCGTCGAAGGTGTTGTACGGCTGACCCTTGAGGTCGGAGAAGACGGTCTTGTAGTTCGGGACGAGGTCAACGTTGACCGGGTCGACGTCACCACCTTCGAAGAGGCGGGCGGTGGCGTTCCCCGAGGCTGAGACGCCGTCGTATTCGCCAGTTCGCATCAGCTGCACCATTTCGTCGGAGGTGCCGGCCACCTTGGGGCTGACCTTGCAGCCGGTCTTCTGTTCGAACGGCTTGGTCCATTCCGGTTCGACGTAGCCGGCCCAGTTGATCAGGTTGAGCGATCCCTCGCCCTTGCCTACCTTCTGCAGTTCGTCGCCCGCGGTGCCGCCGTTGTCATCGCTGGAGCCGCAGCCGGCGAGCAGGAGCATGAAGCTCAGCAGTCCTGCGACGATCAGCCATGCCATCCGTGCTGGGTGTGCGTCTTTTGTTCTCACGGTGATTCCTCCTCTGTTGTGGAACTGCCACGGACGGCGACCGTGTGCTCCGGGCGCCAGCCGACGATTACCTCCCTCCCCTGCTCGGAGGCCGCGTCCGATGACGTGCCCTCCACGTTCTGCCGTACGAGTTGAAGCTCTCCGCCCGCGTCGAGGGCGACCGTGTAGCGGGTCACCATCCCCGCGTAGGCGATGCCGGCGATGTGCCCGCGCTCGGTGCGCAGGCCGTTGGCGGTGGCGCCGGGGTCGACCAGCTGGATCTTCTCGGGACGGATCGTGAAGCGCGAGCCGTCGCGCTCGAGCAGGTTGGAGACGCCGACGAAGCCGGCGACGAACTCGGTGGCCGGGTGCTCGTAGAGCTCGACCGGCGGGCTGACCTGCTCGATCCGCCCCTGGTTGAAGACGGCGATGCGATCGCTCATCGTCAGCGCCTCGTCCTGGTCGTGGGTGACGTAGACGAAGGTGATCCCGACCTCGCCCTGGATCGCCTTCAGCTCGACCTGCATCTGCTCGCGCAGCTTCAGGTCGAGCGCGCCCAGCGGCTCGTCGAGGAGGAGCACCCTGGGCCGGTTGACGATCGCCCGTGCCAGGGCGACGCGCTGGCGCTGCCCGCCGGAGAGCTCAGCCGGCTTGCGGTCGGCGTAGCCCGGCAGGCGCACCATCTCCAGCGCCTCTTCGCTGCGGCGGGCGCGCTCGGCCTTCGCGACCTTGGCGACGCGCAGCCCGTAGGCGACGTTCTCGCCCACCGTCATGTGGGGGAAGAGGGCGTAGTCCTGGAAGACCGTGTTGACCGCGCGGTCGTATGGCGGCACGCGATTCACGTCCTCGCCCGCAAGCTCGACCGTGCCGCCGCTGGGGTCCTCGAAGCCGGCGATCATCCGCAGCGTCGTCGTCTTCCCCGAACCCGAAGGGCCGAGCATCGTGAAGAACTCCCCGGCCTCGATCTCGAGGCTAATTCCCGCAACCGCGACCACCTCGCCGTAGTGCTTGGTGAGGTCGGCCAAGCGGATGTCGGGTGTAGCAGCTACACGAAAACGTTATCCGAGCGGTTGAGGAAAGCAAGGACAATCTCGCCCCGGCCGTTTGGCCGGGGCGGAGTACTGCCCTGCCTGAGGCTCAGTAACCGGCGGGGTGGCGGGCTGTGAAGCCGGCGGAGGTACGCAGGTCTTCGTGCCAGCTCGGCCCGGTGGACCCGTCGGTGTTGCCGGAGGTGTCCCAGCGGAAGCCGGCTATCACCGCGTAGGCGTGGCCGGGATTGGAGTAGACCGTGATCCAGCGACCTTCGCCGGGCAGGCCCAGATTCGCCATCGGGCCCGACGGCAGCGGGCTTTCGAGGAAGTTGCCGCCGTGCAGCGCATAGCTGACCGAGCCGGAGCAGTCGTACCCCCTGTCCCACCAGCGGGCGTGGCCGCCGCCGAAGACGTAGGGCTTGGTGCGGATCTTGTTAGCCGCGGCGATCACGGCCTTGACCTTCGGGGGAGCGGACTTGGGCGGGACGAGCATCCCATTGTCGAGTAGCCGGCCTTTGGCAGTGGGGGTGCAGATATCCACTTCCGCCGATGAGACCCCGCCACCGTCGCAAGCGGCCGATGCGGCTCCTGGCGTCAAAGCGAGAGCCGAAAGCACCAGCCCCGTAGCAATGCCCAGCTTGAATCTATGCCTGTTGTTGCGCAAACCGATCTCCTTCGTCGGCCTACGGGGTTAGCTGTCGGGCTGGCGCTATAGGAGCCTGCGCCCCCGCCTGAACTAGGCGAGTTAGCCCCGAAAACGTGGTTCCCCCGCTCCCGTGGCGCCTCCAGCGCACGGGACTCGGCGTTTCGGTTATTCGGAACGGCGGCAGTGTAGACGATCGCCCGGCGGTTTGCTCATAGAAAACAAACATTTTGTGGTCTTTCGCACTTAGCCTGCCCAGATCCTTTCGACGCCCACGGTGCTAGCTTGCGCGCTGGGATGGAACTTGCCGGCAAGACAGCGCTGCTCACCGGGGCCACGGGAGGGCTTGGGCGAGCGATTGCCGAGGCGCTCGCCGGGCGTGGCGCCAAGCTGGTGCTGAGCGGCCGCAAGGCCGAGGCACTGGAGGAGCTTGCGGCCGAGCTGCCCGGTGAGGGTCACCGCGTGGTGCCCTCGGATTTGGCCGAGCCGGGCGCGGCGGAGAAGCTGGCTGCCGAGGCCGGGGACGTCGACGTTCTCGTCGCCAACGCGGGGCTGCCGGGGACCGGGCGCCTGCCCGAGTACACCAGCGAGCGGCTGGAGGGCACGCTGCGGGTCAACCTCGAGGCGCCGATGCATCTCGCCCGCGCCCTGGAGCCGGGCATGGTCGAGCGCGGCAAGGGTCACATGGTCTTCATCTCCTCGCTCTCGGGCAAGTCGGCGACGCCGCTCTCCTCCGTCTACAACGCGACCAAGTTCGGCCTGCGCGGCTTCGCCCTAGGCCTCCGCGCCGACCTCAACCCGCTCGGCATAGGCGTCTCGATCGTCTCGCCGGGCACGATCCGCGAAGCGGGCATGTACGCCGACTCGGGTGCCGACCCGATCCCGGGCTTGGGGACTGGAACCCCTCAGCAGGTCGCGGCAGCCGTCGTCAAGGCCATCGAGCGCAACAAGGTCGAGATCTCCGTGGCTCCGGTCCAGCAGCGCCTGCTAGCCCACTTCGCCCTCGCCAGCCCCGGCATCTCGGTCAAGGTCGCCAGCGGCGAAGCCGGCCAGAAGGCCGCCGCCAGCGTCGCCTCGGGTCAGACCGACAAGCGCTAAGCGAGGGCGAGGCGCACGTGGGCGTCAGGACCCGGTGACGGACAGGGCCCTGATCTCTTTGACCAGGTCCTTGCAGGGGCCAGCGCAGGACGATCCGCCAGCATGGCCCTCGCAGAGGATGGCCCGCGCGAGGGCCTTCAGGGCGCTCGTGCGATCCAAGCCCGAGAAGCTCAGCGCGATGTCGTAGCGACCGCTGACCAGGCGACCCTCGACACCGGCTCCGGGGGGAAGCTCGACCGTCACCGACCGGTCGAGCAGTTCGGTCGCGCGGCCGACGTTGGCTGCTAGGAGGACGTATGAGGCAGGGCGCGCTTCGCTGTCGAATCGGCCCCGGTGCTTGCGTCCGCTGCCGATGAACGTCTCGGCACTCTTAATGCCCGAGGCGATGTGCTCGGCGACGAGCCGCCGCAGGCGCTCGCGCGGGTTGCTGTCCTCCTTGGCCGGAGCGCGAACCTCGATCAGAATCGACTCAGCGCCGGCCTCATCTACGACCACCATCGTCCGGCGCAACGATTTGCCCGCGTCCCCGTCCAGGTCGGCCTTCACCGAGGCAGCCGTACCCGCCTCGCACTCGATCAGCGTTACCGCGAACAGCTCCTCCGTGAACTGGGTGAGGACATCGCGGCCGACGCCGTGGAGACGCTCCACGAACGCTGCGAGATGGTCCTCCCCGTGATCCCGGGCGAGCTGGTAGAACGGATTCATCACCACGCAGCGGATCGCGAATATCCCCGCCGCGCTTTCGTCGTATTCCTGCTCGTGGTCGGCGCCTTTGGGGAGGAGCTTCGCGAGCAGCGGCGCCACCGATGCGAACGAGTACGTCCCGCCAGGTTGCCGGAGGCTTTCCATCTGCGTACGCGAGACGAAGAAGGGATGCCGGTAGGGCGGAACGGGTCCCGACGGGTTGCCGTCAGCCGCGTCCTGGGACGGGCGCGCGGCGTTCATCCGGGCGTGGATGCGCTGGTTGATCGTGTTGAGGTCGGCCAGGCTCCAGTTGACGGGCTCGAGTCCCTCGCCGGCGCGACGGAGCGGCCGCGCGACGAAGGTGACCACGTTGGTGTCGGGCTCGACGACGAGCTGGAAGCCGATCGAGAGATCGTTCGCGCCGAGGTGCTCGCGCTGACCGTCCACACCGAGGCGCTCGTGCTGAGCGGCGTCGGAGTCGATCAGCTTGAGAGCGCAGGCGAACCGCCGGGCGGCCCCGAGCGTCTCGCCGACGATCCGGCCGTGGCCCTTTGCGGTCAGGGGAATCGCCTTGTGGCCGAGCCAGACGGCGGTGGCCGCGGCGCCCGGCTTCGATCCCTCGAGCACGTACTCGCCGATGGTCTCGGGTCTCGACAGCGCCTCCGCTGCAAGCGGGTCGTCCTTCGCCTTGCCAGCGGTGCCGATGTAGGAGGCCGCCTGCGCGGTTAGCGGGCGGGTGCCGCCGTGGCGGAAGACGATCGCGCCAGCGGGGTACGGGACGTAGCCGAGCTTGTGGGGATCGACGACTGCCGAGTCGGCAGCGCCGATCGCGCCGAATGCTCGTCGAACCTCCTCGTGCAGGTCCTCACCGACCGCGCCCTTTGCGGCGCCGGAGCCGTCCCTAAGCAGCTGGCCCTCCTCGCCGCGGCCGAAGACGGTCGCGACGTAGCCTCCCCAGGCTGCGTCGACGTGAAGCCAAAACGGCTTCTGTTCGCGCAGCGCGAGGATCTTGTGCACGGGGTCGACCGCCCCCTCCTCGGTCGTGCCCGCGATCGCGACCACGGCGGCGAGGTACTCCTCGTCTTTCTCCTCGATCTCCGTGATGGCCGTTTCCAGCGCGTCGACGTCGACCCGGAAGCTCTCGTCCACCCGGATACTGCGCAGTCCGTCGTGGCCGTAGCCGAGCACGTCGCAGGCCTTCTGCAGGCAGTAATGGGCCGCCTCGGAGGCGAGTACGACTCCGCGCTGCAGGCTCGTCTTTGCGGACCGGTTGAGCTCGGCGAGCGCCGCCGCGAAACCGACCGACGCTGGGTTCAGCGGGCTTCTCTCCACCGCCTCGCCGAGGAAGCTGGAGACGAGCGCGCCCTGGGCCTGCCCGCCATCGCTGAGCTCGGCGAGCAGCGCGTCGTGGAGCTCCGCCAGCAGCGATAGCTGCTCGCTGGGAGGGACGTGAAGGAGATCGGCGTCCTCGCGCGGGCGGAGTCGATCACGGAGCTCCTGCCAGGCGCCCGAGTCCACCAGGCCGGCAGTGTCGCGGGGCGGGACTCCGCGATTTTCGAGCGCCCTCACGGCGTTCCGCCTCGGCTCTCTTCGCTCGCAGAGATCGGCGAGGACCAGCGGCAGGAACTGCGCCTGTCGCGCGACCCAGAGCGCCTCCAGGGTCGCGACCGTGCCGCCGGAGGTGAGGTGCCCCCAGGGCGCTCCGGCCCGATTCGCGTCGCCATCGGGGAAGCCCAGCATCTGTGCGAGGAGCTCGCCGACCTCGCGCTCGAGCCCAACCGTCACCGGAGCGCCCTCGGGCGAGACGTTGTTGGGGTTGTAGAGGAGGCCGGCGAATAGGCCGAGGACGCTTGGCAGCGTCAGCTCCGAGTTCATGTGGCCGATGTAGCGGGGCGAGTAGAAGGGAAAGTCCGACTTGAGCGCGTCGAGTACGCCGTCGAGCTTGTCGGAGAGCTCGTCGAGCCAGTCGAGCTCCTCGGGGTCGCGCCAATCGCCCCGCGTCAGGAACGACTTATCCTCCGGGAAGTAGTTGCGCCGCCAGTGCACGTAGTCGTCGAAGACGCGCTCGATCAACTCTTGCCAGATGCTGGCGTTCTGTGCCTTCGGGCCGAGGAAGTAAGAGGCAAGCGGCAGGCTCTTGCCGGGATCGGCGGCGCTGGGCTCCTGGTTCATGGTCCTCCCTCTCCAGTCGTCGTTGCCGCCACCGTATACGTCTGCATCTCGCGGGCCGCAACCTCCGCAGTTAGGTGGTCTTATGGTTCTGTCCGTTCCCGAGTCAGCCGAGATTCCTCGCGAGCTGTGGCTGCGCAGGGGAATCGAGCCGTGGTGGAGTTCTTCGACCACGACGATTTCTCGGTCGTGAAGGCCGTCGGCTCGACGCGGTTCACTATGTCCTCGTGATCTCCTATTCCATGAGCCTGTCGGCCGACGGCTACATCGCCGGACCCGACGGAAGCTTCGACTGGGCGGTGCCCAGCGAGGAGCTGCACCGGTTCCACAACGAACGGGCCGCCGTGACCGACGCCCAACTGCTCGGCCGGCGCCTCTACGAGACGATGCTCGTGTGGGACACCGAGGAGTTCTCCGACCCCGTGATGGCGGAGTTCGCCGAGATCTGGCGCCCGCTCGAGAAGATCGTGTTCTCGACCACGCTGACGAGCGTCGAGGGCAGCAACCGCCTGGCCACGGGAACGCTCGAGGAGGAGATCGCCGCGCTCGGGGACCGGAGGATCGCGGTCGGCGGCGCCGGCCTTGCGGCGGAATGCATGCGGCGCGGGCTGATCGACGAGTTCGAGCTGTTCGTCATCCCGATCGTGGTCGGTGGTGGCACGCCGTACTTCCCGCCGGACGTGCACATCGACCTCGAGCTGGTCGAGACCCGCACGTTCGGCGCGACCGTGTACTTGCATTACCGCCGGTGTGGCTAGAGGTCAACTAGCCCAGTTCACGAGCCAATCAAACTCGCACAACCGCTACGTCGTCGAAGCTAGAAAAATCGGAGTCTTGGGTGAGAATCGCAGCTCCGTGTTTCATTGCCGTCGCGGCGATCCAAGTGTCGTGGCGGCGGAGGCGGCGGCCGCGAGAACGCTCGGCTGCTGCGATGCGGGCGAAGCAGCTTGCGACCTCGGGGCCGACCGGCAGGAGAGGGTAGGTCGATTGCACTCGGGAGAGGGTGGAGAGGCGGCGAGCACGGACCTCTGAATCGGTGGCGCGCAGCACCCCTAGCTCCAGCTCCGCGACGGTGATGACCGAGACAGCGATCTTCTCGGGAAGCTCTCCGAGTTCGCGACCGGTCTCCTGGGCGATGAAGATCGAAGTGTCGGCGACTGCTTTGCTCAATCGTCGAGCTCTGCGCCGCGGACGTCGTCGAGATCGTCGAGTAGGCCAGGATCGGCGGACGCTTCGTGCACGATCCGCCGAAGCTCGGAGGAGGGAACCCACGGATCGCGCTGCTCAATGTGCGGAAGGATGTCGGCGACCGGCCGGCGATTGACGGTGAGCGTCAGTCGTTCTCCGGCCTCCAGCTCGGCGACGACACTCGAGGTGGAGTTGCGAAGCTCGCGGATCGAAACGTCTCGAGCCATGTGCACAACTGTAGCACTAGATGCTACGAGGACTCCTCCCCTTTTCGAGACGATCTAAACTCCGGTTCGTGGCAACGATGGCAGCGCTTCGGCTTCGGTTCGGCGGATCAGCCGGCTGGGCGCTGATTGGCGCGACGCTTGCGCTGGCTGTCGCGGTGCTCATGCCGGCGAGGGCGGACGCCTTTGGCACCTTCGCCAACGGCGTGCTCACGATCGACGGCGGCGAGGGAAAAATCGTCCCTCGCTGCGCGAGCGACGGCGAGATCACCGTCAGCGGCGCTTTCGTCGACAACGGTCCTGTCTACTGCCGGGACCTGAGGCGGATCGAGGCTTCTTCGTCCGTGTCCACCCTCTACGACTTCTCGCAGTTGCCCGACGACCTCGGTGGCGGCCAGGGGCCGATCGAGATCCACGCCATCGCCACGGCAAGCGACCCGACCGAATACTCCAGCGACAAGTTCATCGGGGCCCCGGGTCACATCAACGTCTTCGACGGTGGGCTCGACTTCGACTCCATCACCGGCGGCAACCTCAACGACAGGCTGAGTGGCGGCGCGGAGAGCGACAAGATCGACGGCGGGCGCGGAAACGACATTCTCCGCGGCGGCTCTGAGGCGGACAAGCTGATCGGCGGCCCCGGCCGCGACATCTTGAAGGGCGGCAGTGGGAGCGACAAGCTGATCGGCGGCCCCGGCAAGGACATCGAAAAGCAGTAGCCGGCCGGGTTGCGCCCTCGCTCCTCAGCGGCGGCGGTAGACGAGGTGGGTGACGTGGGGCGTGGCGCGGCTGCTAACCGGCGTCAGCTCCAGCCCCCCGGCGCCCGCGAACAGCGCCTCTCCGCCACCCGCTACGAACGGCGCCACGTGGAGCCGCAGCTCGTCGACGTGTCCAGCGGCGAGGTACTGGTTGAGGGTGCCGGGGCCGCCGGCGATCGAGACGTCCTTCTCGCCCGCGGCCTCGCGAGCCCGCTCGAGCGCCGCGTCGATCCCGTCGGTGACGAAGTGAAAGACGGTGCCGCCCTCCATCTCGATGCTGGGGCGCGGGCGGTGGCAGAGGACGAACGTCGGCGCGTGGTAGGGCGGGTTGGGCCCCCACCAGCCCCGCCAATCGAGGTCCCACGCGCCGCGGTCGGGACCGAACATGTTGCGCCCCATCACGTAGGCGCCGGCGGTGGCGATCGCCGCGATCTCCTCGGCGTTTTCCTCCGCGTGATCGAACCTCCAGGCCTCCAGGCGGTCGGTGTCGATGTCCCCGAACGGGCGCTCCAGGCTCTGTCCCTCGCCGGCCGCGTAGCCGTCGAGCGCGATCATCATGTTTGCGGTGACCTTGGGCATCGTCTCTCCTCTCAAGACGCCGGGAGATAGGTGAGGAGAACCACCCCGGAGTCGAACCGCTTCACCTCGTCGAGCTCCATCCTGACGGTTCCCCTGTCGCCGAGCACGTGGACGTTTCCCTCGCCCCAGACGAGCGGGTTCAGGTAGACCTCGTACTCGTCGACCAGGCCCTTCTCGGCGAGGGCGTAGGCGAACTCGCCGCTCCCGTGCATGAACAGGTCACCGTCGACCTCGTCCTTCAGCTTCGGGATCGAGTCCCCGAGGTCCCCCTCGAGCAGGGTTGCGTTCCACTCGAGATCGCCGGACAGGGTGTTGGACCCGACGTACTTCGGCATCGAGTTGACCATGTCCGCCCACTTGCCAGACTGGCTCGGCCAGTATCCCGCCAGCCCTTCGTAGGTCTTGCGGCCCAGAACCAGCCCGCTGGATCTCGCCTGGCGCTCGAACGAGTACTCGCCGTGGTCTCCGTCCGCCTGCACCCACTCGCCGACCGGGTCTATGACGCCGTCGATGGTGGCCTGTGTTGTCGCGATCAGCGTTCCCATCTCGATTCTCCTTCGGTCACGGAGCTCCCTCTGAGCTCCTCTACCCCTGGGCCGGCAACCGACGCAAGCAAGTCCCACCCGCCTGGCGACGCGGTTGGGTGCTCTCCATCCTAGGATGGAGAGCATGAGCTCTCCCGACTCCTTTGGTGCGCGCTCCACGCTCGAGGTCGGTGGCCGCTCCTACGAGATCTTCCGGCTCGACGCGCTGACGGATCGCTTCGACGCAGGCCGGCTGCCCTACTCGATCAAGGTGCTGCTGGAGAACGTGCTGCGGCTGGAGGACGGGGTCGCAGTCACAAAGGGGGCGATCGAGGGGATTGCCGGGTGGGAGGCTGCTGCAGAGCCCAGCACCGAGATCCCGTTCCAGCCCGCCCGGGTGCTGATGCAGGACTTCACCGGGGTGCCGGCGGTGGTCGACCTGGCGGCGATGCGCGACGCGATGGCGGAGATCGGCGGCGATCCCGAGGCGATCAACCCGCTGGTCGACGTCGACCTGGTGATCGACCACTCGGTCCAGGTCGACGCTTTCGGCAACGAGCGCGCCTTCGCCGTCAACGCCGAGCGTGAGTTCGAGCGCAACCGCGAGCGCTACTCCTTCCTCAAGTGGGGGCGGGAGGCCTTCGACAACTTCAGCGTCGTGCCGCCGGCGACCGGCATCTGCCACCAGGTCAACCTCGAGTACATCGCCCAGGTGGTCTACAGCCGCGAGCGCGGCGGTGTTCTGCAGGCCTACCCCGACACGCTGGTCGGCACCGACTCGCACACGACAATGGTCAACGGGCTCGGCGTGCTGGGCTGGGGGGTCGGCGGGATCGAGGCCGAGGCGGCGATGCTCGGCCAGCCGATCTCGATGCTGCTGCCGCAGGTGGTCGGCTTCAAGCTCGGTGGCGAACTCCCCGAGGGGGCCACCGCCACCGACCTGGTCCTCACCGTCACCGAGATGCTGCGCGAGCGCGGGGTGGTGAGCAAGTTCGTCGAGTTCTATGGCCCCGGGCTGCCTAACCTGCCGCTTGCCGACCGCGCGACGATCGGGAACATGTCGCCCGAGATGGGCGCCACTTGCGCGATCTTCCCGGTCGACGCGGAGACGCTCCGCTACCTCGA